>JAFSMO010000072.1 GCA_017447865.1 Thermoguttaceae bacterium
TCCTCGCCGGTCAAGTTAATAAAAGCGTAAAACCTCTAACTTGACCGGCGGGACGCCGGCCCTCCGGATCTTACGGTGGCATTACTGCCACCGCTCGCCATTAATGCCCCACAGTTCGCCCCCTTTTTCTTTATTTTTTCTAAAAAAACCAAAAAAATCTTAAAATTTTTGGAAAAAATGCCATCGGAGGCCCTTGAAATTAATTTGGGTTAAGTGTATGCTATAGGATAGTTCATCCCGCGAGGGAGCAGGAATGGTTTTTCGTTTGAGGGAAGCCTTTCCGCCAGCCTAATTTCATCGTGTACGGTTTCTGACCGTCCTTCCTATTCACTCAAGGAGTATTTAAATGTTGAAGACGAATCGTCGTACTTTCCTCAAAGCCACCGCTGTGGCTGGTGCTTCCACCCTGGTCGTGAGCGATCTGCTCGCCCAGGAATCCCCGAACGAAAAAGTGCAGTTTGGCTGCGTCGGAATCGGTGGCAAAGGCCAGTCCGATTCCAATGATGCAAACCGCTTCGGCGTGGTCGTCGCTTACACCGACACCAACCGCAACCAGCTCAAAGGAGGCAAACGCTTCAAGGAAGCTGGCGACAACGCGTTCGAAGACTACCGCGAAATGTTCGATAAGATGGGCGACAAAATCGACGCCATCACCGTCAGCACCGCGGACCACATGCACGCCATCATCGCCGCGACTGGTATGAAGCTCGGCAAGCACTGCTTCACCCAGAAGCCGCTGACCCGTACCATCTTCGAAGCCCGCCGTCTGCGCGAGATCGCCGCTGAAAAAGGCCTCTGCACCCAGATGGGAAACCAGGGTTCTGCTGGTAGTGGTCTTCGTGAAAGCGCCCGCATGATCCGCAACGGTCTGCTGGGTCAGGTGAAAGAAGTCGTCGTCTGGTCCAACCGTCCGATTTGGCCGCAGGGCGGCGAACGCGGTGAAGGTCAGCCGGTTCCGGATTACCTCAACTGGGATAGATGGCTCGGCGTTGCTCCAAAACGTCCGTACGTTCCGGGCGCTTATGATCCGTTTGCGTGGCGTGGCTGGTGGGACTTCGGTTCCGGCGCTCTCGGCGACATGGCTTGCCACACGGTGAACGTTGCGTTCGCAGCGCTCGACATTAAAGACCCGCTCTGGGTTCAGGCCATCACTTCCGGTCATAATTACGACTCCCTGCCGAAGTGGAGCAAGATCTCCTTCGAATTCCCGGCCAACGATTGGCGTCCGGGCTTCAAATTCACCTGGATGGACGGCGGACAGCGTCCGGATCCGTCCCTGCTCGAAGGCAAACAGCCGTCCGGTTCCGGTCTGCTCATGATCGGTGAAAAGGGTAAATTCTTCTCCCAGAACGACTACGGCCAGGACCGCGACCTGCTCGGCACGATCGACGCGGAAACCGAAGCCAAGTACCTTGCTCAGGCGAAAGAAGAACTCAAAGCCGCCGACAAATATGCAGATCCTTACGGCGGTCACTTTGGTGAATTCGTCAGCGCCATCAAGGAAAACAAACCGGATCGCTGCTGGTCCAACTTCCCGAACTACGCTGGTCCGCTCACCGAAACGATCCTCCTCGGCAACCTGGCCGTTTGGGGCGCTTCCAAACCGGAAACCATCGGTCCGAAAATCGAGTGGGATGCCAAGAACATGAAGATCACCAACAATCCGGAAGACAAAGCCCGCCTCGAAGAGCTCGTTACGCCGAAATATCAGAACGGTTACGCGAGAATCTGAGTTTAATGCTTTGAATTCGTAGAATCAGGCCGTAACGAAACCCGCGTTACGGCTTTTTTATTAACGATTCTCTCATCAGGAAGGACCTAATATGATCATGAACCCACTTGCAATTATTGCCGCACACATCTTCGCGCTGGTGCTTGGCCCCTGGAATATTCAGTTCAACGAGGAAACCTCCGTCCTCACGCTTAAAAACACCGAGCAGAACGTTTCGATCGAAGGGACGCTCACCTTTGAGTCTGGCGATCAGGAATGGCAAATCATCAAAGCGCGCGACGCCGTCCCGCAGCGGCTCGGCCTGCTCAACAAGAACAACGACGTGATGGGTTACATCACGTTCCAGCAGAACGGAAGCCGCCTGGAGATGCTGGTCGCCCACCGTACGCGCCAGTTCTACGAAGGCGTTCTGAAATTCGACGGGAAAGTCCGTTTCCGTGAGACCAGCTTCGCGTGCAAGACGCAAGCCTCGACCAGCGAGCGCGTTCTGTTCCTCGCCGCCGGTGACGGGGACTCGCTCCTGAACGATACGCTGTTCGCGCCGGAGGAAGACCTCGCCCTGCAGCTTCGCAGCGCGAACCTGACGGTCTCCTCGGAAGGAAGCGGGATCTACGATGTGCAAATGAGCGGCCGGATCCAGGAATCCGCCGAGGCCGCGTTCGTTTTCAACATCGAGCCGCACTACCTGCAGACGCGCTACATTCCGTACTATTCACCGATCAACCGGACCCGTGCGCCGAAAGCGCCGACCGGCTGGATGTCGTGGAACCTCTACTTCGACAAAGCGACGGCCGAGGACAATCTGGCGGAAGCCCGCATCGGGAAGAAGTACTTGCAGCCGTTCGGGATGGAGATCTGGCACATCGAGTCGTGGCAGGGAAATTCCGATCAGCTCCCGGTTTCCAATTTCTATAATCTGAACCTGGAAGTGAACGAGAAACAGTTCCCCGAGGGGATGAAGAAGCTGGCCGAGGACATTCGCGCGCTCGGTTTCCGTCCCGGGATCTGGATGGCGCCGTTTGGGACCGGAAACGACGAGTTCTACGCGGAGCACAAAGACTGGTTCCTGCACGACAAGAACGGCGTCCCGATGCGTTCGTGGAACGGCAAATACACGATCGACCCGTCCAATGACGAGGTGATCGCTCATCTGAAGAAGATCCACCACATTGCCGCGTACGATTGGGGGTACGACTACTTCAAGATCGACGGAATGTCCGGCTCCGGCGCCCATTACTGCGCGCACTTCTTTGAACGGCCGGAAACCAAAGCCGCGATGAAAAACCCGAACTGCCCCGACCCGTTTGAACGATGCGTCCGCGCATTCCGTGAAGGGATCGGTGAGGACCGCATTTTTAACGCCTGCCAGGGCCACTTCACCGGGCCGGAACCGAAGTACGCCGACTGCGGTCGAATCGGCTCTGACATCGTGCACCCGAATCAGCCGGTCGGCTGGAAGAACCTGATGGACCAGGGCGGACGGACGCACAACCAGATCTTCGCGCACAATATTGTGTTCTGGGCCGACCCGGACACGCTGCTGGTGAACGACGCTCTGACGATGGATGAGGCGCGCCTCTCGACCGTCGTCGTGAGTCTCCCGGGCCAGATGATGTTCTCCGGCGACAAACTGGCGGAGCTTTCGATGGACCGCATGCGTCTGCTCCAGCAGGCCCTCCCGCCGGTTCCGGACATTCACCCGGTGAACCTCTACCCGATCTTCAAGCACCTGCCGGTTTGGGACCTGAAAGTCCGCCGTCCGTGGGAAAATTACGACGTGATCGCGCTCTTCAACTGGACGGAAGAGGACGCCGAGATCGGCTTCACGGCTGAGGAAGTCGGCCTTTGCCCCGAGACGGAGTTCGTCGCGTACGAATTCTGGACGAACCAGTTCGTCGGGAAGATCCAGGGGGAATATTCCTGCAAGGTCCCGGCTCATGCCGTGCGTTTGTTCGCGGTGCGCAAGCTTCAGGCCAATCCGCAGTTCCTCACCAGCGACCGCCACGTCACGCAGGGCGCGGTGGACGTGAAGGCGATGAACTGGGCCGGCTCGAAGCTCCGCGGCACGGTGGAACTGATCGCGAATTTCCCGACCACGTTCCGCTTCACGGTCCCGGAAGGCAAAACGTTCAAAGCCGCCACGGCAAGCTGCCCGAAAGTGAAGGTGGAAACTGCACTTGAAGCCGGCGGAAAAGTCGTCGCGGTGAAACTCGGCTCGGAAGAGACGAAGAACGTGAACCTGACGCTGGAATACGCGGAGAACTGAGTTAATTCGGCTGGGAGTTTCTGGAAATTTTTCCCAGAATCTCCCAGAGACTCCCAGCAGCTCCCAGAAAACTCCCAGAAATTCCCAGCCAACCCCCTCATTCATTTTCAACCAGGAGATCAACCATGAGCACCTCTTCGCTCGACCCCGAAACCCCCACCCCCAAGAAACAGATGATGAGCGACAAAGCGTACGGGACGCTCCTGTGCATTTTGTCCGACACGCTGTTCAGCATCGTGTACGTTTTCGTCCAGTTCATCAACAAGAATACGTTCAACCAGGACGCGATCTTCAACCCGTCGTGGCGCGGCGACTGGATCCTCTGCTTCAAAGAGTGGATCGCGGCCATGTTCGCGCTCCCGATTTTCATTTACCTCTGGCGCACAGGCAAAACCTCCATCCCGGGCTGGAAAGTCATCGTCGGCCTGATCATTGCCGCGTTTTTCTGCGAGTACATCGGGATCGGTCACCACGTGCTGGCGAACGACTACATCGGGATGGCGCTCGGCCTGCCGGTCATCCGGACCATCACGATCCTTGGCTGCGCGATTTTCGGCGCCTTGCTGCTTCGTGAACGGGTTACCGGCCTGAAAATGGCCATGATCGCCGTTTTGATCTGTGCCGTTGCGATGTTCGGCTACAGCAATTCGCTCGCCAAGAAAGCCAAGGACGCCGCGAATGCCAACGCCGTGGCCGCAGTCGCCGTGGAAGACGCTCAGGCGCAGGCGGTCGAGGTCCAGGAATCCGAAGTCCCGGTCGAGCCGGAAGTGGTCGCCGAAGCCGCGGAACCGGCCGAGCCGGAAGTGAAAGCGGAAGTCAAAGCAGAAGCCGAGACCGAAAAGAAAATCATGTACGCCGGCTACGCCGTCCAGTTCGACGCGCGTACGTTCGGGTTCATCTGCGCCTTCATCACGGGCATGGGGTACGCGATCTACACGCTGATTCTGCGGGCCGTCATGAAGAAGCCGGAACTCAAAGAGGGCGAAGAAGCGCCGAAGCCGGTTTCCGCGTATTTCGTCGTTTCGATGGTCTTCGGGTTTGGCGGTCTGTTCGGCTTCATCGCGATGCTGGGCAAGATGCGCGCGGCCGAAACGCCGCTTCACCTCAGTGATTTGGCGACTGCCGTGCCGAAGGCGTGCTGGCTGAGCATTCTGGCGGCGGGCGTTCTGACGTTCATCGCGTTCTACCTGAAGAATCTTTCCTACCGCTACGCTTCCGCCTCGAAAGCCGCCGCGATGTCCGTGCTGCAGGTCCTCCTGAATATTTGCGCCGGAATGTTGATCTTCAGCGAGGCCGCGAGCTGGAACGGGACGATCTACGCCGTCTTCACGGTCGGAACGGTCCTGACGATTCTGGGGATCATCCTCGCCAGCCGGACGAGCTGAGTCTTTCGGAGTGCGGCAATACAGAAGCCGAAGGCTTCATTTGCCGCTTTCCCTTAGCGGTCGAAAAATATCGCGTCGAAAAAAGATTTTTCGCGTGGAGAACGTCCAGCTTGACTCCGCGGCAAACGCCTCTTCGAGGCGGTATTGCCGCAAGGGAAAGCGGTGAATGTCGCTTGCGCGACTGTATCACCGCACTCCAAAAAACGACGCTGGAAGCGTCGTCCCCGTAATTTTCTATTTCACCGTCACAAAAACGCCTTCGCCCGTTTCGAGCGGGAAAATGTAAAGACCGTCCGCGTCCCGCTCGACTTCTTCCGGCTCGCCGCGGCGGTAGCACGTGACGGTTTTCCCGCTGAGCTTCAGCTTCGCGACCGTCGTCTTGGCGGCTTCCAGCTCGGTCATGTTCACCAGCGTGAACGCGGTTTCGCCGCTTCCGTCTTTCTTGGCGAAGCACCCGATCAGAAGCGGATCCGGGCACTCAATTTCCTGAATCGTCGGGAACTCTTTCAATTCGCCGCTCATCTTCAGGTACGGCACCTCATCCGATGCATTGTGCGTGAACGCGCCGAGGTTTTTGAACTGGCAGTAAACGTCCGAAACCTTCCGGATCTCGCGGAAAACTGTCCGGGCGTCGTACCACGCGGGGGTCCTTTCGTTTTCGATCGTGACGAGCGACGGGAAGTCCGGCTTGTACGCGCCGTAAACCCAGCACAGGATCCCGCGGCAGCCGAAACTCAGCATCGACCAGCACTGCCACCGGTACTCCGCCGCGTTGGGGGTCCGTTTGGAGGGGATCCACCCGAACGTCTGGATGCAGCACCAGAACTCTTTGTTCCGTTCCCGGGCCACGGACGCGATGATATTAATGGACTCGATGTACTCCGGGTAGGTGTGGCGAGTCCCGTCCTTGCGCCAGTTCAGCGGGTAAATGTCGGTGCAAATGTAGTCGGTGGGGACCTGGTCGCAGTACTTCTCGCAGTACTTCCGGTAAAGGTCCGGGTCGGAATCGTAATACTCGATGGCGGCCGCGCCGGCGCCGAACTTGAGCTGGGCGGCGTTCGCGTACATCGGGAGCAGATTAATGTAGGGAATTTTCCCCGTGGCGTCGGCGTAGGCTTTGGCCGCTTCCCCCCACTTTCCGTAATAGTCGGTCCCCGGCTCGTCGGTCAGGTAGTGCCCGCAGAAGGAGGGGTGGTCGAAGTACTCCTCGCCCGCGGTTTCGGGCTGGTTCCACCCGCCGTCGTTGAGGTAAACCTCCACGCCGAGGCGGTCGCACGCCTGCAGGAGGTTCAGACGGTTCACGTTCGAGGACTCATTTCCCGTCGCGATGAGCAGATCGAGGCCGCAGTCGGCAAAATCCTGGATGAAACGGTCTTCCCACGTCTTGATGCGGGCCAGACCCCAGCCCCCGAGGCGGATCCGCTCGCGGGTGAAGTACTCCGGCGGGAACGGGCTGGAAACGTCGCACCCGAAGCGCTGGGCCAGCTCTTTCGGGAACGGAACGGAGTTTTTGTAGGGGAAAGCCGCCACGTCCTCGAGCGTGTACTTCCCGGCTTTCTCAGCCAGGTAGAACGCGAAGCCGCGGCGATTCACGTGGCACGGGACCGGCAGGCCGTCACGGCAGACCGTGAAGACTTTCCCCTTTTCGAGCGTTTCCGGGCGCTGGAGGAGAAAATCTTCCTTTTTCCAGCCGTCGGAGAGCGTCCCGCCGGGGATCACGCAGACGAAATGGTCGCCGCGCAAAACCGTTTCCATCGCGTAGTCCGGCTCGTCGTTTGCGGCGCTCAAAAACGCTTCTGCTGCTTCGGCCGTCTCGAAGAAACCGAGTCGGGAAATCTCGATCTCGGAGTCCAGATCGCTCGGATTGGTCGGGTCAAGCCGGAAGGACGTGACGGTCCCTTTCCAGTTTTCGTGCTTGCAGGTGCGCAGGTCGAGAGTCACGTGCCGCCACTGGCCGTCGCCGACGATGGGGAACGGCGAGTAGCTCTGGTCGGAGAGGGACTTCAGCGAGTCGGTCGTGAAGAAGATCCCGCCGATTTTCTGGCTGGTCTTCATGCGGTAGCGCATCGCGAAAAAGGGCTTTTCCTCCGCGGAGAAAGCGTCCTCCGGCTTCATGGGGATCGTGACCGTCAGGTCCGTTCCCGAGGGCAGGATTTGGGTGAGGCCCAGATTCTGCTGGAGGTTTCCCTGGCCGACGATGACCGGGACTTCCTCCTGGCCGTGGTTCAGGATCCATTGCGTCTCGGCTTGAACTGCGGCCGGGAGCAGAAAAATGAGACAAAAAACGGGTAAGAGTCGCAAGCGCATAAAAAATCCTTTCTGGGTGGGAGGGAATGGGGCAAAACCCCGATTTAAATCCTGGGTGAGTGACTGGTTCGTCATTTCTTCTCTTAATTCTAAAAGATCCGAAAAAAAAGTCAAGGGGTGAAACCCCGGAATCGTCCCCGCGAGAGCCTTTGCACTCCAGGGCAAACAAAAAGAAAAAAGACCAAATCCCGTGTACACGACGCTCAGCCCCTCCGAAAACGTCAGAAGCCGCAATGGGCCCCGCGGATCAGGCGGATGGGGCGGATTAAGTCGGATTGGATTTAAATTTTTAAAAGAAAATCCCCCAAACCTCAAAACCTTTTTCCAAGTGGGAGCCCAGCCGGGTCCAAACCTCAATTTAAACACGGATTTTCACGGATTAAAAGGATTTCCACGGATTATTTAAATGGGAAATTTCCCAGTCTTCTTCCTGATTTTGAATCAATGAAAAAGAAATCCTTTTAATCCCTTTAATCCGTGGAAATCCGTGTTTAAATAAAAGGTTGGAAGTACAACGGGCCTGGTCTTTAGAATGGAAGGTTTGAAGGAATTCCTTAATCCTTTAAAAAAAATCCGCCTTAATCCGCCTCATCCGCCTGATCCGCGGGGCCTGTAATCGCTGGATTTTGCAGCGAGCTGGACGTGAACCTGGGTTTTGGCATTTTGCCCGGTTCATGAGTTTTCCTCCCCCCGCTGGAGTTTTTTTTGATTCTGCGGAAAAAAGAGACTTTTTTGCGGAAAAGCACTCTTGCAATTCTGCCGAAATGTGCTAAAATTAACGGAAATCATCGGGCAGTGCGCCTGCTCATCTTCTTTTTCCTGTTTTACAGAAGGTTCATCCAAATGTTAAACTACAAAGTAAAAATCGGACTCGTACCGGAACGCCGGTTTCTTCCCGGTCCGCGCCGGACGGAGCTTTTCAGCCAGGACGTCGCGTTTCAGAACAAACAGAAAGCCGTCCGTTTTCTGAAGGAAAAATTCGCTTCGGACGACGTGGAATTCGTCGATCTGGAATGGCTCAATGACGAAGGGATTCTGGAACAGACCGCAGACGCTTACAAAATCGCGGACCACTTCAAAAAACAGGACGTTGACGCCATTTTCATCATCAACTGCAACTTCGGGAACGAAGAAGCCGCCGGCAAAATCGGCCAGCTGATGAAACTTCCGACCCTTCTCTGGGGACCGCGCGACGAATTCAAAACCAAGCGCTACACCGACACGCAGTGCGGCCTTTTCTCGATCAGCAAACAGCTCAAACGCTACAACGTGCCGTTCACGTACATCGAAAACTGCGAGATCGAAGACCCGAAATTCGAGCAGGGCTTCAACGATTTTCTCTCGATAGTCACGATGGTCAAAAACTTCTACCGCCTGCGCATCATGCAGGTCGGAACGCGCCTGAAGCCGTTCAAGTGCGTCATGGCCAACGAGCTGGAACTGACTGAGCGCTTCGGGATCGACGTCATTCCGGTGAACATGATCGCGATGAAGTCGAAGTTTGAGGAAGTGACGGTTTCGAAGAAAGAAACCATCGAAATGCACGTCGAATTCATCAAAAAGCACTACGACGTGAGCGACATCGAGCCGGAAACGCTCTTCAAAATGGCCGCGTTCATCGAAACGTTCCGCGACCTGATGATCGAGAATCACTGCGACGTGATCGCGACCGAGTGCTGGACCGTGATGAATCAGGCTTTCGGCGCGATGCCGTGCCTGGCGATGAGCATCCTGGCTGACCTAGGCGTGATCGTGATCTGCGAGACGGACATTCACGGGGCGATCACCTCGGCCCTGCTTTCGTGCGCCGCCCGTGGGAAGAAGGCGCCATTCTTCGGCGAGTTCACTGTGCGCCACCCCTCGAACGACAATTCGGAGCTTCTGTGGCACTGCGGCGTCTTTCCCACGTCGATGAAGAAGACGGACGAGAAAAAGCCGCTGGCGGTCTTCAAGCCGAGTTTCTGCGGCAAAGACGGCCACTACACGCTGGCGCGTTTTCAGGGCGAGCGCGGAAATTACTACCTGCTCGGCGGCGAGTTCGACACGACGGACGGTCCCGAAACCTTCGGAACGTGGGTTTGGGCCGAGTTCAAGGACCTCCCGGCGCTTGAGCGCAAGCTGATCGAAGGCCCGTACATTCACCACGTGAGCGAAGTGGAAGGCCGTTTCACGAACGTCCTGAAAGAATTCACCAAGTACGTCCCCGGGTTGATTTTTGACCCATTGGAAAAGTAGTCAGTAGTCAGTGGTCAGAAAAAAGTAGTCAGTAGTCAGTAGTCAGTAGTCAGCGTTCTGCCTTCGGCAGAATATAGGATTCAAAATTCATCATGCAAAAATTCCATATTTCGGCGCAGCCGAAACACTGACTACTGACCACTGACTACTGACTACTTAACCCCCCGGACGTAAATGCCACCAAAAACCAAACCAAGGAGAAACCATGAATAAATTCCTTTTTTCCATGATCCAGACCGAGCTTGAAGACGCCGTGGGCGTTGAAAATTGCTCCATCCGTGAAATCGATAAACTGACGCACAGCGTGGACTACTTCTGGCTTTCCCGTCTTTTTGTGGACCGCGGCGAGAAAATGCCCGAGGCCGATTACGTCGTTTCGCCGAAAGACGCGAAGGAAGTCTCGAAAGTCCTCCAGATCGCCAATTACTACAAACTCCCCGTCACGACGTGGGGCGGAGGCGGCGGGACCCAGGGCGGCGCCATCCCGGTCTGCGGCGGCATCGTCCTCGATACGAAGCGCATGAACCAGATTTACGACGTGAACACCGATTCGATGTACATCGAGTGCGGCACGGGCGCGATCTACAAGCACATTGAAAACGTCGCGAACGAACGGGGCTACGCCACGATGCACTACCCCAGCTCGCTGACGTGCTCGACGGTCGGCGGCTTCCTCGCCCACCGCGGGATTGGCGTCGTTTCGACCAAGTACGGGAAGATCGACGACATGGTGCTCCAGATGGAAGTCGTGCTTCCGAACGGCGACATCATCGAGACCTCCCCGGCGCCGAAACACGCGGCAGGACCGGACCTGAACCAGATCTTCATCGGCTCCGAAGGGACGCTGGGAGTCATCACGAAGGCCCAGATGCGCATTTACAATCAGCCGGAAGAGCGCCGTTTCCGCGGGTTCCTCTTCCAGGATCTGCACAGCGCGTTCCTCGCCGGGAAGGAACTCCTTCAGAAGATCAAACCGTCCGTGATGCGTCTGTACGACGAGACGGAAACCGGCTCGATCATCAAGAAAATCGTCGGCGTCGAGAAAAAAGGCGCGTTCATGAACGTCGCGATCGAGGGCCTGCACGAGATCGTCGCGATCGAGGAGAAAATCATGCTCGCGACCTTCGCGAAATACGGCGCGGAAGACCTCGGCAGCGAGTATGGCGAAAAGTGGTGGAAGGAGAAGATCACGTTCTTCTACCCCGGTCACGCGCTTGACCTCCCGTGGATGTTCGGCACGATGGACTCGATCGCCCCGTTCGACAAGATCGAGAAGATCTACTGGGCGATGAAAAACGCCGTCGAGTCGAATTTCCCGATGGCCCGGTTCATCGCGCACTTCTCGCACTGGTACGAGTGGGGAGCGATGATCTACGACCGTTTCATCGTGGAAGAACCCCCGCAGGACCCGGTGGAAGCCCTGCGCCTGCACCAGCAGATCTGGAACTGCGGCGTGCGTGCCGCGCTCGCCAATGGCGGCGTGGTCAACGACCACCACGGCGTCGGAATCAAGCTCGGCCGCCTCATGAAAGAGCAGTACGGCCCGGCCATGCAGGTCTTCGAGGGAATCAAGAAGCAGCTTGACCCGAACAACATTTTGAACCCGTTCAAGCTGGGACTTTAAAGAACGAATAATGAAGAACGAATAACGAATAATGAATTCATTAAGGAGAGTTAAAGTGCAATTTACTGAAAAAGCCAAAAAAACGATCGACGCCTGCCGTTTCTGCTGGATGTGCCGCCACATTTGCCCGATCGGAAACGCGAACGGGATGGAGCGCTGCACCTCCCGCGCCCGCGCTCTGGGGCTTTCGATGGTCGTCCGCGACATCACGACGATCGACGCCGCGATCGAAAACGTTTACGAGTGCTCGCTCTGCGGCGCCTGTACGAAAGAATGCAAGACCGGCTGGGACCCCGTCCTTTTCACCACCGAGGCCAAACTTGAGGCCGCGATGGCCGGCGCGATGCCCGAGTACATCATGACGCTGCTCGAAAACGTCGAAAAGTTCGGAAACGTTTTCGGAAAGTCCGAGTGCTGCACGAAACTCGGCGAGAAGATCGCCACGCTCCCGAAAACGGAGGACGTCCTGCTTTTCGTCGGCAAAAACGCGCTCTACCAGACGTGCTGCCAGGTCAAAGCTGCCATCGACCTTTTCGAGAAAGCCGGCGTGAATTTCACCGTTTTGGCCGATGAGCCGTCGAGCGGCTGGGACCTCTTCTTCCTCGCTGGCGGTGCGGAGGAGACGCGCCAGACCATGAAGGCGTGCGCCGCGGCCCTGAACGGCTTCAAAAAAGTCGTGGCCCTCGACCCGAACGACGCCCGGATGTTCCTGCGCCAGTACAAAGAATGGGGGATCGGCCTGACCTCGCCGGTCGTGACGTTTACCTCGTTCGTGGCGGACCTGATCGCCGAGGGGAAGATCGCTCCGAAGAAGAGCGCCAGCGTGTACACGTTCCAGGATCCGGCCTCGCTGGCCCGCGATCTGGAAGAGACGGAGCCGGCCCGCAAGATCCTCGCCGCCTGCGGGGAAACGCTGGAAATGCTGGAGCACGGCAAGGACACGAACATCGCCGGGAACCTGATCATGGCGCAGTACATGCCGGAAACCATCGCCAAAGTGGCGGCGCGGCGCTGGCAGGAGGCGATCCGCGTCGGAGCGAAGACCGTCGTGACGGCCAACCCGGACGATCACGCCGCGCTGAAAGCGACCCAGCCCGAGGGGATGGAGCTCGCCTCGATCCAGGAAGTGGTGCTTGCCAATCTGTAAACTTTCACGTTTTTAAGGAAACCTCAAAGGAAACCTCAAAATGCTCGTTAAATTCAAAGACATTCTGGCGATTGCCGAGTCGAAATCCTTTGCGATCCCGGCCTTCAACGCCTACAACATGGAAACGGCCATGGGGATCATCCACGCGGCGGAAGAGGCGAAGTCGCCGGTCATCATTCAGGCGTACTCCCGTTTGTTCGAGTACGGCACGGCGTTCTACCTTGCTCCCACGATCCTGAAAGGGGCGGAAGAGGCCAAAGTGCCGGTCTGCTTCCACCTGGACCACGGAACGGGCCTCGTGCCGGTCATGCGCGCCCTGCGTTACGGCTGCACGGGGATCATGTTCGACCGTTCCTCCCTCTCGTTCGAGGAAAACGCCGCCCAGACCCGGCAGGTCGTGGACCTCTGCGCCGCCTGCGGAGTCACGGTCGAAGGCGAGCTGGGCCACATCGGAACGACGAAAGAGGAAGTTTCCGAATTCGTGTACACCGAAGTCGATGACGCGGTAAAATTCGTGGAACAGACGGGAGTGGTGGCTCTGGCGATCGCCGTCGGGACCGCGCACGGCCGCTACAAAAAAGCCCCGCAGGTGAATATTTCCCGCATCGCCGAGATCCACAAAGCGATCCCGGCCGCGGTGGTCCTGCATGGCGGAAGCGGCATTCCGGACGACCAGGTCCGCGACGCGATCGCCGCCGGCATCCGGAAGGTCAATTTCGGCACGGACGTCTGCTACTCGTTCCTCGATAAAGTGTTCGAGACCTCGCGCGAAATCTTCGCCGTCGACATTTTCATGCGCGACGCGATCAACGCCGTACGGGACTTCGCGGTCAGCAAGATCCAGCTCCTCGGCGCTGAGGGCAAAGCAGAATAAAAACGAAAGAGGATTTTATGGCTCAAATCACCGGCATCGGGGCCAACGTTTTTGATACGCTGGTCAAGGTCCCATCGTTTCCCGTCGAGGACACGAAAAGCTGCGTCGAGACCGTCGTCGCCAGCGGCGGCGGCCCCACGGGCACCGGTCTGGTCGCTGCGGCCAAACTCGGCGCGCGCTGCTCCGTCCTGGCCGTTCTTTCGACGGACGCCGGCGGGCACTTCCTCATGGACGATTACAAAAAATTCGGCGTCGATACTTCGCTGGTCGAGATCCGCGACGGTGAGTCGTTTTCCGCCATCGTGCTTTTGAACTCGGCGACGGGCTCGCGTACGTGCCTCTTGAACCGGGGCACGCTCCCGAAACTCGTTCTGAACGAGGCGCAGAAGGCGGAGATCCGCGGCGCTCAGGTCCTCATGGTCGATGGAAACGAGATGGACGCCGCCGTGGCTGCGGCCGAAATCGCCCGTGCGTCCGGAACGAAAGTCCTCTACGACGCCGGGGGCCTGTACGCGGGCATTGAGCGCCTTTTGCCGCTGGCGGACATTCTGATCCCCTCCGCCGAATACGCTCTGGGATTCACCCAAAAAGCGACGCTTGAGGACGCCGCGCGTGACCTCAACGCCCGGTTTCATCCGGAGATCGTCGTGATCACGAATGGGGCGGAAGGCGGAATCCTTTTCGACGGCGCGCAGATTCGTTCCTACCCGGCCTTCAAGGTCGAGGTGGCGGACTCGAACGGCGCGGGCGACGTTTTTCACGGAGCGTTCGCCTTCGCGGTGACGCGAGGGTGGGACTACTTCAAATGCTGCGTCTTTTCCAGTGCCGTTTCGGCGCTGAAATGCACCAAGGTCGGCGCGCGTTCCGGCGTGCCTTTTTACACGGAAGTTGAAGACTTTTTAAGGAAAAATTACTGACATGAATGCACGATTTCTTGCATTTCTCGTTTTGTTTTTGAGCTTTGTGCCGGTTTGGGCGGATGAACCCACGGGTCAGGGACTTGATCTGGGGATCGAAATTGTGCCGGATGCGGCTGCAGACTCTATGAAGGGATCTGTCCCTCAAACGATGCCGCCAGAAAAAGAAATTCCCCGCTTGGAAGCCGCGCCGAAGGAAGTAAAGGCCACGCCTGAGAAACCGGTCTCCAAAGCGGAGCAAATGTTCAATTCCGACGAGGAAATTGTGGACATTACGGTGGAGGCCGATGAGGTTCCAGAAGAGGCCAAGCCGGAAAATGATGTGATGGTCCAGTCCTCCATGGAGGCCGCAGAAAAGGTGAGAGAATCGAATCCTGCCAAATCAGGAGATGCGACTAATGAAAATTCTGAAAACGTCGCAGAGGAGCTTCCGGACGAGCTTCCGGAGGACAAGCCCCAGAACTCGGCTGGGGGGGCGGGATCATCTGGCAATTCGCCGACCGCTTCGGACACAGTTTCAGAAAGTTTGACACCGCAAGAGATCGCCCTTCAGAAAACCCTGAAAAATCCACGTGTAACGGTGAATTTCTTCATCGAAAAGATCATCGAAAAAAAGTACGACGAGGCGATTTTAGCGATGGATTTTTCCGCCCAGCCTGATCTGGACAAACTACAGCGCCACAATCTCGCCTATCAGCTTTTCGCAATCATCTCGCGGCTAGATCATTTTCAGTTAAACGGTATTCCGGAAAATTATGATCGGAACGAGTGTTACCTGATGCCGGACCGGAACTACCACGCCATCGTTTTGACTCGCCAGCCGGATGGTACGTGGCGGTTTGGCACGGCGACGGTGGCGGATATTCCGTCATTTTATGACAAAATCAAAGCCAAAACTCCGAAATTCATTCGTAAAACATGGATGGGATTCCTGCCAGATTTTATGTTCCATCACTATTTCGGCATGTCGGTGGTTCAGTGGAGCATGTTCTTTATTGCTGTATGTCTGGGAATTATCGTGGCTTGGGCGCTCCCTAAAATCTGTGCCCGTGTAACGCTTCTTTTCATTCATCTGGTGAAAGGACGAAAGGATTTCATTCCTTACCTTAGCAGGGTGTACAGTCCGCTGGCCCTCTATATGATGTTCATCATTTGGTATTTTGGTCTGGTTTATGTCAGCGCGTCTCCTGTGATTTTGAGGAACGCGTTCCTTGTGCTGAAGCCTTTGGGACTCTTTTTCCTGATGTTGACCTTGTTACGCGCGGTGAATGTTTTCGGATTGTGGTTCCGCAAGCGGCTTGAGCGAAGCCGAAATAAAACCGGGACGGTCCTGGTTGACATTACCACGGGTGGAATGAAAATCCTTGTGGTTTGCATTGGAACCATCATGATCGCCGAGGTTTTCGGCTTTTCTGCAATCGGAATCATCTCCGGCATGGGAATCGGTGGTATCGCCGTCGCTTTGGCAGCCCAGCAGACAATCGCGAACTTTTTCGGAAGTTTGACGATCCTCCTCGACCGGCCGTTTACGGTGGGTGACCGCGTGGTGATCGGCTCGATTGAAGGCCTGGTGGAATCGATTGGGGTCCGCTCGACACGAATCCGCACGCTGTACGATTCAAGCGTCATCATTCCGAACGCGACTCTTTCGACCGACACGATCGACAATTTGGGGCGTCGTGCTGCGCATCGTTTCCGCACGATGCTGACCGTCACATACGATACGACGCCGGAAAAACTGCAGGAATTTTGCGAGAATATCAAGAAGATCCTCAAAGAAGACCCGGATGTTCTTGAGGATCGCTGCACCGTTTCCGTTTACGATTTCTCGGAATCTTCGATCGATATTTTGTTTAACACTTTCTTCCGCGCAGACACTTCGGCACAGGAGTTTGCCATCCGTGAGCGTCTTTTGCTGAGTATTTTGAAACTTGCGAGTGAGATGGGCGTGGATTTTGCGTTCCCGACTCAGACAAACTACGTGATTTCCGAAAAGAAATGACCTTAACCCCCCTTTGAATCATGAGACATTTTCTTGCCTTTCCACTTGTGTTTTTTTTCGTTTTTTCGGCCTTCGTTTCGGCGGAACCCCCGGAGGTGGTGACGCTCATTTCCGGTGGTCGATCGGACTGCCGGATCGTTCTGCCGGCCGAGCCGACCCCGGTCCAACAGACGGCGGCGCAGGAGCTTCAGAAATACTTGGCCCAAATCTCGGGCGTGGAGCTTCCCATTGTTTCTGAAACGGACGCGCAGGAGGCCGGAAACCGAATCGTTCTGGGGCCTTCCGCTCTTTCGCAGAAACTGCTGGGGGAGACGCTCGACGAGTCCAAAATCGGCTACGACGGGATCGCGCTTCAAACGGTCGGCTCGGATCTCGTTCTGACGGGCCACCCGCAGCGCGGAACGCTCTACGCCGTGTACGAGTTCCTCGAAAGAGTACTCGGCTGCCGCTTCTGGATGCCGGACTGCGAAACGGTCCCGAAGGCCGAAACGGTTCAGGTCCCGGTGGGGTTTTCGTACCAGTACACGCCGAAACTCGTGTACCGCGACGCCTTCTACCGGTCGGATCGGGACGCGGCTTTTGCGGCCAAGATCCGGAATAACGGGACGCAGAACATTCCGCCGGAACTGGGAAACCACCACGAGTTTTGTCATTTCGTGCACAGTTTTTACCCGATCCTCCCGCCGTCGAAGTACTTTGACGCGCATCCCGAGTGGTACAGCGAGGTGGACGGCAAACGGACGTGCGACCACGCCCAGCTTTGCCTCACGAACGAGGAAATGTTCCACGAGTTCGTGAAAAACGCGAAGGAGCACCTGCGAGGGCAGCCGAACGCGACGTTCCTCTCGGTCAGTCAGAACGACTGGCACAAGAATTTCTGCCACTGCGAGAAGTGCATGAAACTCGCCGAGGAGGAAGGCTCCCAGTCCGGCCCGCTGATCCATTTCGTGAATCGGGTCGCGGAGGAGATCGAGAAGGAATTTCCAAACGTTTACGTCGAGACGCTGGCCTACACGTACACGCGCAAGCCGCCGAAGCACGTGCGCCCGCGGCATAACGTCGTGGTGCGTCTTTGCACGATCGAGTGCTCCTTCTGCCAGCCGCTTTCGGGCGAGCAGAACGTGACGCTCCGCGAGGATCTGGACGGCTGGTCGAAGATCGCGCCGAACCTTTTCATCTGGGACTACGTCACGAATTTCTCGTACTATTTGCTCCCGTACCCGAATTACTACGTTCTGGCGCCGAATATCCGCTTTTTTGTGGACCACCACGCGATCGGGATCTTCGAGCAGGGCGATACGCACACGGAGGCGGGCGACTTTATGCCGCTGCGGGCGTGGGTCATTTCCAAACTTTTGTGGGATCCGACGCTTGATTTCGACGCGCTGAAAGACGAATTCGTCGCCGGGTACTACGCGCCGGAACTGGTGCCGGTCTTCGACGAGTACTTCAAGTTGATGCGTTCCGAAGTCGAGAAGTCCGGGATCTACCTCGGGATTTACCGCCAAACGGTCCGCGACTGGCTTTCCTTCGCCGGCCTGAACCGGGCGACGCAGCTGATCAAGGAGGCGCAGAAAATCGCCGCGAAACTCGAAGCGCAGGACCCCGAGCGGTACGCGGGCCTCGTGAAGAAAATCGAGCGCGAGACGTTCCCGACCGGCCTGGTATGGGTCGAGGACTGGAAGTTTTACAAAAACGAGTCGTTCTTTGACTCTCAGCCGTGGGAAGGCCCGGAGGCTTACCCGCAGGCGGTCGACAAGATGATCCGGCATTTCGATTCGTACGGGCTGACTCAGTTCCGCGAGTCGAACGGCGCGATCCAGAACCTGAAAGAAAAGCTCCTCGGGAAGAAAGAGCTTTGGGAAAAATGCCAGAGCCGGAATTACGAGACGAAGCCCGAAACGTTCCCGGAGGAGGTGCGAAACCTTCCGCCGAAGTCGTGGGTCGAGATCGAGCAGGAGAGTTTTAACCTGCACATTCCCGGGAAGTACGTTTTCATCGAGGAGGACCCGCAGGCGTCGAACGGCCTGACGTTCCGCATGGGCGGCGACCACACGCAGTGGGCGACGTCCTGGCCGATCCAGAAGTGGGTCCACCGGATGACGCCGGCGCTGGGGGAGGAAAACGCTGAAAAAACGGCCGGGAAGTTCCGCGTTTTCGCCGCCGTTCGCTGTGACGCCACTGGAACCGGCCGCGCGATGGACATCGGGATCTACGACGAGACTCAGCACAAGAATCTGGTTTACCGTGCGCCCAGCGCCGAGACGATTTCGGGCCCGGAGTACCACTGGATCGATCTGGGCGAGGTGGAATTCATCCAAGGGAACTGCCAGTACTTCTGGGCCGCCCCGGTGAATCGTCCGAACGAGGTGCAGAATGTTTACGTGGACCGGATTTTGATCGTGCATTAATACTTGGGTACGGCGGGCCGCCGTCCTTCCGAATTTAAACTTTAACCATTAATCAAGGAGAAACTCATGAGCGACTATTCCTACAAGAAATCCTGGAACAAAGAAAACGGCAAATCGGCCGTCATTACGTTCGAGAACAGTTCACTCGAAATGCTCGAAGTGGACATGCTGAAGCTGCAGCCGGGCGACAAAAAGTCGTACCAGGAAGGCGGCAAAGAGTACGGCCTCCTCATCCTCGGCGGTCAGTGCTCCGTCGTGGGTTCAGGCTTCAGTTTCGAGAACATCGGCAAGCGCGCGAACGTGTTTGACGGTCCGGCCACTTGCGTGTACATTCCGGGCGAAACCCCGTTCACCATCACCGGGGTCACGGAAGTTTCCATCGCCGTCTGCAAATCGGTCGCAGGTGACGGTTTCGAGCCGAAACTCATCAATCCCGAAGACGTGGTGATCAAGGACCTCGGCAAACCCGGCTGGGAACGTCAGGCGCATTTCATTCTGGACGAGCGCTGCCCCGCCAACCTGATCTACATCGGCGAGGCGTACGTCAAGGGCGGCCAGTGGGCAAGCTATCCCCCGCACAAACACGACGACGACAACATGCCGATCGAAGGCGTTCAGGAGGAGATCTACTACTACGAGTTCGATAAACCGAGCGGATTCGGCATCCAGCGCGTGTACACGAAGGAAGGCGACATCGATGAGACGTACACCGTCAAGTCGGGTGATTTCGTCGAGATTCCGCGCGGCTACCACCCGTTCTGCTGCGCGCCGGGGTATAACAATTACTACTTGTGGATCATGGCCGGTGAAAATCGCGGTTTCCACATGACGACCGAGGAAGGACACAAATGGCTGAACAAATGAAAATTTACCGCGTGACGGACCCGGAATTCAAGCCCTACGGCCGGGTCATCCCGATGGATGCGTCGGAACTGATCGACGCGGCGAAGAAGCAGGAAATGCCGGTGGAAGGCTCGAAGTACGAACCCTCCCTGGCGTCTCTGGAAGCGACCGCGGCCATGCCCTGGTTCACGGACGAAGTGTACGGCGAAATGCCGGTCCAGATCGGCCTCTGCTGGGGGCACAACCGCCAGATGAACGCGCTGGAGTGGCACCGCGATTCCGAAATCAACGTGGCCGTCACGGATTTCGTTCTGATCCTCGCCAAACTGGACGATCTGGACGCGGACGGTCGGCTGGACTCTGCGAAGTGCAAAATGTTCCAGGTCAAGGCGGGCGAAACGGTCGAAGTGTACGCGACGAGCCTGCACTTCTGCCCCTGCACGACCGACCCGGCCGGGTTCAGCTGCGTCGTGGTGCTTCCGAAAGGCACGAACGTCCCGCTCGACAAAAAACCGGCAGACGCGCTTCTTTTCCGCAAGAACAAATGGCTCATCTGCCACGAAAGCGCCGAAGGCCTGAAATCCCGCGGCGTCGTGGCGGGCATTTACGGCGAAAACTGGTCGCTGTGAGTTTTCTTTGGAAGGCGGTAATGAAGCGCGGAGCGCGGAATTACGCGCCGGTAAAATCACCACGGACGTAGTGACGCGTAATTCCGGCCTTCGGCCTCCATTACCGCCTTCCAACCGCCCGTAGTAATTCAAATGGCGCGTAATTCCGGCCTTGCGGCCTCCATTACCGCCTCTCATTTATGCGTAATTCCGACCTTGCGGCCTCCATTACCGCCTCTCATCATAGGAGATTTTATGCTTACCCCCACCCGTCGTCAATTTCTCACCGCAGTCGGCGCGTCGGCGCTCTGCGGAACTCTTTCCGCCTCCGCTTCTGCTGAGGAGGGCCAGGCCCCGGCCGTCGGCATGACGGTCTGCCAGCTGAAAAACCAAACGCGCACCCAAATGATGGGCTACATCATCCGGACTGCCACCGGCGAGCTGATCGTCGTGGACGGCGGAAACGCCGGCGATGCGTCGCACGTGCTCGAAATGCTCGAGCAGCTCAACGGCGGCCCGAACCCCAAGGTCACCGCGTGGTTCCTCACGCACGCCCACTCCGACCACTACGGGGCGCTCTGCGAGCTGATCCGCACGGAGCGCCTGCCCGAGGTGAAGGAATTCTGGTTCAATTTCCCCTCGACCGAGTGGGTCCTCGGCGGTGAACCGGGATGCAAACCCTACATTACCACGTTCGACGAGCAGATCGTGAAGGTTCAGGACCGGTGCTTCAAAACGCAGAAGGACCAGAAATTCACGTTCGGAAACGTGACGGTCACGGTCCTGAACGACCCGTACCTGGATCAGAAGCGCAACCCGGTCAATAATTCGAGCGTCTGCTTCCGTTTCGAGACGGCTTCCACGTCGCTGATCTTCCTCGGCGACCTGGGCAAAGAAGGAAGTCTGGACCTTTTGAACTCGCAAAAGCCGGAACTTCTGAAAGCGGACGCGGTGCAGATGGCGCATCACGGCCAGCAGGGTTCCGACCGCTCGCTGTACGCGGCGATCGCGCCGAAAACCGCCTTCTGGCCGACTCCGGACTGGCTCTGGGTGAACGACTCCGGCCGTGGTCCCGACTCGGGCCCGTGGAAGCCCCACTACGAGCAGCGTTGGGCGATCGAGCTCGAAATCACGAAGAATTACATCGCAAAAGATGGCACGCGCTGCGTGGAGTTTCCGTAATAGTTAGGAGTGAGGAGTTAGGAGTGAGGAATTGCGCGGAAGGACTGCGTAATTCCTCGTTCTTTTTTAAAAGGGTTCGATGTTCACCGCTTCGTCGAAGAGTTTTTCCACTTCTTCACCCGGCTTGGTTAAAAGCGAAACGACGACTGCGGCGGTCAGGCCCGCGAGGAAGCCGGGGGCCAGCTCGTAGATCCCGGTCTGGGTCATGAAGAAGATCCACGCGATGTCCACGGCCGCACCCATGACGATCCCCGCGACGGCTCCCGCGAAGCTGAACCGCCTCCAGAAGAGCGAAAGCAGGATCGTCGGGCCGAACGATGCGCCGAAAACGCCCCATGCGTTCGTGACCAGGTCCATGATGGACCCCGTATTGGGGCCGGTGGCTAAAAGGAAGGCGCAGGCCGCGACCGCCAGCACGACGATCCTCCCGACCCACATCAACTCCCGATCCCCCGCGCGGTGTCGTCGGATCACCGGTTTGTACACGTCGCTGGAGAAGGCGGAGGAAGCCGAGAGGAGCTGACTGTCGGCCGTACTCATCGAGGCGGCAAGCACCGCCGAAAGGAGGATCCCGGAAAGGATCCCCGGGAAAATCATCCGGACCATCTGCACGAAAACCAGTTCGTTTTGCGCAATCTCATCGTTCAATCCGAGTTTCACCCGGCCGATGATCCCGATGATCGTCGCGAAAAGAAGCACCAGAACGGTCCAGGAAACCCCAATGACGGCCGATTTCTTCAGCTCGTTCTGAGACTTGATCGACATGAAGCGGATGATGATGTGCGGCATTCCGAAGTATCCCAGCCCCCACGCCAGGCCCGAGACGATTTTCCGCCAGTCGCCAAAGAGGTTCCAGTAGTTCGGGTCGGAAATGCTCTGCGAGGAAGGTTCAAGCATGAAGCAGGCAAAAATCGGCGCGAGGAACAGGGCGCCGAGGATCAGAAGCCCCTGAAAAAAGTCGGTCCAGCAGACTGCCGAGAAGCCACCGAGGAACGTGTAGCCGACGATGATGAGGACGGCCAGCCACATTGCGCAGGTGGGATCCATGCCAACGACTTTCCCGAAGATGATCCCGCACCCTTTGATGCTCGCGGCCGTGTAAATCGTGTAGGCGAAAAGAAAGACCGCCGCGCAGATGACCTGGAGGGCTTTTGACTTCGCGAGGAACCGGTTGGAGAGGTACTGCGGGATGGTGATTGCGTCCCCCGAAACGATCGAAAACCGGCGCAGACGCGGCGCCTCGAAGATCCAGCAGCAGGTCAACCCGATCGCCAGCCCCACGGGGATCCAGATCTCGCCGAAGCCTTTCAGGTAGATGGCCGTCGGAAGTCCCATCAAAACCCACGCGCTCATATCCGACGCCCCGGTCGAGAGCGCACTGACCCACGCCCCCATCTTCCGGTCGCCGAGGAAGTACGTCTTCTCCCCCCCGTTCCGGTCTTTGATGAAGAAAAACACGCCGACGCCCAGCATGAAGGTGAGGTAAAGGACGAAAACGATGATTTCGGAAATTTGCATTGAGCGTTTCCCCTACTCAAAAAAAACTTTCCACGCGGCGGGAAATGGGGCGGTGAACGTCATTTCCTCCTCGAGGGTCGGGTGGCGGAGCGTCACCTGACGGGCGTGGAGGGCGATCCCCACCGGGAATTTCGTCCGCGAGCGGTATTTGTAGTCGCCGACGATCGGAAAGCCGTGGTGGGAAAGCTGGACGCGGATCTGGTGTTTGCGGCCGGTTTCAAGATGAATTTCCAGCATCGTCCGGTCCTTGAATCGCCGAACGACACGGTAGTGCAGAACGGCCTCGATGCCGCCCGGGTCCTGCGTGATGAACATTTTGCGGTGGCGTTTCTCCTCGGCCATCCGATCGCGCAGCGTGCCCGAATCCTCCGGGACGATCCCGTCCACGACGGCGACGTAGGTCTTCGTCACGGTATGCTGCCGGAACTGCTCCACCAGGCGCGAGGCCGCCTTGCTCGTGCGGGCGATCACGACCACGCCGGTCGTCGGTGTATCGAGCCGGCTCACGATGCCGAGGTACACGTTCCCGGGCTTCTGGTACTTCTCGGCAATGTAATCTTTCGCGAGCGTCAGGAGGGATTTTTCCCCCTTTCCGACCCCCATCGTCGGCAGTCCGGCGGGTTTTACCACGACCAACAGGTGATTATCTTCGTAAAGGACCTGCATAAATGCGCCTCTTGAATGGGGATTTGATCTCTTCTTAAAAATTAAAATAAATAAAAGGATTGTACCCGCTCTTTACGACGTAAGCCACCGAAAGGAGAAACACTCCGAAGAACGCAAGGGAAAAGCAAAGCGTGTAGGCCCGCTGAGCCGCTGGACTTTTCAGCGCGTCCGCTTTGCGGATCAGCCACGGGACGATCGGGAAACTGAAAATCAGCGCGAAAGCGTAGAACCAGCGTGTCTCGTGAAGCCAAAGCGTTGCCGTATCCGACCAGAGCGGCTGGCCGTTCAGGTGGAACATCGTGCTGATGTAATGCAGCGTCGCGGGGAGACTGTTCACCATCTCCCCCTTCATCGCGGCCATATTCGCATCGAAACCGCACTTGAAAAGGACCCAGCCGACCACCACGATCAGCATCGTGTACGCGTATTTCAGAGGCACGAACCACCGCGAGGTGAGGCGTTTTTCGAAGCCCGTGAATTTCTCAAAAACGAGGAACACGAAGTAAAGCAGGCCCCACAGAACGAACGCCCAGTCCGCGCCGTGCCAGAGCCCGGTCAGAGCCCAGACGACGAAAAGATTCACGATCAGACGCGCAGTAGAGACGCGGTTCCCGCCCAGCGGAATGTACACGTAGTCCCTGAAAAACGAGCTGAGCGAAATGTGCCACCTGCGCCAGAACTCGCTGATGGAGGTCGAAATGTACGGGTAATTAAAGTTTTCGAGGAACCGGAAGCCGAACATTCGGCCCAGGCCGATCGCCATGTCGGAATAGCCGGAAAAGTCGAAGTAAATTTGAAACGTGTACGCGACCGCGCCGAGCCACGCCAGCCCGGTGGAAAGCTCATCCCCCGGCGTGGCGAAGGCGGCATCGGCGGCGAGCGCCACGTTATTCGCGATCAGGACCTTTTTACCCAGCCCGACGATGAACCGGTACACCCCCTCGGAGAAATCGTCGAACGTTTCCTTCCGGTTGAAAATCTGCTGCGCGATGGTCTCGTACCGTACGATCGGCCCGGCGACAAGCTGCGGGAAAAACGCGATGTAAAGCCCCACGTTGAGCGGGTTCTTCTGCGCTTCCCCCTTGCCGCGGTGAACGTCCAGCACGTACGAAATCGCCTGGAACGTGAAGAACGAGATCCCGATCGGGAGCATGATCTGCGGGATCGGCAGATGGGTCCCTGCGAAGTAATTCACGTTTTTCAGGAGGAACATCCAGTACTTGAACCAGGCCAGAATGCTCAGGTTTCCGATGAGCATCAGGACCAGGACGTGAACCGCTCGGCGTCCTTTCTCCCGGCATCGGCTGACCCAGAGGCCAAACGCCCAGTTCATCAGGATGGAAAGGATGAGCATCGCCGTGAATTTCGTCTCACCGTACGCGTAAAAGGCGAGGCTCATCACGAGCAGAAAAGTATTCCTAGCCGTCACGAAACGTCGCGGTATTCCGTAATAGACCAAAAGGACGAACGGAAGGAACAGGAACAGGAATATTTTGCTCGAAAAAACCATGAAATCTAAAATTTCAAATTAAGGAAGGGGAAACGTGACCAGAAAACGTCACGCTTTGTTTTCGCCGCCTTCCAGCAGCTGCGAGTTTTTCGTGAAGAGCAGACTGATCGTCACGAGGATGAACGTCACCGCGAGCAGGGCGGACGAAAGGGCGTAAAGGCCCGGGACTTTGCCGTGCTTCAGCGAGTTGTAAATGTAAACCGGAAGCGTCGCGCCGCCGTGACCCGAGACGAAAAACGTCACGATGAAGTCATCCAGCGAAAGCGTAAACGCGAGCAGGGTCCCCGCCAGGATCGCCGGCCGAAGGAGCGGGAAAATCACCTTGAAGAACGACTGGAAGTACGTCGCGCCCAAGTCCCGGGACGCTTCCACGAGCGTGAAGTCGAAACCGTCCAGGCTCGATGCGATCACGACCGTGACGTAACTCGTACAGAATGCCACGTGCGCGGCGATCACGGTCCCGCGGCCGAATGGAATGTTCATGCTCGAGAAGAAGATCAGGAGGCTCAACCCCATGAGAATTTCCGGAAGCACGAGCGGAATGTAAAGCAGGCCGGAGTGGATCTCCTGCAGTTTGCTGCGGTATTTGTAAATCGCCAGCGCGCTCAGCGTTCCGAGGATCGTCGAAATGACCGACGCGGAAAGCCCAACGATCACGGTATTCCAGACGGCCGCCAGAACTTCCCGTTTGTGAAAGACCTGGTCGTACCATTTCAGGGTCCACTCGTACCCTCCGCCGTTCACTTTGCCCAGGAACGACATTAAAACCATCCAGACCAGCGGAAAGTAGAAAAAAAGCATCACCAAAACGGTCGTGATGAGCGGGATGTGCTTGCCTTTGAGCATCACGTCTTCTCCTTTCTGACGGTCAGTTCACCGTCCTGCTTCGCCCGGCGGATCGCACTGACGCGGTAAACGACCCACGGGATGAACATCGCGAGGAGAAGGAAAAGCGAAAGCGCCGCCGCGATCGGAATATTGTGGCTCTGGGTCGAGGTGTACTGGTAAATTTTGTTGGCGTACAGGACGTCACAGCCAGGCCCTCCGACGAGCTGCGGGATGATGTAGCACCCGAAAACCGGCACGAAAACCAAAACCGCCGCCGACGCGATCCCGTTCCGGATCCCGGGAAGGAACACGCGGAAAATCGTCTGCGTCGATGTGGCGCCCAAATCGCGGGCGGACTCCATCAGGCGGAAGTCGAATTTCTCGATGGCCGCGTACAGCGGGATGATCGCGAACGGGAGAAAAACGTAAATGAAAAGCGTCAGCACCGCGAACGGCGTATTCCAGAGGAGCTGCTTCTCGCCGATCAGGTGCAGAAAAACGAGCACGTCGTGCAGGATTCCGTCCGGGTGAAGCACGATTTTCCATGCCGCGATGTGCACGATCATGTTCGTCCAGAACGGAATGAAAATCATCAGCAGAAGGAGCTGGCGCAACTTCCCGCGGCACCGGGCGATAAAATACGCGACGGGGAGCCCGATCAGGATCGAGAAAAACGTCGTCAGCACGGTGTAAATGATGGTCTCCAGCGTGATCTCCGCGTAATAAAGCGTAAAAATCTCCCGGAAGGCGTCGAGGGAAAAACCATTTTTCCACGTCCCGTTCGAGTCCGCGCAAAAGGCGGTGAAAATCACGATCAGCGTGGGGATCCCCACCAGAATGATGAGCATCAGCAGCGACGGGAGCGTCAGAAGCAGCTCGCTCCCGATCCGGTTTTCATTCTTTTTCATGCGCCGACCTCCTCGTCACCCGTGAAGAGCTCCGCACCGATCACTTCCGGAGCGTTTTCATCCATCGGGAGGATCAAACAATCCCGCACGTGCCACGAAAGCTGGACTTTCTGCCCGAGTTGAAGTTCCTGCTCCAGCGGATTATCACGTGTAACGAACCCGCGGGAGTGGATCAGGCGCGTCGTCATGACGGAATATTCTCCGACGTCCACGAAAAAGCGGGACTCACTGCCGTAGTAAATCTCGCGCTCCAACACGCCGTTCATAAGATTCTGGAAAATTTCAAGATTGTAGCCGGGATGAAAATCGTCTCCCGCCTGACCGTGAATGAGGAATTTTTCCGGTCGCACACACATCAGAACGGTCTGACCAACGCTCAAACGCCCCCCGAAATGCGGGAGCATCGCCGCCGAGGGCTTGGGAACCATAAAGACCGCGTCCGAATTTTCGCCCGTTTCGGTGATTTGGACCTCCATGTTATCGTCCGGCAGAATTTTTTTGATGTCCGCTTCGAAGAAATTCATGCGCCCGACGAACGACGCGACAAAACGACTGATCGGGTTTTCGTAGATCCCGTCGGACGTACCGTACTGCTCGATTTTTCCTTTGTTCATCACGGCAATACGGTCGGAAATGCCCAGCGCTTCCTCCTGGTCGTGGGTAACGTAAAGGAACGTGATCCCCACTTCGTCGTGGATCCAGTCCAGCTCAGCAAGCATACGCTGACGGAGTTTCAGGTCCAGCGCGGCAAGCGGTTCGTCGAGCAGAAGCACCTGAGGCCGATTCACCAGCGCTCGGGCGATGGCGACACGCTGGCGCTGTCCGCCGGAGAGTTTGGAGGGTTTTTTCCCGGCGTGGTCGATCAGCTCGGTCATGTCGAGCATTTTCGCGACTTCTTTTTCAACTTCGTCGTTTTTCATGCCGCGCAAACGCAGCGGGAACGCGATGTTCTCGAAAACGGAAAGATGCGGAAAGAGCGCGTACTGCTGGAACACCGTATGGACCGGGCGTTTTTCCGGCGGAAGGTCCGTAATGTCCTGGCCGTTAATGTAAACGCGTCCCTCATCAGGCTGCTCGAACCCCGCGCAGATTCGCAGGAGGGTCGTTTTCCCGCAGCCGCTCGGACCGAGCAGGGCGAAAACCTCGCCTTTTTTAATTGAAAGTGAAATCCCGTCAACGGCCCGGTTCGTACCAAAGGCCTTGACCACGTTTTCAAAACGCAAGAAATCTTCTTCCACCAACCGTTTCTCCCACAGTTGAGCAAGCTGAACATCGAATCGGATCCAGAATCACCGGCAGATCGGGCAAAGAGGCAAACTCCCTTTTGACCCCATAAAATTTCATTCCATCGTGCGACAGAGACTCGCGAGAATTTTAAAAAAATTTTTAAAATTAAAGCCTCTGACCGCTACGTGAAAGCCGAGCGATTTGAAATCAAATCAAACGATATTAAGTTTGCTTTTCTACTAAAAAATGAAATCACACAACTACCGGATTCTCACCACTCGCGCAGGGCGAATAACGATCAAACCCAGCAATCCTCCTCTCCATTGGGGGACCGTACTTTTTGATGAACATTTCATCATGAAAACATAATTATAACTCGTGCGAAAAAAAATACAAGCAGGGGGGCGAATATTTTTTCGGGGTCCCTTGACAAAAAAAAGATTTTATGAATAATGAAGGGTGAAAACTTTCAAAAGCCTTAATTTTTAACTCATTTTGCCTCATTTTTTACTGGAGAAATACCATGCGTAGAACCCTCGTTTTGGCTTCCCTTGCCGCGGGGCTTTTGCTCCCGATTTCCTTGCAGGCTCAGGACGCCGCTCCTGCAGCTGAGCCAGCCCCTGCCGCCGAAGCTGCACCCGCTGAAGCCGCGCCCGCTGAAGCCGCGCCCGCTGAAGCCGCACCCGCCGAAGCCGCGCCCGCTGAAGCCGCACCCGCCGAAGCTGCGCCTGCTGAAGCCGCGCCTGCCGAAGCTGCACCCGCCGAAGCCGCACCCGCCGAAGCCCCGGCCGTCGCGGAACCTTTGACCAAGGCCACGCTTTTCGCCGAGCTTCCGCCGGAAATTTGCGTCACGCCGGACAGTTTCGTGATCGCTCCGTGGGGCGACATGCTGCTCTCCTGCCCGAACTACGCCGACCCGGAGATGCCGCGCGTCATCATGAGCATCAGCCCGGAGAACAAGATCCGCCTGTGGGGCATTTTCCCGAACAATCCAAACTACAAAATCTCGACCGAGCCGGGGAAACTCAGCTCTCTGTGCGGCCCGATGGGGATGGAATTCGGTCCGGACGGCAATCTGTACGTCGTCGATAATGTCGGCTGGTACGGTGATCCGCTTGCGGGCGACCCGAATTTCCAGAACGGCCGGATCATCCGGATCCTGGTGAAGAATAATCGTCCGGTTGGCGCCGAGGTGGTCGCGTATAATATGAGCCACCCGAACGACATCAAAATCAAGGACGGCTGGATCTACGTCTCGCACAGCATGCTCGCGAAAGAGGGCGAAGACGGCAAAACGCTCGTTTCGGCCGTGTATCGCTTCCCGCTTGACGCCCAGAACGTCCGGGTGAGCAACACGGTGGACGACCCGCAGATCGTCGTCACGACCCGCACGACGAAACTCTGGTACGGCATCGACGGGATCTGCTTCGGAAACCAGGGTGAGTTGTACATCGGGAACTTCGGCGACGGCACGATCGAAAAAGTGACGTTCGACGCCGACGGTAAAGCCTCGCAGCCCGAAATCTTCGCGCAGGGGCCTGAAATGTGGACGAACGACGGCATGTTCTTCGACAAAGAGAACGGCCACATTTACGTCTGCGACTTCTCGCAGAACGCGATCCTGGACGTTGATCAGGACGGCAAGATCCGCATCCTGGCGAAAAACCCGGACTGCGACGGCAGAGACGGGCTGGACCAGCCGGCCGGCGTGATCCTGCGCGGCAAGCAGCTCATCATCTCCAACTTCGATAATGTGACGGGCGAACCCCACACGAACTCGGGGCACGATGAACACTGCACGCTTTCCGTGATCGATCTTGAAGGGATCGTGAAGTAAATTTTTGGAGTGCGGCAATACAGAAGCCGAAGGCTTCATTTGCCGCTTTCACTTAGTGACCGAAAAATACGGCGATGAAAAAGGTTTTTTCACGTGGTGAAAGTCCAGCGTGTGCCGCGGCAAATGCCTCTTCGAGGCGGTATTGCCGCAAGGGAAAGCGGTGAATGTCGCTTGCGCGACTGTATCACCGCACTCCAAAAAAACAGTGCGCGGCCAAAACTGACCGGGCACTGTTTTCGTTTACTCGGCCTCATTACGAGGCTTTTTTTCTGACTCCTACTTCACCATCGCGTGGAATTCCTGCAGCGAGTGAATGACGATCTCGTCTTTGTTGATCGCTTCGATCCCCTGCGCGGCGGCTTCCGCGGCGGCGAGCGTCGTGAGGTACGGGATCTTCAGCCGGATCGCGTCCTTCCGGATGTACGAGTCGTCGAACTTGCTCGACGGACCCGCCGGAGTGTTCACGATCAGCTGGATCTCACCGTTTTTCAGCGCGTCGCAAATGTTCGGCCGGCCTTCGTAAATCTTGTTCACGTGCTCGCACGGGATCCCGGCGGACTGCAGGAATTCGTACGTTCCGCCCGTCGCGAGGATCTTGAACCCGAGGTTGGCGAAATGCGCGGCGGCTTTGTGAACGGCCGGCCGGTCGTTTTCGTTCACCGTGATCAGGACCGTGCCTTTGCGCGGCAGGCAGGCGTTGGCGGCTTCCTGCGCTTTGTAGTACGCCAGACCGAACGAGCTGCACATTCCGAGCACTTCGCCCGTTGAACGCATTTCCGGGCCGAGGATCGGGTCCACTTCCGGGAACATGTTGAACGGGAAGACCGCCTCTTTCACGCCGTAGTGATTGAGGTGACGGTGGTGCAGGTCAAGCTCTTTGATCGTCTTGCCCAGCATGCACTGCGTCGCCAGCGCGGCCATCTGGATGGCGCAGACCTTCGAAACGAGCGGCACCGTACGGCTTGCACGCGGGTTGGCTTCCAAAATGTACACCGTGTCGCGGGCGATGGCGTACTGAATGTTCATCAGACCCACGACGCCCATTTCGATCGCGATCCGTTTCGTGTATTCGACGATCGTGTCGATGTGCTTCGGCGGAATGCTCTTCGGCGGAATGACGCAGGCCGAGTCGCCGGAGTGGATGCCCGCCAGTTCGATGTGCTCCATGACGGCCGGGACGAACGCATCCGTTCCGTCGCAGATGGCGTCCGCTTCGGTTTCCGTCGCGTTTTCCAGGAATTTATCGATCAGGATCGGGCGTTCGGGCGAAACGTCCACCGCGGCCGCCACGTAACGGCGCAGGTGATCTTCGTCGTAAACCACTTCCATCGCACGGCCGCCAAGGACGAACGACGGACGCACCATCAGCGGGTAACCGATCCGCGCCGCGATTTCCAGCGCTTCGTCGATCGTCGAGGCCATGCCCGACTCCGTCTGCGGGATCCCCAGTTTCGTCATCATCTTGCGGAACAGGTCACGGTCTTCGGCCAGCGCGATCGTATGCGGCTGGGTCCCGAGGATCTTCACGCCTTCTTCAGCGAGTTCTGCCGCGATGTTCAGCGGGGTCTGACCGCCGAACTGGCACACGACGCCGTCCGGTTTCTCGTACTCGTAAATGCTCAGCACGTCTTCGACCGTCAGCGGCTCGAAGTACAGTTTGTTCGACGTGTCGTAGTCGGTCGAAACCGTCTCCGGGTTGCAGTTCACCATGATCGTTTCGTACCCGGCCTTGCGCAGGGCGAACGAGGCATGCACGCAGCAGTAGTCGAACTCGATCCCCTGGCCGATCCGGTTCGGGCCGCCGCCCAGAACCATGACTTTTTTGTTCGGGGAGACCGGGCAGTTGCCTTTGCCCGCCGGAATGTTGTAGCTGGAGTAGTAGTAACTGGCGTTTTCCACGCCGCTGACCGGGACGGCGTCCCACTGCTCGACGCAGCCGAGCTTCAGACGGCGGTGACGCACGTCGGCTTCCTTCTGGCCGGTGATCTGGGCGATGTATTTATCGGCGAAACCGTCTTTCTTGGCCTGGATCAGCTGCTCGTCCGTCATGGCGGCGCCGGCGGCGATCAGGGCTTCTTCCTCATCGACCAGTTCTTTCATCTGGGTCAGGAACCACTTCTTGATCTTCGTTTTGTCGTAGATCTGATCGACGGTGATCCCCTTGCGCAGCGCTTCGTAGATCTGGAAGTACCGCTCCGAGTTAGGCGTGCTGAGGCGGCGGAAAAGTTCCTCGCCGGAGAGTTTGTGGAAGTCCTTCACGAAGCCCAGCCCCATGCGCCCTTTTTCGAGCGAACGGACGGCTTTCTGCATCGCTTCCTTGAAGTTCTTCCCGATGCTCATCACTTCGCCGACGGCGCGCATCTGGGTCCCCAGTTTGTCTTCGACGCCGTGGAATTTCTCGAACGCCCACCGCGCGAATTTGATCACGACGTAATCGCCGGACGGCGTGTACTTCTCGAGGGTTCCGTCACGCCAATACGGCATTTCGTCGAGCGTCATGCCCGAGGCCAGACGTGCGGAAACCAGTGCGATCGGGAAACCGGTCGCTTTGGAAGCGAGGGCCGAGCTTCTCGAAGTACGCGGGTTGATCTCGATGACGACCACGCGGTCAGTGACCGGGTCGTGCGCGAACTGGACGTTGGTTCCTCCGATGACCTGAATGGCATCGACGATTTTGTAAGAATATTCCTGAAGACGTTTTTGAAGTTCCTCGGAGATGGTCAGCATCGGCGCCGCGCAGAAAGAGTCGCCGGTGTGAACGCCCATGGGGTCGATGTTTTCGATGAAGCAGACGGTGATCATCTGGCCCTTGGCGTCACGAACGACTTCCAGTTCCAGCTCTTCCCAGCCGATGACGCATTCTTCGATGAGGACCTCATGGACGAGCGAAGCGGCAAGCCCCCGATTCGCGATCGTCCGCAGCTCCTCGAGGTTATACACGATTCCGCCGCCGGTCCCGCCCATTGTGTAAGCAGGCCGGACGACCACCGGGTAACCGAGTTTTTCGGCGATCTTTTCGCACGTCGCAACGTCTTTGGCGGTTTCGCTGCGCGGCGTGTCAATCCCGAGCTTCGCCATCGTATCTTTAAAGGCCTGACGGTCTTCACCGCGTTCGATCGCATCGAGCTGAACGCCGATGACCTGCACATTATATTTATCGAGGACGCCCGCTTTGGCAAGAGACTCGGAAAGGTTCAATCCGGATTGCCCGCCAAGGTTCGGGAGCAGGGCATCAGGACGTTCCTTCGCGATGATGCGTTCAAGTGATTCGACAGTCAGCGGCTCGATGTAGGTCGCGTCAGCCATTCCGGGGTCGGTCATGATCGTGGCCGGGTTGGAGTTCACCAGGACGATCTCGTAGCCGAGGGCGCGGAGAGCTTTGCAAGCCTGCGTGCCGGAGTAGTCAAACTCGCACGCCTGTCCGATGACGATTGGTCCGGAACCGATGATCAGAACTTTTTTGATGTCTTCACGTTTTGCCATTTTTTTTTCCTCGTATGGTTGGAAAACATTTTGGACTGCTGAATACAGAAAAGCACAGCCCATACAAATTAGAAAAAGTATAAACCCGTGAGGCGATTTTTTCAAGGGGGGGGAAGGGGCTTTTTCCCAAAAAAATCCAAAAAGTTTAAAAATTTTAAAATTTTTGGTTAAATTTGCGTAAAATAGTTGACTTTTGGGGGAGTTTCTGCTATAATTCAGGCTCCAGAGAAAGTCGTGCCGAACTGGAAAATAACGGCATTTTTGCCACTTTTTTTACACTCATTCCAAAGGAGAAAATCATGAAATTGACCCGCCGTGAAATGCTTCAAAGAAGTATCGTCTGCGCGGCCGCCTGCGCCCTGCCGGCCACGCTCAAAGCCGAGGATTCAGGACCGTGCAAAGTCGGGATCTGGAGCTCCAATTTCGACCAGGCGAAGGCGCTGGGGCTCGACTGCCTCCAGATCTCCCTTCCGCTGCGTCCCACCGGGAACGATCTGCGCCTGAAGGAGAATCAGGAGAAAACCCTTGAAAAATCGGCCGAGACCGGCATCGGGATCGACTGCCTGGCGATGGGCGAGTTCAACGGGAATCCGTTCTGGCAGATCCCGGACGCCGTGGAGCAGGTCTCGACGTGCATCGACGTTCTGGCCGCGATGAAGGTCCGGTGCGTGCTGATCTCGTTCTTCGGAAAGGGCGATCTGAACACGGACGAGAAGTACGACGAAACGATCCGCCGCTTCCGCGAATTGGCGCCTAAAGCCGAGGATAAAGGCGTGATTTTGGCCATCGAAGCGCCGCTCCGGTACGATAATCACCTCCGTCTGCTCGAGGGGATCAAGTCCCAGGCGGTCAAAATCTTCTACGATCCGGGAAATATTCGCAGATTGTACGGCAATAATACCGATGAGGTCTGCGAGGACATTTTAAAATTGAAGGGCGAGATCGTGGCCGTCCACGCCAAAGACGGCGGACTGCTGGGCAAGGCAAACCTCGATTACGCGAAAATCTTCAAGGCGTACTCCGCCGCGGGCTTCACCGGCGCGCAGATCATTGAAGGCTCCATCGACCAAAAACTCGGCTACGAGGAAAGCATCCGCCAGAACACGGCGTACCTGAAGAGCCTCCGGTATTAATTAATAAAAAAGAGTGGGACGTTTCAGGAAGCCCCCAAAACGTCCCACTCGTCTTTCGCGTTTTCTACTTTGATTTTCCGTTTTTGATCCGGAACGAGCGCAGCGACATCGGCTCGAGTTTCACGGTCAGCTTCCCGTTCTTTACGGGCCGCTGCACGTTCGCGCCGAGGTCCACCGCTTTTTCGGCCTTCATCGGGATGGTGACGTGCTGCGGTTTCTCGCTCGCGTTGACGGCGTAGAACCACGTGTACTTCGAGTTCGAGTACTTACGGACCTTCACGTCTTCCGTGCTGCACGATTTCAAGTCCTCAAACGCCACGGCGGGAAGCGCACGGTATGCGGCCGCGAATTTCACCAGTTCCTCCTCCATCCCGTATGTGCCGATCAGGAAACCGCCTTTCGTAAAGCCCAAAATGTCCTGGTACTTCAGCGGCATGATGTAGTGCTTCATCGCGTAGAACCCGGTCGGGTTGAGCGTCGAGACGCGCCAGCCGTGCTCGCGGAGCCAGTCGGCCTGGAGCTTGACCTTGGCGTCGGAGCCGATCGCGGACTCCCAGTACCGGTCGTGGTGGTGGATCCAGGCGTTTTTCGAGGGTTTCAGCGAGGCGTACTGGCCCGCGGTCTCCTCGGTCTTGCGCAGACGGGCGCGGCTTTCCGCGTCTCTGCCGTTTTCGGTCCAGCGGTAGTCGGCCGGGAAAAGCGTCTGGTCGATGAAAATGTTCGGCACGTCGGCGAAGTACTTCGCGTCGATCCCCATTTCACGGTTCACCAGGCCCCAGAAATCGCGCATTTCCTTGTGGGCGTCGTACTCGCTCGACTCGTAAACGATCGGCCGCATGCAGTTGATCCCGAGTTTCAGGTCGGGGCGCGCCTTGCGCAGCCGCTCGGCCAGGGTTTTGTACCAGTCGGCGATTTTCCTGCACCGCCAGTCGATCCACTCCTCGCGGGCGTTTTCCATGAGCCACTCGTACGCGAGTTTGCCTCGTTCCGGCGCTTTGTGGTCGATCTCGATTTTGATCCCGGTTTCCTTCTCAAACGCGTCGATCATGTAGTCGTTGTAGCCGGCGCGGATGTCGCCCAGCGAGTGGATGGCGTGGCGCGGAAGGTGAAGAATGATCCCCTTGAAGGACGGGTGCTTCGCCGCGACCGCCAGAATGTCGTCGAGCTGCTTGAGCGTCATTTTCTGAACGTCCGGGTGCAGCGTATTGAAAACCGGCGGCGTTCCGTGCCACCCTCCGGGATGGAGCGTCCCGACGCTGTGGATCGAGAACGCGGAATTATTCAGTTTTCCGTTCGGCTTGGTCTCCTCAAACGTCACGGTCGGAACCGGGAACGTCACGTTATTCTGGTTGAACGTTCCCATGAATTCCAGCCCTTCGCGGTCGAATCGGGACAAAATCCCCTCGAAGAAGCACGAGACGTGGTTCCGTGGATTGTACTGTTCGCCGATCGGGCCGTGGTACCAGACCATCGGGTACGCCAGCATGTTCTGGCCGCTGTATTTCATGTACGAAACGATGTGGTCGAGCATGACCGGGTAATCCTCGGCATTCGAGCCGTTCACGCCGAAATCGTAGTTGATCGCGGGGTCCTCGAAGTAGATCCCGACCGGGCGGGTCCAGCCGTCCACCGGGTGCGCGGGGTTGATCCGGGCGACCGGAAGTTCCGGGTTCAGGACTTCGTAAACGCGGATCTTTCCGATGGCCGCGCCGCCGCCGACGCACTCACCGTTCGGGCAGTTCGGGTTTTTCGTATCGACCGGCGTCACTTTCCGGTTCGTCGTGAAGACCAGCGCGTAGTCGTCGGCCCGGGACCAGAGCAGGTCGCGCTGAACGATCCACTTCCCCGTGTTCGGGTACTCGTCGCCGGTGCAGTAGCCGGTCTGGAGCTCGTACTCGCTTCCGGCGGTGAGTTTGGCGGACTGCGCGATGATGTCCACCGTGCGCATTTTATCGTCCGGGACCTCCCACTCGAAGCAGTAGAGTTTCCCCTTCTGCAGCGCGGGCAGGTGGATGGCGAAACGGAAGCCCTTTTCGTTCTTCATTTCCAGGTACTTGCGCCCGTCAAGCGTCCCCACGGCCGTCTCGCCGAAGCTGGTGATGCGGTCCGGCGAAATCGTCGTCGGGTCGATCTCCTCGAGGAGTTTCAGCTTCAGGTCCTCGGTCCAGAGGTCCTTCAGCGCGCTTTCTTTCCGGATCTTTTCCTGCTGGGCCTCCAGCATTTCCGGCGAGTGCGGGACCGGAAGGACCGGCAGGATGCGCGACGCGGCCAGAACGTCCTGGTCGTGGTCTTTCTGGAAAACCTGCAAGTGGAAGGCGTTCACTTTAGCCGACTTGGACCCCAGTTTCTTCGGATCGAGCGTGAGCTGGAACGGCGTTTCCGCGCCGGCCTTGAACTTCATTGGGAGTTCCTGCACGGGCTCGGTCTGGTCATCGGCGAAAAGTTTCACGGTCCCTTCCAGATCGGTTTTTCCCTGATTCTGGATCGTTCCTTCAATTTCGCCCGGGCCGTCCGCCATGACGCAGAGCGTGCCGGTGTTCTTCAGGGAGACGGGCCGAAATTCGCGGTAAAGCTTCTGGATCTCGTCGCGGTTCAGCGGGGCCGAGAAGATCTTCAGCTCGTCCAGATTCCCCTGGAGGCACTGCCAGTTCGGGAAGCCGCCGACGAAAAACGATTCAAACGGGAGGCGCGAGAAAAGGTACGGCCTCGCCGGTTTTTGGGGCTGGAATCCGTCGCCGATCGAGCCGTTGCGCTTGCCGTCGACGTAAATTTCCTTGCTCGCGGGCGTCCAGTTGAAGACCAGATGGACCCACGCGTCGCCGTGGTTGATCGTGGCCTGAATGTACTGGTCGTTCATGTCGCTCGTGTCCATCCGGAGCTTTCCCTCGTGCATCCACGCGGCGATCGCACCGGAGCCGATGCGCGTGTTCCCGCTGTACGGTTCCGCCACGATCGAGCGCCACGTGTGCTTCTTTTCCGGGTCGTTCCAGTCCGGCTTGATCCAGACGGAGATCGCGCCGTACTCCTGATCCATATTTCCGGCGGTCAGGTACTCCAGAAGCGGATGCTCCTCAGATCGGAATTCGAGCGCCTGCCCCGAGACCGCGTCGTCGGTGAATTTCAGATTTTGCGCCCGTTTCGGCGTTTTTTCGCCCTTGGCGACTTGCGCGTCGGCGGTCCCGTCAAAATTCGCGCTGAAAATCAGCACCGGCTTTTCGTCCTTGATCTGGGCCTCGGGGAGCGCCTGGGTCGGAACGACTTTCGTCTCGTAAATGCGGAACTCGCCCTTCCCGAAAAAGTCGTAGCGCAGGCCGAGGTTTTCCACCTTCTCCGAGATCAGTTTGTAAAAAATGAGCTTTTGCGGGTGGCTGTTGAACCGGATCTTCTGCGCCTCGTAGTAGTGCTTCCCGTCGCTGGTGTGCCCTTCAAAGTAGAAATTTCCGGTCGTGCCCGATGGCCCCTGGACCGTGTAGCAGAGCGCGTACATATTCCCCGCCATGGCTTTGGCGTTCAGAATATTCGAGCGGACCTGAATGTTCCCGAACTCGGCCTCTTCCATCCCGTTCGTGTTCATGATCACGCAGTCTTTCTCGAGTTTGACGTCGAGTTTTTCCGTGGCGCCCTGCTTCAGGGCGTAGATCACGATTTTGTCTTTGCCGTCCGAGGACTTCAGCACCGCGCGGGAGGGATTGCGCGTCAGCGTGAGGGTCTCCATGGGCGGAACCTCAAAAGAAGGGGGAATCGAGGCGTCATCCGCGGCCTGCGTGAACGACGCGAAACTGAAACAAACCGTCAAAAAAAGGAACGCGAGCGGGAACGTGATCTTTCTCATCGTGAAACCTGATCAAGCAGAAAATATTTCGAAAAAACTGGGAGGTTGAGACTTGGCCTCCCACACAATATAATATTTTACGAAAGAACTGCCGAGTGTCAAGAGGGGGAGGGGCGGGGAAGAAACGAATAATGAAGAACGAATAACGAATAATGGGGAGAAAGTGTTTCACTTTTGAGCCCTCATTTTTGATTTTACCCATTTGCCACCTTTCCCACTTTGTTTAATTTAACATCTATTCCGGTTTTGTCAAGAAATTTCCTCACGGGGGGGTTTACAATCGGATGAAAAAGTTTATAATGTGCAAGTGTGAGGTTTTCTGTTTCCTTGTGCCTTTGGGCGCTTCCCTTTTCAAAAAAATCCAGAAAGAAACTATGAGCGAAGTTTTGAATCATGAATGCAGCGTCGCCGCGCTTTATCTTCTGTCCGAGTCCGTGGCCCCGGAAGGCGAAGCGAGCCGCTCGGCGCAGTCGGGCAATGTGGCTCCGATGATCCAGCAAATGTTGGGCGAAATGCAGAATCGCGGCCAACTCGCCGCCGGCCTGGCGACCTACAACGAGACGCGGCCCGATATTCTGGCCATCTACAAAAACACCGGAACGGTCAACGAAGTTTTCAAAACGACCCGGAAGCGCAAATTCCAGGAGATCCTTCAGACCTTTGCCGGGCGCGCCGGGATCGGCCATACGCGCTACGCCACTAGTGGACAGGACGATCCGCGCTACGCGCAGCCCTTCGAACGCCAGCACGGCCGCCTCTGGAAATGGTTCACTTTCGCTTTCAACGGCACTCTGGCCAACTATCAGGCTCTGCGCGACAGTCTTCTCTCCAAAAATCAGTACCACATCGTCTTCGATAACGACACGGAAATCATCATGCACTGCATCGCGCAGGCTCTCCAGGGTGAGGACGCACCGGATCTTCAGGACGTGATGGCTCAGCTCGCCCGCCGGTTCGACGGGGCGTACAACATCGTGTACCTTGATGGAATGGGCCGCATGTTCGCCTCCCGTGACCCGCGCGGCATTCGTCCGCTCTGCTGGTCCGTTCAGGGAAATCTTTTCGGCGTGGCCAGCGAGTCGCTCGCCCTGCAAAACCTCGGCTTCACCGACATCAAACATTTCAAGCCGGGCGAAATGGCGATCGTCGATAAAGAGGGCTTCAAACTGGTTCAGTACGCGCCGTCTCCGTGCAAGGCGAGCTGCTTCTTCGAGTGGATCTACTTCGCGAACGCCGCCAGCGACATCGACTACGCGAGCGTTTACCAGTGCCGCGAAAAGTGCGGGAAGATCCTCGCCGAGGAAGAGGACATTCCGTGGGACGAAAACTCCATCGTGGTCCCGGTCCCCGACACGGCAAAAAGTGCCGCGGGCGGTTACGCCTACCAGGCGCACATCCCGTTCACCGAGGGGCTTCTTCGGAACCGTTACGCCGGCCGCACGTTCATCCAGAGCGACGACACGCGGGCGTATGCCGTCCGCAGCAAGTACTGGATCATCCCGTCCGTCCTGAAGGGGAAGAAAGTCTTCCTTGTGGACGACTCGATCGTCCGTTCCACGACGCTGCGCGCTCTGGTCAAACGTCTGCGTGAGGTCGGCCAGGTCGCGGAGCTTCACGTGCGTATCGCCTGCCCGCCGGTTTTGGCGCCGTGTTTCTACGGGGTCGATATGAGTACGGTGACGGACCTTTTCGCTCCCGCGTACCTCAAAGACGGCGAGCCGCTGAAACCGAGCAAGGAAATCCTGGACGTCATGGCGAAAGACCTCGGCGTCGATTCCCTTCGTTACGTCCCGGTGGACCGCGTGGCGGAAACGATCGGGCTCCCGGAGAGCGAACTCTGCATGGGCTGCGTGAACCGCAAGTACCCGACCCCGAAGGGCGAGGAACTGTACCAACTCGCCATTCATGGCGACAATTCGTTCCGCGAAGAGTCCTGCATGGGAGTCTCTGATAATGAATAATGAATAACGAATAGCGAATAATGAGGAGGAAGACTTTGACCTTTGGTCTGAACTCATTATTCGTTTATTTTGGTTTTTTTTCTTGAGCTGACTTTTATCATGAGTAAATTCGTTTTCATCACTGGTGGTGTAGTTTCGTCCCTCGGCAAAGGCCTCACTTCGGCGAGCATCGGACTTCTTCTCAAAAGCCGCGGTTTCCGCATCGAAATGCTGAAAATGGACCCGTACCTCAACGTGGACCCGGGCACGATGAACCCGTTCCAGCACGGCGAGGTTTACGTGACGGAAGATGGTGCCGAGACCGACCTCGACTTGGGCCACTACGAACGTTTCGTCGGGCAGCACATGTACCAGCGGAATAATATCACGTCGGGCCGCGTCTATTCGAGCGTCATTCACGCCGAGCGTCAGGGGGACTACGACGGCGCGACCGTTCAGGTCGTCCCGCACATCACCAACGCGATCAAGGAAAGCTGGAAGAAACTCGAAAACCCGAACGTGGACATCATCATGATCGAGCTGGGCGGAACGGTCGGCGACATTGAGGGGCTGGCGTTCCTCGAGGCGATGCGTCAGTTCCAGCTTGAACGCCCGGTCGAGGACGTCGCGTTCATCCACATGACGCTCATTCCGTACCTGAAAGCCAGCGGTGAGATCAAAACGAAGCCGACCCAGCACTCGGTCGAAAAGCTGCGCGGGATCGGGATCCAGCCGGACGTTTTGATTTGCCGGACGGTCCTGCCGATCACGGAAGAGCACCGCCGCAAGATCGCGCTCTTCTGCAACGTGCGGCCGGAAAACGTGATCGAGGAGCAGGACGTCGAGTACTCGATTTACCAGGTCCCGGTCATGCTGATGGAGGAAAAAGTCGATCAGATCCTGGCCAAGCGCCTGAATCTGGAGCTTCCGCCGATCGATCTTTCCCGCTGGAACGCGATGCTCGAAAAAGTCCGCAATCCCAAGGGCGAGGTGAAGATCGCGGTGGTTGGGAAGTACATCTCGCTGACCGACTCGTACAAATCGATTTACGAGGCGCTGACCCACGCGGGAATTGAAAACGAAGTGAAGATCGACCTTCAGAAAGTCGAGTCGGAAGAAATCGAGGAAAAAGGCGCGGAAGCGGTCTTGCAGGGCGTGGACGGGATCCTCGTCCCCGGCGGCTTCGGAAACCGTGGGATCCAGGGGAAGATCGACGCCGTTCGCTATGCCCGCGAGAACAAGATCCCGTTCCTCGGCATTTGCCTGGGCCTTCAGTGCGCCGTGAGCGAATTCGCCCGGAACGTCTGCGGCATCAAGGACGCCGGAAGCGTGGAGTGGATGGAACCCGGCAAAGAAGAAATGGACCGCGCGGTCGTCGCTCTGATGGACTCGCAGCAGAACGTCGTGGAACGCGGCGGAACGATGCGTCTGGGCGCGTACGCCTGCTGGCTCCACGAAGGGACCAAAGCCCGCGAGGCGTACGGTGCGGAAATGATCCGCGAGCGTCACCGCCATCGTTTCGAGGTGAACCCGCAGTTCGTCGAACGCCTGAAAAAAGGTGGTCTGGTCATTTCGGGCAACAATCCGGACAGCGAGTTGGTCGAAATCATCGAGATCCCGGACCACCCGTGGTTCGTCGCGACGCAGGCCCACCCGGAATTTCGTTCACGGCCGGTCGAAGCCCATCCGCTGTTCCGCGACTTTGTGAAGGCTGCGAAGGCCAAGAAGCAAATATGAAATACGTACTCGGAATCGATTTTGGGGGCGGCGCGAGCAAAGCGACGCTCCTTTCTTCCAATGGTGAAATTGCCGCCGTCAACACGGTCGAGTACCCGACTTTCTACCCCAAATCGGGTTTTGCCGAGCAGAATCCGTGGGACTGGTACTCGGCCACGTGCCGGACGATTGGCGAGATTCTGGCGAAATCAGGCGTCGCTCCGCAGGACGTGGCGGCCCTTTCTCTCGACGCCGCGACGCATACGGCCGTTTTGATGGACGAAAACTTTCAGGTTTTGCGCCCCGCCATTTACTGGACCGATTCGCGAAGCACGAAGGAAGTGGCGTTTCTGAAGAAAAACTTTCTGGAAACGATCGAGCGTGAGGTCCTGCACAAGCCGGACACGATCTGGACGCTCCCGCAGTTGATGTGGGTGAAGGAAAACGAGCCGGAAGTCTGGACGAAGACGCGCCGGATCATGTTCGCCAAGGACTTCGTGCGGCACCAGCTGACGGGCGATTTCGTGACGGACGTGATCGAAGCGCAGGGGTCGATGTTCTTCGACTACACGCGCATGAACTGGTCCGAAACGCTCTGCGGCCTGCTCGGGATCACGACCGACTCGGAACTCCTTCCGAAACTGGTCCAGCCGACGGACGTCGTGGGCGGGCTCACCGCAAAGGCCGCGGCCGAAACGGGCCTTCCGGAAGGGACGCCGGTCCTTTGCGGCACGACCGACACGGTGATGGAGGTTTTCGCGTCCGGAGCCGTTTCCCGAGGCCAAATGACGATCAAACTGGCGACCGCGGGGCGCATCTGCGTCGTGACGGACCGGGCGTTTCCGAGCCAATACCTGATCAATTACTCGCACGTCGTGCCGGGGCTTTGGTATCCGGGAACCGCGACGAAGTCGTGCGCCGCCTCGTTCCGCTGGTTCCGGGACACTTTCGGCGGGGAGTACCAGCAGCTCGCGGAGGCCGCCGCGAACGTGCCGGTTGGCTGCGACGGGCTGATTTTCCACCCATATCTGAACGGCGAGCTGACCCCCTACGCCGACCCGAAGCTCTGCGGGAGTTTCATCGGCGTGCGGGCAGGGCACACGAAGGCGCACTTCACGCGGGCGGTTTTTGAGGGCGTGGCCCTTTCGATGCTCGACTGCCGCAAGGCGCTGGAAAGCATTCAGATCCCGCACGACGAGATCGCGGTGGCGATCGGCGGCGGCGCGCAGAGTCCGATCTGGCGCCAAATCCTGGCCGACGCGTTGGGAATCACGCTGATCCAGAAGGAAAACTCGGACTCCTCGTTCGGCTCGGCGATGATGGCCGGCACGGCGGTGGGGCTTTTCCCGAGTCTGCCCGAGGCGCTTGCGATTTGCTCGAAGGAAATCTCCCGCACGTTCCCGAACCCGGAAAACACGGCAAAGTACGCGAAGATTTTCGAGACGTACAAAGCGGTGCACGACGCCCTGGCGCCGATTTATGCCGCGAAATGATTTCGGAGTGCTGTGATACGGCGCGCAGCGCATTCACCGCTTTCCCTTCCGGCAATAAAGCCTCGAAGAGGCATTTGCCGGTGAACTACGTGGGATTTTTCCACGTGATAACCAATCCCACCCCAACGTTTTTTAGTCGCTAAAGTGAAAGCGGCAAATGAAGCCTGCGGCTTCTGTATTGCCGCACTCCAAACTCCCCAGACCCTCTACAAGGAAACCAGCCCATGAAATCCCCCCTCCCATTTCTTTGCTTCACCTTCATTTTGACCCTCGCTGCGCTGGCCAACGCGCAGGACGACTCGGTCATGTCGGCCAAGTACCGCGAGTTCTGGAACGCCGACGTTCAGGCGCAGATCGACGCGAACATCGAGAAGAACCGCAAGGCCGACGCGCGTTTCGTCCTTGAAAATGCGGCTCCCGGCACGGAGGTCCAGGTCGTGCAGAAAACCCACGCTTTCCGTTTCGGAAGCAATATTTTCCTCTTCGGCCAGCTCGATTCAGCCGAGAAAAACGCGAAGTACGCCGACCTTTTCGGGACGCTCTTCAACTCGGCGAGCGTCGCGTTCTACTGGAAAACGATGGAACCCGAGCAGGGCAAACCCCGTTACGAGATGACGGACCGCGACACGCAGGAATTCTGGGCGACGGTCAAGGAGCCGTGGGCTCAGCCGCACTGGCGCCGTCCGCCGACGGACCCGGTCGTGAACTTTTTGAAGTCCCGCGGCGTGAATATTCACGGCCACGCGATCATCTACGGTATGCGCCGCTGGGGCCACCCCGAGTGGATGCCGGAGGACCGCAAGGCGATGGAGCCGCTTTTCGAGAAACGCGTGCGTGAACTGGCCGAGCGCTACGGGAACGTGATCCAGGAGTGGGACGTCGTGAACGAGTGCATCGACCAGGCGAACCGCGGGATCATGCCGGACGATTACACGTACAAAACCTTCGCGTGGGCGAAAAAGTATTTCCCCGAAAACGTGAGGCTTTCGTCGAATGAGTGCGACATGAGCTGGGGCCCGAATCGCCGGTACGTCGAAATCGTGCGCGACCTGGTGGACCGCGGCGCCCGGGTCGATCTGGTGGGCGTCCAGATGCACATTTTCAACCAGGCGCACTGCAAGAGGATCGCCGACGGTGCGGACAGTCACACGCCGGCGAAGCTCGGGGCCGTGCTCGCCACGCTCGCGGAAACGGAACGCCCCGTTCACATCAGCGAGGTGACGATTTCCGCTCCGAGTGACGACGAGACGGGCCGCCAGATTCAGGCGATCATCGCGCGGAACCTTTACCGCTTCTTCTTCTCGCAGCCGAACGTGGCGGGCGTGACCTGGTGGAACGCGGCAGACGGCGGGGCGGCGCCGGGTGAACCCTCCATTTCGGGCGTGCTCGACAAGAACATGGAAAAGAAGCCGGTCTGGTACGCGCTGGACCAGCTGATCAATCACGAGTGGCGGACTAATCTCACGCTGAAAACCGACGCCGACGGCGCGATCGCGTTCCGGGGGTTCCGCGGGAAGTATGAACTCACGTGGACCGACCGCGACGGAAACAAACAGACCAAAGAAGTCGAAGTCCAATAAAGAAAGGAGTCACTGATGCAGTACGTAGAACTGGGAAAAACCGGGATCCAGACCTCGGTCATTGCGCTGGGAACGTGGGGGATCGGCGGCTGGATGTGGGGCGGAGCCGATGAGGCCGAGTCCATCGACGCCATTCACGCCGCGCTTGACCACGGCGTCAACTTCATCGATACGGCCCCGCTTTACGGCTTCGGCCGTTCGGAGGAGGTCGTCGGGAAGGCGATCGCCGGCCGCCGAGATTCGGTCGTGCTGACGACCAAGTGCGGGATCTGGTGGTCGAAAGACCCGTTCCCGGAGGGCCAGGGCGAACTTCACGTCTACTCCAACGGCGGAGCGCTCGGGGACGCGGAGCATTACGACCGGATCCTTTACCGCTACCTGCGCCCCGACTCGATTCGGGCGGAGCTGGAACGGAGCCTGAAACTCCTCGGGACGGACTACCTGGACCTCTACCAGGTGCACTGCCAGGACGCGACCTCGCGCATCGCCGAGACGATGGAAACCCTTCTGGACCTGAAAAAAGAGGGCAAGATCCGCGCGATCGGCGTTTCCAACGTGACGCCGGCGCAGCTCGCCGAGTACCAGGCCGTCGGGTACGTGGACGTTCTGCAGGAACGTTTCAGCCTGCTGGACCGCGACGTCCAGACGTCCGGCATGGCCGCGACCGTGGAGAAGGAGTCCATGACGCTTCTGGCCTACGCGCCGATGGTCCACGGCCTCTTGACGGGCAAACTCACGCCCGAGACGAAGTTCCCGGAGGGCGACTTCCGCGCCTCCACGCCGCTTTTTGCGCCCGAGTGCATCCGCTCGATCAACGAAAAACTCGCGAAACTCCAGCCTTTGTGCGAGAAGTACCTGGCGACCACGACGCAGATCGTCCTGGCTTGGACGTTCAGCACCGGCCCGAAAACGAGCGTCTTGTGCGGCGCCCGCTCGGCCCGCCACTCCATCGAAAACTCGAAGGCCGGCGCCATTGAACTGACCGCGGAAGACCGCGCGATGATCGATGAGATCTTTCAGTGATTCGGAAGGACGGCGGCTCGCCGTCCTGTGCGGCCGTCCCGGCCGCCGCAACCCCGGAAGGGTTGAACGTTAATAGCCGTGGGTGAAACCCACGGATTGAGATGCGGTAATGGATCGTGGAATTACACGCCAGGTTTACACGCGTAATTCCGGCCTTCGGCCTCCATTACCGCCTTGCATTTTCTCTGAATTGGCTTTGGATTCACTTGATGGAGGGCGCGTTATGCACCGTTTTTTGATCTCCTGGATCGGTTTTTTCGTTTTGCTTTCCCCGTCGGACTGCCTCTCTGAGTCCACCAGCCGGGACTCCTTTCAGTGGGAGGGGACGAAAATCACTGAATTCATCGGCAAGGAAACCGAGGTCGTCATTCCCGACGGCACGACGGCGATTGGTGAGATGGCTTTTTTGAATTGCAAAACGCTGACGTCCGTCGTCATTCCCGGCAGTGTGACGGAGATCGAAGATGATGCCTTCTCGCACTGCTCTTCCTTAAAGTCCCTTACGATTTCCAAAGGCGTGAAGAAGATTGGATGTTCCGCTTTTCTGGGCTGCGATTCTTTGACGTCCGTCGTGATCCCAGATAGCGTGACGGTGATTGGAGATGCCGCGTTTGCTGGCAGTGAGTCTTTGAAATCCGTCGTCATTCCCGGCAGTGTGACGGAGATGGAAAGGTACGTTTTTATGGGCTGCTGTTCCTTAACGTCCGTTACGATCCTCGAAGGCTTGAAGAAGATTGGAGAAAGCGCATTCGATGAATGCGAGAACTTGTCCTCCATCGTCATTCCCGAAAGTGTGACGGAAATTGGAGAATGCGCTTTCAGAGGATGTGAATCTTTGAAGTCCGTCGTGATTCCCAGGAATGTGACGGTGATTGGAGAGGCCGCGTTCGGTGGCTGCAGTTCCTTAACTTCTTTCACGATCCCCGAGAAAGTGACGGTAATTGAAGACAGCGTGTTCAATGAATGTACCTCTTTAAAATCAGTCACCATCCCGGAAGGCGTCACCAGGATTGAAATGTGGGCGTTTCAAAAATGTGAATCCTTAACGTCCATCGTGATCCCCAAAGGAGTGGAGGAGATCGATTATCAGGCTTTCAAAGACTGCAAAGCCTTGAAAACCGTCGTCATTCCGGAAAGTGTCAAGGAAATCGGAAGAGGAGCATTTGAAGGGTGCGTTTCCTTAACGTCCATTGTGATTCCCAAAGGGGTGAAGGAAATTTGGTTCGAGGCCTTTAAAGGGTGCATTTCCTTAACGTCCATCGTTATTCCGGAAGGGGTGGAAATGCTTGAGTCGGGACTGTTCAAAGGCTGCAAAGCCTTAAAAACCGTCGTCGTTCCGGGAAGTGTGGAAGACATTTTTGACGACACGTTCGAGGACTGCCCGAACGTGACGATCCACGCCCCGGCAGGCTCCGAGGCCGAAAAATTCGCGAAAGAAAAGAAGATCCCGTTTCAGGCGAAATGAAACTCCCGCAAGAAAGAAGATTTTATGCTGTTTCCCACGATTCAAATTGATGAAAAAAAGTGCGTCCGCTGCGGCTCGTGCGTGAAGGACTGCCTCGCGAAGATTTTGACGCTCGACTCGGGTTTTCCCCGGTTTGTGCCGGGTGGAGAGGCGCGCTGCTTCCGGTGCCAGCACTGCATGGCCGTCTGTCCGACCGGGGCGTTCGGCTGGAACGGGAAGGAAGCAGGAAAGTCGCTTTTGCCCGGCAAAACGCCCGACCCGCAGGAGGTCCTGAACCTTTTGCGCCAGCGCCGAAGCATCCGCCAGTACAAGCGCGAAAACGTCCCGGATGAGGTCCTGCAGGCCCTGCGCAGCGCCATGTATTTCGTCCCGACCGGGTGCAATGACCACCGGCTTTTTTTCACGTGCGCCGAGGACGTGAGCGTCACCGACTCGTTCCGTGAGGACGCCCGAAAAGCCGTGCTGGAACGGATCCGCAACGCGACGCTGCCCGCGAAAATCGCCCATTTCGCGCGGCTTCAGCCCGCTTTGGAGGGTGGGGCGGACGTTTTCTTCCGGAACGCCCCGCACTTCGCGGCCATCGCGGTTCCTCCGGACGCCAAGGACGCGCACATCGACCCGTACATCGCCGCGGCCCAGTTCGAGATTCTCGCCTCGGCTTTCGGCATGGGGACCTGCTGGGGCGGCATGGCGACCGATCTGTTTCAGAGCGTTCCGGCGCTTCTCGAGCGGCTCGAGATCCCGGCGACGCACGAGCTGAAGATCATCATGCTTTTCGGAAAACCCGCGGTCCAGTACCGGCGCCTCCCGCAGCCCGAGCCGTGTGAGTGGCGGAGCCTGAAAAGCGAATAAAGAAATTTCCGGCTAAACACCACGCCAGTCCCGCTTCGGCGCGAGATTTAAACACGGATTTTCACGGATTAAATGGATTTCCACGGATTTTTTAAGAAAAAAGGTCGAACTCTTCTCCAGACGAATCCTTTTAATCCATTTAATCCGTGGAAATCCGTGTTTAAATGGAACTCTGAGGCGTTGAGCGCTTTCTGCCTCTTTGAAACGTTACAAGAAAATGCGCTTTTCTGATTTTCCAGTTCGCAAGCTGGCCCAGAGGTCAGACCCAGCCCTCGAATTCTTCCAAAATTCCGTAGTCGGCGTACTCGAAAATCCTTGCCTCCCGGTCCGGATTCACCGCGATGATGACGTCGGCGTTTTCGACCGCGCACGTGTGCTGGACGGCGCCGGAGATCCCGATCGCGAGGTAGATTTTCGGCGAAACGTTTCTTCCCGTCAGGCCGATCTGGAAGGAGTACGACGCGTCGCCTGCATCGACCAGCCCCCTCGAGGCCGCCGGCTCGGCGTGGAGCTTTTCGGCCAGTTTCTGAATTTCGGCCCACTTTCCTTTCACGCCCCGGCCCCCCGAGACGATGACGTCGGCGCTGGAACTGGCCGTCCGCACGGTCGCCATTTGGGGGCGCGTCCGGCACTCGATTTTCGCCAGAATGTCGCCCGAATGCGCGGGCCGGTACATGAAAAGGGCGGTCCCGTCGGTTTCCAAAGCCGTGCAGTCGGCGCAGAGGCCCGTCCCGAGAAGCGCGGCCGTTTGCGGTGCGGTCCGTCGGCCCCACAAGTCGGCGTTCCAGAGGACCACCTCGGCGTCTTTCACGGCCTCGGCGATCTGGCGAGCCGACGATTTCTCCACGAAAACCACCTCTTCGGCAATCGCCCGCGCCTGGGGTTCCACCTCGTGCCCGACGGCGTAAACCCTCGGCAGACGCACGGCGCTTTCAGGAATTTCCAGCCCGGATTTGGGCCGCTTGCGCAGTTCCTCGATGAGCGGGAAAAGCTTGTCCCGCGTGATCCACCGGCACTTTCTGCGGCCGCGCTCGGACGTGAACGTCTGCAAAACGCGCGTCGGTGAGCCGGCCGTCCCGCAGAGCGCCGCGTCGATCCCGAGTTTCTCCCGGTCCCAGACTTCCACCTCGAGCGGCTTGGAACGCAGTGAGGGAAACCGCAGTTCACGGACCCGTTCGAGCGTCAAAACGGCGGGCGAAACGGCAGTTTCCGGCCCGAGCCGCGTGGGGATTTGGACCGTCTCGTCGAAAATCCTGGGGATTTCCATGCAGTTCGTGACCAGCCCGAAGCCGAGCAGGGCGGCAAGTTCCGGCCCGACCTGCGCCGTGTCGCCGTCGATGCTCTGGCGGCCGCAGAAAACCCAGTTGATGGGCGTTTGGGCCGCGATTTTTCGGATGGCCGCGCTCAAGATCCGGCTCGTCGCCAGCGTGTCGCTCCCGGCAAACGCAGGATCCGAGAGCAAAACCGCCCGCAAATTCCCGTTTTTCGCGAGCCTCGTGACCCGCCGCATCGGCTCGACCCACGCCGTGGGCCCCATTCCCAGCGCGACGACCTGCGCACCGCGTCTCGCACCCTCGGGAGACTCCGCCAGCTCCAGCGCACATTCGAGCGCGGCCGCGTCGAACGGGTTCAGCTCCCCCTGAATGAATTTGGTACACACAAGAATCGTCAGCATTTCACGCTCCGTCGGGTCAATCGTTTTTTCTCGTCACGAGTTCTTTCAGTATAGCAGATTTTTCGGCTTTGGCAATCCACCACCCCCCTTTTCAAAAGGAAATTTTTTTGGTAAAATGCAAGAAGTTTTGGAGTGCGATGATACAGTCGCGCAAGCGACATTCATCGCTTTCCCTTGCGGCAATACAGTCGCGAAGCGACTTTTGCCGCTGAATCTCGCTGGACGTTCCCCACGAGAAAATCATTTTTCGCCGCACTATTTTTCGGTCACTAAGTGAAAGCGGCAAAGGAAGCCTTCGGCTTCTGTATTGCCGCACTCCATAAGACGCGCAAGCGTCGCCCGTAATTCATAATTCATAATTCTTCATTCATAATTAAAAAAATGCCTCCACACTACATTTTTGAGATGAATCGCGTTGGAAAACGCTACGGTGAAAAGGTCGTCCTGCAGAACATCAGCCTGATGTTTTACTACGGCGCGAAAATCGGGATCGTCGGCGAAAACGGAGCCGGTAAATCGACCCTCTTGAAGATCATGGCCGGGATCGATAAAGATTTCGAGGGCGAGACCAAACTCGCGAAAGGGATGCGGGTCCGGTACGTCGCGCAGGAGCCGGAGCTGGAACTCGAAGCGACGGTCCGCGAGAACCTGATGACCGCCGTGAAGCCGATCACGGACAAAATCGACCGCTTCAACGAGATCTCCGTCCTGATGGGCGACCCGGATCAGGAGGCGAATTTCGATAAACTGATGGAGGAAATGGGCGCCCTGCAGGAAGAGATCGACGCGGTGGACGGCTGGAACCTCGACCACCAGATCGACCTGGCCGCCGACGCGCTGGTGCTTCCGCCGGACGACGCGATCGTTCGGAAACTCTCGGGCGGGGAGCGCCGCCGCGTCGCGCTTTGCATGGCGCTTCTGGAAAAGCCGGACCTTCTGCTTCTCGATGAGCCGACGAACCACCTGGACGCCGAAACGATCCAGTGGCTTGAAGGGACTCTGCGCGACTACCCCGGCACCGTGATCATCGTGACGCACGACCGGTACTTCCTCGATAATGTGACGAAGTGGATCCTCGAGCTGGAAAACACGCGGGGGATCCCATTCGAGGGGAACTATTCGAGCTGGCTCGCGCAAAAGGCCGAGCTTCTGAGGATCATCGAGAAAAAGGAGACCCAGCGGCAAAAAACGCTCCAGCGCGAGCTGGAGTGGATCCAGATGGCGCATAAAGGCCGCAAGCAGAAGAACGAGGCGCGAATCAAGTCGTACGAGCAGCTCGCCAGCCAGGAAACGATCGACGATAAAAGCGACGCGATCATTCAGATCGCCCCCGGCCCGCGCCTCGGGGAAAAGGTCATTCAGCTCGACGGTGTTTCGAAAGGTTTCACCATCGGAGGGAACGAGATCACACTGCTCGACGACGTTTCGTTCAACGTCCCGCGCGGCGCCGTGGTCGGCGTCATCGGCCCGAACGGGACCGGTAAAACGACGCTTTTCCGCATGATCGTCGGCGAGGAAAAACCGGACTCGGGCACGATCGCCATCGGCGACACGGTGCAGCTGGCGTACGTGGACCAGCACCGCGACGCGCTGAACGACCAGAACACGATCTTCGACGAGATCACGGACGGCAAAGACGTGATCGAGCTCGGAAAAACGAAGATGAACAGTCGGGCGTACGTTTCCCGGTTCAATTTCCGCGGGACCCAGCAGTCGAAACTGGTCGGCCAATGCTCGGGCGGTGAGCGGAACCGCGTGCATTTGGCGAAACTCCTGCGCCGCGGCGGAAACGTGATCCTGCTCGACGAACCGACGAACGACCTGGACGTGAACACGATGCGCGTGCTGGAGCAGGCGATCCTGGATTTCAGCGGCTGCGTGGTGGTGATCAGCCACGACCGTTTCTTCCTCGACCGCATTTGCACACACACGCTCGTTTACGAAGGGAACGGAAAGGTCCGCTGGTTCGAGGGCAATTTCTCCGAGTACGAGGAAATGCTCAAGACCCAGGACCCGGGCCGATTCGAAAACCGGCGCAGCAAGTACAAGAAAATCATCCGTTAAGGATTTCGTGGACCATTTAAATGAGGAGTTTTCAAATGAAGCGTTTCCTGTTTTTGCTCGCGGCTCTTTTTTCGGCTTCCGGTCTTTTGGCTGACGAGGAGAATCTGGGGCTTTTCCAGTTTTACCCGCAGCGGGGCGTGGCGCCTGAAGTTTCGGCTCCGGCCGGGGCGGACGGTCAGGTCGTGGTGGATGGCGACCGGTTCATCACGGCCGGGACCGGCAAGGAGATCCGCTTCTGGGGCCTGAACACGTGCTTCGTGATGAATTTTCCCGAAAAGGCCGATGCCGCCCGCTACGCCCAACGGATCGCCGGGTTCGGGTTCAACGCCGTGCGTCTGCACCACATGGACCGGCGCGACATCTGGGGGAAAAACTACCCCAAAGACCTCACGACGATCGACCCGGAAATGCTCGACCGCCTCGACTGGTTCATTTACCAGCTCAAACTGAACGGCATTTACGTGAATATTAACCTCCACGTCTCGCGTGAATTCGGCCCGGCCAACGGTTTCCTCCCGGAGGATCAGGGGACCCGGTACGATAAAGGGCTGGATAATTACGAGCCGCGGATGATCGAGCTTCAGAAAAAGTACGCCCACGACCTTCTGACCCACGTGAACCCGTACACGAAAATGGCGTACACCGACGACCCGTGCGTCGCGATGATCGAAATTAATAACGAAAACTCCATCCTGACCCAGTACCGTGACGGGGCGCTGGATTCGCTGGGCACCGACTACGAGCTTACCCTTCAGAAACTTTGGAACGAGTGGCTCGCGAAGAAGTACGGCACGACCGAAAAACTTCGCGCGGCGTGGGCTTGCGAGGTCATTCCGGTCAGTGAAAACCTCATCGGCCCGGACCAGAAATGGGTGCTGGAAGTCAGCAGCGGCGCGAAGGCGTCGGTCGAAGTGCAGGACGAAACCCACCGCCTGACGGTCGAAAAGCTCGGCACGGTCGCGTGGCAGCCGCAGTATAACGTCCGGTCGTTCGAGGTCCAGGAAGGGATCCCGTACACCATCCGCTTTCAGGCGCGGCGCGTCAGTCCGTCGGAAGGCCAGGGCGGCAAAACCGTTTCCCCGGCGCAGGTTTCCTCGAGCGTCATGCAGAGCCACGACCCGTGGTCGAATCTGGGCTTCCGGAAGGAGTTCACGCTCACGTCCGAGTGGCAGGATTTTGAGTTCCGCTTCATCCCCACCGCGAGTGACGAGGCGGCGCGTTTCGGTTTCTCCCGCTTCCCCGAGGGCGTTTACGAGATCCGGAACGTTTCGATCCACTCCGGCGGTGAGATCGGGATCAAGCCGGCCGAGCGTCTGGAGGACGGGGCGGTCCGAATCATTTACTTCCGCCGCGAGACGGAGCGCAACACCGAGGCAGCGCGGCAGGATTTCCAGCGTTTTCTGGTCGATCTTGAGACGAAATACTGGGCGGAAATGCGCCGGTACATCGTGGAGGACCTGCACGCCAAGGCCCCGGTGACGGGTACCCAGCTGCAATACGGCGCACGCTCGGCTCAGGCCCAGCTCGATTACTGCGACATTCACTCGTACTGGAACCACCCGCGTTTTCCCGGAGTTCGCTGGGACCAGAAAAACTGGTTCGTCGTGAACACGGCTCTGGCCAATTCGCTGGGCAAAAAGGATGGAAACCTGAACCTCCTTGCGAGCCAGCGCGTTTTGGGGAAGCCGTACACGGTGAGCGAGTACAATCACCCGTACCCGAATTTCTACGGGGCGGAAGGCTGCCCGATGATCGCCGCGGTGGGCGCATTCCAGAACTGGAGCGGCGTCTTCAATTTTGCGTGGTCACACTCGACCGACTTCAAGGAAACGACGCCCCCGAGTTTCTTCGATTTGAAGGCGAATTCGGTCAAACTGGTCCACACGGCCGCGTGCCGGAACCTTTTCGTTCGCGGTGACCTCGCAAGCGCCCCGGCCGAGGAAACGCTCGAGTACGCGCTGACGCCGGCGCAGGAACGGGAGTTCATCGCGGAAAAATCGCACCGCTGGAATTTTGACGTGAACCCGGCGGGTTTCAGCCCCACGGCCCCGCTGGAAAAACGGGTCGGGATCCGGTTCAGAGCCGACGGTAAAGAAGTGGCGGAGCCTTCCGATGAGGAAACCGCCCAAACGGCGACCTGCGCCAAAGACGGCGTGCTTCAGTGGAACGCGGAAACGCCCGACCAGGGGTTCTTCCTGGCCGATACGCCAAAAACCAAGGTCTTTACCGGCTTCACCCAGAACCGGACGTTTGAATTCCGGAACGGCCCGGGGCTGAAAATTGAGTTTGGCCCGACGCTACTGAACTGGGCGACGGTCTCCTTGACGGAGCTGGAGCCGAACCGTCTGCTTCTGGCCGCGACGGGCTTGCAGAAGAATCAGAACTGCGAGCTGGGCGAGTACGACCCCGACGCGATCCAGGGCGTGGAGGTGACGGAGTACCCGAGCCTGATCAACAAGCGGATCTCCTGCTGCAAAAAGCAGGGCACCGGCCCGGTTCTTTGTGAGGGGATTTCGGCCAGGATCACGCTTGAGGTTCCGAAAGACGCGGCGGTGAAATGTTTCGCTCTCGACGCAAACGCCGAGCCCGCGCAGGAGGTCAAGGTGAAACGCGTCGATGAAACGCACGCGGCGATAGAAATTTCCAAAGAGTTCAAAACGCTGTGGTACGAAGTCCGGTTTGAATGAAACCGGTCCCCGCGCCGTTGAGCGTTTCCCTAGATCAGATCCATTTTCTGCAGACACTTGTACGTCAAAAATCCCACGATTCCCAAAAACAGGAAAAGGAGCGGATAGGAAACCGCCATGGGCATTTTGAAGTACTCCTCATTGAAGACGGTGAATTCCGACATTCCGCCGATCCCCGCGATCAGGTTCATCGGCATCATGATGAGCGAAATGACAGTCAGACGTTTCATCAGGTTGCTCATGTTATTACCCATGAGCGAGATGCGGGCGTCGGTCATTTTCGTCATGATTGCCGTGGTGATCTGCGCCTCCTGACAGCACTGCGCGGAGTCCAGGCGAATGTCGTCAAGTATTTCTTTCTGCGATTCGTTGAATCCGAGCTTCTGCGTATTATTGTAAATGCGCTCGATCAGGGCGTTATTCCCGTTCAGGGCGCTGACGTAGTACGTCATGCTCTTTCCGAGACTGAAAAGCCTCATGAGCTGGTCCGAGTCCGCCGTCTCAATGACTTCTTCTTCCAACTGCTCCATCGCCAGACTCATGCAGCGCAGATGCTCGTGGAAGTGCAGCGTCGTGCGATGCAGAACATTGATCAGAACGTCCCGAATGTCCTCGACCCGCATCGGCGCGTAGAGGAATTCCTTGAACGAAATGTCCTCGTTGAAAATGAAGAGCAGGCGGTCCTCGAAAATGACCGCGCCGAGGGACATGACCCGGGATTCGATCTCACGGTCAATGATCCCAATGTGCATCGGATGCTTGCAGATCACGACGATTTTGTTGTCGCGGCTTTCGATTCGCGGCAGCTCGTTTTCGTCGAGTACCGATTGCAGCGTATGGATCCCCAAATGAAAATCGGTCTGAATGAACTTTTTTTCGATTTGGTCAGGCTCGGTGCATATAAGTACGGGGGCGGTATTGGCTTCCTGCTCGTCAGCTTCGACTAGTTTGCCGTTTTCAAAAACGTAGCCGGTAATCATGTGAACCCCCTTTCTGGCTTTTTCAGGACCCCGAGAGAAAAGGATTCACGCCGTCCTTTTCTCCCGGAGGACTATAATTTCATCTTGAGAATCAATCCTTCGCTTTGATTTCGTCCCAGATTTTGGTGTATTTCTTCGTGGCTTCTTCATCGAGGTTTTTGGTGATGCAGAGTTTCTCTTTTACCTCATCAGAAAGGAGGAACCCCGGAATGGCCCGCGTCTCTTCCGAAACGCCGTCTTCCGCACCTTCCACGCAGACGTAGTACTTCGTGAACTCCATGTTGCGGGAGGCGTTGGTTTTGTCGCACATGAAATTAATGAAAGCGTGCGCCAATTCCACGTTTTGCGCGTTGCCCGGAATGACGAAATTGTCGATGCTGATGATCGCGCCTTCTTTCGGAATAACAAAACGAATATTATTATCCTCGGCCGTCATTTGCATGATGTCGCCGCCGTAGCCGTGAATGATGAAGTTCGCGCCAGAGTTGAGGTCCTGCTTCAGGTCATCGACCCCGAACTTCGCGATGTTTTTCTTCCAGGAGATCACGAGCTGCTTCGCTTCCTCGAGCTGCTGGTCGTCGGTGGAATTATTGTCGTAACCCAGAGTGATCAACGCTGCGCCGATCGTTTCCCGCATGTCGTCCAGCAGGGAAACACGCTTGACGTATTTCTGATTCTCGCAGTTGTAAACGGTCCAGGAATCTGGCAGAGGGTCACACTCGCTCACGAGGCAGCCGAGCCCAGTCACGCCGCCGTAATACGGAACCGCGTACTCGAAATTCGGGTCGCCGTTTTTCTCGGCCATCGCTTTGTCCGAGTTCTGGACCACGTTCGGGAGCTTCTTCGTGTCGAGCTTCTGAAGGAGATTCTCGTCGCGCATGGTTTCCACGGCGTAAGTCGTCGGGAGAATGACGTCATAATGAACGCTTCCCGTGCGGATCTTCGCGATCATGTCCTCGTTGCTGTCGAAGGTTTCGAGCATGACGTGGCAGTCGAACTTCTTCTCAAAGTCGGAAACGACTTCCGGGTCGATATAGTCTTCCCACGTGTAGAAGTACAGAACGGGCTTGGACGGCCCGCAGCCAACCAAAAGGAGCAGGGCGAAGCAGGACAAAACAAACGCAAAGGATTTTTTCATCAAGCGACCTTTCTTTCAATTAGGAATTAGGAGTTAGGAAATTTAATTATGAATTACGAATTATGAATTATGAATTAATTCAGATTTCCGGGACCACGAAACCTTCGCGGTATTCGCGTTTCAGCAGGGCGTTGGCCGCATCGGCGCCGTCACCGGTGAATTTGCCGGCGGCTTCGTCGTACGTCAGCATGTCGCTCAGGACGATCGGCGAGTTTTCAAGCGTCAGGCCGTTTTTCCCAAGCAGGTCACCCATGTTCGCGAGGAGTTCTTCCCAGCGGCCGTCGGTCTTGCCGTTCAGAACGTCAGCGTTTTCCTGACGGTACGGCTTGCCGACCTGGAACGCGATGTTCGAGAAGTTGCACCACGCCACGACGTGATTGTGCAGCTCCACGTCGGCCGTCTGGATGGAACGGTCGTGGGCACGGATCGCGTCGAGGAAGTTTCTCTGGTGCTGGCCGCCCGAGTCGCCTTTGAACTCACGGATCACTTTGCCGTCGTACGTCACGGCCTTTCCGCGGCCGCGCTCGCCCCAGTACATGCCGCCCTCGCAGTACACGCAGTAGCCGCTTCCCGGGCCGGTGCACTTGCCGGCGGATTTGGAGTCGGGGCCTTCCGTGATGTTGGAAAGACCGATCACCATCGGGATCGAGCCGGTGTCGAACCAGACGAAGTGGACGTTCGGCGTTTCGCCCGCATCGTTGTACACGACCCGCGCGCCGCCGCCGAGGATGCGTTTCGGGTACGCCACCTTGTCGAGCAGGACGTTATTGATCGCATCGTCGAGGACGTGAACGCCCCAGTTGCCCATCTCGCCGGAACCGGTGTTCCAGTCCCAGTGCCAGTCGTAATGGAGTTTGTCGCGGAAGATCGGTTTGTCCTGCGCCGGGCCGAGCCAGAGATTGTAGTCCACTTCCGGCGGGATCGGGAGCGGCGTTTCCCGTTTGCCGATGGAGGCGCGGCGGCCGTAGCGGTTGACCGCAAGAGATTTGATCTCGCCCAGAGCTTTTTCTTCGTGGAGGAATTTTTTGATTTCGGCCTGCATCGGGTCACTGCGCTGCTGCGTGCCGACCTGGCAGATCACGTTGTATTTGCGCGAGGCTTTCACGACCTGGTCGCCTTCCCACTGGCTGTGCGAGAGGGGTTTTTCGACGTAAACGTGCTTGCCCGCCTGCATCGCCCAGATGCTCGCCAGACAGTGCCAGTGGTTACACGTGGAAACGTAAACCGCGTCGATGGAGGGATCGTCGAAGATTTTGCGCATGTCGCGGTAGCCGACGGAACCCGGAACGCGGGCAGTCGCCGCTGCGAGAATATTTTCGTCCACGTCGGAGAAGGCGCAGAGGTTCACGTCGCTCATCTTGCTGTAGCAGTTCAGATGGTCGCCGCCGCGCCAGCCGATGCCGATCCCGGCGATGTTGATTTTTTCATTGGCTCCGGTCCCGGCCTGAATTGCGGGAGTGGGGAACAGAGAGGCGAGTGCTCCGGAGGCAAGCGAAACGCGGACGAACTGACGACGATTCATGGAACGCATGGTTTTTTTCCTCGTGGTTTGGGGTGGGGGAGAAAAAACAAAACAAATTATTACCTATTATAAACGAAAAAGTCGTTTTTGAAAAGCCCCTAAGGCCGGATTTTTACTAAAAAAGTGAGAAAATATTGGGCAAATGAGCAGGATTCATACGAATCCGATGGATGAGGCGCCTTTCCAATGAAGAAGCCTCCCCTGAAAGGGGAGGTGCCCCGAAGGGGCGGAGGGGTTCCGGAACTGGTGAAAACCCGTCCTTTATTCCGACCCCCCCAGCCTCGCTTAGCTCGGCAGCCCCCCCCTCATGGGGGACTTTAATTTAAAATCCGCTCAGAGCATTGCAAGCGGGTCCAGGTCGATGATCCACTGAATGTCCGAGGGGATCTTGGCTTCGGCTTGGATCTTTCGCAGGACTTCCACCAAAAACGGCCGGGAGTCGGAGTGGACCTGAATGTGGAACCGGTAAAAGTCCCGGAGCTTGACCACCGGGCAAGGGGCCGGGCCGAGGACCCGGAACGGCGGAATGCCGGGATTGGTGGCCGGCTGATTTGCGCCCCCCGCGAGGCGGATCTGCCCGGCGAGCGTTTCGGCGATCTTTTTTGTTTCCGCTTCGTTGGTCCCGCGAATGACGAGGCGGGCCAGCTCGCCGTAGGGCGGGTACTTCAGTTTCTGCCGCAGCGGCAGCGCGTAGCGGGCGAAGCCCAGGTAGTCGTGGCGGCAGGCGAACTGGATGGCTGGATTTTCGGGCTGGTACGACTGCACCAGAACGTTCCCGCCGGCGTCGCCGCGCCCGGTGCGCCCTGCGACCTGAGTGATGAGGTGGAACGTCCGTTCCTCCGCGCGGAAATCCGGCAGATGGAGCGCCGTATCGGCATTGATCACGCCGACGAGCGTTACGTTCGGGAAATCCAGCCCTTTCGCGATCATTTGCGTTCCGAGCAAAATGTCGATTTGTCCCGCCCGGAACTGCGCGAACGCCTTCTCGTGCGCCCCGCGGGCCTGCATCGAGTCCGTGTCCATCCGCAGAACGCGCGCCTGCGGGAATCGCGTCTGGATTTCCTGCTCGAGTTTCTGCGTCCCCATGCCGGAGTAACGGATCGAGGGGCTTCCGCACTGCGGGCAGTTCTGCGGCGGCGCGGCGTGGTAGTCGCAGTAGTGGCACACGACTTCGTCCGTCACTTTGTGGTGCGTCAGGGAAATCTCGCAGTGGGGGCACGAAAGCACCGCTCCGCACGACGGGCACTGAATGTGCGTTGAGAAACCGCGGCGGTTCAGCAGGAGAATCATTTGGTGCTTTTCGCTGAGGCACTCGTGCATCGCGACGTGGAGTTTCCGCCCGATCGCGCCGTTCGAAAGCGTGTCGCGAATGCGTAAATCCACGGTCGAAACGTTCGGCAGGATCCGGTTTTTCACGCGTTCCGCAAGCGTCAGAAGCTGGTAGTCGCCGCGGCGTGCGTGCCAGTACGTCTCCAGCGTGGGCGTGGCGGAGCCGAGCAGGACCAGCGCGTTTTCCATTTTTCCACGCTGGATCGCCACCTCGCGGGCGTGGTAGCGCGGAGCCATGGAGTCCTGCTTGAAGCTCGTTTCGTGCTCCTCGTCGATGACGATCAGCCCCAGGCGCGGCGTCGGCGCAAAGACGGCACTCCGCGCGCCGATGATCACTTCCACGTCGCCGTGCAGGATCCGCTGCCACTCGTCGTGGCGCTGCGCGTCCGTCAGGTGCGAGTGCAGGACCGCGATGTTCTGGAAGCGGCTCCGGAAGCGCTGGACCGTCTGCGGCGTCAGGGCAATTTCCGGGACCAGAACGATCGCCTGGCGGCCCGTCCGGACTACTTCCCGGATCGCGTGAATGTAAACCTCCGTCTTTCCGCTTCCCGTCACGCCGTGCAAAAGGATCGGCTTCGGAGCCGTCCGGGCGTGAAGTGCTTCGCGGATCGTTTCCATTGCCGCCGCCTGTTCCGCGTTCAGGTCCAGATCCGCCTCATTGGAAAGGTCGGTCCCCTCGCCTCCGAAATCGCCTGCGCCGGTACGAACGCGGGCCTGCTGGGACTGGATCAGCCCCCGGTCACGCAGGAGTTTGATCGGCCCGAAAGAAACGTTTGCCCGGCGCGCAAGCTCGTCGTTCGTGAGCGGTTTCCCCCAGAGGATCAGCGTGCGCAGGATTTTTTCCTGCGTCGGCGTAAGGCGCAGTTCCTGCGGGATTTCGGTCTTCTGCTGCGCTTTGCGGGCCTTGGCGTCGGCGGCCGACTCAAACGCGGCGTAGGAAACCGGCTTCTTTTCCTCTTCGGCCTCTTTTTTCAGGAGGTCCAACGCTTTGCGGCCCTGCGCCGAAACGGAGAGCAAAACGGCCATTCGGGTCCCGGCCTGATCCCGGACGCCGGCGGGAAGAATGCACTGGAGGACCGCGCCCCACGAGCAGAGGTAAAACTCGCTGATCCAGCGCGTCAGTTCGAGCATCGTGGGGGAAATAAGCGGTTTTTCGTCCAGAATTTTCAGGAAATATTTGAGTTTTACCCGTGATTTCTGGACCGAGTGCACGTCCACGCAGAAAGCCTCGCACGGGCGGTTTGACTTTCCGAGCGGGACCTGAAGGCGCATTCCCCGCTGGACTTTGCCGACCCAGGCGGGCGGGACCGCGTAGTCGAGCGGTTTCTCGATCCCCTCGGCGAAAACGACGCTCACGGCGGGAATTTCCTCGCCGGCGGCATCATCGTCCCACGGATTTGGCGGGTCTTTCGGAGTTTCAAAAAGGAAAAGCTGATCGTCCACGAGAATATTTTAATATTTTTTCCAATGAAATGAGTCGTTGGGAGTTCAAAATCAGGCGCTGGCGCAAACCCCACGACCGGGGGATCCAGACAGGCAGAAAAGTTCTGAAAGTGCATTTTAGCAAAAATCTTCCAAAATGCAAGAGTTCCGGCCGGAAAATTCTCAAAAAACCTGAAAAAGTTTCCGGGAAGCCCTCTTGAAAGAAGTCGAAACTGCGGTATAATAAAAATGATCGTGTTTTTTCCTGCAAATCCCTCAGAAAAATCGTACCATGAAATCCGCTCCATTTTCCAAAAGACCTAAACGTTTCTGGAATTCCCGGCCAATCGTGCAGATTTACCGGGTTTTGAGACGTTACGTTTCCCTGCGGTGGTGGGTGAAACGGTCCTGGAAGACCAAGGTGCAGCTGCTCATCGGGTTGACCGCTTTGCTGCTTCTCGTTCTTTCGCTCGCGGCATGGTACGTTTTTCAGAAAGAGCAATCCAAAATCGCGAATAATTTTCTCCGGCTCCAGCTTTTCGGCCCTCAGGAGATTTTCCTCCAGCCTCCCGGCAGTCCCAAGGACACGCCAAAGTCGAATTTTTGTCCGTATTATCTTGAGGTGCGTCGGCCGTATGGGGGCGCGCTCGCGAACGTCCGGGTCGAAGCCTCGTTTCAGACGCCCGACGACGCTCCGTTCTGGTTTCTTTCGGATGTGACGAATCGGGAGGGACGGTTTCAGCTCGACGTCCCGGACATGCAGATGCCGGAGCGGGTGAAATTAAAGATCCACGCGGAAGACGGTAAAAAAAGCGCCGATTTCACCGCGTTCCTGAAGGCACAAACTCTTCACGAATCTGAACCTCAGCCTGAAACCGTTTCGGAAGATTCTTTTTTGCTTGAGGATCGACCGCTTGACTCGATTGTGCCCCAATTGGAATCCGCTCCGGAAAAACCGCTTTCGCTGGTGATCCCTCATCGGGTCTTTGAGAATCCGGAGCTTTCCTTTTCGGTTTTAACTTCGGAAGAAGAGTTTCATCCCGTTTTTGTGGGCGTCTGGCAGAATGGGAAACTTTTGATCTGCCGGCCGCTTTTGGCGCGAAAAGAGTGGCGATACGCAGCGCTTTCCCTTCCTGAAAATGCTTTCGGAATGTTCTCGGTGCTTCTGATCGACTCGGCCGTCTCCCCGCCGCGGGTGCTCCAGCACGAACTGATTTACCGTTTGCCGCCGCAGGATCCGGAACGTGAAGCGGCTCAGCGTGCTTTTTTGCGTTCGTATGCGAACAGTCTGAACACGCCGGAGTTTCGCGCGGAAAAACAGTCGCTGGAGTTCCTGCCCGGCGAACTGGCGGAGCCGGTTGAAGGGACCGATTCGGAAAACTCCGCGCTTTTGGCAGCTGCGGACCGTTTGCTCGGCGGGACGATCGTGACGAAGCCGACTCTTGGGCCCGGATTAGCGCTACCGGAGTTGGAGCCGATGAGCCGGCTGATGGCGCAGCTGGACCAGCTTTCAGCCATCCAGCCTTTCGTTCCTCCGCCGGAGATGAGTTACAATCCGGAAAGTATTCGCTCGCTCATGGATCGGGCCTTGAAACTGCAGGGGCTTTTCCTGCGGCGGAATTTGGCCTCGCAGACGGTTCAGGCGCAGTATGCTCCGAGTCTGCCGGTCGTGTTTGACAGTCTGAGCGTCCAGGAGGAAAGCTACAGGATGGCGGTCCAGAAGTTCCGTCTGAACGTCAAAAAACGGCTTGGAAGTCTGGTCTGCCTGATCCTTTGCTCGGCGCTTTGCCTGGTCGTGATGATGCTCATGATGACGATTCTGGGCCTCCCGACCGACTGGCGGAACTGGATGCTGACGTTCTGCGTGGTCCTGCTCGCAATGGGACTTGCGACGGTCATTTCGTCGCAGTCCGACGTGGATTCCGCCGGGGAAAGCGTTCACTACGCGATTTTCGAGGGCGTTCCGGGACCGTAGTTTTTAGTTCCTGATTTAATTACGCATTACGCATTCCTAATTCCTAATTGAACCGATGGTTGATCATTCCGGCACGCGCGTCAAGAAAATGTTTGGGCAGATTGCCCCGCGGTACGATTTTCTGAACCACTTCCTTTCGGGCGGCGTGGACCGTTTCTGGAGGTGGTACGTCGTGCGGAAAGTGTACCCGAATCCGTACCTGAACGGCAAGATCCTCGACATTTGCACGGGCACGGGCGACCTGGCGATTGCGTTCTGGAAACGGTACAAAATCCCCGTCGTTGGTGGGGATTTTACGCCTGAGATGCTGGAAGTCGGCCGGAAAAAACTCGAGAAAATGGGGATCACGCCCGAGCAGATCGAGCTGGTAGAAGCGGACGCGACGGCGATCCCGTACCCGGAACACTCGTTCAGGCTCGTCTCGGTGGCGTTTGGGCTTCGGAACGTGGAAAACTGGGAAAAGGGCCTTTCCGAAATGACGCGCGTCTGCATTCCCGGCGGCCAGGTGGCGATCCTGGAGTTTTCGACCCCGACTTTTCCGCCGTTCCGCTGGCTTTACCTTTTCTACTTCCGCCACATTTTGCCGAAAATCGGGCAGTGGACCGCCAAAAACCAGTTCGACGCGTACAACTACCTCCCCGAGAGCGTCGAGGCGTTTCCGCAGGGGGAGGAACTGGTCGAAATGATGGAGTACGCGGGGCTTTCGAACGTCCGTTTCTGGCCGCTGACGTTCGGGATCGCGACGCTGTACGTCGGAACGAAGATTTAGAAAAGTCCAAAAATTTAAACTTTTTTCTGAAGAATTCCTTGACGAAAAATATTCTCTGAATATAATAAAAAATGGGGATTGGTTTTGTGGTCCCGCCGACGCAAAAAATGACCCCCTTTTAATGTGAAAGTTTTATTTCCTGGACCCCTAACCCGCAGGTAAAAAGATGCGCCGTCAAGCCTTTACACTCGTTGAATTGTTGGTCGTCATCGCGATCATTGGAATGCTCGTTGGTTTGCTTCTTCCGGCGGTCCAGCAGGCCCGTGAAGCGGCGCGCCAGATGCAGTGCAGCAACAATCTGAAGCAGATTGGCCTTGCGTCGCTGAATCATGAATCGACGTTCAAGTACCTCCCGACCGGGGGCTGGACCGCCTTCTGGACGGGCGACCCCGACATGGCGTTCGGTCTGACGCAGCCGGGCGGGTGGGCGTACTCGCTTCTGCCCTCCATGGAGCAGCAGGCGCTCTGGGCCCTGGGCCAGGACGGCGTGGAAGACATTAACGCGACGCAGGAAAATAACGCCTCCACGCGCGCGCAGAGCCCCATCAACGTTTTCCTTTGTCCGTCGCGCCGTGCGAACAAATTGTACCCGTACAAGGGCGTCAAGCTTTGCAACATGGCCAGCACCTCGCAGGTCGGGAAAAACGACTACGCCGGCAATTCGGCCGATGGAAATTCCTTCCCGAGCGGCATGAGCCAAAACTCTCCGAGTACGAACGCGGGCGGGAAAAATATTCAGCCCAACTCGAACAACAAAGGCGTGATTTTCTCCAAAAGCCAGGTCCAGCTCGGCGAGATCCGCGATGGAACGAGCAACACGCTGCTGGTCGGCGAAAAGTACGTTCAGCCCGAGCATTACGAAACGGGTTTGACCACAGGTGATGACCTGACGCAGTTCCAGGGCGCAGACGACGATTCCCTTCGCAGAACCAATGTGCAGCCGGTCCAGGACCGTTCCCAGTTTAACAACGGTACGGTCTTCGGAAGCGTCCACGCGGGATCGTTCGGGACGGCCCTTTGCGACGGCTCCGTTCAGAGAATTTCGTACAGCATCGATTTGACGACCTTCACCAACTTCGGGCGCCGCGCGGACGGGCAGGTCATGACGCTTGCGCTGTAAGATTTTTTGAGAGACAAAAATTTTCTTCGCGCTACTTGACAGAATGAAGAAAATGCGGTAAAATAACAGAATGTAATAGGGGTCTATTTTCATTCGGAGTTCGCACATGAGTTCGATTTTGCTGACAGAATTTTCGGATTTGATTCAAACCGGGGAACCGCTTGCAATGCACACGTGGTTTCAGATGGGCGGAAATGCCGAGTATTATGCGGAGCCACAGTCCTGGGAGACGTTTCAGAATCTGTTGAAATGCTGCGCTCGGGAGAATATTCCGTTCCGGATCCTCGGCGCGGGGTCGAACGTCCTGGTTCGCAGTGAAGGCGTGAAGGGGCTGGTGATCAATCTCACTGAAGGCCTTCCGCAGAAGCTGGAAGTGTGCGGCAACACGGTGAAAGTAAGCAGTAACGTCCCTCTGAGCCGCCTGGTCACGACGGCCGTCCGGAATGGCCTCGGCGGTCTGGAAGACCTCATCGGGATCCCCGGCACGGTGGGCGCCGCACTTCATGGAAACATTGGGACGAACAGCACGGACATCGGTCAATTCCTGAAAACCGCCTCCATCGCCTTGCCCGATGGAACCGTCACTCAGATCGATGCTTCGGAAGTGGTTTTCGCCTACCGCCAGAGCAGTCTCTCCGACTCGATCATTCTGGGGGCTGAATTTGAATTCCATGAAGAAAACCCTGTCGAACTGGCCCAAAGAATGCAGAAATGCTGGATCGTGCGCAAGGCCTCGCAGCCGTTGGGGCATCAGGGCGCCGGGCGTATTTTCCGCAATGTGACGGAATCGGGCGAGAGTGCCAGCGAGCTGATCGAGCGCGTCGGAATGTCGAGCACTCGGGTCGGCGGTGCGATGGTCTGTGAACGCCACGCTAATTACATCATCGCCCAACCCGAATGCACGCCGAACGACATTTTGCGCCTCATCCGGCTCCTTCAGGAACAGGTGCACGAACACACTGGAGTCAAACTCGCGCTGGAACTGGAAATCTGGTAAACTTTTGCTGACTTGAAAAGATGATCATCGAGCAGGAAAATACCGTCCAAAAACAAGCCGATAATTGGGATTCAGAAGAGGAAATGAGCTTCAGTGAGATCGAGAGCCATTTCCTTGGCGCACTGTTTCCCGGGCGGGGACGTGTAATGACCTGCCTGGTGATCCTGGTTTTTCTTTTGATTCTCACTCTGATTTTTTGGAGGTCGTTCGGCTGGCATTTCTACGAAAAAGGTCCCACCCGGAACGGGGAGAAAATGTGCCAGATCACGGCGCAGAAAATCCGGCTCATTCATCGTTTGGACGATGGAACGCTTTCTTCGGAGGTTCCTTCGTGGATCCATGAAAATATTTTCGGGACAGTTTATAACAAATTGCTTCTGAATCAGAGCAATCTCTCGATCTATGACGAGGAACTGAATGAGAATGTGCGGCGCACTCTCAAGGAAGTGTACTGGATTCAAAAAGTCAACAGTATCCGGAAATTTTATCCCCCTTTCCTTGAAATTGAGGTGACATACCGCCGTCCTGCGATGCTGGTTTCCGTTTCCAGTGATTCTTTTCCGGGCGGCAATTCCAATGAGTCGGCAAGGCATTTTTATTACGTTCCTCTTTCGTCGGACTGCTGTATTCTTCCAATGAATGAGGAAGATTTCCCGGTGCCAACGGAAGAACTGGACGAATTCCCGACGTTTTGCGGTGAGGCTCCTGAGGAATTTTACGACTCGGAGGACCCGCTTGATATAACGGCTTTTTCCGGCTGCCAGCCCCCGATCAGCCAAACCCCAGGGAATCTCTGGAGCAATGACGCGCAGATTCGCGACGCAGTGAAAATCGTGAATTTGCTCGGAGACCGTTGGAAAAAATTCGGCCTGGATTACCTTTGCATTGAAAATAATATAAACGACCCAAGCAGCCTGTACGCAGAGAAGCAGTTCTGCCTCGTGACGAAAAATGGCTCGCGGATCCACTGGGGCAGATGTATGGAAGAGGCCTCCAATAAAGGGGACGTACTGGATGTGGACAAGGTGGCACAGTTAGACGAAATGTACGAAGCCAACGGCTGTTTGGACACGCCGGAAGAGCCGTTTAACATAACATTCCATAAACAGACGAATCATGAAAAAACGCAGCGTTAGAACGTTAGAACAGCGTTAGAACGTCAGAACGTGATGGGGTTTTGAGGAGGAATTTTCCCGGGAATGTTAATTTCCACGCCCTCACAGGGATTTTCCGCAGGCTCTTCCGACTCATGGACGACGACTTCCTCGCGAACGACCGACATATCTCGGGGTGCCTCGATTCCTATGCGTACTATGCCTTGGGAAATACGTACCACGGTCACGGTGATATTGTCACCGATCAGGATACGTTCACCAATTTTACGCGATAAAACTAACATGATAATTATTTAAAAATCAAAACAATATATATACTCTCTATGTTATATTCTACCACAAATAATTGTTTTGTCAAGTAAATATTTCCAAAATCGGCCATTTTTGTCTAAAATAGGCAAAATTTTTTTAATTTAGAGAAGATAGCGGTCCCGGTTTTCTGATTTTTTTGGATTGACTACTTGACAGATAGTAGAATTAAGATAAAATTAAACGTTTAAGTTCAATAGGGTATTGACTCAAAACATGGAAATCGTAACTTCGAACCCGATTTTAGGTAAACGATGAGTTTCATTACTTCGATTCAGGATAAAGCGGAGAATCTTCCGGAGATCACGTGGCGGCTGGCCGAAACTTGCTCGACATTCAAACTGATCCAGCACCTGGGGCCGTGCCCGATGCCGAGCCACAACGTCGTGGTGGACATTCTGGACGATCTGCTGGAGGTTCTGTATCCCGGATTTGGCCGGCGGAACAACCTGCACATCGGAAGCATTAATTACTTCATGGGCGAGATTCTGGACCGCGTGTACGACAAGCTGGCGACGCAGATCACATTGGCGCTTTGTCACGGCATGGCCTGCGGTTCCTCCGAGGATTGTGCGGGCAAATGCAATGTTTCACTCCGTTCGGAAGTTGAAAAGAAAGGGCAGGAAAAGGCGCTGGCGTTTCTGTGCCGTTTGCCTGAACTGCGGGGGATCCTCCAAACCGACGTCGAGGCGGCCTACGCCGGCGACCCGGCCTGCAAGTCGTTTGCCGAGGCGATTTTCTGCTACCCGGGCCTGCGCGCGATTTCCGTGTACCGGATCGCTCACGAGCTTTGCGTGCTGGGGGTGCCGCTCATTCCGCGTATGATGACCGAGTGGGCGCACAGTCAGACGGGGATCGACATTCACCCGGGCGCGAAGATCGGCTCCCACTTCTTCATCGACCACGGCACCGGTGTGGTCATTGGCGAAACCTGCGAGATCGGCCAGTGGGTCAAGCTTTACCAGGGCGTCACGCTCGGCGCTTTGAGCTTCCCGACCGACGAGACGGGCCAGCTCGTGCGTGGGCAGAAGCGTCACCCGACCATTCACGACCGGGTGGTGATCTACGCCAACGCGACGGTTTTGGGCGGCCAGACCGTCATTGGCGAAAACGCGGTGATCGGGTCGAGCGTCTGGGTCACGCAGTCCATCGAACCGAACACGACGGTGATGATGGAAAAGCCGAGCCTGCGAATTCGCGCGCCGAAGGAGTGAACTGATGGATTTGGAAGCGGCTCATTCCTGTTTTTTCAGGTATTTCCGCAAAAAATCTTTCTGGACCTCCTCGATATTATACGGCGTAAACGCCGATTTCGGGTTGGTCCGCCAGAGCTTCTGCTGAAGGGCAAACGCCTCGTCGAAGCCCAGCCCTTGCGACTTGCCGAGCCACGCGCAGATGACCATTCCGGTGCGGCCGATACCGCCCCAGCAGTGGACGTTGACCGTGCGGCCCTGTGCGATCAACCCGCTGATTTTGGCGACGATCCGGTCCATCTCTTCCATGGTTTTCGGCGGGTGATTGTCCCGAATGGGAAACCGCCAGTACCGCGCGCCGTCCGGCAGGAACTGCTCGTAAGGGTTCAGCTCCCCCGGCTCGGTCAGGTCGATGAAGTCCGTGATCCCGAACCGGACCATCGCCGCCAGCTTCTCGCTGGAACCGACGTCTTCTTTATTGATCGGGTACTCCGAGGCGTACAGATTCTCGTTGATTCGGTAAGAATATTTAGTTGGGACGTTCATAATACTTCCTCAAAAGAAATGTGATTTTCTTTGGCATAGGCTTCTGCTTTCGACCCCTTCGGCGCTCGAATTGTCAGATCAGGACAGTTCGCGAAAGAGTCAGCTTCAATTCTGGTTACACTTTGGGGAATCACAGCGGAGGTCAATGAATTGCAGCCCCAAAACGTTTTCCTTTCAATGGCCGTCACGCCTTCGGGAATCACGATGGACGTCAAAGACCGGCAGCAGGCAAACGCGCACCGCCCAATCTCCGTTACGCTCTTGGGAATATCTATAAACGTTAAAGACTGGCAGCCATAAAATGTGCCGCGTCCAATCTTTTTCAGGCTTTTCGGAAGAACCACAGACGTTAGAGATCTGCACCCATAAAACGCGCTGCGCCTAATCTCGGTTACACCATCGGGAATGGTAACGGAAGTTAAAGAACGGCAGCCGTGAAAGGTGTTACCTTCGATCTCCGTTATTCCGTTGGGAATGACCATGGATGTCAAGGAATCGCAGTCTCTGAACGTATGGCGCCCCAATTTCTTTACGTTTGGAGGAATTACCAAGGACGTTAAGGAACGGCAACCGCGAAACGTGTTCCATTCTATCACTTCAACACCATCGGGAATGTCCAGAGAGGTTAATGTATTGCAATTAAAGAAAGCGTTGCGTCCTATCTTCGTTACGTTTCGGGGAATGGCTATGGAGGGTAAGGCACTGCATCCACTAAAAGCATGGCCACCGATTTCCGTCACACTGTCAGGGAGGCCCACAGATGTCATCGAACTGCAGTCCTCGAATGTTCCCCATTCGATTTTTGTCATTCCGTCGGGAATGCTCATGGATTTTAGCGACGTGCAGCCTTTAAACGCACACCACCCAATCCATTTTACACCGTCTGGAATGGTCAGGGATGTTAAGGAACCGCAGTTCTCAAACGCCTGCCCTCCAATCGCCTTTACATTTTCAGGAATGTTCAAGGACATTAAAGAACTGCAGCCGGCAAAAGCGCAGTTATCTATTTTGACCACTCTTTCGGGAATCCTGACGGAAGTTAAGGAAATGCAGTTTTTGAATGCGCTGACTTCAATTTTTGTCACGCCTTCGGGGATCACCACGGACGTTAAGGAACTGCAATGTGCAAAAAGGCCGCCTTCAATCGTTGTCACATTGGGAGGAAGGATCACAGATATTAAGGAACTACAGACATCAAATGCATTACCTTCAATTTCCTTCACGCTATCAGGAATGACCACCGAAGTTAAAGACTTGCAGCCCATAAACGTACCCCATTCGATCCTGGTTACTCCATCGGGAATGACCACGGATTTTATGGAGTCGCAGTCCTCGAACGCGTCTCCATCAATTCTCTTTACGGGATAGCCGTCTATTTTCGCCGGAATGATGACGGCGGTTTCCGTACCTGTGTACTTCGTGAGCGTAATCCCTTTTTTGCGGATTTTATATTTAAAGTTCTGGTCTGCCATATTGTTTTTCAGGTTAAAAAATAGTCTCTTTCCTTAGCCCGGCGGGGAACTGTTCCGAGATTTGTTTCACGTCCTTGAGTAGTCGTTTGTCTCTTTTTGCCAGGAAATTTCAATAAGAATTCGCTCATTATAAAGCAGCCGGGCCCAAAAATCAAGGAGGGACTGAAAGTTTTTTGTCTTTTTTGTTTCCGACCCTTGACTTTTTAACGAGGTGTGATAAAATGAATGAAATTTATGCTCCTGCGCATACTTCCCCTGCTGCGGAGCTTGCACATCTAACCCTCCAACGAAAGGATTTGTTCATGACTGTTATGTCTCGTAAGTTTGCCCGCTTTGTGCTCGGGCTTATCCTTGTTCTGACTCTGACGGTTTGCGCTTCGGCCAAAACCAACTACATTCTGATGATCGTGGACGGCGGCGGTGAAGGCGCCTACCGCATCGGTTCCCAGTTCTACACGGGCGAAGACCGCGGCCTGCCGTATATGAAGCACGAGGACGGCTGGAAAGAATTCGGCTGCACGACCTACAGCAAAAGCGGCGTCGTTCAGGACACCAAAACGACCGATTCCGGCACCGAGAAGATCGTGAATTACAGCGAGGACGGCTCCTACAGTCCGGACACGCACTGGCTCGAATTTGAGACCCACATGAAGAACCCGACCGACTCGGCGGCTTCCGCGACGGCTTTGAACTCTGGCGTCAAAACCAAGAACGGCCGGATCAATTTCGATGAAAACGGCAAGCAGCTCGAAACGGTCGCTGACTTTGCGGCCGCCCGCGGTTTTGCGGCTGGTTCGATCACCAACGTCATGCCGTCCCATGCGACTCCTGCGGCCGTGGCCGGTCACAACATGAACCGCGGAGATGGTGCGAATCTTTGGCGTGAAATGGTGAAAAAGGACGTTCTTTCCGTGGTCATTGGCGCCGCTCACCCGTGGTACGACAAAAACGGTGAACGCCGCGAAGAAGCCCAGTTCAACCCGTACGGCCCGTCGGAACACGCATGGGGTAGAATTACCACTGAGCCGACCTACCACGGCTGGACCTTCATCGAAAAGCGCGAAGATTTCCAGAAAATCGCCTCGGGTGAAGTACCCGCTCCGAAAAAACTCATGGGTCTTCCGCAGGTGGCCGGAACGTTCCAGTCGAGCCGCTCGCACGATCGGGGACGCAACGAAAACGTCCCGACGCTCACCGAGTGCTGCCTCGCCGGTCTGAATACGCTGAACCAGAACGAAAAAGGTTTTTACCTCATGGTCGAGTCCGGCTCGGTGGACTGGCTGACGGGCAACGCGCAGCGCACCTGCGAGGAAATGTGCGAGTTCTTCGATGCCGTGCAGGCGATCTGCGACTGGGTCGAAAAGAACTCCTCGTGGGAAGAAACGACGATCATTCTGACCGCCGACCACGAAACGGGCGCGCTGTTTGGTCCTTTGGCCGACCAGCCCGACACGATGTTCCAGGCCCCGATCGGCAAAGGAAAGGGCCAGGTCCCGGAATGCAATTTCTTCAAAAAGAGCCACACGAACGCGCCGGTTCCGCTCTTCGTGAAAGGTAAGGGCGCCGAAAAGTTTGAAGGCCGCGTGAAGTGCACCGACGAAACCTTCGGAAAAATCTGGGGTTTCGAGGGGAAAATCGTCGATAATACGGACGTTCCTCAAATCGGCAAAGAGCTCTTTGACGGCAAATAGTTCATCCCCCACTGACCGGGAAAACCGCGCACGATTTTATGCCTAACGTTCAGTTCCATACCGATCCCGCCCCAGAGAAGCCTTCCCTGCTGAAGCGATTTGGGGCGGAACTTTCGTACTTCTGGAAGCGCCAACGTGACGCGGTTCTCGGTTGGTCCATTCTTTTATTGCTCTTTCTTTCCTTTCTCGGTCTTTGGAGCTGGTGCGGCAGTCTGACGGGCGTTTATCACTTCTTCCGAAACGGTTTCTCCCGGGACGGTGATTTTGTGCAGAAGACCGTCCGTCACGGCGAAATGTACGGCCAGAAGCGCGTTTTCGACGTCGAGGGCGTGGAGTTCGTGTTTCGCTGGTGCCCGAGCGGGAATTTTCGGATGGGCTCCCCCGAAAAGGAGCAGGGGCGTGACCCCGATGAGGCGCTGCACCGCGTGAAACTCACGGGCTTCTGGGTCCTTGAGACGGAAGTCACCCGCGAAATGTGGGCTTTGGTCATGGGAACGGATCCTCCTGACGAGAAGGAAAAACTCCTGCCCGTCGCGGACGTTTCGTGGGATCAGGCGATGGAATTCTGCGAAAAGCTCGGCCGAAAGATCCAGTACCGGGTCCAGCTCCCGACCGAGGCGCAGTGGGAGTACGCCTGCCGCGCCGGTTCGGAACGGCCGTTCTGCGGCGGTGATCTGGACCAGATGGGTTGGTACGAGAAAAACTCCCGCGGAAGGCTTCATCCGGTCAAAAAACGCCGGCATAATGCGTGGTTCCTGTACGATTTCCACGGGAACGCCGCCGAGTGGTGCCGCGACGGGTACGACGTGGACTACTACGCGAAATCGCCCGAGGAAAACCCGACGGGGCCGTACTTCAGCAACAAAAAAGTGGTCCGCGGTGGTGATTTTGCCTCCCCGGCCTCCAAGTGCCGTGCGGCCGAACGCGGCGCGTCCCACGGCGGTGAAGCGGGTTTCCGCGTCGTCGTGGAGTACGTGAAGCCCAAAAAAGAAAAAACGCCCAGGGTGTAAAGCTTCACGGGCGTCCCGATTCTAAAAAATTTTTAAGTCCACAAATTCCGGTCCAGGATCCGGTAGTTGATCGCCTCGCCGAGGTGGTCCGGGAGAATTCTCTCGGAGCCGTCCAGGTCGGCGATCGTCCGGGCGATGCGGAGCACTTTGTCGTGTGCGCGGGCCGAAAGGCCAAACTGGTTCATCGCGACTTTCATCTGAATGATGCTTTCCTGGTCCAGCTGGCAGAATTCGCGGATCTGCCGCGTCGTCATCTGCGCATTATAGTAAACCCGGCGGGTCCCCGAGCGGAGTGAATCGCGGAATCCGCCGCCGAGCTCGTAGTTGAAGCGTTTGGCCTGGATCTGGCGTGCGCGCAGCACCTGCTGGCGGATCTCCGCGCTGGACGTTCCCGTCTGCTTGCTTCCGACCGAAAGCTCCTCGAACGGGACGGCGGGGACTTCCACCTGAATGTCGATGCGGTCGAGCAGGGGGCCGCTGATCTTCGACATGTAGCGCTCCACCTGGATCGGCGTGCAGTTGCACTGGCGGCGCAAATCGCCCCGGAAGCCGCACGGGCACGGGTTCATCGCCGCCACGAGCATGAAATCGCTCGGGAACGTGGCGGTCGCCTGCGCGCGTGAGATCGTGACCTCATGATCCTCCAGCGGCTGACGAAGGACCTCCAGCGTCCGGCGGTTGAATTCCGGAAGTTCGTCGAGAAAAAGCACGCCGTTATGCGCCAGCGAGATCTCGCCCGGCTGCGGGATGCTTCCGCCTCCGACCATTCCCGAGTCGCTGATCGTGTGGTGCGGCGCTCGGAAAGGCCTCGTGACGATCAGCGGCGTTTTGGAGGAAATCTTCCCCAGCGAGCTGTAAATGCGCGTCGTTTCGAGCGATTCCGCCGGCAGAAGGTCCGGAAGGACCGTCGGGAGCCGCTTCGCCAGCATCGTTTTGCCCGAGCCGGGAGGGCCGATCATCAGCATGTTGTGCGCCCCCGCCGCGGCGATCATCATGGCGCGCTTGGCCATTTCCTGACCACGGACGTCCGCAAAATCCAGGTCGTAGTGCGAGAGGTTGGCGTAGATCTGGTCCAGATTCGACGGCGCGGCGTCCAGGTCCAAGTCCCCCAAAATGAACGAAATGAGCTGCGTCAGGCAGGTGACGGGCAGAACTTCCACGGACTCCACGACCGCCGCCTCGGCCGCGTTTTCTTGCGGGACGATCAGACCGCGAATATTAGGATTTTCTTCCATGAGCTTTTCGCAGGCCAACGCCATGGAAAGCGCGCCTTTCACGGGCCGGACCTGACCGTCGAGGGCGAGCTCGCCGACCATTACGTACTCTTCCAGACGGTCGAACGGGAGCTGCCCCATGCCCGCCAGCAGACCCACGGCGATGGGAAGGTCAAAAGAGGCGGCCTGCTTGTGCATCTCGGCGGGCGCCAGATTGATCAGGACCGAATTCCCGGGCTGGGCGTAGCCGGAGTTTTCCAGCGCCCGCATGACGCGCTGAACGCTTTCCTTAACGACCTGCGAGGGGAGACCGACGAGCGTGACACTTGAACCGCCTTGGGCAATATCGATTTCGACGTCCACCGGAAGAGCGTCGATTCCACTGAGAGTAAGAGTTTTTAATTTAGCTAACATTTTTCAAAATCATGGGACACGAGGGAGTTTAATTTTTTCCAGTATATCAGATTTTCAGGAAATTTTCCAGTCCCCGGGCGGAATTTTTGGTAAAAAGATTCAAAATTTTGAAATATTTTCTCCAAAAAGAGGTAGAGGGGCCTTGACGAAATCAACAAAATGTGCAATCATATAGGGCAATCGAAGGCAATTCCTTCTTTTAGAGGGAATTGTCTTGCTTTTTTGTTTGAACGGCAGCAGAATTGGAGAAATCATGTCAGCAGAGATTTTTATGACACAAAAGGGCTACGACAAACTTCGTGCCGAAGTCGAGCACATGGAATTTGTTGAAATGCCAGTCATTCTTGATCGAATCGCTACGGCTCGAGCGGAAGGCGACTTGAGCGAAAACGCCGAATACCATGGTGCCCGCGAGTCGCAGGGACTGCTTCAGGCGAAAATCAATGAGCTGAAATACAAATTGAGCATGGCGAGGATCGTTGATCCTTCGACGCTTCCCAAAGATGAAGTTTGTTTCGGCTGTACCGTGCGCGTTTATGACATGGAATACGACGACGAAGATACTTACACGCTCGTCGGCGCCGGTGAAGAAGATTCCACTAATGGAAAAATTCTGGTTTCCAGCCCACTCGCAATGGGGCTGATCGGCAAAAAAGTTGGTGAGATTGCAGAGATCCAGGTCCCGGCCGGTCTTCTCCGCTTGAAAATCATGGAAATCACCCGTGAAGATGACTGAATAAACGAAAGGGAATTCCAATGAAACGCGTTTTTTCATTCCTCAAATACCTGGCTGTCTCGGCGTTCCTTTTTTATGCGACGTCTCCGCTTTCTCTTTGGGCCGCTGGAGGTCAGGAGGAAAAAGAGGCGCAAGCCTCGCCGTGGGTTTTCCCTTACATGAGTTTTGTGCTTTGTATTTTTCTGGGGATCATGATTATTGGTATGCCGACCAAGCGTGACGACAAACCAAAGTTTAATGACTGAAAAGTGACGAGTCTGAAACGACGGATCGTGAATAATGGAAAAATAATTCATTATTCGCGGTCCGTCTTTCTTTTTCGTGGATCAGTGCCCCTTGACAAAAAAACAGGATGGAGTAAAATGTTACCATTCTGTTTTTTGTTTTTAAACTGACACTCATACGGAGCGAGTCTCCAGAGGAAGATAGAATGAAGACGTACAAAATTGATCTCATCCCCGGTGACGGCGTTGGAATTGAAGTCGTGGCGGAAGGCCGCAAAGCCCTCGAAAAACTCGGCGCGATGGCCGACGTGAAATTCGAGTTCGAGCACCTGCCGTGGAGCTGCGAGTACTACCTCCACCACGGCGTCATGATGCCGGAAGACGGGCTGAAGATCCTCGACGACTGCGACGCGATCCTGCTCGGCGCGGTTGGTTTCCCGGGTGTTTCTGACGTCGTTTCGGCGCAGAACCTCCTTTTCCCGATCCGCCGCGGGTTCGACCAGTACGTGAACATGCGTCCGATCAAACTCCTCCCCGGGCTGGTTTCTCCGCTGAAGAACGACAAGATCGACTTCGTCGTTGTGCGTGAAAACTCCGAGGGTGAGTACTGCTCGGAAGGCTGCATCACGGAAGACCCGGTGAAGGGCAAGAAAGTCATTCAGAACTCCATCTTCACGCAGTTGGGGACCGAGCGCATCATGCGTTACGCCTACGAATATGCCGTGAAGCACGGGAAGACCAAGGTCCTGAGCGCGACGAAATCGAACGCTCTGAAGTACTCGATGGTCTTCTGGGATGAGGTTCAGGAGCAGGTGAAGAAGGACTACCCGCAGATCCAGTCGAGCAAAATGCACATCGACGCGCTGACCGGGAAATTCATCATGCACCCGGAAGATCTGGAAGTGGTCGTGGCGAGCAACCTGTTCGGCGACATTTTGACGGACCTCGGCTCCGCGATGCTGGGAAGCATTGGCATTTCGCCGTCCGGAAACATCAACCCGACCGGCGAGCACCCGAGCATGTTCGAGCCGATCCATGGTTCCGCGCCGGACATTGCGGGCCGTGGGATCGCCAACCCGATGGGGACTCTGTGGGCGGTCAACATGATGCTCGACCAGCTCGGCGAGCACGCTCTGGCGGACGCTCTGATGGATGCCATGTGCGCGGTTCTGGCCGGTGGAAAAGTCCGCACGCCCGACATCGGCGGGACGTCCAGCACGTCGGAATTCGGTGACGCCGTTTGCGCGGCACTGAAATGATAGTTAGGAGTTAGGAGTGAGGAGTTAGGAGTTGGAAAAGCCTTCGGCTTTTTACGGGATGAAGTCTTTCTGAAACGGGCGTTACGCGAAGCGTCAACTCCTCACTCCTAACTCCTCACTCCTAACTTCTCCATCTTCACTTTTTTGAGAAGCGTTAGGTTTTTTTATGCACGTCGTTCCTCCGATTCTTGGGATTTTCGTCTTTATTTTCATTTCGTGGCTGGTCTCGGAGAATCGCCGTGCGATCCGCTGGAAACCGATCGGGATCGGGCTTGGGATCCTGCTCCTCCTGGGCTTCTTTTTCCTCAAAACCACTCCGGGGATCCGCTTTCAGGAATTCGGAAGCTCCGGGATCTCGATGCTCATTGAGGCGGCCAATTCCGGCGCTGCGGCCGTGGTTTGCAAGGAAATAATCTCAGGAGATCTCCTTTGTGTTGCCGTGACGATCGCCTCGTCGATCATTTTCATCGGCGCGCTGACGGCGATTTTGTACCACCTCGGGATCCTCCAGCGCATCATCTGGGTGATGGCGTGGTGCGTCTCGCGGAGTATGGGAATCAGCGGCGCGGAAGCGTTCATCGCCACGGCCAATATTTTCCTCGGAATGGTGGAAGCCCCCTTTGCCGTTCGTCCCTTCCTGGCGAAATTTACCCGCTCGGAGATTTTCTGCATGATGACCTGCGGAATGGCGACGATCGCGGGCGGTGTCATGGTTCTGTATGCGACCCTGATCAAAAGTGTCGGGATGCAGCCGGGGCACCTGATCATTGCGTCGCTTCTTTCGGTTTTTTCGTCGGTGCTTTTCGCCAAGATCATGGTTCCTGAGACGGAAAAGAGCGTATTCGAGCTTTCCAGCGACGAAAGCAAAGACGGAATTCTGAAACTGGAAAGCCCCGACGTGAATATTCTGGACGCGGCCTGCCGGGGGGCGTCGGAAGGGATGAAACTCTCCCTGAACGTCGTGGCGTGCATGATCGCGCTGACGGCGCTCATCACGTTTTTGAACCTTTGCTTTGGTCTTTTCGGCGACGTGGCGGGCGGGCCGCTGACGCTCCAGCGGATCTTCGCGTGGATCTTCTCGCCTTTCGCGTGGCTTTTGGGCGTTCCGTGGTCCGAGTGCGGTTTTGCCGGTCAGCTGCTCGGCGAGAAAACCGTTTTGAACGAGTTCATTGCGTACATGGACCTTTCCAACCCGGAAAATCTCGGGCTTCTGAGTGCCCGTTCCCGGGTGATTCTCACCTACGCGCTGTGCGGTTTCGCGAATTTCGGGTCCCTGGCGATCATGGTCGGCGGGATCGGTTCGCTCGTTCCGGAGAAGCGGCGGGATATTGCCCAGCTTGCACTGCGGTCGCTTCTCAGCGGGACTTTCGCAGCCTTTATTACGGCCAGCCTGAGCGCGATTTTTATCTGAAAGGGTTTTCAGCCGGCAGTTTTCAGCTTTTTTTGACTTTTTTTCTTTTCAAATCCCCGGGAGGTGTTGACATTTGGGTGATTTTGCGTTATGATACACAAAAGATTTTTCGTTTTTCCAATGGGGGAATGTAATCATGATGGAAGTCAAACTCGTGGTTGCGAGTGGTTCGCACCAAGGCCAGGTCATTGAGGTTAAACGCGAGATTTTTGAAATCGGAAAGTCACCCCGGTGCCAGCTGAATCCGGGTGGGCCGGGAATTGGCCGCCACCATTGCGCGATTTTCAGGAAAGAAGGCTTCGCGGCGGTGAAACCTCTGGATCCGGTCGAAAAAACGATCCTCAATGGAACTGCCATCACCAAACCGATGAAACTCCGAAATGGGGATAAACTGCAGGTTGGAAGCATGACGTTCGAAATCCAGCTTACGGTCGGAGTCAGCGGTCAGAAACTTTCGAAGGTTCAGTCTGTGACGGAAGCCGCCGCGCGAATCGTCGAGAAAAAGCAGATCGAAAAGAAAAAAAGCAAGGCCGCCGGCGCGACGGATGATGACTCGGATCTGGATATTTTCGCGATTTTTGGCGAAGAAGCACCGGATGAAGAGGATCAGCTGGTTTCCATCATGAAGAGAAACAGGGACCAGGCCGCGGAAGCATCCGAGGAGAAAAAAGACGTTGAAGAAGACGCGATGGCCAGGGAAAAGCGTTTGCAGGAGTCCACGCGCAACGCCGCCGGTGACGCGATCAAAGCCATGCTCAGTCAGACCCGAAAAGGAGGCTGATGGAATTTCATTCTCAGGGGTGATTTATGAATGACGAAAACGAAGAAAAAATCACTTCGATTCTTGGAGTTGGATTCGACTGCAAGGATGGGCAGACCCGACTGACCAGAGGGCCAAATTTCGCCCTGGTCGGGGGAAGTGAAGAAACGCACGAAGTCATGCAGGAAACCATTTGCAAAGTGAATGAAAATCTGAATAAACGCGGAAAAGAATTGAACGAAACGACGCGCAGCGAATTCATTGAGGTTTTGCACGAAGTCGTGGATTCGATGAATTTGGAGTGAAAGGCTGAAATCATAAGATGCGAAAAGTCAGGCTTCATGCGGGATTCATCCTTTTAACGGTACTGCTTGCTGCGGGTTTGGGATGGTTCATCGGAACGCAGGAATTTGCTCACTGGACACAGAACTACGCCGAAATGGATGAGCAGAATCCAGCGCTTTTGACGAACGTTCCGCTGGTAAAATATGAAAAATCGTTTGACCTCGGCGTCCTGTATGGTGAAGTCGGAACGGTCTCTCACGAATTTTCCCTCACGAATACTGGCCGAGGCGTCTTGAAACTTTCCGAGCCGGCTCCTGAAGATGAGACCGTGACCTGTGAGCTTCCCAAACGAGAAATCGCGCCTGATGAAAAGATTTTCGTGACGATTTCATACACTCCGAAGGCTGAGGAAGAATTCGACGCTTCGGTGACGATCCAGACGAATGTTCCGTCGGAGCCGGAACTGGAAATTTCCCTCGTAGGATGTGTTCACGCGGCCGTTTGGCCCGAAGAGGCCACGGTGGAAGTCGCAGGTGTGCCCACATTGAGCATTTTCAAGACTGCGAACCGAATTTACAGTCTGGTAAAAGATCAGCCTCTGGAACTTTCCAACCTCCATGTGACTGATCCGCAGTACGCCGAGTTTTTCAGTTTCGAAACGACGGACGCGTACCATTATGAGTTCAGCGAGGTAAACCCCCAGCCTGAGTTTGGGAAAATCATCACGATCGCGATCAAGCCCGGTTTGCCAAATAATATCGTCCGGGTGATTGTCGAGGGGGAAACCAATATTCCGGAAACTCCAAAATTCCAATTCAATATTGATTTTAAAAAGCCAGAGACCTTGCAAATTCCAGGAGTTCCGAACGTTATAGTGCCGATGCTTCTGACCGAAACACCGGAAGGAACGGAAGCGGGGACGGGAACTGAAGCCGGAACGGGGACGGAAACGTCCGAGGTCCCTGAAAAAATCGATTTGGAATCCGGGGCAGAATGAATTGAAGCTGGTTTTGGCCGATTTTGACCCGGCTTTTAATATAATTTGGAGAAGTCGTCATCCCATGGCGCTTCTTCCGTCAGATGTTTGGCACCTGCCAGGAGTGCGGGTTTTTTATTCGGGAAAAAAGGAAATCCCATGAAAAAGACTTTCTTTCTTAATTGTTGTTTCATCCTTGCGGCCTTGATTCCACTTGGAGTTCTTTTGAGTGTTTTTTTCTTCTCGCAGCCCAATGACTTGCGTCAGCCTGTTTCCGAGGAAAAGGCGGGGGCCGTTTCGACTGCGGTGGTTGAAGGAGCTCAAAGTCCCTTTGCTCCAACGGTGATCCCGCTTCAGGAAAGAGTCACGATGAAACCGCCGCTTGACGACGAGGATCTTCCTCAGGAGCTCTCCACTCTCGATGGATTAAAAGACGCTCCAACGCTTGAGGATAATCAGGAGGATGAGGCCTCCAAGGCGGCTCCAAAGGATGATGACTCGTTTCTGGATCTGAATATGGATGAGGAAACTGCTGACGAGGAAAACGGTGATGAAGAAAGTGCTGATGGGGAAAATGCCGATCCCTTGACGGAATCCTCTGAATCGGAAGAAGAATCGGGAGAAAAAGCGCTCGGCCCTGACGGACTGGTTTTGGATCGTCCCTCTCGTGATGGTTCAGACCCCAATCAGAAATTTGATCCGGTGAAAGAAAACGGTGAATTTTTCGTGGGATGGGAAAAACCGAAAGTTACGCTCGTCCTGACGGGGAGATTAAACGGCTACCTGGAACCGTGCGGCTGCGCGGGAATGGACCGGATGACCGGCGGCCTTTCGCGCCAGTGCGAGTTTTTTGGCCAACTCAAAGAGAAAGGCTGGAATCCTCTCATTCTCGACGTCGGCGGGATCAGTCCCGGAGTGACGAAGCAGGCCCAGCTCAAATTCCTCGCCGCGGTGAACATGCTGCGCGAAATGGGGTACGACGCCATCACCCTGGGAACGATCGACCTGAATTTCCCGTGTGCTGACATTTTGGCGGAAGTCTCCAATCCCGGCGTTTCGGGGAAACTTTTTACCAGTGCGAACGTGGGGCTTTTTGAGTTCGATAATGAATTGCTCCCGCCGGCGAAAATCGTCAGCCGGAACGGAGTTAAAATTGGAATCATCGGCGTTTTGGGTGATGAGGAGTGCGAGCAGGTCAAAAAACAGAATGACGAAGTGGTCGTTCGTTCTGCCAAACTCGTGCTTGCGAAACTGGTTCCGATGCTGAAAGAGCAGTGCCAGTTCATCGTGCTGCTGTCGCACGCGACGATTGAGGAATCGAAAGAATTCGCGAAGGAATTCCCGGATATCGATATCATCGTCACTCCGAACGGTCCGCCGGTCCCGCCGGCCGAGCCGGAAATTATTCCCGAAACGGGACAGTATTTCATCACGATCGGTGAAAAGGGCATGAACGTCTTGGTGCTTGGCTTGTACGATGACGATGAGGAGCCGTTGCTTTACCAGCGCGTTTCGATGGATTCCCGTTTCCCGTCCTCGGAGAAAATTCTGAACCTGATGGGAATTTATCAGGAGCAGCTCCGGCTTGAAGGGTTGGAAGGCCTTGGAATTCAGCCGCTGAGGAATCCGTTTGAAAAATCGAACGGGGAGTACGTCGGAAGCAAGCGCTGCGAGTCCTGCCACGAGGAATCCTACAAAGTCTGGAAGACCTCGCGCCACTCGATTGCGTGGAAGTCTCTGGAAAAATCCAACCCGCCGCGGACGTTCGACCCGGAATGCATCGCGTGCCACGTGGAAGGCTGGAACGCCGAACATCGTATGCCGTTCAAGAGCGGTTTCCTCGGCGTGGACGTGACGCCTGACCTGATCAACGTCGGCTGCGAATCGTGCCACGGCCCTGGCGAAAAGCACATGCAGGCTGAGATCGGAAGCAACGAAAAGCTTCAGGAAAAGTACCGCGAAGCTCTCCATCTGGACGCGTCGGACAAGGAAAAGATGAAGGTGCTTTGCATCCAGTGCCACGATCTCGATAATAGTCCGAAATTCGATTACGAGCGATACTACAAGGTGATCGAGCACCACGAGAGCGAGTGAGTTTAACTCAGGGAGACGGTGGGGTTTTTGTGAAACCTCACCGTTTCCTTTTCGTAATCATTTGAAGTTTGAATTAATCATCGTTTCCTTGTTTTTTGCTTCTTTTTTCTCATGCCTCGAATTCAGCGTCTCTCGCCCAATCTCATCAACAAAATCGCCGCTGGCGAAGTGATCGAACGTCCCGGAAGTGTCGTGAAGGAACTGATGGAAAACTCCATCGACGCCGGCGCGACGAGGATCGACGTGGTGATCGAAAAGGGCGGCAGTGAACTGATCCGCGTCGTCGATGATGGCTGCGGGATGGACGCCGACGACCTGATCCTGGCCGTCACGAGCCACGCGACGAGCAAGCTCCGCAGCGAAAATGATCTTTTCAACGTCTCGTCGATGGGTTTCCGCGGCGAAGCCATGGCGAGCATCGCGGAGATTGCGCAGATGACGGTCCGCAGCCGCGTCAATCCCGGCGTCAAACCGACGGTCGGCGAAGCGTCCGCGAATCCGTCCGGCGCCGAGATTTGCGGGATGGAACTGCGCGTTGAGGGGGGCGAGTACCACGACCCGACCCCGTGCGGCTGCCCGCCCGGAACGCAGATCGACGTGAAAAATCTCTTCTTCAACACGCCGGTCCGGCGGAAATTTCTGAAGTCCGTGCAGACCGAGTTCGGCTACATCTCGGAGTTTTTCACCCGCCTGGCGCTCGCAAACCCGCAGATCCATTTCACGCTGCGGCATAATGGGCGCGTGGTGTACGATCTGGCGGCGACTTCCGACTGGCTCCAGCGCATCTGCGACGTGGAGGGGAAAGATCTGGCCGACGCGCTGCTGTACGTCGAGAAGGCGTACGGTGGGATCAAGATTTACGGCTACGCGGCCCGGCCGAACTACAGTCGGAGCAATCCGAAAATGCAGTTTCTCTTCCTGAACGGGCGCCCGATCCGCGACCGCTCGCTCCAGCACGCGCTTCTGGAGGCGTACCGGGGGCTTCTGACGCAGAATCGCTTCCCGATCTGCTTCCTCAAGCTCGAAATGCCGCCGGAGATGGTTGACGTGAACGTCCACCCGACGAAGATGGAGGTCCGTTTTCAGGACTCGAACAATATTTACGGCCAGTTCCTCGCGGTGCTGCGGACGAAGTTCCTCACGACGAACATGGCGACGTTCGTGCAGGCGGCGCAGGCGGCCAACGACCCGCTCGTCCCGCTGACCGAGACGTTCCGGAACATGGACGCGCCGGAAACGCCCGTTTCAACGCAGCAAACCGCACGTGAGCCGCTGCCGTGGGAAGTGGATGCGGCCCGAGAAAAGGCGGAGCCGGTCCCGCCATTCAAGCCGTTCGGCCAGGAGCCGGATTTTGCGGAGCCGCGGACGTTTTCCGCGCCCCGGACCTCCGCGCCGTCGGATGGTTTTGGCGTTCGGGCGCGGCGGCCCGCTTTTCAGGCGGAATCGGGAGCGAAGCGCGAGCCGAAGCTGGACCTTGGCGGCGATTCGGAGCCGATGATCGTTTCGCCAGTGGAGCGCGAGGCGTCGCACCTGACGCGGAAAATCATCCAGATCCACGACCGGTACATCGTCACGGAGTGCGACGAGGGGCTGATGGTCGTGGACCAGCACGCGATGCACGAGCGGATTCTGTACGAGCGCCTGAAGAAGCGGATGAAATCCATGTCGGTGGAGGTCCAGCGTCTGGTGGTCCCGGAGCCGGTCGATCTGCGTCCCACCGAGGCGGCGCAGCTGCTGGAGCGGCGTGAGCAGCTTGAAGAAATGGGGATCCAGATCGAGTCGTTCGGCGGAAACACGATTTTGGTGCACGCGGTCCCGTCGATGCTTTTCACGTTTGAAAAGAAGGACCGGCTGCGCGTGGACGAGCTGCTTCACGAGATCCTGAAGGTGATCCAGGACGGCGGCGGGGAGCTGACGCTGGAAAAATTCATCGACGACACGCTGCACACGGTGGCGTGCAAAGCGGCATGCAAGGCGGGCCAGCCGCTTTCTTACGAGGAGATGCGCAAGCTGCTCGACGAGTACGCGGAGTGCCCCGTGGCGGACCACTGCCCGCACGGTCGCCCGTCGGTCCTGATTTGGAGCTGCACCGAGCTGGATAAAATGTTCTGCAGGATTTTGTAGAAAAGAGGGAACCGATGAAATTGCTGAAATATTCCTTGATCGTCCTGGTCCTCCTTGCCTTGGCCGGCTGGTTCTTTTTGTTTCGGTCGGTTCCGCTGAAGGTCTCGCCCGAAACGACGCTACTGACCGAGCCACTGACGGAGGACGGACGCTTGGTCGATTACGCGTCGTGGCTGGCCGCCCAGTTTCCCAAGGACGGAAACACGGCGAAAAACTCCGCACGCGGGATGCTCGAGCTTTTCGGCCCGGGTCTGTATGATGTGCGGAATTTCAAGCCGGAACATTGGAAACTGCTCGGCCTTGAGCCCATCCCGGAGAATCAGGAACCCCGGTTTACGCTCCCGAAATCGGACGATTTTTCGGGAAAATTCGCTTCGGTTTATCACGAACTGGAGGAGTGTTTCGCGGTGGACCCGGAAGGATTCAGGGCGTGGGTGAATGCTTTATCTCCCGCGCTGGATGCGATGGCGGAGGTCCTTCAGAATTCGGAATTTTACGCGTTTCCTCTTCTTGCCAAAGGCCCGGATTCTTTGTTTTCTGCCGAGATTCTTGACGCAAGTCAGGCTCGGGAAGTCGCGATTAATTTCCAGGCTCGTGCGTTTCTGAGGGAAAAGGAAGGCGATCTGGAAGGCGCGGAAGCGGATCGGATCGCCATCATGAAACTCGGCCGCCAAATGCAGAACGGGGCGCAAGTGATTTCCCATTTGCTCATTGGAAGGGCGATTGAGCAAATGGGTTCGAAGCCGGATCTTCTGGAAAAAATGGAAACGCTCGAACCAGTCGATCAGGAAAAGAATCTGCGGCGTGTGCTTGAGATGGAACGGATCATGAGCGCAAGCGGCGTTCAGAATTTGTACCGAACAACGCGGGACGGGAGCGTCAACGATTTTCCGATCAATGGCGCCACCTGGATCCTTCTCCACTTGGGAATGGACTGGAACATCGCCGCAAAGCGGGTGAATGAAGCCTTGCAGAGAGTTTATTTCCCGGAGGAGAACGCGGAGCCGTACCAGATCCCCCAGCGCCGCCTGAATGGTTTTTCTCCAAAACTTCTTTCCCTCCGCGCCCGTTCGGAGATTTTTGGTGACGTGCTGGCCCTCAATTTATGCCTCAATATTTCCCAACTCAATGACTGTTTTTCCGACTCGAAGGAAGTGGAAAACGGTGACGCAAACGATGAGCAGGTGGAAGGTGTGATCGTCCCGTAAAGAAAGACGGGCATCTGGTTTTTCGGGTAAACGCCCTCGCTTTTTTCACCCTTCGGGAGAAAAAAGTCTCGCCCGTAAAGAGTTTAAGGGCCGCGGAGGGAGGAACATTTTGAAAATTGTTCCTCCCCCGGGACCCCCTCTTTCAAAAACTTTTTGATGTTTAAATGGGCTGGAATGGATCAGGAATTAATTATTTCTTTCCCTTAATCTTCTTCGTAATTTCCGCCACCAATTCATCTTTATGAATGCGGCGCTGCTCCAGCGTGTCGCGGTCACGAAGCGTGACGGTTCCGTCCTGCAGCGTCTGCGTATCGACCGTGATGCAGTACGGCGTGCCGATCTCGTCCTGACGACGGTAACGGCGGCCAATCGCCCCTTTCTCGTCGTAGAACGTCACAAAATGCTGCTTCAGCTCGCCGTAGATCTCCGAGGCCAGCTCGGGCATGCCGTCCTTCTTCACGAGCGGGAAAACCGCCGCTTTGACCGGGGCAAGACGCGGGTGGAAACGCAGAACGACCCGCTTCGACATCTGGCCGTTTTCGTCCGGGCATTCGTCTTCGTCGTACGCCTCGCAGAGGAACGCCAGCGTCGCGCGGTCAGCGCCCGAGGACGGCTCGATCACGTGCGGAATGTAGCGCTCGTGCGTCAGATCGTCGAAGTAGGAAAGGTCTTTCCCGCAGCCGCGGTACTTCGGCTTCCCGTCCGGGCCAAGCTCGACTTCGAGTTTCCCGTCTTTGTTGATGAGTTTTCCTTCGGAGTGGCTGCGAAGGTCGAAATCCCCGCGGTGGGCGATCCCTTCCAGCTCGCCGAACTCGCCTTCCGGAAGGAACGGGAACTGGTACTCAATGTCGGCGGTCCCGACGGAGTAGTGCGCCAGCTCCTCTTTGTCGTGCTCGCGCAGACGCAGTTTCTCGGACGAAAGGCCCAGGTCGATGTACCACTGGAAGCGGCGGTTGCGCCAGTACTCGTACCAGGCGCGGGACGTGCTCGGAGCGCAGAAGAACTCGCACTCCATCTGCTCAAACTCGCGGGACCGGAACGTGAAGTTGCGCGGCGTGATCTCGTTGCGGAAGCTCTTCCCCTGCTGGGCGATCCCGAACGGGATGCGGATGCGGGTGGAGTCCAGAACGTTTTTGAAGTTCACGAAGATCCCCTGCGCGGTTTCCGGACGGAGGAACGACGCGTCGTCTTCCCCACCCAAGGCGCCGACGACCGTTTTGAACATCAGGTTGAACTCACGCGGCTCGGTGAGCGTTCCGAGGTGCTTCGCTTCCGGGGCGAGGACCTGCGAGAAGTCGTCGATCTTTTCGAGCGAGATCAGCTCGTCGCCGAATTTCATCTGGTCGGCGTCTTTGGCGCGGATCCCGAAGAATTTCTGGGCGCGGGCGTGAATGCTTTCGTCCCAACTGTCGGCGGCCGGGTCGCCGAGGATGAACACTTTCTGGCCCTTGGCTTCGACCCAGCGTCCGCGGAGCTGGTCGTAGCGGTAGCGGCGTTTCGATTCGGTGCAGTCCACCATGAAATCATGGAAAAGGTCGTAGTGGCCGGAGCATTTCCAGACCTGCGGGTGCATGATGATCGTGCAGTCCAGACCGGTCATTTCGTACTTTGAGGGCGCGCCTTCGTCGAGTTTCTGTTCGTTGTGGGTCGAAACCATGTCTTCCCACCAGGCGTTTTTGATGTTCCGTTTCAGCTCGACGCCGAGCGGGCCGTAGTCCCAGAACCCGTTCAGCCCGCCGTAAATTTCGCTCGACTGAAACAGAAACCCACGTTTTTTGCAAAGGGCGACCAAATCTTTCATTTCCATAGCAGACCCCACTTTTTAATTATGAATTATGAATGATGAATTATGAATTCGAGTATTGTACCACAAAATGAGAAAAAGTCCAGTCCCCCCGGCAGAAAGCAGGTCCAGGTTTCCGGGCGGGAAAACGGGGAAAAGGGGACCGTCTCGAAGTTTACGTCCAGCTCGCTGCAAACTCCAGCGATTATAGGCCCCGCGGATCAGGCGGATGGGGCGGATTTGGGCGGATTTAAAGAGGGATTTTAAATATTGAATTGAATCGCTCAAAACGAGCGTGAACGCTTAAAAGTTTGAATGATTTATTTTTAAAATATTTAAATCCAATCCGCCTTAATCCGCCCAATCCGCCTGATCCGCGGGGCCTATTGCGGCCTTGGGCTTTCGGTTGGGGCCTGAGTGTCGCGTACTCGGGATTTGATGAAGCCGGTTTTTTTGCTGCCGGTTCATTTCGAGTAAACTTCCGGCCGGCGTTCCATTTTGTAAAGCTGGTACGGGTCGCCGAACGACGGGCCGACGGAGAGCCAGAAGCTGCGCTTGCGCTCGTTCATGTCAAGTTCCTTGAACGCGAAGCCGTTTTTATCGGTCGTTTCCGCGAGCCATTCGCCGTCGCGGTCCACGATCACCGACGGGAGGTGCGACTGCTGCGTCGAAACGACGAGCGGGACCGAGGAGTCGATCGCGCGGGCCGACCAGATCTTGCTCCAGTGGCTTTCTTTGCCGTCGCCGGCCAGCGGGAAAAGCAGGATCTCTGCCCCTTTGAGCCGCAGAAGTTTGGCGGTTTCCGAGAACCAATTGTCCCAGCAGATCACGATCCCGACTTTGCCGAAATCGGTCTCGAAAACGGGCAGTTCGTCGCCGGGGATCACGCCCTTCATGGCTTCGTTCGTCGAAAGGTGGACCTTGCGGTACACGCCGGCGAGCTTCCCCTCGCGGTCGATCAGAAACGATGTATTGTGGAAGACGTTTTCCGGCGTCACTTCGTGCACGTTGGCGCAGATCCACGTTTGGTGCTCCCGCGCGTAACGGCTCAGAAGCTCGAACGTCGGGCCCCCGGGCAGCGGCTCGGACTTTTCGGGGTACGGCGCCTGGACGTTCGCGTCCACGAAACACTCGGAGAAGAGGATCAGGTCCGTTTTGCCCACATTTCGGAAAATATTCTGAAGCGTTTCCTCCATCGCGCGGCGGTTTCCTTCGAGCGTCCCCGACGGGTCGTTCCAGGCGTTGGCGGCCACGATCCGGACCAGCCGCGGAGCAGGGGGGGCGACTTCGGAGACTCGCACGCTGCGGAAGGTCGCGGAGGCTTTTCGCCACTTGAAAACCAGCTCCAGCCGCAGACGGTCGCAGCCGTCCGGGACGCGGAACGTCTGGTCGAACACGCGCACGTTTTCCCGGTCGGTGAACTCGACGTAATCCCTCTGCTGGGGGTTAGTTTTTTCTGGCTCGAACCACGACGCGAGGATCATGCAGTCGTTCCCGGCGCCGGCGTTTTCAAGCCCATCGACCACGGCTTCGGCGGTGATCCTGCACCCGGTCTTTTCCTTGACGGGCACAAAACCGACCCACGAGCCGACGGAATTTTCGGTCGTCAGTTCGATTTTCAGGCCCGCTTCGCCCTGCGAAAAGACGGGCTTTGTGACGATTTCCGGCGCAACTGCTTCCCACTCGGCCGGCTCCGCGGAATAAAGGAGGGGCGAGGTCAACGCAAGGAGCAAAAGGGCAAAAAACAGTCTTTTCATTTCGGTCTTATTTTTTGTTCTGTTCAAGGATTTCCATATACGCGATGACTTCTTCACTGGATTTGCGAATATCCTCGAATCGTTTGAGTAAAGCCTTTTTCTGCGAGCAGATCCGCAGGGTCTTCAGGTCGCTTTCCAGCTCCGACTTTTCCTCCTTGAACTGATCGACTTCCTTTTGAAGTTCCTCTTTTTGGCTGGTCAGGCGATTGTTTTCGTCCAGAAGCTGGGATTTCAACGAATTGTTCCGCAAAATGTCCATCTTCAATTCGTCTTTGGTTTTCGTAAGGCTTGGAATTTCCTCGGTCAATGATTGAGATTTTCCGGAAAGTTCGTCGAAACATTTTTTGGCTTCGTTCAACTTCGTGGTCATCACCTGAAACTGATTTTGCACCTGCTCAAACTCATGCTTTAACGCGGAGTTCCGTCGGGTCAGATTCTCATTCGTGTGCTGAAGCTGCGAGTGTTTTTCACTCTCCTCCTTAATTTTCGACTCCAGAGAATCCAGTTCTTCCCGCATCCGATCGGCACTGCTTCTGTAACGTGCGTTGGCTTCTTTCAGACTTGAAAGCTCCGCGTTCATCCGGGTGGTTTCGGCCTCAAGTTCGTCCTTGACCTTTTGAAAATCTTCATGCAGTGTCCGGATCAGACCGGTTTCTTTTTCCCAGAGATTGCTGCTCGGCGTGGGAAAATCCGGGGTTTGCTCGTAGTTCTCCTGAGCCTCGGCCACGCTGCCGGTCATCAGGAAACGCTCGATTCCGGAGAGATCGGAACCCTCCAAAATCTCGCCAGGAAAATTATGCGCCCCGGTCGTCAAATCGAGATAAAACGCCTTGCCCGACTGGCAGAATTGCGCCGTTTGGTCAGATTCTTTCAGGAGTCCGTTCAGGGAGTAAGCCGACCCCAGATTGGCGAGGTACGTGTTGAACGTGTACTTCCAGCGGCACGCGACCGGGAAAAGGGACCAAAATTCGCGGAAAAGGGGCAAAATCTCTTCACTTTGGCTTTGGCTGTAAACGATGTAAACCGGATTTCCGCGTGAAATGAGGATCGCGGCCGCACCCGCCAGCGACCGGCCATTATGCGAAAACTGGGAAAGAATATTTTGCCACGTGCCGCAGCGGGAGTTTTCTTCGCGCAGGCCGTCGAAACGATTCAGAATTTGCCGGGTGTTGCGCTCCAGACCGGCCTGGTCGGAAGTCGGCGCGGCAAAACGGTATCGGCTCAGAACGTATACCGGCCCGTCTTCATAGAGGAGCGTTTCTTCCTGACTGAGTTCCAGATGGCTCGCCAGAAAGCTGGGATTTCCGGAAGGATCGACCGCTGCGCAGCTTCGCGTGAGGAAACCAGTTTTTCCCGCCAGAGAAAACGACCAGGAAACCGGCGTTTCTTCACTGCTTCCAATGCGTGAAAATACGCTATTCTCGGAAACCCATTTTTTCTCTTCGGGTGTGGCCGTGGAGGAGGCGAGGATCAAGCCGTAACCAGAGACCCGTTTGTCGGAGCCGTAAAGGAATTCTTTGGGCATTTTGAGGCCTTTCTATAGAAAAAAAGTGAATTATGAACCATGCGTAATTCATAATTCATAATTCACAATTCATAATTAAATTAATCGTTCCAGACGACGGCTTTCTGGCCTTCGACGACTTTGCCGATGACCCAGTTCTCGAGGCCCATGCCGTCGAGCGAGGCGCGGATCGCCTCGACCTGGTCGGCCGCCAGCACCATCACCAGACCGAGACCCATGTTGAACACGCGGTACATTTCGTCTTCCTCGATCTCGCCGAGCTTCTGGATCCAGCGGAAAACCGGCTTGACCGTCCAGCTTCCCCGGTCGATCAGAACGCGCGAACCGGCCGGAACGACCCGTTCGAGATTTTCGTGCAGGCCGCCGCCGGTGATGTGCGCCACGCCGTGTACCGCCTCGCGGAAGTTTTCCAGGATCTGCATCGCCGGCTTGACGTAAATGCGGGTCGGAGTGAGAAGCACTTCACCGACGAGCTGACCGTCCAGTTCCGTGCCGGAATTCTGGATCGTGTCGAAAACGTTCAGTTCGCTCAGCGAGAAAACCACCTTGCGCACAAGCGAAAAGCCGTTCGAGTGCAGCCCGGTCGAGGCGATGCCAATGACCACGTCGCCCGGCTGGATCTTCGAGCCGTCGATCAGGTCTTTTTTCGAGGCCACGCCGACGCAGAAGCCGCCCAGGTCGTAATCGTCCGGCCCGTACATGTCGGGCATGATGGCCGTCTCGCCGCCGAGCAGGGCACTGTTGGCCTGCACGCAGCCGTCGGAAATGCCGCTGACGATTTTCTCCAGAAGCGGCGGATTATCCTTTCCCATCGCCACGTAATCCAGGAAGAAGAGCGGCTCGGCCCCACAGCAAATGGCGTCGTTGACGCTCATGGCGACCAGGTCGATCCCGACCGTCATGTGGGAGTTCATGGCCTGGGCGATCTTCAGCTTGGTTCCCACGCCGTCGGTGCAGGAGATCAGGACCGGATCCTCGTAATTGCGGCGGAAGGGCGAACCTTTTTCAAAGTCCAGCTGGAACATTCCGGCAAATCCGCCCGGCAGCCGGCGGACGCGGGGCGTTTCGGTCCGTTCCATGAGCCCCGGCAGACGCTCCATCGCGTTACGGTACAGTTCCAAATCGACACCAGAGTCTTTGTAGGTTGCTTTTGCCATGATTTACTCCACCTGATATTAAGGATTAAGGGTCCAATGAAAAGAAAAAACTTCAGACCTTCATTTTACACCTAAAACGCGAAAACGTCCAGCCCCCCCGGAGGGATTTTCAGAAAAAAAGACGGTCCCGTGATGGAGACCGTTTTGAAGTGGAGAGTTAAGGTTCGATTTTGCAATGCAGTTCGGCCTTCTTCCTGATTCGGCGCTTCACGAGGATGATCCCCAAAACAAACACCACGGTGAACGCCAGCCAAACCACATCGGGTATTATTAACCAGGAAAGTTCAAAGTGATCAATGACTCTTCCCCTGGTGAATTCAACGACCCATACGTTAATAAACGCCAGTGCTCCCAGGATCGCCCCGAAAAACCGGCGATTGTGCAGCAAATAATACTCATAGGCCACGCCGATTATTTCTAACACAAGGTTCGAAAGGTTTAAATAAGGCAGCACCTTGATCTTATATGCCAACTCAGGCCAGGCCTTGGCGATAAAGGGAGCCCTTTCGAGTGCGTCGTCGTTGAGATTACGAATGACAAAAGTTGAGTTGTAGTATAACCAATAAAACAAAAAAGCCAAGCCTATGATATTCAAAATCCAAATGGCAATTTTTTTAACCATGGCCCACCTCTATATTATGTTCTTAAGATCGTGTTTCCAAATGGCTAGCAAAGTGCAATAAGCAATATTATTGCGACAATCAAGACCGCAACACATATCCAAATATATGAGTAGGCAAATCTATTACGAGTATAATACCCGTTTTTTAAATTGTTTTCAAATACCTGTGCCCAGTGTTGAGGTTTGTATCGTTGAAGTTGTCCAGAAGGATTCTGGGCCGGATGAGTATCATGAAATGCACGTTTAAAGCAATCTTGTAATTCTGGAGAAAATTGTTTCCACCTCTTATAGTAAACTTCTTTTATTCTTTTGCCATTGTCACGAACATACCCAAAATAACCTTTCTTAACACATTCCACATGGGATCCCGGACCGCCTATATGGTTATATGGTTGAATATTGAAATTATACATCATCATTTGAAAGAATAAATATGCTAATACATAATTTTCTTCATTTGCCTCACGTTTAATATTCGGATTAGACAATCTTTCAGGACTTACATAGATTTGAAACTGGACATTACACGCCTGTTCTCCAATTTCAAAACTATCGCTGTCAATAATGGAAACATTAAGTTTTGAATCAACCAGAATATTTTGTGGCTGCAAATCTCCAACGAGAATCGGGTACAATTTACCATTGGGCAGTTTGAGATCGTGCAAACATGCCACTATTTTTGCAATTTTTATCGCTATTATTTGAATATCCCTGTCGTCTTTATTTTTAGATTTCCATCTTTTATTCAGCCATTGCTCCAATGATATGCCAGATACATATCGACAAATATATCCTTGAAAAGTACCTCCAAAATAAACGGCCTTCTGAACCCAGCAAACTTCTGGACAGAGGTGACGGAAAATTTTATCATAAAACGTTTCAAAACCCTTGATCTTATGTTCAAGATTGAGAAAACCTTTCCGATCCCTGCGTTTGCTTTCTTGGTAGATTTTGACAAGGAGATTGGGTTTATTAACAACCCGATAAACAATTCCTTCTCCCCCCTTTCCTAATTTCTTACCAAGTTGGAAATTTTGGTTATCCGAGGTCACAACATAGTCATTTTCTGTAGGAATACTCATAGTCTTTATATTAACTCAATTTAAAGGGGTAAAACGAAAATCTTCTGAATTATCAATTTTGATATATCCATCCTTACCAGATATTTTAACAATACAATAGTCCTTGTGTACTGTAAGTACTCGTATTTCTTTGAGGGACTGGAGAAATGTGACAATTGTATTGTCTGGATCAAGTTCGTTTCCTTGTTGATCGAAAACTCTTTTATCATTGTCATTAAAGATACAATGTAATCCATCTTGCTCATAACGAACTTCAAATTTCCGATAAAAATAATGTCGAGGACCTATAGGATAAAATAAACAACGATCAGTTCCCGAAAGTACGAGAGACTTGTATTCACCAGGTTCCGAAAGTATGAGAGGCTGCTGGCATTCCCATTGATTGTTAAAAAACGATTGAAATTCAGGCGACATTAGTCCTTCTGGGACTTTTTTGTTAGCACCTGATCTCAACATAAGAAGATCCAGTAAAACTATAAACACAACTAAAAACCCAAGTACCATGTTAAGGACCACCCGTTTTGAGATTTTTTTGTGGTTCGCACTGGGACTTGGGGCGGCATCTTTCTGTCTGGTGGATGCCATCACCAATTTATCTGGTTCTGCCCCATTTGGTGAATGATCCGAGGGATATTTCAAACCACCAGGTAATTCTTCTATAGAACTTTGTGGTTTGCCGGTTTCTGGAAGAACGGTATTTATATTAAATCCCTTAATGATGCCAATGGTACAATCATCGTCAATATATTTTGGAATATTCTTTATCTGTTCTTCGAGGCATGCCTGAGCTTTTTCAAATGAAAAGCCGTTTTGAAGAATCTCTTCTAAAATATCATTGCAACATTCTTTAGGTTTATTGGCTTTCAAAAGGCACCCTTCTGGACCATCTGAAAATAGAAGTGCACTATCAATCCTTTCTGAATCTGATTTATTAAAATTAATACGAATTCTCTCCAGGGCGTCATCATTTGTAATAAACCAGGTCGTACTAGCAAACTCCCCATTTTCTGGCCCGGAGATCAGAAAAAGATTTTGCTTCTGATCCAGATTTTGGTCCAGATTCAAAGTTCGTCCAACAATTCCACCATCTCCAATATGGATCGAGAGCCAATCACCTTCTTGAGTTACAACCAAGGCAACGATTGTGCAGGCATATTCCTCGATATATCTTTCATTGGGTGAAGTAATCTCTTCAAGGACTCTTATTTCTTCCTCAGGATTCAGAAATGGCAATTTGTCGATTTCATCTTTGCAAAGTTTTAGCAGGTTGTTCCATTGTCCCGCTGTTTTTTTGTAAAATTCATCATTCCAAAATCTTCGAGTTTTGGCCGGCAAAATTTCAACGAGTTTTGTATTAATTAAAGTATTGGGGCTCCAAGTTTCAACGCAGGATTTAAATGAAACTTCAAATTCGCTTTTCAAACGTTCTTTGATTTCCGAATAAACACCACTATTTCTGGAAGAAAATTCGAAAGCTGAAGACCGAATCATAGTACCAAACTCTTTGCACTGTCCTTCCAAATGTTCGCGAAATTTGCTGATAATCTCTTCTATTAATTTCTGATGAAGTAACTTTTCCTTACCGTGATTTACTGCCTCACGATAGTCTGAATAATTTTTCAGTAAAAAAGAGACTGTTGTTTTTGCAGCAATTTGCGATCCAAAACGGCTAAACTTTTTACTTCCAGCTCCGTCACATACGCAAATCGCAGCTAAACCATCCCTGGTGTCACCAAAACAGGCATCTTCGCAGGGAGTATTATCCTTTTTATGGGACTTTCCACAAACACTCGAATAGGTCATTCTGTAGTCAAGCATAATAACTCCCTTTTGAATCTGAAAACCATCTTTAGCGAACAAGGTTAAAAGCCTTCTGGAATATCTCGAAGTCAAATTGATTCCCTTGAACTGATTGAGATGACTGTATAAGTGATTGGCTAAAGAATTCGAAGAAATCTTTAAAAGAAGTTCCATTCTTTAGTTGAATTGCGATGTGGTCGGGGTGAAATTTTTTCAAATCATCCTTAGCGACCCTATCCTCAACACCAGTTGGCAAACACACCAGAGTTGGAAAACACACCAGTTTCTTTTTCTTAACAAGATCCACCACCTTAGAAGCCACTCTGTCGATTCCATTTGGATCTTTAGGGCATTGTGCACCATCAGTCAAAATAACGAGCCATGGCTGATTATATGAATTACCAATCGATTTGTGATAATCTTTTCTCTCTTGAAGAATTTGAAGAGCATATTCAACCGCACCAACCAGATCCGTGCGACCATTCGCTTCAAGCTTGGGAATTCCCCAATCATTTATCTTGCTAAACGACTGAATCAGCTTGACATCGTCGGCAAAAGTTATTATTGCCCCTTCGGCCAACACACTGGCCTTTTCATTTTCCCGGACATCCTGAATAAATTGCTTCAGCCCTTCTTTAAGGTTCGGGATACGATCTTTCATGGAACCCGAAACATCCAAACACATAGCAACTGGAATGAATGGGCCATTCGGCTCTATATCTTCGAACAAATTTCTCATTTTTTTCTCCCGAGTTGAGTAAAGGATAAACAAACAATATCAAACGATTGATTTCAAGTAAGTAAATTCTTGAAACATTCATATTATAATATACAGTGAAGTTTTTTCAACGGGGGGAGAAGGGTATTTTAAAAATTCCAGAAAAAATGTTTTAAAATTTATCAGGAAGTCAACCCTGGCAACTTCATTCTTTTTTGAATCTTCTCCTAATTTTAACGACTGATTTCAATTAAGTCATATATTTATTTTTTGTTGCTCTCGTTAAATGAGCTTCGAGAAAATTGAGAGAAACCCCAACCTTCATTTTTTTCGGGAATCCCGGTAACATCCTATTGACAAATCTCCTGATCGAAGTAAAATTAATTATCGGCAGGGCCTGATTTGGGGAAAGGTCCTTTCACAGTCATTGGTCAGCAAAAACTTTCATTAAAAAATGAAACAAATGTTTAAACAGGTCGTTTTCTTGCTTGCTTTTTTAGGAAATACTGTGGCTCTTTGGGCTGATGATGTTTTCCCGCCAGGCGAAATGGCAGACGGCAATTTCGTGCCGGGAACTGTCCTGATCTACGACCATGGCCAATGGAGGATGACCGAGGAGAAAAATGCCGTCGACCCGGAAAAATACACGTTTGTCATCATTCATGGGGCCCATTGCTCCCTGAAGGCGAATTATATTTCACGGCTTGCCGATGCGCTGGAGAAAGAACGGCCCGACGCCAACATTCTGGCGGTGGACTGGAATGCCTGGTCGTCTGTCGGAAGTACGGAAATAATCGACTGGGGCATGACCATAACCTTCAAAATTTTAGGCAAGAACAAACACGACAAAACCACCCTGAAGGACATTTTCGAGGAAATCGTCCAAAAGGTCATTCCGCTTGAACAGGCCCGACACATCCCGGAGATCGCCGACCGATTGAACTGGAAATTGTTCGGAGAAGCAGGCAAAAGGCGAACTTTTGTGACTATTGACCCCGGAACGAAAGAAGAAATCCGCACGAAAATGTCCGCCTTGGGTCTCGACCCTGCCAAAACGCATCTCATTGGTCATAGCCATGGCGCACACGTCGCGGGCCTCATAGGGACGACCCTTCGAAGAAACCGGGCAGGGAAGCTGGACCGGATCTCGGCTCTGGACCCCTCCACAAGTATCGTCCACGACTACCCCGAAAATTTGATGGGTTCAGGCTGGGACGCCTCATCAGCCCGTATTGTTGCCGTTTTTCGCACAACCCTTTTTTTCAGTTCGGATAAAGAAACAACCAACGATTCTTTCTACTTCGATTGGCGTTCAAAGGGCCATCCATTCCACCACCCTCCTATGGGGGGACAATTCTTCAAATGGCCCCAGGATGTATTGAACGCAGAATTTCAATGCCACCGCGGGATTTTTGATCAGTTCGCAGAATTTATTCAAAAAACCGATTTTTTAAATGAGAACCCGAAATTAAATAAGAGGTTTAAATGATCCAGGTCGATTTGGAAAAATGCTGTCGCTGCGGAGCATGTGTTAAGGACTGCGTTGTGAATGTGCTCCAACTTCCTGAGGAGGGCGTGCCTTTTGCTTTGCCAGAGAGGGAAGCAGGCTGTATGCATTGTGGTCATTGCCTCGCGGTTTGTCCTACCGGCGCGTTGACCTGTGACGGAAAATCGGCTGCCGATTGTGAACCGCTCGGAGTGATTCCCAAGCCTGAAGAGATGATCCAGCTCATTCGGCAAAGACGCAGCATCCGTCAATGGAAAGAACAGCCGATCGATGACGAAATCCTTGAAAAACTCAAAAGTTCGCTGGACTGGGCTCCGACCGGGTGCAACGTGCATAATTTGCAGTTTATAATCGTTGATTCTCCCGCCAGAATGGAATGGTTAAAAGCGCGCATCTATTCCAGACTCCGGAATCGGCTCGTGAACTTTATATGCAAGCTGTTTCGCCCCAAATTTGCCCGGTTTATGGACTATATTTTGAGCGGGGATGACGTTATATTTTTCGGCGCTCCGGCAATGATCGTGGCCCTGGTCCCCAAAAATGCTCCGTGTGCAGATTTTGATCCCGTGATCGCGTTGACCCAGTTCGGACTTTGTGCTCAAACGTTTGGTCTTGGAACGTGCTGGTGTGGTTTTGCGCAGGGAATTCTTGAAAAAGTTCCAGGGATGAAAAAACTTCTGGCCGTTCCCGCCGGATATCGTGTCGGGGCGGTGATGCTCTTCGGCTGGCCTGACGTGAAGTATCATCGCTGCACAAAGCCGGAACCGTTCGAAAAACGATCCTGATCCCCAATTTTAACGGCCATGTTTTTCTTTATAGTCTCTGAGAAAACGAAAAATTTGCCGGGAAAGGATTCTTTGCTGATTTTGTTTCAGCAGGCTCTGGATGGCTTCCTGGAAAACCGATTCGTCGTCATTCTGCCACGGAACCGCGCAAAAATCCCCGGAGCAGGGCAGGGGAGTCTGGGGAACAGAAGTCACCCAAACTGCAAGCGGCGGCTTTTCTGATGATTCCAGAGGAAATTCACTGAAATCCGGAATTTTTTGAAATTCGTCCGTTTTCTCGGAGTCCGTTTTTTTCGGGTCAAGAAATAAAACAAGGTCGGATTGGCGAATCTGCTCTTCCATCTTTTTCATTTGATGATTGGAACGATTCAGAAACGGGATCCAGCTCCGGAAAGTAGAACTTGCCTGATTGGACTGCATCTGAATGTCCAGATTCAGGTCGGAAATATTGAGCAGGGCGGAGCAGATGGATTGACGCTGATCCTCGGTACCGCCTGCAAGGTAAAAAGCAACCGGCAGCCCCTTTTCTGGAAAATGCAAATACCCGCTGTAAACCTCAATAAGATAATAGCCAATCAGGTCTAAAACGAAAATATTTCCAGAAACCAAAAATTCTTCGAGCATGGACTGGAGGAGGCTTCGATTCATACGGATTCGGACTTCCGTAACCGAACCTGACAGTGGGTTCACACAAAAGTTATAACTCCGAAATACAAGGAAAAATTTCAAATACAGATTATACAACCGATTTGCGAACAGAAAGTCGCGAATATTGAAATAATTAATAAAGGGAAATTCATCGTTGAATTTGGTCTGCAAACGGGAGATCAAGATCTGCTGCGCTTTGAGAATTTCCGACAGGGAAAGGGAAAATGCGGCAGATTCCGGTTTTTTACAGCATGAATCGGAAAACGAAAGGAGCTCCTGAATCACCTCCGCAAACGAAGAAAAAGTGCGGAGTCGCGAAACTTTGAGCGAGTTGATAAAATCTTTCGTTTTCCTGAAATTTTCCATCTCGCGTTCCGGCCATTCGGGAACAGGCTGAACCTTGAATGGGGAAAAACGCAAATGGCAAAAATAAGGAATGAAGTAGAATAAACAACTGAAAATCAAAGCTAAAGCCCCCGGGAGGACGCGAAAAAGGATCTGGTCCCACGGAAGCGTAGAAAAACTGATAAGCCCGTTTGCTTTGCAATTCCTGCAAATCTGAATAAGCTCGCAAACAGAGTCGCTGGAATAAAAAAGCCCACAAACGATGAGACAAACGAAAAAAGACAATCCGAAAAATCCCCAAACAATCGGCCAAAGCAAAAGTCGGGTTCGAAAGAATTTACGAATTGGAGAAAAATTTCTAAACGAAAAATGTCGGCGTTCCGAAAGGACTTTGCCACTGTAAAGCTGGATGGAATAATGAGCAATACGAGTGAAAACGAACTTAAAAATACGCTCTCGAATAAAATTCTGCACAAATGCAGGTATAAATGAAGAATGCCCATGATTTGCGGCGGAACTATCAGTAACAGGTTGCTTGGGGGATTTCGGGACAAACCATAGAATATGAGATAACTTAATATAACTTAACGGCTCGATATTATTTAATTTTAGTTGACTGCAAAAATTCTCCAAATCAGTAGAAACAGATCGCAGAGTATAAAGGAGGTAACCGATAGGAACATCACGTTCAGGATGAGGAGATAAAACACCAAAAGAACGGGCGATGCGGCGATTTAACTCGAAAATCGCTTCCGATATTGGTTTGGGGTTTGTAAATTCGAGACTAGAATAAGAAAAAGAATTAATGAAATCATCAGCTTGTGACCGAGCTGCCTTTTCCTGAGCAGCGGAGGTAAAATGAGGGAGTCGAAAAAAGCGGAAAATTAAAACAAGTAAAAAAATAAGGAAGAAAAAACCGAAAACGGATCCAAAAAATATAAACCAGTGATTGGTTTGAAAAAGATAAAAGACACCAAGGACGGCCAAGAAAATAAAAGGGATGGAGTAGATGGAAAAAATAACCAAAAAGGCTAAAATGTAGTTCCAAAAAAATTTACGTAAAAAAACGAAGTTCTTATTCATCGTGACAAATTAGTAAAAATAAAAAATCCAGTTAATGCTCGTAAAACTATCGGGTATGAATGAACCGAACTTTACGAAACAATATGAAACATAATGAGTTTGGGGGGCAAGCTGAAATCTGAAAGCAAATCAGTATCCCCAAAACCGTCGTTTGGCCCAGGGAGCCGCAATCCATAAACCTGTCCCCAATCTACAGCATAAACGTCCGATAATGTTTCTTATGTGATGTTGAGTCACATAAAAAGACTGGGGGGAGTTTGGCGAGGGTTGCCCCTTATTATTTTATCGGTTTGAGTCCTTGGTTTGTTCATGAAAGGATAATAAAAAATGAAAAAATCGGACGTTGAAAAAAATGCCTCGCCAAATGAAAATTCTCCTAAGGAAAAATTTGTTTGCGGCAAACGTTACATTTTGAAAGAGGGCGTTCTTACTTGCTCGGTGGGACGTGTTAAAGGTTCTGGCCGTTTTGGGTTTCCGACCGTGGCGGTCCGTGTTCCTCTTCCCTTGGTTCCTTTCATTCAGGCGATCTTGCGCAAATGTGAGGAAATCGAGAATACGCGGCGCGTTGTTACAAATAATATTTATAACACGTCTGCTGATGTTCAGTTACTTCTTGACATTGAACAAAGGACTAAACAATTTTTGGATTCCGACGAATTCGAGGAGAAAGAATAAATGGAAGGAACCGAAGAGCGCAAGGAGGCGCGTTTCATCAGTAAGGCTCAGGGTTATATTAAAAAAATTTATGAGTCTATGGGGTCGTCCGATCAACCGACCGACCAAAACTATTTTGATGGCTGTTTCCGTGGGTTTGTTCACGCCCTGGGCGAAGCTGGTTTGATTACTCGCGAATATGAATTTAATCTTTGTAAGATTGATTTCAAGGAGTTGAAAAAGCGGCAAGCCCTGGTGATGTGTAAACTATACCTTTCTGACGGCTTCGCGGCTGTTCGTAATGGTATTAAATCCGATTTCGATAAAATTTATAAGGAGTGTATTACAGATGAATTTGAAAAGTAAAATAAACCTGATGGCCGTTTATTTTGGCTTTCTGGTTTTCGTCCTGGCGTTGTTCGTTTTCCTGCTGGGGGTTCGGTTCGGTTTCGAATATGCTTATGCAGCGGCCAAATTGAACGTTTTACAAGAGCAAAATTTACAAACGGAGCTTTTAAAATGAAAAACAATAAATTAGCTCAAAAGGCGATATGCGCTTTTATCATCGATCTTGCAGTATTTGAAAGAAAACTTCGTAAGGCCTGCGAAGATGCCGAACACGGTTTAAATAATTCTTTCAAGTATGATCTTAATTTGGAAATTTTGCAAAATTTAAATCTGGAAATTTCTCCTATTTTTTTTGATTTTATGCAAAAAATCGGGGCTTTTGTTTCAGATATTCAAGCTACCTTGCCTGCTCATCGTCTTGTTCAGAACTTCAAAATAAAATGAAAACTTTACATTTATTTGCCGGTGCTGGCGGTGGAATCATTGCTGATATGATGTTAGGCAATATTCCCCTTGCAGCTGTTGAAATAGATCCGTTTTGCCGTAGCGTTTTAAAGGCTCGTCAAGACGATGGAAGTTTACCTTTTTTCCCAATATTTGATGATGTGAGGTCTTTTGATGGGTCAATGTTCCGGGGTCGAGTGGATTGCATTTCAGGCGGGTTTCCGTGTCAAGATGTTTCTATTGCTGGAAATGGCGCGGGAATCTATGGGTCAGAATCGCGGCTGTTCTTTGACCTTGCCCGAGTCGTTCGTCAAGTACGACCTAAACTTATTTTTTTGGAAAATTCACCCCTCATTATTTCCCGGGGAATTGATTCCGTGGCGGGGGAAATGGTCGCGCTGGGGTATTGTGGCGGGTGGTTGGTATTACCCGCTTCGGCCGTTGGTGCGCTTCACAAACGTGAAAGGTGGTTCGGGCTTTTTGCCGACTCCGACTGTAAACACGGCGAAAAATGCAGTCTCGCCGAGTCAATGGAAAAGGCGCAGCTTGGATTTAATGAACTATGTGAGCAAATACCCCACCCCTTGCGCGGGGAGGCTTTGCGGGGGGGCTTGGGATTTGCAGAAAATTTTGAACCTGGATATTCCGAACGCGGAAAAATCGAGTATGATTTCCGGCTTCGGGGGGATTCTCAATCCCGACTGGGTCGAGTGGTTAATGGGCTGGCCTCCGGGCTGGACGGATGCAAACCGTCCGATTTCGTTTTCTGGTCCTCCGATGAATGGGGGATTCCTCGAATAACGGAACATTGTAAAAATCGGCGCAAAAGATTGATTTCAATCGGGAACGGTCAGGTTCCTGCTTGTGCAGCGGTCGCCTTTCTGATCCTTTTTGAAATGTTGAAATCTGCTGACCTGGTTTAATTCCGCGCCAACGAGCGCGGTTCCGGGGTGAAATTTTTTCAGACTTTCCCTTTGCGCGGGTCGTCGCAGCTCGCGACAGCGGGATTAAAGCCGCGCGGCGTCAAGCGCAAGTGGAAAAAGGCGGGGCGTTCGGTCGTTCCGGCCTTTCGGACGTTCTCAGGGGGCTGGGGGTTCATTTACCCCTTCCGAGGATTTTCCGGGGGAGTTCAAACAAAGGCGGGGGGCCTTGGTCCCCTGCCCTGTTTGAACGGTTTGGGCTTTGGCTCGTTACACTATGAAAGGAAATCTAATGTACACTTCCGAACAGTTAGAAGATTACGCCGAACGTTTCGCTCGTGAGAATTCATCTCCGTTTGAGGTTCCGACGGAGTTTGATTTAGAGTTTTCTGAGGAACCGCAGATTTTCGGCCTTTCGGCAGAAGTCGCAAGTCACGCTGGACGCCCAGCCGGACCGAGTGCCGATTCTCAATCCATTGAGAACGGCACCGGGCCGGAGGGCGGACGCGCGAACGCTTCGCCTGAGGCTTTGGCCCCTGCCAGTAACACCGGGCTTACAAAGTACCATTTCCCCCGAAACTGGGGCGGCTACGATGGCGGCTGTGAGGCTTCATTTATGGGGGAATGGGATGAAAAGCAATTTGAAAAACTGTCTGAACGGCTCGATCACGCGAGGCAAGCGGCCGACGATGGAAAAACGGCTCTTTCTTATGTAAACTTTGGGGGGTTTATCTGGTCGGTCCGCGCTTCGGGTGCTGGGATTGGTTTTTTTAAATATAAATTCGTCCTGGAAAGTCACGGGGTAAAACTCTATATTCATAGTAACCCTAAAAATAGTATTCCGCCTGTCTGTGTCCGCTTTGGTTTTGAGTGTCTTGTTAGAACTGATTTATTCTCGGCCGTTGAGACTTTGCGTAAATGCTTGTATGATGAAGGTTTTAAAATTAAAGAGGAAAAAATTTCTCGGGTTGATATGCAAGTAATGATTCCCGTTAATATTTCGGAATTTGTTGCAGCTTTACAGGCTGGGCCTCGTGTCTGTACTCGGTGCCGGGGTGGGTTCCAAATGTACGCGAGTTTGAAAACCGGGAAAATCGAAACTATAACAATATCTTCCGAAAATTGCGAGTTATGTATTTATGACAAGCATCGGCAGGTATTAGTTAGTGATCCGGTTTATTATGATACTTTCTGCAAGGAGTTTTTGGGTGATGAGATGGCTTTGGTGCCCAAAAATTTAACGCGTGTAGAATTTCGATTTAAACGGGGTTTCCTGCGTCGTTACGGGGTTGATAATTTCGACGATTTGCAGAAATCGGCATACGCACTTGTAGAAATTGCGTCTCGTGATTGGTTCCGGATTTTGGCACGTGATAAAGTACGCGGCAGTGAAAACGAAATTCCTGACGCTCCGATTTGGGCTCACGTTCGCGCGGCTTTTGAGTATTATTTTTATGAAACCGACTCCAAAAATAAAAGTATGAGCGATTTGAAAAATAATAGAGTGGTCCGCCCTGCTCCATCTGTTGACCGACTAATAAAGCAAGCTATGGGCTGTCTATCGTCTGCAGCTTCTTTTATGTTAGAAAAAGTATTTTCTGTGTCGCAGCTGGTCGAGTACTATACGCAGGTAGTAACTCAAGAGGCTGATGAGACCTTAACAAAAGTATCTGAAAAACAAATATATAATCAGATTGTCAGGGGTTTTACTCGTTCTAAAAGTCCTGATTATACAACATTAGACGAAATTCAAGAGGGCCTTGCGCCTGTTGGATTTCCGGAGTTTTGGGAATTTTCGTAATAGTACAGAAACGAGCCCGATTTTCTCCAGTTTAACAAAAATTTCCCTCTGTAAATGCTTTGTTTTCAAGGGTTTAGAAATATTTTATACTTTTTTGAGGAATTTTTTTGTACAAGTCCGGATTTTTTAAAAAATTGGACGATATGTGATTATCATTTTTGCAAAGGTGGTAAAATGTCGTTTTTCGTATCCCTTGTTTCCGCTGGTTTTTTCCTTTCCTTACTGCTCGGCGCAGTTCACTGGGGCTGGCGGTCTATTGAAGAAATTTTTTAATTTTAAGGAGTGTTATGCTTAAAAAAATTACTGGTTTTTGGCTTTCTGTGAATGGTCGGGTGTTTACTGGCGCCCTGGCTCTTTCTGCTGTTCTGCTTCCTGCTCTTGTTTTCGCCGAGGGTGCTAGTCCGCAGACCATTGAGCTCGATGAAGCCATTTCGAACATCAATATTGCTTCCGGTCTTACGTCCGTTGGTGAAAAAGTTGCTACGGGGCTTTGCCTTGGGATCGGTCTGGCCGCTTCGATTTGGGCAATCCAGCTTGTTTGGCGCAAAATTCGCAGTTCCGTTCGCTAGTTCTTAAAATCCGCTTTTACGGAGGGGGGGGAGTTTTCCCCCTTTTTTTATGAGAACAAAAATTTTAATCTTTGTTTTCGTATTCCTTTTCGGGGGTGGGGTCGTGTTTGCTCAGCTTCCGACTGACGCTGTTGAACTCATTTTTCCCGGTGGTGATGGCGTTATGGCTCTATCTTCAAATTATTATTATTCACCTACTGAAAATACGTTTTATTTCCAAAAAACGGTTCGTATTCCTGGTCAAGGTAGAGTAACAACTTATACACCTGTCCCAGCTGACGAAATTGATCCCTCGATTTCAAATCTTGCTGTTCCTTATGGTTACCAGTCGCCTTCTTTCGATAATGGAACACAAGGGGGGCCTACATTTGAGTTAGATCCGAATTTTTCAGGTATATCCTTTTCTTCGGCTCTTGTTTCAGTGGGTTCAGAAATTTGTTTCGGTTTAGTGCTTGCTTTGGGACTTGCTGGCGCTTTACTTGCCGTTCGAAAAGTCCTAAAAGTTATTTTCAAGCGTTTGTAAAAACGATTTTGAGAGATGAAAAATTTTCTACTATGTACCAGTTTTTTTATTTTGTTCCTGGCTGTTTGTTTTCCTGCTCTCGCTCAAGAGAATCAGGAAGATGAATTTTTTAATGCCGTTTTAGAAAATCAGGAAGTTTTAATTTCTGAGGTCCATTCCTTTAATTTAACTCTTTCTGATATTCAGGCGCAAAGTTTAGAAACTGCTTCAAACGTAGAATCAATAAAAGGCGCGGTTGCTTTCGTTTTGATCGCTTCCGCCCTTTCCTTTGGTTCTCTGCTTTTCATTTCCTACAGTCAAAGGAGGTAATTAGATGAGGTTTTGGGGTTTCCTGTGTTCGCTTTTTGTCCTGGCGGGTTCGGTTTTCGGTTTTGAGGTCTTAAACCCTCCGGCCGGTGATTATATGATAGTAAACAATCATTTAATTAATTTTGCTCATAACTCGAGTTGTTCCGATTTCGCTTACGGTCTCGGTCTTTCGGTTCCCTCTTACGCCGAAGCTCAGCGAGTTGACGAGTATATTAGAAATCACGTCTCGGCCTCTAATCTTGCGTTTAATGGGTATATGGGGCCGCAGGTTTTACGGAATGGCTCATCTGATATTGTCGGCGGTTTCGTAATTCTTCAAACTCAAGAGTATAGCGGGGAAGATTATGATGATATTTTGAACGCTGTCCGCCAGTGCGGTTATAATCTCCAAGATGATCCATTAAATTATTTTGATCAAGGCGAGGCGCAGATTTTAAATGATGAACCGGGCGACGATGACGACGACGATGACGA
>JAFSMO010000073.1 GCA_017447865.1 Thermoguttaceae bacterium
AAAACCTTAAACGACGCAGTCTCCGCTCCTCCCCAATTTACGGGGGCATAACTGCCCCCGCTCGCCATACTCACCCAGTTAGAAAGGCCCCGAAAATGTGCCGATTTACAATTTCACTAATCAGCGTTTTAATCCTGTTCCAGTCGATCGCCCTCTCCGACCCAACCAGCCGGGACTCGTTCGACTGGGAAGGGACGAAAATCACCGCGTTCGTCGGCGACGAAACCGACGTCGTGATCCCCGACGGCACGACCGAGATCGGAAACCGCGCTTTCTACCAATGCACTTCCCTGAAATCCGTCGTCATTCCCAAAGGCGTGACGAAAATTGGAAAGGAAGCGTTCCAGGAATGCACGTCCCTGAAATCCGTCATCATTCCCGAAGGGGTGACAAAAATTGAAGCCGGTACTTTCGAGGACTGCATCGATTTAACCTCCGTCATCATTCCCAAAAGCGTGACGGTAATTGGAATCGGGGCGTTCATGTATTGCCGTTCTTTGACCTCCATCGAGATCCCCAACGGCGTGACCGAAATCGAAATCTGCGCATTTGACTCCTGCGAGTCTCTGGAATCCGTCGTCATTTCCGGGAGTGTGACGAAAATTGGAGAAATGGCTTTCAGTTACTGCGAATCTTTAAAATCCGTTAAGATTTCCAATGGCGTAGAAAAGATTGGAGCGGACGCGTTCCTGCTATGTAAATCCCTGACGACCGTCAATATTCCCGACAGCGTAAAAGAACTTGGAGACATCTTTTTCGGCTGTACGGCATTAAAAGAATGGCCCATTTCTCCGACTCACCCCCACTTCCAAAACGCCGGGGCCGGTTTGCTGACCAAAGACGGCAAAACGTTCCTTTCCTGTCTGTGCTCGGCCAAAGAGTACCAGATCCCGGATGGGGTGACGACGATCAGCGACAACGCGTTTTACTGCTGCAAAGTCTTAACCACCGTAACCATTCCCAAAGGCGTGACGAAAATCGGAAAGAATGCGTTTGAGGCGTGTACTTCTTTGCGGACTGTCGAGATTCCCGACAGCGTGAAAGAGATCGATTGGGATGCCTTCAACGACTGCCCGAACCTGACGATCCACGCCCCGAAAGGGTCGAAGGCAGAAGAATACGCGAAGGAAAACAATATTCCGTTTCAGGCGAAATAGAAATGGCGAGCGGGGGCAGTTATGCCCCCGTAAAACCTTAAACGACGCAGTCTCCGCTCCTCCCCAATTTTACGGGGGCATAACTGCCCCCGCTCGCCAAACTCACACAGTTAGAAAGGCTACGACAATGAACCGTTTTTTAATTCCTTTGATCTGTCTGTTCATTCCGCTGGCTTCATGCTCCCGGAATTCTTTTGAGTGGGATGGTACAAAAATCACGAAATACCTCGGCAAAGAAACCGACGTCGTGATCCCTGACGGCGCAACCGAAATCGGCGAGGAAGCGTTTGCGGGATGTGAGTCCTTAACGTCTGTAACCATTCCCCAAGGCGTAACGACCATCGGAGATTTGGCATTTGCGGCATGTAAGTCTTTAACGTTCGTAACGATTCCCAAGAGTGTAACAACGATCGAATGCTCCGCGTTTGGGGGATGCGGTTCCTTAACGTCCGTAACCATTCCCGAAGGCGTAACGACGATTAATGACGGCACGTTTATGGGATGTGGTTCCTTAACCTCTGTAACCCTTCCCGAAGGTTTGACGGAAATTGGAGCCTTCGCGTTCCGGGACTGTAAATCCCTGACATCCATAAATATTCCCAACAGTATCCAGAAAATCGAAAGAGAAGCATTCACTTCCTGCCCAGCCCTGAAACCCGATCTCATCCCTGCTGACCACCCATCTTTAATGACGGATGGGGTCGGTCTGCTGACGAAAGACGGCAAAAAAATCATTGGCTGTTTAACTTCAATAGAAGAATACAGAATTCCTGAAGGCGTGACTGAAATTGAATCGGAAGCCTTCTATGCCTGCAAATTTTTTAAATCCGTTGAGATTCCAGAAGGCGTGACCGTAATTGGACCATATGCGTTTTGCAGCTGCGAATCCTTAACGACCGTCGTGATTCCTCAAAGCGTGGCAAAAATTGGAATGTGGGCGTTCTTCCACTGCAAGTCTTTGACCTCAGTCGTGATTCCCGAGAACGTGACGGTCATTGAAAATGGAACGTTCAGCAACTGCTCGTCCTTAAAGACCGTCGAGATTCCTGAAAGCGTGAGGGCAATTAAAGAATTTGCATTTTCGGGCTGCGGATCCTTGACGTCCGTCACGATTCCCGAAGGTGTGACCATGATTGAAGGTTTTGTTTTCTCGCACTGCACGTCCTTAAAAACTGTCTTTCTTCCCGAAAGTCTCACGGAAATTAGAGACCATGCGTTCGACGAATGCCCGAACCTGACGATCCACGCCCCGAAAGGGTCGAAGGCAGAAGAATACGCGAAGGAAAACAATATTTCGTTTCAGGCGAAATAGGCGAGCGGGGGCAGTTATGCCCCCGTAAAACCTTAAACGGTGAAGTCACCGATCTTCCTCAATTTACGGGGGCATAACTGCCCCCGCTCGCCAAAATCCTGCCTCTCCTCACCGTCAGAAACGGCGTTTGTGCGCGTCGTCTTTAATTCATAATTGGTCAGGTGCAAGCATAAAGCCCCCACCTAAGCGCAAAATTTTTGTCATCGAGTGGGGACTTTATGCTTGCACTTGATGAACGTTTTGAAAATTAAATGTTAATCGGTTTGTGGCCTGAA
>JAFSMO010000074.1 GCA_017447865.1 Thermoguttaceae bacterium
ATCATGTTTTTGATGAAGTCGGCGTGACCGGGGCAGTCGATGTGAGCATAGTGACGTTTTTCCGTCTCATACTCAACGTGGGCGACCGCGATGGTAACGGTTTTGGTTGCGTCACGGACCGTACCGCCCTTGGCGATATCAGCGTAGGACTTAACCTGAGCCAGACCTTTCTGGGCCTGAACGGCCAGAATGGCAGACGTCAGAGTGGTCTTCCCGTGGTCAATGTGGCCGATGGTACCAACATTGACGTGAGTCTTAGTACGTTCGAAATTTTCTTTAGCCATTTGCTACTCCTCAAGTTCACAAAATGTGTTACGGAGACGAACACCAGATGACAAGATTCCTTCAAACCAAGATATGGTGGTCCGTTACCAACTACGATGTGCTCTTTGATGAATTGTACCGGCACGTGCCGGCACGACTTTAAATATAAAAAAAAGCTGCCAATGGGAATCGAACCCATGACCTCATCCTTACCAAGGATGTGCTCTACCGACTGAGCTACAGCAGCATTTGTTTATCGAGTTGTTTTTGTCAGCTCCGCCAGGCCGTAGGCTGGGTTGCTAAAAGCGGGTGAAGGGAATCGAACCCTCGTAAGTAGCTTGGAAGGCTACGGCTCTACCATTGAGCTACGCCCGCACCCTAAAAAGGCAAGTGGTGGAACATGGATTCGAACCATGGAAAGCACTGCTAGCAGATTTACAGTCTGCCCCCTTTGGCCACTCGGGAATTCCACCGTGTATCGTTAAAAGCTAGAGGTGGGACTTGAACCCACAACCTGTTGATTACAAATCAACTGCTCTGCCAATTGAGCTATTCTAGCGGATTTGAGTCTCTGGTCCTCATATAACTCAGGATAGTATAGCAGAAACGAAAGATTGTTCAAGGGGGGGATTCCCAAATTTTATTAAAAAAATCCCTTTTTCTTTCGTTTCCACTATTTTCCACCGGGCAAAGCAGGAAAAACAGGCGGGAAAGAAAAGCCGGAAATCATTCCGGATCGGCCGGTTTTTCCGTCGCCTTCTGCATGTAAATCGGCTGACGGCGGTAGTAAATTTCCAGCGTCATGAGGCAAAGCGATGTTTCGTACAAACGCCCGCCTACAGGCCCGTGAATACCGCCCGGGGTCCAGCTTCCACGGTCGTGGCCGTCGCCTTTGACCTGGCTTTCCACGATCTGATCGTGCATTTTTTTGTACCAGCGCGTCCAGGGATCGCCGCCGTAGTGACGCAGAAGCAGCGTGGCGTAGTAATTGTAGTACATGTCGCGGGTGGGGCCCATGCCGCTGATGTACTCCACGCCTTTTTTCAGCGTCGGATTCTCCGGATCCCAGCCGTCGTAGTACATCCGGTCGAGCAGCGCAATGGCCGTGCAGCCGGGATATTCGCCCGGGGTCGTGTAGCCGTATTTGGCGCCGTTTTCTTTCTGAACCGAGTTCAGAAAGTTCATGGCCCTTGCCGGGACGATCGGATCGACCGTCAATTCGCCCAGGCAAGCGGATTTCAGCGCCGTGAGCTGCCAGCCGGAAACCGACGTGTCGCCGGGCTGCCGCGGAATGTATCGCCAACCTCCGCCAACCGGGTCCTGAGCGTACGTAATAAAATTAATGGCCTTTTGCGCCGGGTCCTGGAGCGACTTTTCTTTCGTCATCGCGTAGGCTTCCGTCAGGCAGATCGCGGCCAGACCGTGCGCGTACATCGTGCCCTCTGCCTGGCGGAGTGAACCGCCATCCTCGCACCTTGGGTCTTTCGTCATCGAGGCGACCAGGTACGTCAGTCCCTTTCTGACCTGCTGCTGGTACTCGCCTTCCTGAATATACGCCGCACCGCAGCCAAGAAAGGGAAGGATCCCCATGGCCGTCGCGGCGTTGGTGCACTTTATCAACTGTCCCGGGTTTCCGCAGTTGCAGCCATCCCCCACGAGGCAGTGGTTGAAGTTCCAGCTTCCGTTCGGGAGTTGATGGCGGGCGAGCCACTCAAGTCCAGGCTTCACAGGCCCCGGGCCGCAAATTCTCGTACCGGGAGCTGAGGCCTCGTCTCCCTCTTTCGACTCCGCGGCTTTCTCATCTGCCGGAACGTCCTGCGGCGCCGCGCGGAACAGAACCGCCACCGATTTGGCCGGAAGCGCGAGTTTTCCATCCTTCCAGATTTCCGGCATGACGGTAAACGAATGCTCCTGATCGAGCAGTTTCACCTCGGCCCCGGCAAAGTCTGCACCTTTGATCTCCAGCGGGACTTCTGCCGCGTCGTCCGAATTGTTCACGACGAGGATCGCCGCGTCGCCCGCCTCGTTTTTCGCCGCGAGGGCGTAGATTTTGGCCGCCTGGTCCGTCGTCACGGGGACCGCCGTCCCGAGTTTGTACAGGACGTTGAACGCGTAAAAAGACCAGTAGGTTTTCGTGACTTTCCGGCTCGGGAAGTAGTAAAGGCCGCAGTAGGCGCGCTGCGGGTACGCGTCGTAGTACATCGCTTTGTCGATCCCCGTCTGGTACTGCATCAGGCAGAACGCGGAGGCGACGAACGCGGCGCCGGGCGCTTCTTTCATCTCGTCGAACTGATCAGGCCGGCCCGTGATGTAGTTCCACTCGTTGAAAATATTCTCGACGTTTTCCATGCCGTGCGCTTTGAGTTTTTCATCGACGTACTTCGAGTGTGCGACGATCTCTTCCGGGTCGCTCGTGTACAGGTGCCACGAGAAGAAATCCAGCGGCGCGCGGGTCTCCTCGGCCTGAACGTAATCGAGGAAGGTTTCGAACCAGTCGATGAAACTCCAGTGCCAGTGCCCCGGCTTGGCGCTTTCCGCCCGGGTAAGCGGGTAGAAGCCGCAGCTCGCGTAACCGCCGATTTTCAGGTCCGGGAAGCACTTCTTGAGGTGGTTGGCCGTCACGCGGTACAGCTCGAAGAACTGCTCCTTCGTCCCTTTCCACATCGGGGGATTTTCCGGCTCGTTCCAGATCTCCCAGTACCGGATCCCGAAATGATGGCCGTCCGCCCACCCCTCGTTGAAGTGGCGGATCATCATCTCGCAGATCTTCGCGAATTTCTGGGGGTCTTTCGGCGGGTAAATGCGGTACGCCTTGATCTCGTGGTAGTTTTCGATCGTCACGCCGAGGCGGTAGAACGGTTCCACGCCGGATTTCACCAGCCCGGAGAGGTAGGCGTCCGTGAACGTGAAATCGTACGAGGCCGGGTCGTCCGGGTCCGCGTCGAAATTGGGGAAAATGTTCGGAATGTCCACGTAAACGCCGCCGCCGAAACGCCCCATCGTGTCGTGGAGCCGCGAGTACGGGATCCCCGCGTCGCGCAGTTCCGGCAGGACCTGGCCGTGCGTCAGCGGCGAATTATCGATCCCGTGCAGGGGTTTCACCTGGCCGGCTTCCTGAGTGAAATCGACCTGGACCGGCCCGGCAGCGAAAAGCGCGGTGGCCAAAAGAAGGAAAAAGAGGGAGGAAAGGAAAGATTTCATCGGAGTCTCCATCAGGCGAGCGGGGGCAGTTATGCCCCCGAAATATCGGGTTGAACGTGGCCTTTTTTCGGGGTCATAACTGACCCCGCTCGCCTAATTGTAGCAGAGGAAAAACCGCCTGTCAAGTGGGGGGAATCACGCCATGCACGTCGTTTGCATGCAAATTTCCTTCAGTTCCTCCTGAACGGTCCGGATCTTTTGCAGGCCGTAGTTTTCGTTCATGTACTTGATGATGTTCGGCGAACAGAAGGCCGGAAGCGTGGGGCCGAGGTTGATGTTCCGCACGCCCAGCGCCAGCAGGCCGAGCAGGACGCTCACCGATTTCTGCTCGTACCACGCAAGCTCAAACGTGACCGGCAGTTGGTTGACCGTCTCGGCGTTCAGCATTTCGCAGAGCTCCACCATGAAGCACGCGATCGACCACGTGTCGTTGCACTGGCCGGCATCGAGGACACGCGGGAGGCTTCCGAGGCTCCCGGTCTCCAGCTTGTTGAACCGGTACTTCGCGCAGCCGGCGGTGAGGATCAGCACGTTTTCGGGGAATTGCCGGGCCAGTTCTGTGTAATATTTGCGCTCCACCTGCCGCCCGTCGCAGCCGCCCATCACGACGATGCGCCCGATTTCTCCCGACTTGATCCCCGCGGCAATTTCCTCCGCGCAGGCCTTGAGCTGGGAAATTCCAAAACCAATCTCGAGGTATTCCGGCTCCGGCGTCCCGTTGGCGCTCTCGATGAGCGGTTCCGGCGGCACGCACGTTTTCGCCATGCGGATGATCTCGGTGAAATCCTTCATCGTCCCGTCGGTTGGGGTCGGAATGTGACGGACCCCCGGCCAGCCCGCCGCCCCGGTCGTGAAGAGGCGCGTCCGGTAGCTCGCCCGCGGTGGAATGAGGCAGTTCGACGTCATGAGGATCGGGCCGTTGAAGCGCTCGAACTCGTTATTTTGCGAGTACCACGCGTTCCCGTAATTGCCGTAAAGGTCCTCGAATTTTTTCAGCTCGGGGTAGGCGTTGGCCGGGAGCATCTCACCGTGCGTGTAAACGTCGATCCCCGTCCCTCGCGCCTGGATGAGCAGTTCCTCCAGATCGAGCAGATCATGCCCGGAGACCAAAATCCCGGGGCGGTTCCCGACGGTATTCCGGACGAGCGTCGCTTCGGGGTTTCCAAAGTGCTGCGTGTTCGCTTCGTTCAGGAGCTTCATCGCCGCCAGCGACATTTTCCCGCACTCATTCAGGAGCTTCAGCAGCGACGTGACGGAGAGTTTTTCCCGGTCTGCCGTGAACGCCAGCGCATGCACGATGAACGCCGAGATCCGCTCGTTCTCAAAGCCGAGCCGCAGGGCGTGGGTCGTGTAGGCGCTGATCCCCTTCAAGCCGTAGAGGAGAAACTCACGCATGGAGCGCAAGTCCGGGTTTTTCTCGGACTGAACGCCCACTGAAGCGCTCTTTCGGAGAAAATCGTCCCGGGTCGAACCGGTCCAAAGGAGCACGTCGGCCGAAACGTCCTCAAACTTTTCGGGAAACTCCCGCATCAGTTCGTCGCGCCGGCGCAGGGTTTCGCGCGTGAGGCTTTCGAGCGTCAGCTCGTCAAAATTTGTGTTCGTGAGCGTCACAAAAAGCGTGTGCTGAATGTGGCGAGAAACCGCCTCCGGGACGTGAATTTCCGCCTTTTCGACTGCGGCCGCCAACCCGCGCAGGGCGTAAATGAGCGTGTCCATCAGATTGGAACAGTCGCTCGTCTTCCCGCACATCCCGTGCTGGGCGCAGGCCTGATTCCGAAGCGTCTCCTGGCACTGAAAACAGAACATGGTCATAAAATTGATCCTCCCTGGTTAAAAGTCAAGAAAAATAACTCGTCAGAATATTTTACGGAGGACGTGAAGTTCAGAATCCGGGAAAAACCCGCCGCGCTTCCTGCCGGGCAATAAAAAAAGCACCGCTTTGAAAACGATGCTTTCTTTTTTTCGTCGAACAACAGCGGGAATCCCGGCATCCGCTCGAGTCAGAGCCGAAATCGCCACCACGCGGGGCGTAACACCGCGAGCCATTCGCTCGCTGGCGACCGTCGTTCAATCACTTGGAACCAATCGGCCAATCGGCACGGAACTCATTCACCCACGTAGGGGAGGAGCGCCATGAAGCGGGCACGTTTCACCGCGGCCGTAACAGCGTGCTGGCTCACAGCGGAGCAGCCACTCTTGCGACGGCTGAGAATTTTGCCCTGGCGATTCGTCAGTTTTTTCAACAATTCCACGTCTTTGTAATCGACGTAGAGCGGACGAGGCAGCTTGCCGTCCACTGCGAGCGGGTCCTTTTTCTTCGTGTGGACCTTGGCCTTCGCGCGTTTACGGAACGGAGCAGCTCCTTTTTTGCCCTTCTTGTTAAAACCACCAGCTCTGGACATTTCAAAACCTTTCAATTAAATTAAACTCTTTCCACATTCCAGCAATGGGATACAATTAGGATGCTGATTATAGCAGATTCCGGAATTATTGCAATGGGGGGGAGTGAAAAAACCGAAAAAAGGATTTTCCCGCCCCCCCTTTGTTTTATTAAAAAAACGGGTATGATATAAAATATTGTATTCTCGCCAAATTTCAGGAGAAAAATGGAATGAATCCGACTGAGTGGAACACAAACGAAAAAGAAGCGCTGGAAATCGTGTTGGGCTACCTGAATTTTTCCTCGGGTGACCCGGCACCGAAATTTCTCATGGGGCTGAATACGATTTGCGCTGGCCTTGACGCCCGGAAAGAGGAAGGGGATTCCACTCCCGCATGGCGGCGGCTTGCGGCGGCCCTCTGGGACTACTTGAAGTGGGTCCAGCCCACCTCGGACGTTTTCGCACAGGACACGCAGGTCCGTCAGGCGCTTCTTTTCGCTTTCCTTTACTTTTTCCCCCAGTACCGCGTCTGGCACAAAGACCTCCTTTTCCACCAGAAAGACGACGTTCTGTTCAACGCCTTCTCGATCGGCCAGGCCTTTTACGCGATTCTGCAGGAAAAAGCCTTCGAGGCGATCCCGGCAGATGCCGCGGAAATTGCGTCTTCCGCGGAATTTCTCAAAACTTCTGATGAAGAAGCGCCCGCTCGGGAAATCACGCCTGAAATTCAAGACGCGATCGACCGCACGATCAACCGTTACGACGATTTCATTGGCTACCGCCCCATTCCGGTTTTACATTCCCGGCAGAAAATGCAGCCGTACCGCCACGAATGGCTCCACGCGATCCCGCTCTACATCAAGGGCGTGGGCGTGGTACACGGCGAATTCACGCAACTGGTCACCGATGCGCTGGAATTTCTGAAAATCACGGACGAATCCCTCCTCAACCGGGCGATGTTCGACATGGACCATCTCGAGGAACTGTGCTTCGACCCGCGTGCGCTTGATTTCAATCACCCGGTAAATCGCCGACTGAACTACCATTTCGGGAGCTGGGACCCGCTCCACATCACGAACAAAGGGTACTACGACCGCTTTATCCTGATTGAATCCACGATCCGTTCCATCTTCTCCCGGGGCCAAAACGTTCAGAATGAAGAAAACGGGATCCCCAAAGAAGAACTTCAGAAAGAGGCCGCGGCGGTTCTGGCGGGAACCCTTCTGATGGGCGGGGCCGTTTGCGGCTGGGGGCCTAGTGCGCGGACCTCGAACGATACTTTCGAAGTTCTTCTCCCTAAAATTGCTAAAATCCGGGACGATTTTTACCAGCAGCTCCTCGAAAAAATCCCGGAAAGCCACGCCAAACGCTTGCGTGAGGAAGCGGAAATTCTGCACCAGCCCTTCGCCTCCGCACGGCAATATTTCAACCGCAAACTCTCCAAACAGCGCGCGGAACAGTACCAGAACGTTCAGCTCGGCCGTTTGTACGCCTGGATGGGATACGAGGATGCTTCGGACGAGATGATCGCCCGCGTGAACGTCCCATCAACGCGGATGCGGTGCAAAATCGACTGCCTCATGACGAAGGGCCACCTCGATATTGATTTCGACCGAATTCAGGAAGCCATTTCCAAACTTTACAAAATCGAGGAAATTCTTCACGAAGGAATCGAGTGCGGGGCCTTCATCGACCCGTGGTACATTCTGGGCTTTGACGGCCAATTCCCGCTTTCCCTTTCCGTTGAGGACTCCACCCAGGACCAGCGAGTCGATGAACTGATCTCCCTGATGAGCACGATCTTCTCGCTTTATTCCCGAATTCTGAAAGAGACGGCCGCGAAAGGCTTGAAGAAAGAACGCACCGAATTGATGTTCCGCATGGAAAAGCTCACCCAGTGGTGGGACCAGTTCGGAACGCTTGAACTCTCGGAAATCAATAGCATTTCCGGCGCCGAAACTTACGAATCCATCCAGATCGTCCTGAAGGCGCTCGATGCCTGGTACGAAGGCGGAACTGCCGCGGGGGACATTGCATTCTGGCGGCCGCGCGTGGCGGATTTCACTTCCCCCAAAGCCTACACGCTTCTGATTGAGGCCCTGCTCGACCAGAAAGACCCCGTTGCCGCAATGGCGCTTCTGATCAACTGGCTGAGTCAGTCGGAACTGATAAAACTCGACGACGGAGACTACTCTTTCCACCCGCTGACGCTCCGCTGGATGGAGGATCTGTGGTACCCGCCGACCAAAGAGCAGCGGCTTCTCTGCCGCCGCGGCGCGACCCTGACCGATAATTGGAAACTCGCGAAACGTTTCATTGAGCTGGTGGAAGCCAACGCGGATATTTACGGGACCATTCCGACCTTGGATCTGGATTCCTCCGATAAAAAATCTTCCAGCAAAAAAAGCCCGAGGAAACCCGGACGCCCGAAAGACGAAGACTTCGAGACCGGTTTCGATTCCCCGGACGAAGAGGGAGACGGAAACGACAAACTGTTTAACGCGGCCTGGGAAAATGTCGTGTACCACGATTCGACCGATGATGGAATCGATGACTCGATGATGGAAGGTGAGTCACTCAAACGTTCCATGGAGGATTTTCCTCTTACGAGTGAAATGGAACGCATTTCCGACCGGGTTTTATTCATCATTACGCAGGCACGGCTCTGGAAAATGGCCGCGGTCTTTTCCATTCCATTCGCTGATGAACACGAGGACCGTTCCGAAACGCTTCAAAACTGGATTGAACAGGCGACAGAGCATCGGAAACGCCTCGAATCGCTGATTTCCGACGTAAAAATGTTCGAGGTCGAAAAGCCTGATTTCTCGCGGTCGATTGCCACGATGGAATACGAAAAACAGCTCGGAACCAAGTTCCTTCTGCTCGACCGCCTCGTTTCGACCGCCAGCGAGCTGGAGGACGCTCAGCGTCTGATGCGCATCGCCGACGTGAAAAACCGGATCTCGCAAATCGACACGTGGGAGAACGCAACGCGCAGCGTCATGCAGGCCCTCATTTGCGGGGAACCGCAAACCGTCAAAAAGATCTGGCACAAAACGACGAAACTGCTCACTAAAGAGCCAATCCTTTACGAGCCGATCGAGCGCGGTGGTGACCCGATTCGGATGATCCAGATCAAAAGCATTTTGACGGTGATTCAGCGCCTGCTTACGAATCTCCCGCGTCAGGGGCTCCTCGCCGAGACGTACGACATTTTTCTGACGGTCCAGGAAATGGAACGTCTGCACCCGATTGCCGGCCGTGCGATCACGCGCTACGACGCTCTGTTCGAGCTGGGAAGCAAAGGCATTCTCCGATCGATCCTCATCAGCGGCGCCAAACCCGGCCGAAAGAAATGGGATCTCGAAACGCTCATCAGCCTGCTCGACCAAATGATGGAAATCCTCCTGGAAAACTGGATCTCACATAGTCACGGGATCCGTATTTCCTCGCTTGATCCTTACCAGGACCATCGCGAATGGATCCAGTTGAAAACGTTCATCCAGACCTACGGCGAGGACCTTTTCTCCCCGATTCAGATGAACTACTCGAATCTGCAGGCAATCCATCATGAAGGAGTTTCTGCCTGGCTTGCTTCGCTCAGGGAAATCATGGAGTTGAGTGAAAATTCCTGGTTCCCCGAGGGAAAAGAAATCCAGGGCAAAAAACTGCTGGAAGACCTGAAAGACCAGAAAATCTTCCCCATCCGTGCAGAACGGATGCTCGAGACGATCGTCGAAACCCTTCTGGAACGCTACGACCAGTTCATCGACTATAACACCACGACCACGCAGTCCGATAATGGGGCAAACCTTTATATTCTGTTCGATTTTCTGCGTCTGCTCGGTCAATATGACCGGCTCTCGTGGGATTTGCAGCCGTTTGTGAACGCGCATAATGTGATCGTCCGCGAGAATAATTACGAAGTGGCTGATTCGTGGTTGGAAAGCATTCAGAGCCGGTCTGCCAGGCAGGCGAAACAGTTCATTCGCAGTTACAAAAAACTGTGCATCAAGTACGGGCTGACGGTGAAAACGGTCGGTGACCGCATAGACGAACGCTTCGTAAAACCGATGGCCATTAATAAATTGTGCGCCCTGCTGGAACCTTCGATCCAAGAGGCGCGCAAAGGGGGTGAAACCCCTTCGTTCAACCGATTCCTGGAACTCGTGAAGGAATTCACCGCGGACGCGATCGGAACCGGCTATGAACCACCGGACTGGCTGGAAGAAATTGAGGACGAGATCAATCGTTACAGAAATCGTTCCGAAGAGGACGACGAGATGCTGGACCTGAAGGATTTCATCCCCTCGATTCCGCTGCGCAAGACGGACATTCTGAGAATCATTCACGAACTGAATCCCAATCTGAAACCTGGGCAGGTGAACGATGACGCTCCAGAAAAGTTTGGCGAGGTAACGAAAAAATTGTCCCTCGTCAAGCTGGTGGACACGCTCAACGATCCGGACGTGACGATAGAAGAAGTCAAAGACTTTTTGCTCAAGCAGTTCAAGAATGAAGCATTCGTCGGAATCGATCTTGGAAATGAACCCCAGGCCAAAGACGATTCCGAGGACATACAGGAAGACCATCCCGGCGAAGACGAAGATTCCGAGGACGACGCCCTGTTCCGAAAATTATTTGAATGACGAAGAACGAGGCCAATCGCTTTTGCGGTTCATTCCGTGAAGCGTTTCGATTACTCGTTCCTGACCCTTTCCCCCTTTCCTTTTTCCCTCAGGACCAATCCCATGAAACACCTGATTTTCTCCATTTTCGCGCTTATGACTGCCATCCTTTTTGCGACTGGCGACGGCATCGCGGCCGAATTCGCCGACCGGTACGACTCACTGGAAAAATGTGAGTGGAAATCCCCCAACGGAACGCTGCTTTACCGCAAGCTGACCCCGCCCGACCTGAAACCGGGCGAAAAGTACCCGCTGCTGATCTTCCTGCACGGTGCAGGGGAACGCGGGAACAATAATATTTCGCAGGTCGCCGGCCAGGACGCCTTCCTGAATCTCGTCTGGAGCGAGGAAGGCTCCAAGTATCCGTGCTACGTCATCGCTCCGCAGTGCCCCAGCGGCAAGAAATGGTGCGAGGTTGACTGGAGTCTGCGCGATACCCACGTCACGCCCGAAACGCCGTCTGACGCGATGGGACTCCTCTACGAGCTTCTGCAGGATCTCAAGGCCAAAGACCAGATCGACCCGAAACGGATCTACGTGACGGGCATTTCGATGGGCGGTTACGGCACGTACGACTTCCTGGTCCGCTACCCGGAAGAAGTGGCGGCGGCGATCCCGGTCTGCGGCGGCGGCGATAACGAAAAGCTCGCGACCACGCCGGGGCTGAAAGACATTCCGATCCAGATCTTCCACGGCTCGGCAGACTTCGCGGTCCCGCCGCAGCGCAGCCGCAACGCGTACGCGGCCCTGAAGAAAAACGGCTGCGACGTGAAGTACACCGAGTACCCCGGTGTCGGCCACGGCTGCTGGTTCCAGGCGTACAAGACCCCGGGACTCGCCGACTGGCTGTTCGCGCAGAAAAAGAAGTAGTAAATACGGGGACGACGCTTCCAGCGTCGTCTTTTAATTAAGAATTATGAATTTTGAATTATGAATTAATGACGACGCGGAAAGCGTCGTCCCCGTAAAGGATCCGATAAATGTTCCGTTTTTTGATTCCGCTGATCACGCCTGCTTCAACCTCCACGCCAACCAGTCGGGACTCTTTCGAATGGGACGGAACAAAAATCGTGAAATTCATCGGCGATGAAACCGAGGTCGTGATTCCCGAAGGTACGACGGTGATTGGAGGCTTCGCATTCCTGGATAGCATTTTAACGTCTGTGGTCATTCCCGAAGGCGTGACGGTGATTGAGGGATGTGCTTTTTGGGACTGCCGTTCCTTAACCTCCGTGGTAATTCCCGATAGTGTAGAAGAAATCGGAGACGAAGCATTCATGCACTGTACGGCCTTGAAAGAATGGTCCATTTCCTCCGATCATCCTCATTTCAAGACCGATGGAGTCGGCCTGCTGACCAAAGACGGCAAAAAACTCCTCGCCTGTCTTGCGTCGGTAAAGGAATACCGGGTTCCTGATGGCGTGACGAAGATTGGAAACTGGATGTTCCGTGATTTTAGTTCTTTGACGTCTGTCGTTCTTCCTGAAAGCGTAACAGTGATTGGAAGATCTGCGTTCGAGGACTGCATTTCCTTAACGTCTGTGGTCATTCCCGAAGGCGTAAAAGTGATCGATGAAGGCGCTTTTGAGGGCTGCAGTTCCTTGACGTCTGTGGAGATTCCCGATAGTGTAGAAGAAATCGGAGACAGAGTTTTCATGGGCTGTACGGCCTTGAAAGAATGGTCCATTTCTTCCGCGCATCCTTATTACAAGACCGACGGAGTCGGCCTGCTGACCAAAGACGGCAAAAAACTCCTCGCCTGCCTTGCGTCGGTAAAAGAATACCGGGTTCCTGATGGCGTGACGGAGATTGGAAACTGGATATTCTCTCATTATAGTTCTTTAGCGTCTGTCGTTCTTCCTGAAAGCTTAACAGTGATCGGAATTATGGCGTTTAATGGCTGCGAGTCTTTAACCTCCGTGGTCATTCCCGAGGGGGTAACGGTGATTGGAAGCAGCGCGTTCTCCTTCTGCAATTTAACGTCCGTCATCATTCCCGATAGCGTAAAGGAGATCGGTGACGGAGCGTTTGGTGGCACTCCCCTCCTGGAATGGTCCGTTTCTTCCGCTCACCCCTATTTCAAGAGCGACGGAGTCGGCCTCCTGACCAAAGACGGCAAAAAACTGGTCGCCTGCCTTGCGTCGGCAAAAGAATACCGGATCCCCGAAGGAGTAACGGAGATTCAAGGAAATGCATTCGAATGCTGTGAGTCCTTAACCTCCGTCACCATCCCCAAAAGCATGAAGGTGATTGGAGACTGGGCGTTTCAGTTTTGCCGCTCTTTAACGTCAGTCGTCATTCCGGATGGCATGGTGGAAATCGGAGAGGAGGCGTTCAGCAGCTGCGAGTCCTTAACGACCATCGAGATTCCTGCAAGCGTGACGAAGATTTGGTATTCGGCGTTTCTGTGCTGTCCGGACCTGACAATTTACGCGCCGGAAGGGTCCGAGGCCGAAAAATACGCCAAAGATTATGGAATCCCCTTCAAAAAGCTTTAAGGGGAACGACGCATTACGGGGACGACGCTTCCAGCGTCGTCACTAATTCATAATTCAAAATTCATAATTCTTAATTAAAAGACGACGCTGGAAGCGTCGTCCCCGTATTTACTCAATTTCCCGCGACGAAATTTCTACCGCGTTCACGACCGCTTTCGCTTTGTTGATGCACTCCTGGAACTCGCGTTCCGGCACGCTGTCCGCGACGATGCCGGCGCCGGAGCGAATGAAGATCTTGCCGTTTTTGCGGAAAACGAGCCGGATCCCGATGCATGTGTCGAGATTGCCCGTGAAGTCGATGTACCCGATCGCGCCGCCGTAGATCCCGCGCTTGTTGTTCTCCAGCTCGTTGATGATCTCGCAGGCCCGAATCTTCGGAGCGCCGGAAAGCGTCCCGGCAGGAAGCACCGCGTCGATGGCGTCCAAAGCCGTCAGGTCCGGGCGGATCGTTCCGCGGACCGTGGACGCGATGTGCATCACGTGCGAAAAACGCAGGATCTCCATGTACTTCTCGACCTGGACCGAGCCAAACTCGCTGATCTTCCCGAGGTCGTTGCGGCCAAGATCGACCAGCATGTTGTGCTCGGAGCGCTCTTTTTCATCGGCCAGAAGCTCTTTTTCCAGCGCCTCGTCTTCTTCCTGAGTCTTTCCCCGGGGCCGGGTCCCCGCGATCGGGAACGTGTGCAGGACCCCGTCGCGCAGCTTCACGAGCGTCTCGGGCGAAGCCCCGGCGATCTCGGCCGTGTCGCTGCTGAAGTAGAACATATACGGCGAAGGATTCGTCGCGCGGAAGACCCGGTACGTGTTCAGGAGGCTCCCCTCGAAATCCGCCTCAAGACGATTGGAAAGCACGACCTGGAAAATGTCGCCCTCGTGAATGTAGTGCTTGGCCTTTTCCACGATCGCGCAGTACTCCTCCTTCTGGAAGAGCGGCCGAAGCTCCGACGTCACACGCCCCGGCGGGAATTCGGCGCTTTTGCCCGTCTTGACCAGCTTCACGAGGTTTTCGATCTCCATCTCCGCGTGACGGTAAACCGTTTCCAGATCGCCGTCGTCGGTCCGAATGTTGACGATCAGAACGATTTTCTGCCGCAAATTGTCGAACGCGATGACTTTGTTGAAGAGCATCAGGTCCACGTCCTGGAAACCCTCCGCGTCCTCGGCGTCCAGGTTCAGCGTCGGCTCGGAGTATTTGATGTAGTCGTACGAGAAGTAGCCGACCAGCCCCCCAGTAAACGGCGGGAGACCGTCGATTTTCGGGCTCCGGTTTTCTTCCAGGATCTTCTCGATCGTCTCCCGTGGGTGGCGCGTCTCGAAGGTCATCTGCGTCCCGCTTTTCAGGCGCATCTTGCCGTTCGTGCAGGTCAGCTCCAGCGTCGGGTCGAAGCCCAAAAACGTGTAGCGGCCCCAATTTTGCTGGCTCTCAAGACTTTCCAGAATGAAGCAGTGACGACTGACCGTCTTGAGGATCTTCAGGACCTCGATCGGCGTTTTAACGTCTGAGTAGATCTCCCGACAGATCGGGATGCAACGGTACTCCGAGGCCAGACTTCGCACGGTTTCCAAAGACGGAAAAGTCATGAAAAAGCTCCTGAAAAAAAGTACAAAAAGGGAGCATTTGCGGCCTGCTCCCTTCGTTCAAAATGAATCCATGTTTCACGTGAAACGCAAATCCGTGCGGCGGCTCAAACCTGCGCCTTGCCGATGCTCTCGGCAATCTCATGCACTTTGAAGAGGTCCAGCTTCCCGGTCCCCAAAATCGGAATTTCGTCGATTTTGTAGTACGCAGAGGCGTCCGGGATCCAAAGCACCGGGTACTTCAGCTCGAGCAGCTTCGCCTTGATCTCTTCCGGCGTGAGCTGGAGCTCCGTGTACAGCACGACGATCTTCTCGCCCTTCTTCTGGTCCGGGACGGACGTCACGCAGAGTTTCAGCGGTTCTTCTACCGAGTTCCCAAGGACCTGGTTCAGCATGTCCTCGATCCCCTCGTGCGGGATCATCTCGCCGCCGATTTTGGCGAAGCGGCTCAAACGCCCGGCGAAAAAGATGTAGCCTTCCTCGTCCAGCGTGACCAGGTCGCCCGTTTTGTACCAGCCTTCCGAATCGAGCACTTCGGCGGTCTGTTCCGGGTCCTCGTAGTAGCCCTTCATCACGCAAATGCCGTGAACGTACAGCATGCCCTTTTCGCCGGGTTTGCACGGCTCGCCCGTATCGATGTTCAGGACTTTGATGCCAAATCCGGGGATCGGGTACCCGAGCGAAGCGTCTTTCGGGAGCGGTTCCTTGCCGGTGATGCGGCGGCCCATCGGAATATTTCCGGCAATCACCGGGGAGGTTTCCGTGATGCCGTACCCCTGACCCGGACGCACACCGAGCTGCTTTTCGTACTCGTCCATTAGTTCCACAGGGCATTTCTCCGCCCCGGAAATGACGATCGAGAACGATTTCAGATCGTCCGGCTTCATTTTACGGAGGTACAGACGCAGGAACGTCGGCGTGGCAGGCAAAATCGTCGGGCGATATTTCCGGCAGAGTTTCGCAATTTGAACCGGTTCCAGCGGCGAGTAGTGGTAAACGCCGATCATCCCAAGCCCCAGCACCGTCCAGACCGTGGCCATGTAGCCAAATGAGTGGAAAATCGGCAAAATGCCGAGCATCGTGTCCTGATTGTTGAGGTGAAAATACTCACGGCAGCCGATCGAGTTCCCGGCAATATTCCGGTGCGTCAGCATGACGCCCTTCGGAACGCCCGTCGAGCCGGACGTGAAAATGATCGTCATGGTCTCATCGGGGTCGATTTTGTAAATGCCGAATTTCCGGTACAGCGTCTTCAGCGGCAGTTTCGCCGTCAGCGCGCTGGAGATTTTGTCCCAGAGGGTCAGTTTCGGGACGTAATCCTCAAGGCACACGACCTCGCAATCCGGCTCCAACTTCAATTTTTCGATGAGTTTGCGGCTCGTGATCACGTGCTTGATCTTCGCTTTATGAATGCAAAGATTCAGCGTCTGCAGGTTCAGCGTGTAGTTCAGATTGACGCTCACACGATGGCTCAGGGCCAACGCCACGTTGACCAGCGTACACGGAACACTCGGCGGCAGAAGGATCCCCACGTTCTTCTCGTCGGTATCTAAAACGTACTTTTCCAGCAGGCGTTTCAGGACCAAAGCCCGAACCAGGGCCTGGGAGCCGGTCAATTCCGCGCCGGTTGAATCCGCCAAAGAAAGACGTTTGGCACGGTAGGTTTTCCACTGACGGAGCGCCGCACGCACGGGGATCCACTCCAAATCAAAATTTTCTTTGCAAAGAAGCTTTTCGTTCGCGTCCATTTATTATTTTATCTGTTTGTTGTGTTTTAACAATTTAATTCCAATATAGGAATAATTTTAACCTTTTTTCAGGAAAACGCTAGGGGGAGGGGGAAAATGAATGGCAATTTTTGGTAAAATATTTCCGGAAACCCGGTTTAATTAGGAGGTTGATCCTCATTTCCCTTTTATTTCCTCTTGACAGAAATCATTGAATTCGCTATTTTTAATTCCAAAAGTGTTTTTTTGCCCGGAACAAAAAACTTTCAAAAGGATTTTAACAAAATGCGCACTTCACCCAAAACGTTGGTTTTTTACGTCACGCTTCTCGTGACCGCAATCACTTTTACTCTGGTCAGTGAATGTAATGCTCAGAGAGGTTTTGGCCGTCTGCCTTTCCGTCAGCAGCAGATCGAAAACCGTGTACGTCAGATTTCACCCGAAACTCCCAATGCTGACCAGCAGCCAACCCCGGCCGCTGAAGAAAAAGCAAAAGAAACTCCAACCCCGGCCGTGAAGGAAAAAGCGGAAGAAACTCCGGCCCCGGCCGCCAAAGAAAAAGCCAAGGATGATTCCGCCTCGAAGAAAAAGGCTAAAGAAACCACCACCCCAAAGAAAAAGGCCAAAGAAGCTCCGGCCGTAAAGGAAAAAGCGGAAGAAAAACCGGAAGCCTCTATCATCGAGGAGAAAACCACCCCGCCGGTTTCCGAGAAAAAAGAAACGCCCGACTCCAAAAGCGAGGCTCCTGATCTCGACGATCTCCTTTCCGACGATTCCGAAAAAGCCCCCTCCGATCCTCTTCATGAAGAGGCGGTCGAGCAGGTTTTGGCCAATCCGAATGTTCCTGAAGAAGCCAAAAAAGTTCTGAAACAGGCCACGAAAGAGGACATTCAAAAATCCGTCGAAGAAGCGACCGCGGAGGTCGAAGCCGACAATAAAAACGAACACATTGACGGCGTGGTAGAAAATTCCCGTAAAGAAGTGGACGAAGACGCCATTGAAACCGCCGTTAATGAAGTGTTGGAATCCTCCGATGAAACGCTGAAAGAGGAACAGGAGCGGAGCGGAGCGGCCAAACCCGAGGAGGAAGAAGTCGATGATTCTCTGCCGGATTCCGTGAACCAGGTCATTGACGGTCTTACCGCTGATAAAGACGAGAAAACGGTGGAAGAAGACACCGAGGACTCCACGGAGATGGAGGAAAACGAAGCTGACGCAGAGGATGATGCGGAGGACGAAGCGGAGGATGACGCGGAAGAAAACGATGCCAACGCTGAGAACGAAGTGGAAGAAAATGCCGCGCAGCCTGGCGCAAAACTGGTCAAAATGGAAGATTTGGACCAGGTGCTGAAAGTCCCTGAAAACGCGACTTTTGAGGAGCTTCACGCATTCCTCACGGAGCTGGATTCCATAAGCCCGGCCGATTTGGACCGCACGAACCAGGAAACGATGATGGACCAGGCCAAAACGTTCATCGAAAAAGTCTTTCAGGCAAAACTGGCGGCTTCTGACCAAATGCTCGCCCTGGAAGGATTGACTGACGATCAGTGGAAAGAGGCCGTTTCGTGGAAGGTGCAAAGTCTGGCCAATTTGTTCCGGATTGATGGAAGCAAAATCGACGAGATGCGCAAATTTGTGAAGGAAGTCCAGCCCAAAGCCCCAAAAGACATTTCATGGACGCTTGAGTCTATCCTGATCCAGATGGAACTGGCTCAAATTACGGAAGAACCAACGCCGGAAGAGCTGAAATCGCTCGTGAACCGGATGCTTGAACACACGAAAAAAGGGATTGAGGAGGATTGCGTCAGCCAGGATTTCGTCCTCGCGACGGTTCAGATGGTCGTTCTGTCCGAGGATTCGCTTCCCAAAGAAGAATCCAGGGAAATTTTTGAATCGGCCATTCAAACCCTGAAATCTTCGGAAACGCCCAAATTCCAGGAAATGGCCAAATTCCTCCAGAAAATCCTCGATCAGCGCGAAATCGTGGGAAAGACGCCCGACCTGACGCTCGAAACCTACGACGGAAAAACGGTCAAAACGGCGGATTTCGTCGGCAAAACCCTGCTGATTTACTGCTTCCAGATGAGTTCCAAAGATCAGCTCCAGGATCTGGGGCTGGTGTACCAGATTTACCTCGCTTTCCACAGTCGCGGGCTGGAAGTCATTGGAATCGTTCCGGAGGAAAAAACGGACGCGATGGATGAATTGCTTGCCCAAATCCCCTGGCCGATGGTTTTTGAAGGGAAAAATGCAGAAAATTCCTCAGCCGAAAAGCTCTGCGTTCCGACTTTCCCGACCAAAGTCCTCGTGAACGCGGAAGGAAAAATCGAAAACGCCAACGTTCAGCCGATGGAACTCTTGAAGTACCTGGAGGCCGCTTACGGTCCGGTTTCCAAGCCTTCGGATGACGAAGAAGCCTCGGAAGAAGCTAAAGACGAGTCTGACGAAACCGGAGCGATCGAGCCGCCGGCGGATGAAGATGAGGACGAGGAAATGCCCGACGCAGAGGACGAAGAGGACGAAGATCTTGACTCCCCGGTCGATGAGGCCCCAAAGGTCCCCGTGGAAAAAGTGAAGGAAAAAGTTAAAGAAAAAGTCGAAGAAAAACTTGACGACCTGAACCTGGATCTGGATCTTTAAGGAGGAATTTTGGAACCCGCACTGGAAACCACTCCCGACGGCGTGATCCTTCCCGTAAAAGGTGCTCCCGGCTCGAAAAAGAACGAAATTCGTGACGTGACGGACGGAATGCTGAAGGTCTGCTGCACGCAGATCCCCGAAAAAGGAAAAGCGAATAAAGCGATTTTGGAGGTTTTGGCGAAACTTCTGAAGCTGAAAAAGTCGCAAATTTCGCTCGTCAGCGGCGAAACGGACTCGCGCAAGAAATTCCTCATCACGGGAATTGATGAGGCGGAACTTCGGAAAAAGATCCGGGAAGCACAGGGCCGATGAGCTTCAAAAAGCGCCCAATTTTTTCGATCCTCAAAAAGATTTTGGGGTTTTAGGAAATTCCTGGAAGGTTTTTCAGTCACCCCCCCTTGAATTTATCCGAAAATTGGCTATAATCTGTTTTCTTGATTTGTGCAAACAGATTAATATTTAGTCCATAGTCGTATTTTTGTGGAGATTCAGAAAATGACGATTGATAAAAGCCTGAAAGTCCGCGCCGCGTTGATTCGCACGAGAAGCGTTTTGACTCGTGCGGAGCGCATTGAGAAACTTCAGTCAACGGAACGCTGGTCCGAGGGTGAAAGTCCTGTGGGTCTGGCTAAAGTGCGTGTTTACAAACTGCAGATGAAAAAGAAGAAAAAAGAAGCTCCGGCCGAAGAAGAAGCTGGAAAAGGCAAGAAAAAATAGTTTGCCGTTTTTCTTCGTTTTCAACGAATTCGACCTCTGTGAATTTTCATGGAGGTTTTTTTGTGGATTTTGTTTGGGGAAAAGAAGCCCGAAGAGAAACCACCCGTTTCTTCCGGAAAGGTTTCTCCTCCCAAAAAATTTATTCCGCGGTTTCTTTTTTCTGCGCTTCGAACGTTCCCCGGTGGACCATCGCAAACCGAAAGACGAGCCGTTCCAGAGGGCGTTTGATCCGCGTGAAGATCGGTTCCGTTTCCGGGTGAATCGGCGTCACGTGAACGGTTTTGATCCCCGCGAATTTCCCCGCCGCCACGTCCGCCATGAGCTGGTCGCCCACGATCGCCGTGGATTTACGGTCCCAATCCTTTCGTTTCATGACGCGCCAGCAGCCACACGGAAAAGGTTTCATCGCCATCGCCTCGTACTCGAGATCGTAGTGGTCCGCGATTTTTCCGATTCGGCTTTTTTTCCCGTTGGAGAGCAGGCAGACGTCCACGCCCGCGACTTCCAGCGTTTCGAGCCACTCCAGAACCCAGTCCTCAAGCAAATCCGTATCGTACCGCTTCAGCGTGCAGTCCACGTCGAGCAGAATGTGCTGGACTTCCATTTCACGCAAAACGGCCGGCGTAAGTTCATTTACGACGTTCACCTTGTACTGCGGCAAAAAGGGCCAGAGAAAAATTTGCGCAAGGAGTGAATATTGGTTTTTCATTTTGGTGGGCGGTGCTGATTTTCCAGTTAAATCACTAAATTTCCTTTAATATTTTATCACACAGACTTCAATTTTTCAAGAGGTTTAAAGGTTTTTCATGAAACTTTTTACGAATTTTTTGGAAATTGCGTTGATTTTCCTCCTTTTCGCTCTCTATGGAGCCTACGCCGTCCCGGACACGAACGAGGCACACTACCTCGGGAAAGCCGCCCATTTCTGGAATCCGAATTACGTTCAGAGCGATTTTTTCCTTGACTCTCCTGACGCCCACGGCGTTTTTTACTGGACGTTCGGCTGGCTGACGCTTTTCCTCCCAATGAATGCCGTCGCGTGGATCGGCCGGATCCTCACCTGGGCCGGGCTCGCCGGGGGGTGGGTTTGGATGGTCCGTCCGTTTTTCTCGCGATTCGGCCTTGCTCTTTTAAGCGCCGGTCTTTTCCTTTTCCTGAGCCAGAACTGCTCGTTCGCCGGTGAGTGGGTCGTGGGCGGCGTGGAGGCGAAAGGCTTCGCGTTTGTCCTGATTTTTTTCGCGCTGGGCGCCGTCATTCGGAACCGCTGGAATACCGCCCTGATTCTGCTCGGTTTTGCCGCAATGTTCCACGTCCTGGTCGGCGGCTGGTGCCTCGTCGCGCTCGGGATCGCCTGGCTGATCCTGAAGGATTACGAGCCCAGCCTGAAAAAGAGCGGCACGTCCGAGGACCTCGCGAAGTGCTTCCTTCCTACGTTTTACTCCATTCTGCCGGGTCTGATCCTGGCGGGGCTTCTGACGCTTCCCGCGCTTCTTCCCGCGCTTCAGCTCAATCAGAACGTTTCGCCCGAAGTCGCCCAAAACGCGACGAAACTTTACGTTTACGAGCGCCTGCCTCACCATCTGCTTCTGAGTTTTGTCGCCCAAAAAACGCCGCAGAAACTCCTTCACTTTGGCATTCTGCTCCTGATCTGGCACTTCCTGATCGCCCGGCCGCGGTACTCCAACGGCGAGATGACGTTCCGGACTTTCATCTACGCGTCGCTTCTGATCGGTCTGTGCGGCTGGGGAATTAACCTTTTCATGAACGCCGCGCCGGATCTGACCGCCTCGCTTTTGCGGTACTACTGGTTCCGGACGGTGGACGTCATGATCCCGCTGGGCGCCGCGATTTTGTGCGTCGAGTACGCCACTCACCCGGTGACGATTCCGACCGAAAAAACTGCTGAAAAATCAGAAGAAACACCCGAGCGCAAACTGACGAAAGAAGAAAGAAAAGCCCTGCGTCGGGAAAACCGCTCCATCGAACGGATGATGAACCGGCGCCGGAAATTTCTCGTCGTTTTACTCATCGCGCTGGTCTCGTTCCAGGTCTGGGAATCCTCCCAACGTTTCGCCAAACCGATGAAACCCCGCTCCTGCTCGGGCGCGGCCTGCGGCCAGTCCTGGATCGATTTGTGCCAGTTCATTCAGGAAAACACGGAGCCGACGGACGTTTTCGTCGTTCCGTACACCGTCCGGACGTTCCACTGGTTCGCGCGGCGGCCCTCCGTCGGCGTCTGGAAAGACGTTCCTCAGGACTCCCAAGGGATTTGGGACTGGTGGGTCCGGATGCAGGACCAGTTTTACGGTTTTGACCCTTCCAACCCGACCCAACAGTACGGGCGCGTCGCGTCGTTCACCCTGATGCCGAGACAAAAAATCCAGTACCTAGCCAACGAGTACGGCGCGAAGTACCTCGTCCGCAACAAAAACGACCTGAAAAACCGCCAGGTGATCCTGGACGTTCCCAACGGGATCCAGGATTTTGAGCTGGTGTACGAAAACAAAGATTTCGAGCTGCGCCGGCTGCAATAGACGATTCTTCCGGATTCCATCAAGAGGTTTCTCCTCTTGAAACACAAAAAAAGCCGCGGGCTCCAGTGTGGGGCCTGCGGCCAAAAAAGAGAAGGGAACTAATCAGTTCAAAATCCCCGATTTTTGCAAGTTAGTTTCAAGTTTCTGCATGACGCTGGAAAGGCTGGATGCCGACGGATCCTCAACGTCCCCATGAATGGAACTTGGATCTTGAGCCACAAAACGCCCCTGGCAGTGCGGGCAGGTCAAAGTCAGGCCAAGGTAGCGAACCAGAACCTGCATCCGACGACCGCATGTTGGGCATTTTTGAATGTAAACTCTTTTGGATTCCATACTTTTTTCTCCTAAAAAAGTTCCAATAAAAAGGTCATGACCCGACTTTTGTTCACCCAATCCCCACAAAAGGGAGCGGGTATCCCAACGGGTTAAAACTGATTATAGCAGAAAATGAAAAAGTTTCAAGGAGGGGGGGCCTCATTTGCACCGAATTACTTTCGTTTCACCCAGTTTCATCTCCACCGTTCCGGAAACTTCCTGACCGGAAATTTCGTCAAACATTTTCGTGAACCCGGCCTTGGGAACGACGTGCACCGGCCCATCCTGCGAGGCGTGCAGCACGATGAACGGCCCGTTCGCCCAGACGTTGCACTCCGCGTCCGCAAAAAGATGAACGCCGCATCGGGCCGCCTCTTTTCGCAGGTCCTCGGTCGAAATTCCGTCCATGGAAACCCAAACGAGCGACTCTTTCCCAACTTTCCGCTCAATTTCGGCCCGTTCTTCCTGCGTGTAAAATTCCGCGTGGAGCATCACGCAGAGTTTCGGCTGGCGGCCCAGTTTCCGGAGCGTCCCGGAGGTCAGGTCTTCCGTGAAGTACTGCGCGTAGGAGGCCCCCATCCGTGCCAGCGGCGCACGCTGCTCGTAAATGCTCTTTCTCGTGTAACGCCCTGAGGAAATGCGCATCATGACGTTTTCGTCGATGAAAACGCCCACTTCCGGCGCGTACGGCGTGGGATTCCGGAGGAACCACTCGTCCATTTTGGCCAGCTCCTTCATTTCCAGCCAAAGCTCCGGATCGGCGTACCAGCCGGCCGAGCCGAGGTCCATCCACCAGCAGGCGTAATTTCTGCACGCGCACTCGGCCGTGTTCCGGCGAATCAGCTCGCGCGTCTCCTCGCAGGTCTTCCCGCCGTCGCCCACGCCTGCGAAATGCTGGTTTCCGGGGGTCAGGTGCGTCCGCGTGTCGTCCTCGAGCAAGTACATTTTGCCGGCCAGGGAGACGCTTTCGCTCACGAGCATGCACTGCCCGCCTCCGCCCGGCTTGCGGTCCCAGTACGACTGCGGCGAGCAGATCACGTCCACGTCCGGCGAGTCGAGAAGACGGCGCAGGGCGTAGTGCGCTGAATAGGCCGGCCCGTTCCAGCACGGACCGAACTCGAAGCCGTAGCCGTAAAAGAAGACCGTGAGCCGTTTCCCGTCGGTCGCTTTTCGGATGGTCCGCGCGAAATCGAGCACCGTGTCGGTCATCATGGTGTTCGTGAACGCGTTGAAATCGACGAGACGCGCATCGGTCAGAAGCGGTTCCTTCATGGCGGCTTCCCACTCTTCAAATTCCGGGACTTCGGCCGAATCGAGCGTCACGTCAGAGCGGTTCCACGCCTTCTGGAGCGCCGCGTCGGTGGAATATTTTTCGCGGAGCCACTCGCGCCAGGCTCTCAGGTCGGTTTTGGCGTACCACGCGCGACCCTGCATCCACGTGTCCTGGGTGAACCACTCGCCCGTATTCTGCCCGCACGGGTGGTAGCCCGCCATATTCGGCCCAAAATTTTCTTCGAGGTAGCGCACCGTCCGCTCCAGCGCCTTGCACGCCGCCTCGCGGTAAAGTTTCGACGAAACGGACTCCTTCCGGTGCTTGGACGCGAGCCGCTCCGGCGTGACTCCGTGCCAGACCATCTCCTCGTCCGGGTGCTGATCGAGCCACCAGGCCGGCGCATCCATCCCAATGCGCGGGATCAGCAAAGCGTTCGGGTTGGCCGCGAGCACCTGACGCACCAAAAGGTCCAGCGTCTTCGGGTCCCATTCCCCCGTTTCTTTCTCCCAAATCGACGGGATCCCAAAGGAAACGAACTGCGCGCCCGCCTCCGCCGCCATTTGGATCTGGGCCGCGAAAAGATCTCTTGGGACCTTCCCGTCTGGAACTCCCGCAAGCATCAAGAACGGGGTTCCCGGCCGGTAAAACGCGATTTCCGCTTCGCGCGGCTGGTCCGACTTCAGCGTGAAGTGCACGTGGTAGCGCTTCGTCGGCGAAAGTTTCAGGTTGGCGGCGTGGTAAATGTGAAAATCGAGCGGGCTTTTCGCGCGTTCCGGGAGGATCTCGACTTCCAGAGCGCCGTCTTTCACGCCGACCGTCGCGACGGGCTTTCCGTCATGCACGTCTCCCCACCGGGTCCAAAAGCGCAGATCCGCCTCGGACTCGAACGTTTCCGGCCCCGCGATGAATTCGCCGCTTTCCAGCTCACGGATCGAGAGATCGTCCAGCCGGATCTTTCCGGGGGCTTTCCCGAAACGGAAGTGGAGCGTCCCCCGCCCTTCCGAGTCCGCCAGTGGCGAAAAGTCAAAATCGAAAACCTTCGTTTCCGTTCCAAGTTTGATCGGCAGTTTGACGGGCCCACCGTAAAAGACGCGCGGACGAACGGGCTGGCCGTCCACCACGATGCACGGAGCGCCGTTTCGGGACTCAACCCGGACCGAATCGGCCGCCTGTGCGGCAGTCAGGAGAAGGGAAAGAAAAAACGCGACGAATAAAACCGGGAATTTACGCATAAAATCTCCAATCTGAAACTAAATAAGAAACCGTTTTTTCACTCTTCCTGCTCTTTTCTCTCCGCTCGCTCTTTCTTCCTCTGGCGGTACTTCGCCCAGAGGTGCGGCACGAGGATCCTCAGCGGCATCCGAAGGAAATGCGAGCGAATGTAAAGCGCCGATCTCGCGCACGACGCCGTGAAACGCTCCTCGCCCGAGATTTCCGGCTCGATTGTCAGCGGCACCAGGGCGCGCATGAGCCTCCGCGTGATGAACCCGCCGCGGAACGTTTTGACCTCACGGAGAAAATCTTCCGGGAAAACCGTCCCCAGGAGCGACTGGCAAAACGTCACGGCGTAGTAGAAAGGCCGCGTCAGGTTCAACTGCCGGGTGCGGGCGAGCAGTTTTTTCCAAAATTCCGGGTCCTTTTCCGGGAAGTACGCAAACATGGCGTTCAGGTCGAGCAGATCCCGCGCGCAATTATCCAGCTCGCCGTCCTGGAAGAGGTGGACCGCCGAGTGGAGCAGCATGTCACGGGGCGAAAGGACGAACAAATTGTCGCGAAGCGGGACGATCTCCTCAAAAAGGAGCGCCGCGTCCACCGTCAGTCGGCCGGTTCGCGGGAGGATCGTGTGATGCACGTCGAGCGTCGTCCCCCGATCCAGGTGGACCATCGGCGGGATCTCGTGCATCCAGTCGCGGTAAAAATGCTCGTCGTACTCGGTTTTTTTCTCGGGGATCCACCCCGCCACGAGGAGCGCGGCTTCGATTTGCGGAAGGGTTTCGATCGGCGTCATGACGTCCACGTCCACGGAGATCCGCCCGCGTCCCCACGGAAGATCCGCCGCCTGGTATGCCGCGCCTTTGAGCAAAACCAGCGGGATTTCACGCTCCGGAGCGTCCGCCACAAACGATTTTCCAAACGTCGCGCGCCGCAGGCATTCCGCCTCCCAAAGTGTCTGGCGCCGGCCGCGTTCCGCCTTCACTTTTCCCGATTCGAGGAACCACCGCCCCTTTTCCGGCACGGCATCCCAAAGGCCGCGGTCCTCGATGAAATACGCGAGCGTCCCGAGCAGCTTCGCAGGCCGCGCGAGCTGAAAGAGCCGCTCCCACTGCGTGTGGGACCATTCGCGGGAGGATTCGGGATTTCGGAAAAAGTCTAAAAGGAGCATCGTTTCGTTCGAGTGTGAATTCTGAAATGGGGGGGAAGTGGCCCGTCGTCACCGACCTACGTAACTGAACGCGCCGGGAACCGGGTCGATGTAGGTGAAACCGTCGCGCTGAGTAATTCGGGCCGGGCCGAGGGAGTGACCGTCGAAGTCCAGTGCCGTCGCCTCGGTGAGCGGGACCCGGAAGCCGACCGACGCGCCGGGGAGGAAAATGAACTCGTACCGCGCGCCGGAATCCTTTCCGTAGTCGCCGTCTTGCAGGACCCGGCAGACTGCCGCACCTTCGCCCCGGGCTTTCGCGCAGGTCTGCGAGCCGGCACGGGAGTCGAAGTAAATGTAAGCCGGCGATTCGCAGTAACTGAACCGCCTCCCGTCCCGTTCGTTCGACTCGGTGAAAACCTGACCGTCTTCGGTCCAGCCGACGAAACCGCCCGGGGCAATTTCGAGTTTTCGCCCGTCGATCTCCGCGCGGAGCCAGTCGGTTTTGCTCCCGTTTGCGGCCACGACCGTTCCGTCGGCGTAGTGGACCACCGGCTGACTGCGTTTCAGCGCGCCGGATGCGATTGCCACGCTCGTCGGAAGGAGCGTCCCGTCCGCCGCCGCGTAGTGAATGGACCGAACGGACGCCTGCGTGTAACGGGCCGCCAGCTGCTGGTTCATGAAGTAAGAGCGCATTCCGACGCGGATCCCATCCTCAAAATGGAGCGTCCCGGGCACGCCGTACGCCAGCCCGAACGCCTTGGGCGGGGTGAACGCGTAGTCCAGAACGAGGAACCCAATGTGGCCGAACGCGGCAGTCCCGGCAAGGTAGCGGTCCACGAGCAGATCGCGCCCCACGTCGCCCGGCTCGTCCTGATGCGGAACGTAGAAAAGGCGCTCCTCACGCGTTTTTCCGGGCGAGTACATTCCGAGGCTTCCAAGCCCGAAATCGCACTCCAGGTCATGAATCCTGAGGAGGTCAAAATCGACGAGCCACGGGTTTTCGTCCAGCTTGTAGCCCTGATCCTGCGCGTAGTTTCCGTCGGTCAGGCCCGCGTAAAAGTAGTGGTTCGGCCCCTCGGAATAAACCGGCCCGGCCCACGCTTTTTTCTGGAAAAGCATCACTTTCCCGTAGGCGTAAAACGTCGCGGCAAATTTTCCCGCCTCAGGGATCCGCGCATCGTAGTCCGTCCGGTTCCACGGCGCCACGGACGTGTGCACGTCGCAGTACGCCGAATTGAAGTAAAATTTTCGGGCGAGTTCCGGCGCCAGCCGCGCGCAAAAATCGATCGCGTAGTACGGTTTCGGCCCGTACGTCCGCATCCAGCTCGGCTGGAAGTTTCCGTCCGGCAGTCGGCCGACACGATCGGGACTCCAAAACTCATTGACGGGCGCAAAATCCGTGAAATTATTGTACGGGCCGTACACGAAACCGAGGCGGTCGCGGAGAAAATGCGAATATTCGACCTGCGCGTCGTCGCCGCCTTTCGTCGGGTCGGTGCGCGTGCGGAAGGTGAAACTTTCGCCCCCTTCACGCCACTGGGTCTCGTGGTCGTTGATCACCACTTCACGCAGGCCGTAGCGCCACGCACGGAGCCAAAAATCCCGGTCCTGCGCCCGATCATGCGCGGCATGGACCCGCCAGAGTTTCGTCCCGGCCACCGCTTTGTACGGGGAGGCCGGATTCGGAATGAACGGGAGCACCTCGTCGAATTTCGGCGAAACGGTCACGACAAAACGCTCGAACGCCGGGTTCCGCGTCCCGTCGGTTTTGGGGCGGTACTCGACGCCTTCGTGGAAAACCGCGGAGGAGCCTTCCACCCGGTGCTGGCTGGAGCAGTAGCTGGCGGCGCTCGAGTACCAGTCCACCTCGCCGGCGAGGAAGCACGTTTCACCGGGCCCGGCCTCAAACGCGATGACCGCCGGACGGCGCGCGGAGTAGCCCTGACCGCCCGTCCAGTACGGGACCGGGACCGCCTGCGGACTTTTCAGCCCCTGCGCCTGGCCGAAGGAAATTTTCGCGACGGACGGCGCGTCGCAGGCCGTTTCCAAAACCAGTGTTTTGCCGACGAGCCGCAGCGCGTACATCACCACGGCCTCGGCGGTTTTCGAGTGAATTTTCGCCCGGATCTTCAGCGTTTCGCCGTCCTTCTGAACGTCCAGAATCTCGGCGCTTTCCGCCTTTTCGGCTTCCTTTTGGGCGTTTACGATCTGGGTCACGCCGCCATTTTCGAGGGGCTGAAACGCCGCGCCGCCGTTCCAGCTCGCGGTCAGGTCCGACCACGTGCCCGTCCGGGGCGTAAAACGGACTTCCAGCCGGCCGTCGGGACCCGCGTAGGTGAAGCGGAACGCGCCGTCGTTTTCGGCCTCAAGCGCATTCTTCGAGTCCGGGGCGGCAGAAGGCGGAATGATCGTTTTCGGCCGCGTCGGAAACGTCAATTTCGGGTCCAGATCCGGGTCCGGCCCAAACGCCCGATGGACCGCCGGTTCAATCGGCGCGAGTTTTTCGGCAAAGAAGGCCAAATCGTCGAGGTAAATCTCCCGGTCAAACGTCTGCGTCCCGCCGGTCACGCGGAAACCGTCAAAAAAGACGTTCGGGCCGTTAAGCAGCGCGGCCTGCTCCGGCGTGAAACGAAGCTGGACCAGGTACCAGTTTCGCCAGTCGATCTGGCGGAACGGGATCTCGACCGGCTTTCCGTCCGCGAGAAAGCAAAGCGAAAGCGTCGGGATCGGGACGCTCAGGTCCGTATTCGCGCCGCGGCCCCACGAGTACGAGAAGATCCAGCAGGAAACCGAGTCGAACGGCTCCCGCGGCATGGGAAGCGGCTGAGGCGGCCGGACCCGAACGGAGGGAGTGGGGGCGGAATCCGGTTCATTCGTCAGAGCACGGAACGTCAGGCACGCGGTGAATTTTCCCCAAATCGGCTGACGGTCGGAACGCTGAAAAGAGGCGGCGGCGTTTTCGCACTCGCACGTCCACGAGAAAGGAGACTCAAAATCGAGAAATGGCACGCACTCGCTGCGCGTCCGGCCCGCCCAGTCCAGCTCGATCGGCCGTTTCCCCAGTTCCACCGGCTTTTTGCCGACTTCTGCCGGTTCCGCCGCGTGTAAAAAAAAGGGGAAAAGAAACAGAAAGCAGAGGGTGGGAAAAGGAAGGCGCATGAGTTCACTCCTGAGGAGCTTTGGAGCTTTGGCGTTTTTGATTTGCGGCAGTTCAGCGTGCCGCGCGGCAGAAAAGGCACGGCACGCTGAAACTCTGCGTTTAAGAAATCAGGATCAGATCGCGTTCCCGATCTTGCGCGCACGGGTCGGATGGTCGAGGTCGATCCCGAGCGAAATTCCGACCTGGATCAGCAGATTCCAGCCCGCCATGAGCTGGATCGCCGGGTCAAGCAGGCCGACGGACGGAATGACGAACGTCGGGAAAATCGTCTGCTTCGACGCGATCGCGACGATGTTCACACCGATGCGGTCCACGAGCAGTTCCTTCATTTTGGCCATTTCGGACTCGTACGGCTCGATCACGACGATGGTTTCACCCGCGTTCATCACTTCCTCGATCCCGTGCAGCAGGTACGTGCCCTCGAGGTAGTCGCTCTTTTTGCGGGTGATCTCGTTCGTCTTCAGGCGGAGTTCCTCGGCCGCGCCGTTATTCCGGCCCGCGAAGTAAATGATCGGCGAATCCGCGATCTTCTTGATGATCTCCGGATCGATCTCGGCGGTGAGGACCTGCTCGGCAGCATCCGCGGCCGCGGCGGCGTTGAAGTCCGTGCCGTAAATGTTCTTCAGGATGGAGAGGTAAACCAGGCCGCTTTCCACCACGCTCTTGGTCGCGGCAACGGCGTCTTCCTTCCCGCAGGAAAGGATGATGGACTCGTTCGAGGCGTCCACGATGCGCGTGCCGGCGTTGGCGGTCATGGAGAAGCGATTCTGGTGGTTCTGTTCCGCCAGCATGCTCAGAAGAAGCACGATCTCTTTCGTCATTCCGCTGTTGGAAACGCCGAAAACCGCCCAGTCTTTCAGGTCGTACTCACGGGCCTGGATGCTTCCGTCGGTCGCCATGGAAAGATCGGCGCCGATTTTCATCGCGGTGTAGATCATGTTCTTGGCCGGGAAAATACGGCTGGAGCCTTCGCCGGTCATGAACAGGCGCCCGCACTTCTTGATGGCGTCGGCCATGGAAGCGGTCTGCGTCCAGTCGAACTTCCGGATGATCTCCGGAGTTTCAAGCATTTCATTCACCAGCGCGAATTTGTTGTATTTGCTGTCTGTCAGGTTCACGATTTACCTCTTTGCAAAAAAAGATGAAAAACTTTCTTCCCAGCCGCCCGTTTTGGCAAATGGGAAAGGAATGAAAACTCGAATTCGGTCGGAGTCTTTCGAAAAACCCCATTCATTTTAATTTTACCCTAATCCTGAAAAGTTTCAAGTAGGTAGTTCATTTTTTTTCGCTCGACGAATTTTTTGGAGGATTCAGCCCCATTTTCTCTCAATCGATCCCGGAGACTTCCAACCCCTACCGATTTACAAAATTTCAAAATCTGATATAATACACCAGAAAGTTTCTGAAACATTCCTTTTTTTGAACCCAAGCCCGTTTTCACAAATAAAAATCCAATCATGATTTCCAAATTCAAAAAGCTTTTTCAGATTGCCTGCAACTCTTCCAACTCCTTAGAAAAACGCTCTTACGCTGCTCTTGAACTGGTTTTCTTCCCATTAAGTATTTTAGTATTTGTTTTTCTTCTTACGTTCTTTTTATTAAAGGTTTCTTTTATTCTGGACTGGCATTACTCGCTGCCGCTATCTTCCTATTGTGATTTCTTTCTCCATGTTCTTTCGGCCGCTTCGGTGGGTTACTTGACCAATTACATTGCGATTGAAATGCTTTTCAAGCCGTTCAAACCATCTGACAGGTTTTTGATTAGACACATCTGGAGTCAAGGCCTGGTCCCTAGAAGCAAAGACCTGATCGGAATTGAAATGGGAAAACAGGTCGAAGAAAAACTCCTCGATTCGCGGCAAATTTCGCAGGAACTGTGTGATACCGCAATCGAATTTCTGAAGAACCCGCAGCTCATCACGACCGCCAGGGAAAAAGTCCAGAATCTGCTTCGTGAGCATGAAACCGCGATTTGCGGCTTCCTCATTCCAGAAATCGAGCGCACGCTCGGCGAGTCGCTGCGGAAACTTCTGACCCAGGAAAACATGCAGTCGTTTTGGGTAAAAGTGGTCGAACCCCGTCTGAATGCCCCGGAAAACCGGCGGTTCCTCGCGGAGAAAATCACTCAAGGCCTGAAAAGCCGCACGCCCGAATTTATGGAAATGCTGCGGGGGATGGTCGCCGAGTACCTCTACCAATATTTTACCCGGATTCATCTCGGACATCTCATCTCAAAAGGTGTGCGAGATGGGATCATGTGGGCCATCGACTGGCCGTCGGTTCAGGCGGCCATTGAGAAAAAAATCGGCTCGCCTGAAACGACTGAAAGAATCTATGAAGAACTCGTCGGTCTCGGTACGAAATTAAGAAACTGGTTCCTGAACCCGAACTCCAGCATCGCGCTTGAAAAGTTCCGGGACGAAATGCAGGAATACCTTCGGTCTTTCCTGAAGAATTACCTCCAGGAAAGCTTTCCGAAGTGGCTCGACCGAATTGAAAACTCCCAGGAACTTTGGGCGTGGATCCAAAATGGACTCATGCCGAGCGCGCAGGTCGAGATCGAGCGCTGGATCCAGGAAAACGGCCAGGGGCTGATCCAGGAGAAACTGCACATTTCACAGCGGGTACAAACGGCCATAGAAAAACAGGACGTGGAAGAGTTTTACCACATGATTACTAACGTCGCCGACCAGCACCTCGGCGCGATTCAGGTTTTTGGCTTCGTTCTAGGCGCGATCGTGGGGATATTCGAGTATTTTCTTTAATCAGGAATACACAATTAAAAAGCCTTCGGCTTTTAGCGGCCGAAGGCTTTTTTAATTCCGAATTCCGCATTAATTACTTCATCCACTCCGGGCCGATGATCTTCCCGAGGAGGTAAAATTTTTGGTCGTTGTACCAAAGGACGCACTTCCCATCGACTTGCGTGCAGCTCGTGTAGAACGAATTATTGTGCGGCCGGTCGATGAAAAGTTTCGGCTCCGACGTGAACCAGATCGGCTGGTGCGCGTCTTTCTGATATTTGCCCGAAATGAGGTAAAGCGGTCCGCGATTCTGCCACGGGTTCTTGTTTGTAAAGTCGAATTTATTGTGGATCAGCGCGAAATACTCGCCGCTTCCCGCCTCGCAGCCCTTCCAGTCGTACAGCGGGCACGGAGAAACCGGGTGCAGGAACGGCGTGCCCCCGTCGCGGTCGAGCAGTTTTTCCGGCTGGGTCCACGTGTAACCGCCGTCGGTGCTGACCGTCCAGCACGGGTAGCCGGTCCCGGTCCTCAGAAGCGCGAAAAGCCGACCGTCGGGAAGTTTCACGATCCCCGGCTCCTCGCAGTGCACGCCGATGTGCAGGCAGTTCTCGTCGGCCAGGACCCACTCGATCTTCAGGTCTTTCAGTTCCGGGTTTTCGTCAATATTCGGGAAGTGGATGAACTCCGTCACGGTGCGGTATTTGTGGTGATTTTCCGGCGCAACGTACCGCGTCACGCCGACCAGGTAGTGGCCGTCGGTCCCACCCAGCCGCAGCGGTCTCTGCCACACGACCCACTCCGATGGGATGGTCTGGTCGGACGAGTCGTTGATCGAGCGCGGAACGCCGTTGATCAGCACCGGTTCGGACCACGTCTCCCCTTTATCGTCGGAGTAAATGCCGCACATCAGGCCCGTGTGCTGGCGGTTCGTCGAGACTTTGCCGGGAACGTACTGATTGTAAATGACGTAAATTCGCCCCGTTTTGGAAACCATCGCAAAGCCCCAGCTCACGATCGGGGTCTCGTCGTGCATGGTCTTCGGCCCGGCGAGGACTTTCGGCTTGGTCCACGTCTTGCCGTGGTCATCGCTCCGGTAAAACGCGACGTGCTGGTCGAGCGCCCCTTCGCAGGTCGCCTGGCAGTCGGTCGCAAACATCGTGCCGTCGATCCCGTCAAAAACCTGGAAGTGGTCATTATAGCAGTCGCCCAAAACGTCCTCTTTGACCTCCGGATTGTACACGACAAAATCCGGCTTCGAGTAAAAAACGTCCTGCGGGTTTTCGGCCTGCTGCTTTTTTCGGGCGGCCAGCGTCGATTCGATGCGCTTCTGGTACTCGGCGCGCCACGTATCGACGTTCGCGCTCTGCTGGGCCAGAACCAGCCCGGCCGGGAGGAAAAATGCCGAGCAGAGGAAAGTGAGAAAGATTTTTTTCATGGGGGATCCTTGGGGGGTGAGGGGTGAAACTGGAGGGGAATTCGCCTTTTGCGAAACGTTCTTTCATTATACCGGCCCCCCGGCCGTCTGTCAAGCAGGGCCTTTTTTCTGGTGGGGGGTTGAAAGGATTTTTATTTCGTTTATAATAAGGAACGCGAAACTGATTTCCTTTCATCTTATACCAATTAAGAGGGCCTTATGATTCCCGCACTGCTCGAAAAAATATTCCGTCCGGTTTTGACCCAATATTCCGAAACTCCCGAAAAATTCCTTGGAATGATCAGCCGCTGCGGCGACCCGAAGTTCGGCGATTACCAGGCCAACTTCGCGATGGCGATGGGAAAATCCCTGGGCAAAAAGCCGCGGGAAGTGGCGGAAATGATCCGGACTGCGGTCCTGGAAAACCCGCTCGCCGCCGCGCTCTTCGAGTCCATCGAAATCGCCGGGCCCGGTTTCCTGAACCTGAAAATCAGCGCCGACTGGATGATCCGGACGCTCGAAGCCGCCGCGAAGGATGAGCGCCTGGGGGTCCCCGTCTCGGAAAAGCCGAAAACGATCGTGATCGACTACTCGTCGCCGAACGTCGCGAAACCGATGCATGTCGGCCACATTCGCTCGACGATCATCGGCGACTCGATGAGCCGCGTCCTTTCGTTCCTCGGGCACCGCGTCATCCGCGATAATCACCTCGGCGACTGGGGCACGCAGTTCGGAATGATCTTCTACGGCTGGAAGCACTACCTCGACGAGGCAAAATTCGAGGAAAATCCCATCATGGAACTCTTGCGCCTGTACCGCATCGCGCGGCAGGAAATGGACTCGGACGAGAAAGTCGCGGACGAGTGCCGCCTGGAGGTCGAGAAACTGCACTCGGGCGACCCGGAAAACCGCGCGCTTTGGGCGAAGATCATGCCGTACTGTCTGCGTGAGATCGACCACGCGTACGAGCGGCTCGGGATCCAGTTCGACGAAGTGCTCGGCGAGAGTTTTTATAATGACCGCCTCCCGGGCGTGGTGCAGCTCCTGCGCGAGAAGGGACTCGCGACCGAAAGCGAAGGCGCGGTCTGCGTTTTCTTCCCGGGCCGTGAAACGCCGATGATCGTCCAGAAAAAAGACGGCGCGTACCTCTACGCCACGACGGACATCGCAACGTTCCTGTACCGGGTCGAAACGTTCCATCCCGATGCGATCTACTACGTGGTGGACCACCGCCAAAGCGAGCATTTCGTGAACTTCTTCGAGGTCACGCGGATGCTCGGCTACGAGGGGATCGACCTGCGCCATGTGAAATTCGGGACCATTCTGGGCGATGACGGAAAACCCTTCAAAACCCGCAGCGGCGACACGGTGGGGCTGGACGGTCTGCTTGACGAGGCGGTCGAACGCGCCCGGACGGCGATCCGCGCCAACGAGGCCAGCGCCATTCCGGAAGAAGATTTTGAGGAAACCGCCCAGAAAATCGGGATCGCGGCTCTGAAATACGCCGACCTTTCGCAGAACCGCGAGAGCGACTACGTTTTCTCCTACGACAAAATGCTGGCCCTCAACGGCAACACGGCAACCTACATGCAGTACGCCTACGCCCGGGTCCGGAGCATTTTCTCCCGCGGCGGGTTCGACGCTCAGGCGATTTCGGAAAATGCGAAGATCCAGTTCACGCACCCGTCGGAGCGCGCGCTGGCGATGGAGCTTATGCGCTTCGACGAGGCGTTGGAGGCTGTGGCGAAAGATAATCGGCCGAACTTCCTCACGGCCTATCTGTACGACCTGGCGAGCCGGTACAGTTCCTTCTTCGAGAACTGCCCGGTGCTGCGCGCGGAGAGCGAGGAAGTGCGGAACAGCCGCCTCGTTTTGTGCGACCTGACCGCCCGGACGATTCAGAAAGGGCTGGAACTGCTGGGGATCCAGACCGTCGAGAAAATGTAAGGAAACGTCACGAAGAAAGACGGCCAATTTGAAAGTTTTGGGGAAAAAGTAAAATGGGAACTGGCGGTAAAATCGTTCTGCGCAAAGTCGCGGTCCATAATTTGAAAAACATCGATCTGGATGTTCCGCATCGGAAACTCGTCGTGATCTGCGGCGTGAGCGGAAGCGGGAAAAGCTCGCTTGCGCTCGATACGCTGTACGCCGAGGGCCAGCGGCGGTACATCGAGAGTTTTTCGCCCTATACGCGCCAGTTCCTCGACCAGCTCGAAAAGCCCGAGGCGGAACTGATCGACGGGATCCCGCCGGCGATCTGCGTCGCGGGAAACCTTTCGACCAAATCGAGCCGCGCCACGGTCGGCACCGCGACGGAAACCTACGATTTTCTGCGCCTTCTTTACTCCAAAATCGGCATCACGTACTGCCTCTCCTGCGGCCATGAAGTCCGGCGGGACACTTCCGAGACGGTCACGAAATTCATCGCGCTGCTCCCGCTCCGCACCCGTTTCCTCGTCGTCTGGCACATCACGGAGAAAAGCGAAACCACCTGGGCGGAGCAATTCGCCTCGATGCGTGAGGAAGGCTTCATCCGCGTCCTGGTGAACCACAAGATGGTGGACCTTTCCAGCGAAATTCCCTCTGAGGAAGACGCGCAGAAAGCGTTCGACTCCGAGGAACTGTACTGCGTCGCGGACCGTCTGAGCGGCGGAATGCCCGAGTCCCGAATTCGCGAATCGCTCGAATCCGCCTTCAATCACGGCAAGGGGAAGTGCTCGCTCATCATTCAGATCCCGCTGGAGGAGGTGGAAAGTCTCGACGCCTCGGGGATCTGGGAAACGTACGACCTGGCCGGCGAGCCGTGGGTCATCCGGCACTACAGCACAAAACTTTCCTGCGAGCACTGCAAGGTCGATTACGCCGTTCCGGAGCCGCGGCTTTTCAGCTTCAACAGTCCGTTGGGCGCCTGCCCGGTCTGCGAGGGGTTCGGGAACACGATCGACATTGACCTTGATCTGGTGATCCCGAACCGCCAGAAAACGATCGAAGAAGGAGCCGTCGCGCCCTGGAACACGCAGGCGTACCACTACGAGCTGGAAAAAGCGGTTGAGTGGGCGCCGTCCCACGGTCTGCGGACGAACGTTCCGGTCAGCCAGCTCACGGAAACCGAAATGGACCTCCTCCTGAACGGTGAACCCGGGACCGATTTCGGCGGGATCAACGGCTTTTTCGCCTGGCTCGAGCGCCGCAAGTACAAAATGCCGATCCGGGTTTTCCTGAGCCGGTGGCGCAGTTACCGTCCGTGCCCGGCCTGCGGCGGAAAACGGCTTCAGCCGCTTGCCCTGGCCACGATGATCGGAAAGCACCACCACAGCGACGGGGATTCCGATGAAAAACCCGCGGGCTCCGCATCCGATTTTGATGGCAAAAACATCGCGGAACTTTGCGAGATGAAAGTCTGCGATCTGCGCGTTTTTCTGGAAAGTCTGATTCCTCAATTCACCGACTGGGAACGTCAGGTCGGGCTTCCGATCCTGCGCCAGGCCCTTTCCCGGCTGGAGTTTCTGGAAACCGTGGGACTCGGCTACCTGACGCTGAGCCGAACGCTCCGCACGCTTTCCGGCGGGGAGATGCGCCGCGTTTCACTGGCTGCCGCGCTTGGCGCCACGCTGGTCAACATGCTGTACGTGCTGGACGAGCCGTCGATTGGCCTGCATCCCGCCAACTCGCTCCAGCTTTTAAGCGCGATCGAAACGCTCCGCGACCGTGACAATTCGGTGGTCGTCGTCGAGCATGAAGAATCCATCATCCGTGCGGCCGACCAGGTGATCGAAGTCGGTCAATACGCGGGCGAACGCGGCGGCGAGATCGTTTTCCAGGGCACGCCGCAGGAAATGATGGACTCTGAATCCTCGCTGACGGGCCAGTACCTCACCGGCGAACGCGGGCACGTTTCCACGCAACGCCGTCCCACGGAATCCGGCTGGATCCACCTCCACGGCGCCAGCGGGAATAATCTCCAGAACATGGACGTCTCTTTCCCTCTCGGCTGCCTGTGCGTCGTTTCCGGCGTAAGCGGTAGCGGAAAAAGTACGCTGATCGAAAAGACGCTTTACCCCGCCCTTTGCCAGCGCCTCCATCAGCACGATTCGGGCCTGAAACCGCTTCCGTTCCGCGAGATCCTCGGAGCGGGCCAGGTCGATGACGTGATCCTGGTCGATCAATCCCCGATCGGCCGCTCGCCGCGCAGCAACCCGGTGACGTACCTGAAGGCTTTCGACGAGATTCGCGCTCTGTTTGCCGACACCAAAGAGGCCAGGAAGCGCAATTACTCCGCCGGGCATTTCAGCTTTAACGCCGAGGAGGGCCGGTGCCCGCACTGCAACGGCGACGGGTACATCGCGATCGACATGCAGTTCCTCGCGGACATTTACATGAGGTGCAGCCAGTGCCACGGTACGCGCTACAAAAAAGAGATCCTCGACATTACGTACCGGAACCGCAACATCGCGGAGGTCCTGGAAATGACCGTCGCCGAAGCGTTCACCTTCTTCCGAGGCTCGCGCGGGATCCAGAACAAGCTGAAGCTCCTGAAAGAGGTCGGCCTTGATTACATTCGGCTGGGTCAGCCCGCCACGACCCTTTCCGGCGGTGAGGCGCAGCGCCTGAAACTCGCGTCTTTTATGGGTTCAGCCCGAAAAGACCGGTGCCTCTTCATCCTCGACGAACCGACGACTGGTCTGCACTTTTCCGACGTGGTTCAGCTTCAGGACTGCTTCAACGCCCTGATTTCCGTGGGCCACTCGCTAATCGTGATCGAGCATAATATTCAGCTCATGAAGTCCGCCGACTACATCATCGACCTTGGCCCCGGCGCGGCCGATTTGGGCGGTCGGGTCGTCGCCACGGGAACGCCGGAAGAAATCGCCCGGAATCCCAACTCCCTGACCGGGAAATTCCTGCGCGAAGCTCTGGAAAAGAATTAAACCCAAAATCCTATTTTAATCAAGCAAATCACAAAAAACGAAATTCCCCCAAATGGGGGGTTTCTTTTTTTAAATTTTGTGGTAAAATAAAGTAGTAGTGAAGATTTTGTTTTTTCCTTTTTTCATGGAGTTCAAAATATGAGTGTAATGGCTTTTCAGTACCAAACGGCTTTGGATTCACCTATTCTTGTGGCTTACAATCGCGAAGAAAACCCGGATCGTCCGTCCCAGGCGCCGCGCATTCAATCCGGCTGCCCCCGCGTCATCTGCGGCATTGACCGCCGCGCCGGAGGAACGTGGTTTGGCGTCAACCAGCACGGCATGTTCGCCTGCGCGATGAATCGGCCCAAGCGCGACGTTCCGTTTAATCCCCGTTCCCGTGGACTCCTCTGCCGTGAAATGCTGAATTTTCACAATCCGAAGGAAGCGGCAGAAATGGCCCTGAAGGAGCTTCAAACCGGAAATTACGCGGGCGTGAATTACATTTGCGCGGACGCGAATCACGGCTACATCGTGTACGGCGGCGCGGAAATTTCCATGCAGGAAATCGGTCCTGGCCTTCACATGTTCACGAACGGAAAAATGGACGATTACAATGACGAGCGTCAGGAATTCGTTCGCCGCCAGCTCACGCTTCATCGTCTGGACTCTTCCGTGACTTTCCTGGCGGTGGCGAGCAAAACGTTCGCTCGCAAGCCGGACATTAACGGGCGCCGCGGAATTGTAATTACAGAAGGCGACATTCAGACGGTTTCCAGTCTTCTTCTTTCGCTTCCGAAAAAGGGGCATGGCGCGGTGCTTCAGTGCACGCCGACCTCGCCGGCCGAATCCAAATTTGAGGACGTTTCCGCCCTGCTCCGTCAGGTGCTTTCGACCGATCGGAATTCCCGCCGCCCGGTCGATGAAGACGACGAACTTTAAAAAATAAAAAAGAAGAATTCGGGACCCAAAAGTTTTTGAGGAAGAGTCCGCGGAAAGGTTTTTCGAAAATTCTTCCGCCGCCTCTTCCTGAATCTTTCCATTAAATCACTACTTCAGAGGACGAATTCGTCCCCCCAAAGCAAGATGGGATCAGCAGCCAATAATTCGATTTTGGAAACGCTCCACCAGATGCACAAGCAGTTCGCGGAGCTGATGGAGGAGGTAAACGGCGGTCTTCGCCGGATTCGCGGCACGGAACTGCGCATCGAGGAAATGCAGGCACTTCAGGACGAAGCGGTTAAAGCCGCCTTGAATCAGCGCATCCTCATGGACAGTAAGCAGGCGATGCTCGAAGAAAACGAAAAAGGAATCGTGCGCAAAAAGCAACTTCAGGACGAGGCGAAAAACGAGCGCGAGTTTAATAATTGGCGCGACCAGATTGCCGCCGCTGAAGCCGCGAACGCCGTGCTTTCCGATGAAATTCTGGAGGGGCTTGAGTACCTGGACGAACTGAACGCCAAAGCAGAGGAAGCCCGAAAAAACCTCAAGGCCACCCAGGACCTTTTGGCCGATATGAAGTCGAAAACGCAGGAAGTCCGCGAGCGTGCAGAAGAAGAGATCCGGAAACTGAAAGTGGATTTCCGCAAAGTGGAAGAACAGCTGGATGGTGAGCACCAGATGCTTTACCAGCGTCTGTTCAAAGTGAAAAAATTCGACTCACTCGCGCCGGTCGATCATCAGAGCTGCTCTGGCTGTCACACGACGATCCCGGTCGATCAGATCGCGAAAATCGCTTCTGGAGCCTCCGCGATCGCGTGTCCTCAGTGCGGCCGGATGCTCTACATTCCCACCGACCACCACATCTGAACATTTAAATTATGAATTATGAATTATGAATTAAATGCAAGCGGGACATTTGAAAGGTTGAACTCCTTCGGAAGCTTACATTACGCGAAGCGTCAATTCATAATTCATAATTCATAATTTAAAAATCCCCCCACCGAATGAAAGGTTAAAAATGAAGTCTTCCTCCCTTTTTCTGGCGGTTTTTCTGTTTGCGGCGACGAGCGTTTTGGGCGCGCAGTGGGGCGTGGATGGAACGCCGACGGTCGTGAATCCTGCGCTTCGCTCGCCCTCGCAGCAGTTCATTTCCCTCTCGGGCGAGTGGGACTTTTTGCCGGGCGTGCCCCGTTTCCGTCTCTCGAAGGGGGACGGCGTCTGGGGGAGCCATTTCTCATTTGAGGGAAGCCGGAAGATCCACGTCCCGGGCGCGTGGGAAGCCCAGGGTGTCGGCGAGCCGGGACCCGCTAAAACCTGGTTCTGTAATTGGGACTGCGCCGAGAACGACCTGCGGAACGTCTTCATGGGGTCCGCCGTTTACCGGAAGATCTTCACGATTCCAAAAGAATGGGCCGGGAAGCAGATCTTCCTGAAAATCGGCGGCGTGCGCACGGACGCTTACCTCTGGGTGAACGCCCAGCGCGCCGGATACGTGAATAATTACTGCGAGACCGTGAAGTTCAACATCACGCCCTTCCTGAAGCCGGGCGAGGAAAACGAGCTTTGCGCGATGGTCCGAAACGACCTTCCCAGCCGAAAAGGCCTTTTGGCGATCCTGCACGCGTTCGGCGGGTTTTATCGGGACGTGGAGCTGGAAGCCGTCGGGCCGGAATTCCTCGACGACGTGTACGTCCGCGGTGACTTTCAAAACCGTGCAGCCGTCGTGAATTTCCGCGTCGTGAATCTGGCGTCCGGGCAGAAAACCCCGGGCGCAAAACTCACCGTTTCGGCAGAGATCCTCACGATGGAGCGCGGCGCGGACGGAAAACTCGTTCCGGGGCCAGTCGTGGCTCACGGGGAACAGACCATCCAGGGCTCGGCGGAAAGCGCGTTTTCCGTCCCGCTTCCCGACTGCCGGTTTTGGAGTCCCGAGACGCCCAACCTCTACGCCGCTTTCGTGACGCTCCGGGGCGCTGACGGGGCCGTGCTTCACGGCTGGGCCGAGCGTTTTGGCGTGCGCGAGCTGAAAGTGGTCGGCAAGCGGTTCTTCCTGAACGGAAAGCCGTACTTTTTGCGCGGCTCGGGCGATCACCACTACGATTTCGTCAATCTCGTCGAGCCGCCGGACCGCGAGCGTTTCCTTCAGCATTTGATGCTTGCGCGGGCGGCCGGGTTCAATTACATGCGGCACCACACGCACTGCCCGCTCCCGGAATATTTTGAGGCGGCGGACGAGGCGGGGATCCTGCTCCAGCCGGAACTTCCGTACTACCACGACGTGCAGACCGAGGGCGCGGAGTTCGACCCGCTGCGGGACCTTCAGGAATCGTGGCGAACCAACCGGCGCTACGTCTCCTTTGCGGTTTACTCGATGGGAAATGAAGGCCACCTGGGCGCTCCGCTCGACCGGGAAATTTACGAGTGGGTGAAGCGGAACGACCCGGACCGGCTGGTCCTGCACCAGGACGGAGGCCGAAGCACGGAGGAAAACTCCGACTTTTGCGCGCCGAACGGCTGCGGCCAGCGGGCCTCGAGCATCAAGCCGTGGCCGATCGGGACGTTCGATTACCTGGAAATGCCGTTCATCGCCCACGAGTTTTTGAACCTTTCGACGAAAGTCGATCCGGAGCTGGAAACCCGCTTTTCGGGCGCGGTCCGGATGGATCCCCTGAAGGAAACCCGGCGGCAGAAACTTGAAGCGGCCGGGCTGGCGGAAGAATGGGGGCCACGCTGCGTCTTCGCGGCGCAAAAACTCCAGGCGATCTACCAGAAAACCGGCCTGGAAGCGGCCCGGCTCGACCCGGAGTGCGATGGCTACTCGTTCTGGTCGATCACCGACTGCACGCTCCGTCAGGGGGACGCCCGCACGGCCCAGGGTCTTTTTACTACGTTCTGGGAACACCATCCGGGAGGCTGGGAGCTGGAAGAGTTCCGACGCTTCAACGGCCCGACCGTTCTGCTGGCGCAAACCCGCACGGAAAGCGCGGCCCTGACGAGCGGCCAGACGCTGCAGGCCGATTTTTCGATCTCCCACTTTGACGCGCAGGAAATCCCCACCGGCCGGCTGAACTGGCGTCTCGCGGACGCTCACGGGACGGTCGAGATCGCCGCGATTCCAGCGGGAACGGCCGGAAAGATCGGCGCCGCGGAAATCACCGTCCCGGACGTTCAGAAGCCGATTGAAACGGAACTGGTCGTTTCGATCGACGGGACGAAAATCGAAAACCGGTGGAAATTCTGGATCTTCCCGAAGCGCGGGAAAACGTCACTGGCTCAGTGCCGCGTTTCGCCCAAACTTTTCCCGTGGTTCCAGGAACGATTCACGGACGTGCAGGCGTGGACGCCCAGCGAGAATGACCCGGAAACGGTCCTGATCGTCAGCGGTGACGAGACGGAAATCCTGGCAGAAGCGAAGGCGCAGGGACGCAAAATGCTGGTCCTCGCGCCGGCCTCCGACCAACCGGACGTGAGTCTTGGCTGGTGGTCGCTCGGCACGCAGGTCGGGACGGCTTTCGAGGCGGAGCACCCGGCCTTTGGTGACTTCCCGGTCCGGCCGTGGATGAATGAGCTCTGGTTCCGACTGATTCGGAAAGGGGCGAAGACTCTGAACGCCGAGACGCGGGAATTTATGCAGTCGGTCGTCCCGCTGGCGGTGGGTGAGGGCCAAAGCACGTGGTCGCTTTACCTCGCGGAAAGCCCGGACCATCGGACTGTGTGGGTCTTTGCGATCGACCTGCTCCAAGACCGTCCCGAGGCGCTCAGCCTGCTGGAGAATCTGGTGGATTACCTGCGGTGAACGATTCGGAGGGCCGGCGTCCTCGCCGGCCAAGTTCGGCGCAAGCCGAACGTTCCTTCATCCATTTCTAAAGCACCGAATCCAGTAAAGAGTTCACCCCAATAAGGCCCCGCGGATCAGGCAGATTGGGCGGATTTAAACGGATTTTAAGGAAGAAATTTTATTTCTCTTTATTTAAAATCCGCCTCGATCCGCTTAATCCGCTTTATCCGCGGGGCCTTTTTCGGTCTGCGACTTTTTGCGAGTTTTGTGTTTAAGTGTGATTTTTATTCGCGTTCGGCCTGCGCCGAACTTGACCGGCGAGGACGCCGGCCCTCCGGACCTATTCTTCCAAAGAGTGTTCGTCGGAACCAAAGACGTGAATGTTGCACGGCGTCACGTAAACTTCCTGGCCCGTTTCGAGATTCAGATCCGAAAGCATCGCGTGCGTCATTTCGGCCGTCATGGGGTCACCGCTGTGCGTTTCCAGCTCGACACGGACCCGGGCGCCTGCCGAGTGGATCCGCTTCACCACCGCGCGAAGGTTAAAACTGTTCGGCGTTTTCTTGTGTGAAATCAGCAACTCATGCGGACGAACAAAAAGTTTCGCCTCCTCCGTGTTTTCCGGCACGTCCATAATGTACTGCCCGCCCAGGCGCACCTTTCCGTCGGTGATCTGGCCGCGAAATTTGTTCACCGAGCCGAGGAAGTTCATCACGAATTCCGTCGCGGGCTTGTGGAACACTTCGTTCGGCGTCGCAAACTGCTCAACCTTTCCGGCACTCATGACGGCTACGCGGTCCGCCACTTCCAACGCTTCGTCCTGGTCGTGCGTCACGAAAACGCTCGTCAGATGGATCTCGTCGTGCAAACGGCGCAGCCACTGCCGCAGCTCGACGCGGACTTTCGCGTCCAGCGCCCCAAACGGCTCGTCCAGAAGCAGAACTTGCGGCTCGACCGCCAACGCACGGGCCAATGCAACACGCTGACGCTGACCACCCGAAAGCTGATGCGGGTACCGGTTTGCCTGCGTATCAAGCTGAACCAGACGCAAAAGCTCCAGCACACGGCGGCGAATCTCGCCATTATCGGGCCGGGTCTCGCGAGGACGAACCCGCAGACCGAACGCGACGTTTTCAAAAACCGTCATGTGGCGGAACAGCGCATAGTGCTGGAATACGAAACCGACGCCGCGGTCGCCGATTTTCGAATTCGCCACGTTGTGATTATTGAACAGAACGGGACCGCTTCCCTCGTCCGCCTCTTCCAGACCCGCGATGATACGCAGGAGCGTCGTTTTTCCGGAACCGGACGGCCCCAGCAGCGCGACCAGTTCGCCGGTTTTCACGTAAAGCGAAACGTCGTTCAGGGCCAGGAAATTTCCGAAGGACTTGGTAATATTTTGAACTTCTATACTCATCGTCAACCCCTTGGGGGGAATGAATAATGAATAACGAATAATGAGGAGAAAGACTTTTACCTTTTATTCGATGTTTTAGAGACGACGCTGGAAGCGTCGTCCCCATTATTCGTTATTCATTATTCATTCCTTTTTATTCGTCTTGAGTTTTCATTTCAATGTACGTTTTCAGGACCAGCGTCACGATGGCCATGAGGGCCAAAAGCGTCGAGACGGCAAATGCCGCCACGAGGTCCGACTGGTACGTCTCGTAAATCAAAAGGGAGAGCGTATTGTTTTTCCCGCCGTGGCTCACGACGTTCACCGCGCCGAACTCGCCCATCGCACGGGCATTGCACAGCACGACGCCATACAGCAGCGCCCACTTGATGTTCGGGAGCGTGACCCGGAAGAATATTTGCAGGCCGTTCGCACCGAGCACCCTCGCCGCCAGCTCCTCCTCGGACCCCTGCGCCTGCATCGTCGGCAAAAGCTCACGTGTCACGAACGGGAACGTTACGAACATTGTCGCAATGACCGTCGCGGTGGTCGTATGCAGGATCTTGATCCCGAAATTGGCCATCAGCCAGTCGCCGAAAATGCTGTGCATCCCGAACAGGATGACGAAAAGCAGACCCGCGATGACCGGCGAGACGGCAAACGGCAGGTCGATCAGCGAAATGAGCAGGCTCTTGCCCCAAAAGTTGAATTTTCCGAGGCACCAAGCGGACATGATCCCGAACAGGACGTTGATCGGGACGGCAATCCCCACGGTCAGGAGCGTGACCCCGATCGCACGGATGGTCCGGCGGCTGGTCAGCGCGGTCCAGTACGTCGTCAGGCCCTCCTCAAACGCGCAGTAAAACACCAGGATCAGGGGCAAAAGGAGGAAAAGCGCCATGAATGTGATCGCTATCGTAATCAGCAGGTAGCGCACAAACGGCGGTTCGTCGGTATTTTGTCGGGAAATGGACATACGATTTCCTTTATTAAAACGAATAATGAATAACGAATAACGAATAATGAAAAGGAACACGGGTCAAACTCTTTCTCCCCATTATTCGTTATTCGTTCTTCATTATTCATTACTCATCATTATATCTCCTGTTCATCCAGACCTGCATGAAGTTGATGCAGAAGAGGATGACGAACGAGGCGATCAGCATCGTCGTGGCGATCGCAACGGCAACCATCAGGTCCTCCTGGCCGCCCTGGAGGTTTTTCACGATCTCAATCGAAACGATCGGCAGGCTTGTACCCGCTATGAACACGACGGAGCCGTACTCCCCCAGCGCCCGGGCAAACGCCATCGCGAAGCCGGTGATCAGGGCCGGACGCAGCGACGGGAAGATCACGCGCCAGAACGTCTGCCAACGATTCGCGCCGAGACTGGCGGAAACTTCTTCCAGTTCCTTTTCGATGTCCTGGATCGCCGGCTGCAGCGTACGCACAACAAAGGGGAGGCCGATAAACGTCAGCGCGAGCAAAAGGCCCCATTCGGTAAAAATGATTTTCACTCCGATGGCCTGGCCAAGCCGTTTGTAGAGGGTGAGCAGAGCCACACCCGAAACGGCCGTCGGCATCGCGAACGGAAGGTCCACCATCGCGTCCACCAGACGGCGGCACGGGAACTTGTATCGGACCAGGACCCACGCCACAATAAAGCCGAAAAAGGCGTTAATACCCGCCGCCAAAAGTGAAGCGCCAAACGTCAGACGAAATGCAGCAAGTACACGTGGAGAAAGAACAATCGACCAATACTGATTCCAGCTCATTCCGCCGACTTTCAGAATCAGACCGGCAAAGGGAATCAGCACCAGAAGACTTAAATAAACCAGCGTCAGCCCCATGGAGATACGAAAGCCAGGGAGAACGCTTTTGGGATATCGTCGGAACATAACTTTTTCAAAACGAATAATGAATAATGAATAACGAATAATGAAAAAAGGTTAAAGTCTTTCTCCCCATTATCCGTTATTCGTTATTCATTATTCACTTTTTTTATTCTTTCATCATTTCTTCAAAAACGCCACCGTTCGAGAAGTGCTTTTCCTGTACGTCTTTCCAGGTGCCAAAAACGTCCTGGATGCGGAAAAGCTCGACTTTCCCGAAGAGCTCGTTCCCTTCGAGAAGTTTTTCTTCGCTCGGACGGTAGAAGTTTTCCATCACGAGTTTCTGGATCTCTTCCGTGTACATGTAGTTCAGGTACTCTTCCGCCACGTCGCGCGTCCCTTTGCGGTCCACCGTCGTGTTGATCAGCGCGACCGACGGCTCGGCCACGATGGAAACCGACGGGTACACGATCTCGAACTGGTCGTTTTTATCGCCGTACACGGTTTTCATCGCTTCATTTTCCCACGCGAGCAGCACGTCACCCACGCCGTCACGCACGAAAAGGTTCGTCGCACCGCGCGCCCCTTCCGGCATTCCGGCGGCTTTCGCGTTCAGGTGGATCTTCTTCACCAGTTCGTAAGCGTTTTCATTGGCCGCCTTGACTTTTTCGGCATTGGCCGGGTCGTTCAGGAACGCGGAGTCGAGGGTCCCAAGGTCCTGTTTCAGCTGCCAGCCCCAGGCCGCCAGGTAGTTCCAGCGGGCGCCGCCGGAAGTGCGCGGGTTGGGCGTGATGACTTCCACGCCTTCTTTCGCCAGGTCGCCCCAGTCTTTCAGGCCTTTCGGATTCCCCTTTTTCACGAGGAAAACGATCGTTGAGACGTACGGGCAGCTGTTGTTCGGGAACGCCTTCATCCAGTCGTCCGCCAGCGCACCCGGGATGGAATCGCCGATCAGCTCCACGTCGTAACCCAGAGCGAGGGTCACGACGTCGGCTTCCAGACCTTCAGCAACTTTTTTGGCCTGCGAGCCGGAACCGCCGTTGGACTGGTCCACGGAAACGGTTTCGCCTTTTACTTTTTCCCAGTGTTCGACGAATTTCTGATTATACGCTTCGTACAGTTCGCGGGTCGGATCGTAAGAAACGTTCATGATTTCACGTGTTTTGCCTTGGCCGCAACCCGCCAGAAAGAGCAGACTCAAAGAAAGCGCCAGAGCGGCAAACGCATAAAACTTTTTCATTTTTCAATTCTCCATAAAATGGTGAAGGTTCGGTTTGGCGAGTCCTTCATGAACGATCCACTTTACTGTTCCCGATAAGTGAACCAGCTCAGGACTCCAACGACCAGTGCCGCGACCAGGAAAATCACATCAAAAAAGATGCTTCCTTTGTTGAAAGGGATCCCGATACTCAGGTCAAGGATGAACAGAATGGCCAGAATGACGGAAAGCCCCAGCGAAAACAGGCATAAAATTTTGGACATTTAAAATCTCCCAGTTACATTGCCGCCTAAAACAAAAAATTCAATTTAGGTTTCGGCAAAAAATTTTTCCCTCTAAAATTAATCTTACCAGACTTTACCACTCTGTCCACCCCCCCCAGACACTAATTTCGAGGTTAAAAAAGGAAAAATCCGAAAATTTCCTGTAATTTTCACAAAAAATCCGGTTTAACACTTTCATAAGATGAAAAATTAGCGTATAATCAAATTGAAAATTTCATAAAGCCGGAGAGTTTGTTTATCGGGAGGGATCCATTATGAAAATCGTCGTTTTTGAAGACTCTGCCGTTTGGGAGCTGAACCCCATCACAATGGGCCGGCCCGCTTTCGCGATCACCTGCGGAACCATGCGTCTGTTGGACATTTTGGACCAGCTCGGCACCGGTTCGATCTCGTTCCTTTCCAGACCGTACCTGGACGCGACTTCGCGCTATACGTACCCGGAAGAGCGGTTCCATTTCGGAGCGTCGGAGGTTTGTTCCGAGCTGGAGTCTGCCGGACCGGACGAGAAAGTTCTGCTCGTAAATGCGCGCACGGTTCCGGACGTAAAGCTCATTCCTTTCCTGAAGAAGTGCATGAAAAAAGCCGAGCTGGTGTGCTATTCGTGGCAGGATGTACCGGCCTGTGCCTGTTTGCCCGCCGCGTGGCTTCTCAATGCGGTGCGGATGACGAAAAATTGCCCGAAAACGAACGTTTTGCCACTCGATCTGACTCCAATCACAGAAGAATACCCAGAAGCTTTCGAAACCTCGCTGGAACTTTTCGACTATCCGCATGATGTGGTTCGGAATCACATGAAATTATTCTCCGAAAATCTGGCCTACCGCCTGAAACACAAGGTGCCGGCGCAGACCGGGAACCCCGAAAAACGCTGGACCTCCGGCCAATGGACCGAGATCCGCGAGGGCGTTTTCGTCGGCGAGGGGGTCAAGCTGGGCGAGTACCTCGTGACCGATACGTCGAAGGGACCGATCCTTGTCGATGAGGGCGCGTCGATCGGACCGTTCTGCTTCCTGAAAGGCCCGGTTTACATCGGTCCCAACTCGAAAGTGATCGAGCATGCCGCGCTGAAGGAGGAGGTCGGGCTCGCCCACACGACCAAGGTCGGCGGTGAAGTGGAAGCCTCCTCGATCGAGCCGTACACGAACAAGCAGCACCACGGCTTTTTGGGCCACTCGTACCTCGGGAGCTGGATCAACCTCGGGGCCGGGACGTGCAACAGCGACCTGAAAAACACGTACGGGAGCGTTTCGATGCAGTATAAGGACGGCCGCGTCGCCACGTCCATGCAGTTCCACGGGTGCATCATCGGCGACTACGCCAAAACGGCCATTAATACGAGCATTTTCACCGGAAAGACCATCGGAAGCTGCTCGATGGTTTACGGTTTCGTGACGCGGAACGTCCCGAGCTTCACGAACTACGCCCGGTCGTTCAACCAGTGCACGGAGCTTCCGGTCGAGGTGATGATCAGCACGCAGAAAAGAATGTTCGCGCGTCGAAACGTGACGCAGGAGCAGTGCCACATCGACCTCTTGAACCAGATGTTTCTGATCTCAGCCAGCGAGCGGCAGATGGAGAACGAGCCGCTTTCGCTTTGATTCAAGTAATACGGAGGGTGAATTACGAAGAAGGCCCCCTTGAAAGGGGGGCTGCCGAGCGAAGCGAGGCTGGGGGGTTCAGGCCAAAGGACAGACTTTCACCAGTTTCGGAACCCCTCCGGCCCTTCGGGCCACCTCCCCTTTCAGGGGAGGCTTCTTTGTAATCCGCCGGATCTTATTTCTCAAGCGACGCCTGGATCAATCCCGCGACTTTCTTGCCGCTCATGAGCATCCCGCCGAAAATCGGGCCCATGCGGTAGCCGCCCATGCAGTTGTTCGCGCTCATACCGCAGGCGAACAGGCCGGGGAAGTACTCCTTCGTGTTTTCGATCGTCGAGGCTTCGCCGGAATCGACCCACATCGGACGCTCGCCGAGGATCTTGCCCGTCGGCGTGTCGAGCTTGATCTGCGCTTTGTTGACGGCCAGGTTCATGATCTCGCTCGGATGGCCCGTCCCGTCGAGGACCGCTTTCGCCACGACCGTCAGCGGGTCCACGTGCATTCCAAGACGTTCGACCGGCGTCCAGTTCACGACCAGACCGCCGACTTTCTCGCCTTTGAAAATGATGTCCTCGACGCTCATCGCGTTGAAAATTTTGGCGCCCGCGTGGACCGCACTATAAATCAGGGCCGAGGCCATTTCCACCGAATCGAGCGTAAAGTAACCCGGAGCCGTTTCGATTTCTTTGTAAGTAATTCCCAGATCGTCGAGGATCGCGGTGGCGTCAGACTGAACGACGACCTCATTGAAAAGCATTCCGCCGCCCCACGTTCCGCCGCCCGGAGCGAGTTTGCGCTCGAAAACGGCGACTTTTTTACCGGCTTTAGCCAAATAGAAAGCCGCGACCAGGGCGGAAGGGCCGGCGCCGACCATCGCCACATCGACTTCCAGGTGATTCAGCAGTTTTTCAGTGTACGAACGAACGATCGCGGAAGAGATCACATTTTCGATTGCGGCCATTTTTTCTTTCCTTTCTGAAGACGCGCGGCGCCGGTCATGTTCCTTAATAAATTGGGCAAAATCTACATTTTCGGTGTATTATAGTCCTTTTTGAAAAAATTTCAATCGGGGGCGCGGAGGAGGAAGTTTCCTTTTTCTTCAAAAAAATCTGAAAAATTTTGACTTTTTTCGGGGGGGTACACTGGATTTTCTTGGGAAGAAATAGTAAAATAGAAAAAATGACTTTTTATGGCCCTTTTTTATTTCAAAGGAGCAAATCGTGAATCGACCCACTCTTCGGGGCTTCGTCTCCACTTTTTTACTCGTCGTATTCGTTTGCGCGGCCTGCGGCGTTCAGGCTGCTGACTGGCCGTGCTGGCACGGTGCCAACCGGAACGGACTTTCCTCCGAGACCGGCCTTTTAAGGACCTGGGACGAAAATACTTTCGCGAGTCCCTGCTGGAAAAACACCACGATCGGCCAGACCATGAACGGCGTGGCGGTCGTTGGGAACCTCGTTTATACCATCGGAACCAAGGGCGGCGCGGAGTGCGTCTTCCTGATCGATAACGAAACGGGCAAAACCATTCGTTCCACCCCGATCGGCAAAGCGGGCGGCGGAAAGAGCAAATTCCCCGTGCAGCGCTCCACCCCGACTTTCTACAAAGACCGCATTTACGCGGTTAGCTCCGGCGGAAACGTCGTCGCGATGATGGCCGGCAACCTCGCACCAATCTGGACCCGTAACATGGTCACGACCATGGGCGGCGTTCTGCCTCAGGGCGGCTACTGCGAGTCCCCGTACATCGACGGCAAATGGGCGATCGTCTGCCCGGGCGGCCCCGCCGCTTCCATGGTCGCGGTGGATCGTCACTGGGGCGCCAACGCCTGGATCGCCAACGCCGGCATGTGCGCCGGTTACACGTCCATGATGAAAGCCTCCTTCGGGCGTGAACACCAGTACGTCTCCTTCTCCGCCGACGGCCTGTTTGGCGTGAAAGTCCGCGGAAAAGGCCAGGTTCGCTGGCGTTACGATGGTTCCGCGCACGAAAGCGGTTACAATCCCGTCCCCCCGATCTGGTTCGGCCAGACGCTTCTGACCTCCAGCGCCGCGGGCACGGGCTGCATTTGGGTCCAGAAAGACGGCGACGCCTTCAAAACCACCGAGGTCTGGTTTGACGAAAAACTCAAGATCCCGGCCGGCGAGATGCTGAAGGTCAACGACTGCGTGTACGCCTGCAACGACGAGTACGGTCTTTTCTGCTTCGACTACAAGACAGGCAAAGTCCTCTGGACCGACAAATCCCTCTTTGCGGAAGCGTTTGAAGAAGAGATCGACGAATCCAAAACGAGAAAAACCCGCAAAACTTCCAGCCTGGATCCGGTTCCGGAATCCGTGGCGGTCAACAGTCCGCTGATGGCGCAGATCATCATGCCTCCGATGGGAATGCAGGGCCCCGGCCCGATCGCGCCCGCCGGCAAGAACATGAAGAAAAAGAAAAAGGTCGCTCCGCCGGAAGTTCCGAAGTGCATGGGCTCCATGACGTACGCGGAAGGTTTGATCTACCTGCGCACGTCGATGGGTGAGCTGGTTCTTCTGGAAGCCTCGCGCGACAAGTGCATCATCCGCGGCCGCATCACCGCCGAGCAGATCCCGCAAATGCGCCCGGGTCTGGCCGTGACGCCGGTCATCGCGAACGGGTACCTGTACCTGCGCGAGGGCGGAACGCTCTACTGCTTCGACATTCGGGACAAATCCCGCAAAGAAGGCTCGAAGAATCCTGACGATGCGTCGAAGAACGGCGGCGGAAACGGCTCCAAGCCTCTGCCTGGAATGCCCGATTCCCCGAACAAGAAGCGCAGGCCCGGCCCGAGCGTTGGGTAAAATTCGCGGAACCGCGTGAACGCTCCGCGGACGGCCGAGCCCGGATTTCGAGTGAGAAACCTGGCCGTCGGACATGAAGAAATCCCGAAACCGCAGCGGTACAAAAGACGAAATTTTGTGCCGCTGGGGTTCCTTTTTTTCCAATCACTCATTAAGGACCAACATCATGACAAAATCTTCTTTTTCTTTGCTTTTCCTCATCTTCGCCACGGTTCTGGCGACGATTTTCTGCCTCGATTGGCTTAGCCGCGACACGCCGTTTCTCGCCGAGTCTCTCGCTCGCTCCGCTGTTACCGACGAGAATTACATTAATGGCCTCACCCCGGAAGAAAAAGCCAATATTCGCCTTTACGAGAACGCGAGCAAAAGCGTGGTAAACATCGACACGCGCAGCCGGCAAAACGGCTTTTTCATGCAGGAAGTCATCGCACAGGGCCAGGGGAGCGGCTCCGTCCTCGATAAAGACGGCCACATTCTGACCAACTTCCACGTCGTGAACGGCGCCACGCAGGTCGATGTGACCCTTTTCAACGGAAACTCCTACTCCGCCCAGCTCGTTGGAGTCGATCCGAACAACGACATGGCCGTCCTGAAAATCAAAGCGCCCGAGGACGAACTCTTCCCGGTCACGTTCGGAGATTCCTCCCGCCTGAAAGTCGGCCAGCGCGTTTACGCCATCGGAAACCCGTTCGGGCTGGAGCTCACGCTCTCGACGGGAATCATTTCGAGCCTGAACCGGTCGCTCCCGAGCCAGAGTCAGAATCGCATGATCAAGCAGGTGATCCAGATCGACGCGGCCATTAACCCGGGCAACTCCGGCGGTCCCCTGCTCGACTCTTACGGTGAAGTGATCGGGATGAACACGGCCATCGCGAGCCGCTCCGGCGACAGTGCGGGCGTGGGTTTCGCCATCCCGGTAAACACGATCACTCGTCTGCTCCCGCAGCTCATCCAGAACGGCAAAGTGGTACGGCCCAATCTCGGCATCGAGCAGGTCATGAAAACTGACATGGGTCTGCTCATCACACGGGTTCAGGCGGGCGGCCCCGCTGAAAAAGCCGGCCTGAACAGTCCGCGCGTCATCACGAAGCAGCGCCGCCAGGGGGCTTATATTTACGAGTACCGCACGATGGATAAAGCCTCAGCCCAGATCATCGTCGGGATCAACGACGAAAAAGTCGAAACGCCGGACGACCTTCTGACTGTCGTGGAATCGTTCAAGCCGGGCGACACGGTGAACCTGGTGATCCTTCAGGACGGGAAGAAATTCCGCGTTCCGATCGTACTCGGCCAGGGCGAGTAAAAGCGTTTAAAACAAAAATCCGGGAAGAAACCTTTTTCAAGTGTTTTCTTCCCGGATCCTTTTTTTGAAAGACTTCCTGATTTCGTTCAAATCATTTCTTCTTCCACACCCGGATCCAATCGATCTCGAAATCCCGCGGATACGGCATTTCCGGGTCCAGAGGCCCCGTCCAGCCGTGACCATTGTGATAAAGTCCGAGAAGGATCAGCATCTCATTCTGCGGGGTGGGACCTTCGTAAGTGTGGATCTCTTTGCCGTCCAAATACCACGTCAATCTTCCTTCCTCCCAGTTCATTCCCCACGTATGGAACTCCTGCGAGCAGTCAAAGTCAAAGCAGTACTTGTAGTGGCCATTTTTCGTGAAGTGAACGTTAAAGTAGTTTACACGCTCATCTACTTTTCCGCCCAGCATCTCGAAAATATCGATTTCCACGACTCCGTCGCCAATTTTCCCGCGTTTACCCTCTGGTGAAATTTCCTGCTGGTACGCGCCTTTCTGAACGAGCCAGAACGCGCTGTGCAAGCCGCTTCCTTTCGGCATCCGGCAGCGAATTTCAAACCATCCGTACTTCGTCGTAAAGGTGTCGCGCGTCCCAAACTCATTTGTTTCCGGATTATACGTCCATCGTGAAGTTTGAATCGACGAGACACATGCAGATTGAACGTCTTTCCGTTTCGGAAGTTCACGATCCACGCGAATTTTGAGGATTCCGTCCTCGATCACATAGTGCGCCTTCCGCCCGTCGTAGTCGTTCTTTTTACCGGTTTTGATCGCGTAATACTCCCCGCGTCCCGGACGATAGGCATCGATCCATTTCTCAGGATCCAAAACCGTTTCGCCATCGAAACAGTCCTCAAAAACGAGCTGCCAGCCCGGTCGCTCGGGGGCGATTTTCTCTTCCGGCGAGTCAGCCTGAGCCGATCGCAGGAAAGCGAAAATAATCGTCAAAAGGATCAGGGATTTTTTCGTCATCATTTCCTCTTTAACGCAGCGTCTGCACACTGCTCAAAAAATTCCAGTTGGTTTTCGTCTTGGGCGACTCGGAAATGGACGCCATTTTCGGCCGGTCTTTCTCCTCCAGAATCGGACAGAGTTCCTTACGGAAAATCTTCACATCCGCTGGGGCAGAAATTCCCAAAGACACTTTATGACCCTGAATCGCGGTGACGATCACCTCGATGTTTCCATTGATGATGAAACTTTCTTCAAGTTTCCGGGATAGAACAAGCATTTGAAGCCTCCTGCCTGATTAAAAAATTGCCAATTTTATGGATTTTACCAATTTTAACGTCCTTCACTATATTAATACCACACATTGCAAATAATGGCAAGTAAATTTTTTTGATTTTTTTGAAATATTTAATTATTTGTTCGTCTAAGAAAATAGATTTATCACTTTTCAACCTTTTTGATGGCTGGAATGTGAAAACCGCCTTGGTACAGTACAAGATGGAAACTGCAGAACGTTTCCAGAATACGAAGGGAAAACCTTCAATAGATTTAAAATTTGGTTTTATTTCAAATCTTTTTTCCAAAGTAGGTAATTACAATGCACCGGATCATTATTTTTTGCGTTTCGTTTTTTTCGGTTTCATTTCTCCTCGCAGAGAAACTGCCGGATACTTTCGAGTCAGAAACGATCGATGTATCGAAGGCTTACTCGTTCTTTGATGAACTAATCAAGCCAAAGAACGAATTTGAAACGACAAAGGCGCATTCGACAAGAGTGAAAAAAACTGTTGCGAACTCCTCTTACTTTAATGGAGATCCCAACAAATATTTCTATGCACTCCTGGATAATATTGAGTTTAGCTACAATGCGGACAAACAGGAAGGAACTTTTGATGGCCTTGATATTGCAAATATGAAAGATTCTCAAAAAAAGTACGAGGACCTGTATCGTATTGTACTGAAAAAAACCACAAGCGATCACGAAAGATATACAGCCGAAAATTCCTTTGGGGTTAAGAGAGAGATTTCCTCCTGGGACGAGGACCTGGTTGTGCTTGTATTTCATAATGAACGCTATGACATTGCCCAGAACTCCTGGACCAAACCAATGGATCTCTCAACGGCAAAAGCGGCAAAACAAAATTGCAGAGCGGCCGTGCGGTTTCAAATCGCCCCACAAAACGACGTGGAGAAGCTCATTTTATTTTATGACACGAATCTCCAAATTCCAACCATCAATTTCCCTTATAGAGTTTATTCAGTCTATAAAGGGCTTTTCGTCCAAGCGGTTTCTTTGATTTTTTATGACAAAGAGACAAATGAAATTTACTGGAATATCGATTTGGCAAATTATAAAAATCAGGATACGTTAGAATTCGAGGCCAAAAATGCTGAAATGCAGGCGAAATTTCAGGCTGAACTTGAACAACTCCAGTCTGAAGAAACGGATATCATTGCATTAAGGAAAGCTGCGGTACAAAGGGAAAAGAAGCGCAAGTTGCAAGAATCCGATTTTTTCCAGGATTGGGAAACTCCCCAAGGGGCTTTTTTCGGAAAATACGTAAAAACTCAAAAGAATATCGTCTTTTTCGAGAAAGAAGACGGAACCGAAGTTCAAGTAGACCTTGAGGATCTTTCTCCCCAATACAAGGATTTGGTCAAAGTTGCCAAAACCTTTATCCGGGTTCACGCCCTGCTTTCGAAACCACGTGTATGGAACACCCGTTCCGATAAGAAATATAAGGCCAAACTCATTAAGGTCACCTCTAATTCTGATGATGAAGACATCGTTATTCATCTTCGGATGAACAATAAAGAAGAGGACTTCTTTCCTTTAGCATTATTGAGTGAAAGAGATAAAAAATGGTTTGAGAATACTTATAATGAATTCCTGAAAGCCAAACAGCGTTATGAAGAAAAATACTCCGTTAAACTTCTGGAAGAATGATTCCTGCCAGACTTATGAAGGGGTAAAAATAACTGGAACTTTTTGTCACTTACTAACAAAATCCGTTTAATTTATAAAATGGATAATGGATTAAATTTCATATTTGATTTCAATTTTTCCAAAGGAGGTAGCCATGTACCGGATCTTCATTTTTTGCATTTCGTTTTTCTCGGTTTCATTTCTCCTTGCAGAGAAACTGCCGGATACTTTCGAGTCAGAAACGATCGATGTTTCAAAGACCTATTCGTTCTTTGACGACTTGATCAAGCCAAAAGACGAATTTGAAACGACGAAGGATTACACGGAGAGGGTGAAAAAACAGGTTATGGAATCCTCGCTCCTCAAAGAAAATCCTGACCGATACTTCTATGTACCCCTTGAAGAAATCGAATTCCGTTACAATGCGGATAAACAGGAAGGAACTTTTGAAAACATTCGTATTAATAAAATTGCGGATTACAAAGTACATTCCAATGACCTGTATCGTCTTTCGCTGAAAAAATCAACGAGCCATCATAAAACATTTATGGGCGAAAATGCCTACGGTGTCCAGAAAGAAATTTCATCCTGGATTGAATCCGTGGATGTAATCGTATTTCACAATGATCGCGACGATATTGCCCAGCCCTTTTGGTCAAAAGAAATGGATGTCGCTACGGCAAAGGCTGCAAAACAAAATTGCAAAGCGGCCGTAAGATTTTGTCTCGCACCGGAGGAAAAAGAGCCGAGGGTAATTTTATTCACGGAAACGGAATTCCAAAAACCAACCATCGACTCGCCTTATGAAGTGAGTACGATTTACGCAGGCCTTTATGTCAAATCGGTCTCTTTGATTTTTTATGACAAAGAGACGAAAGAGATTTTCTGGAACATCGATTTGGCAAACTATAAAAACAAATTAACGTTAGAGACAGAAGCGCGTCGCCAGGCTGAAATCGAAAGACGCCAGGCCGAGATCGATAAACTTCGGGCGGAAAGAGAAGAAAAAGAGGCAAGACGTCAGGCCGAAAAACAGGCTGAAGAAAAAAAGAGGAAGGAACACGCCAAAAAAGTACTTGAGTTTTATCAGGACTGGGAAACGCCTGAAGGGAAAATTTTCGCCAAATACGTTAAATCCCAAAAGAATGTCGTCATTTTCGAGAAAGAGGACGGTTCGCAAGTTGAGGTAAACTACGAAGATCTCACTCCCCAATACCAGGATTTGATCAAACTGTCAAAGACCTTTAAAAAAGTTAAAAACACACTTATTAATCCACGCATGTGGGACGAGCCAGGCTCTTCTTCCCGTTCGGGAAGCCGCAACACTGCCGCCAGGAAAAAATTCAAAGCGTCATTTGTTAAAATCAGCCCGGATCCCGAATCCAATCGAAAAGATTTATACGTGTTTCTGCGGCTGGAAAACAAGAACGTCCGCATGATTCCTTTGTCACAATTGAGCGAAAGGGATAAAAAATGGTTTGAGAATACCTATAATGAATTCTTGAAAGCCAAGCAGCATTACGAAGAAAAGTACTTCGTCAGGCTTCTGGATGAATGATCCACGCCTGACCGTACGGAAATGGGCAAGAATAAATGTTCCGCCATTTGTACAAGATGGCGGATTTGTTTTTTTAAATCCTTCAGTGTCTTCTTTTGACCCAAACAATACGGTAGCAGAATGCGTAAATTAACAGGATGAACGTCTCAATGTTCAGATTCCATGTACAGATTAACAATTAAAGAAAGAAGAGGCACAAATGAAACGATTCCCGAATCTCATCAGAAAAATCGTGAACATCCTCGGGTGGATTCTATTCTTTATATGCTTAATTTTATTACTCGTGGCTCTTGCCCTTTCAGCTCCATCTGCCGAAGGAATGCTGACGTTTCTGCTTATCGTACTGTCCCTGCTCTGCGAGGGCTATTTCATGAGAAACCGCACTTTCGGTTCGGGATTCATGGCTATCGCCACATTCCTTGCAAACAGAAAGGCTTGGCCCATATATGAACTGATCCCCAACATACCGTTTTTAGTACACATTTTATGGATCAATCTGATGCTGATACTGCTGGCATACGGCCTTCAAAAGAAAAAAGGCGAGAGTGAAATGAAACGATGCTGGAACATCCTCGGCTGGATCGTCTTTGGATTCGTGATGGCCTTTTACATCTTGATTACGGTGATGCCAGATCCGGAAGTGCAGCTGCTGGATGTGCTTATTCTGTACGTCTCGTCCGTCGCGGCGATCCTGTTGGTCGGAAGAAAATGGGCGAAGCACTCCTCCGGCTCCGGCCCCGGCATCGGGTATGGAGGAACCGCATTTATAGAATGGCTCCTGCGGCCAATCATGCTTTACCCTCTGGAGCTTCTCTCTTTGGACTGCCCCTGGAACGTCGTCATTTACGACGTGATCTTCGTCGCAATCTGGTATTAGATGAGAAACTCAATATCAAAAAGAATTTTGTTGTCCACCTATTGACAAAATTCGCTTGATTTGTAAAATAGATCATAGAATAAACAACCGTTCTGTTTGTAGCTTTTTCCCCACTGGAGGACTTATATGTATCGTATCTTTCTCATTTTCTGTGTCTCATTTTTTTCGGTTTCTTTTCTTTTCGCAGAGAAAATGCCTGATACTTTCGAGTCAGAAATGATTGACATATCGAAAGCCTATTCCTCCTTTGACGAATTGATTCCTATAAAGGATGAGTTTGAAACGACAAAAGATTACTCTGAAAAAACGAAAAAACTGATTCTGGGATCTTCTTTTTTCAATGGAAATCCTGATAGGTATTTCTATGTGCCCGTGGAAGATATTGAATTCATCTACGATGCAGATAAACAGGAAGGATCTTTTAAAAACATTCGTATTAACCATATGTTCAAACACCAGGTGAAATCCGATGATATTTATTGCCTCATATTGAAAAAGACATCATTTGGTTTCCAGAAAAAAAACGCCTTGGGGGGAGACTTCTATGTGATTGCATTTCACAATGATAGTGGTAATAGTATTCCAACCTCATTGTCAAAGCCAATGGATGTTGCAACGGCAAAAGAGACAAAACAAAACTGCAAAGCTGTCGTAAAATTTAGCGTCTCACCGCAAGAGAACGCAGAGAAACTTATTCTGTTCCACGTTGGAAATTACAAAGGCTTTTATGCCCAATCGGTTTCATTGATTGTTTATAACCAGGAGACGAAAGAGATTTACGATAATATCGATTTGGCCAACTATAAAAATCCTGAAAAAGAAGCCAAGGAAAAGAACAAGAAGGAACGCGCTCAAAAAGTAATGGAATTTTTTCAGGACTGGGAAACTCCTGAAGGGAAATTTTTCGGCAAATACATAAAAACTCAAAAGAATATTGCTTATTTTGAGAAAGAGGATGGAACTGAAGTTCAAGTAAGCCTTGACGATCTTTCTCCCCAATATCACGATTTGATTAAACTGGCACAAACCTTTAAACGGGTTAAAACCGCCCTGCTGAAACCACGAATGTGGGATTCTGATTCCAAGAAAAAATACAAAGCGACATTTGTCCAAATCGCCCCACATCCTGTTTTGAAAAACCAACTATATATATTTTTGAAGCTGGACAACGGTGAAATCCGTAAAATTCTTGTTACTCGTTTGAGTACAAGAGACAAAAAATGGTTTGAGAATACATACAATGAATTCCTGAAAGCCAAAGAGCATTACGAAGAAAAATACTCCGTCAAACTTCTGGATGAATGATTCACCAGGAGCAGCCCTGTACCCACAAAGCCGAACCGCGGGTCAAAAACCGGGTCACAAAATGAAAATCATTCAATAGAAAGGAAACGCAAGGAAAATTTTTAGAGGTGTCTCAAGTGTCGTAAAAAAGGACACTTGAGACGCACGAACAAGAAAATAAAAAAAGGCAGGTGAACCTGAATTCTCCTGCCTGAGTACCGGTATAGGGCTAAATTGACCCCGTAAAATACGATACCTGACAGTGGGCGGGGGATAAAATAGGGGATAGACGGCGGATTTAATTCCGTTCCTTTTTCAATCCTTCACCCCGCCCAAACCCTTCTTTTTGGCCCTGTTTCGGCTCGATGATGGTCCGCGTTCCTGCTTGAATATTGGTTTCTTTTCTTACGAGGCTTTGTTTTCCTCCGGCGAGTTAGGTTTCGCCTGAGGTTGTTTATATTCAGACAATATTCATACAGAAAGCCGTTTTTTCCGGTTTCGGGGTTTTTGTAGTCCCTAAAAGGATTATTTCGCGTTTCCACGGATTTCAGGCGTATTGTCAAAATTCCTCGCCAGTCCAGTAAATATCAATCCTACGTAACCTTTCTTCGTAGGTATAAAAATAACTTGCGTACCATTGAATATCGCCTTTGAAAGATTTCCAAAACGGACTTGGAAATTGTTTATGGGTCTTATAAATTTCAAACAGAGCCATAGCAGTTAAATCGTCCACTTGATCATTATTACGCCCCCCGGTAGTAAGTATAGTCAATTTACCAGAAAGCCCTTCTTCACCGCATTGATCATCCAGATACCGCAAGTACCCCTCGGGATCGTGATTACAATAGAATTTCCATATTTCGGTGGCTGGAACTTCCATAGTGCGTGACGTTTCCACAAGTCTTCTTTTCATTGTTTCATCGGGCTTTGGCAAAGATGGTGTTTGAGCAGACTCATTTTTTCCTGAATGGGTATCTGGAACTTCCACAGTTTGAGACGCTTCAACGTGTCTGCTTTCCATAGTTTCTTCGGACTTTGACAAAGATGGTGTTTGAGCAGACTGTTTGTTTCCTGAACTGGAATTGGGCCTCCCCCCTGAAAAAAGAAAAATAATTCCCAAAACTACAACGATTCCGACTCCGATAATTATCCCCATCGGCGGCTTTTGCTTCTTTTTGGCTGGTTTTTTAGAAGATTTGGACGATGTGGTCTTAGGACTTTTGTTTTCAAAGGATTCAAAATTCAGGTTTGACATTTAGGGCCTCCGGTCTGTTTGGGGACAGTTTGTAAAAGGAATCAGAACAATTTCCAGATTCCTAAACCGCGATTATACAAAATATCCTTGCCCTATTCAAGGGGACCGGCGATGTGATTTTCTGAAAAAATAAAGATTTTTGTGAAACTTTTTCGCACGGGAATTTAATGACTGATTTAACTCTTGACGAAATGCAGATTTGAGTTATACTTGTAATCAGTGGGGAAACTTCTTTACTTTGGCAGAAATGAGGATTATATGAAAAGTTTGGAAACTCAAAAAGAGTTTATGCGATTACGGGCGGCGGGTCTTTCTCTGAAAGAGATTTCGGAAAAAGTCGGTGTGGCGAAAAGTACCTGTTGTATTTGGGAAAAAAAGTTTTCACTCGAACTTGGGGAGTTGCGGAAACTCGAATTGGAGGCCCTTTATAAAGAATGTGAAGCGACGAATGAGGCCCGGTTGCGTATGTTACACCGCTCCTTGAAGAAAGTGAATGAAGCGATTGCAGAGGTGGATTTTTCCGCGATTCCGCCCGAAAGATTATTTGATATTCAGTTTAGACTGATCAATACGATTGGGAATTATTACAAACCTTTGGACTTGCATAAAAGTATGAGTGATCTTTTGGCCTCTACCGATATGGAATATCCAGACGGTTGGGAAAGACAGGCGGAAAAGGACGCGAAATTAAAGATTTCCCCGGAATTGATTCAGGAAAACGCGGAATCCGCCCAAAATTAGAACGATTTTGAACGATTTTGGCAGTTTCTGAAAGCAATTTCGGGACAAAATAAACTGAACAGGAACAAGTTTCTGATTCGTAAAACACGGGATTAAATGCGTTTTAGGGGAGTGCATTTCGCAGCAAAATATAACGAAATTGCTCTCCCCTAAACTTGGATTCCAGCCCCATAAGAATTGCTCTGATTTTGGAAGGACCCGTGAAGGTTAGGATGAAAAGACATTGCTTTTAACTGGTATTTCAGAGAATTCAATCGGAGGGGTTTTCACTGGATTCAGTTTTTTGCTTTTCCCAATATTGGGGCCAGTCTAAATCATAAACTCCTTTTGAAATTTTCAGATCGTCATAAATGGCGACTTTAACGTTTTCAATTTCGATTAGGCGTTTGAAATCGATATGGTTAATATCCTCGTAGTATTCCACTTTATCGAGTGATAGGAGGTGAAGTGTTAGTGTTTTTTTTCTTACTCTTTCCTTCAAGAGCTTTGTATTTCTACAACCACACCGATTTTGCAGAGCGGCATAAGCGGCACAATATTTAGCCCACTCATTGATTGCGGCAATTTTTTCCTCAAGAGTAAATGAATCCTTGAGAAACACTTTTGCGGCTTCATCGTCAAAGTTCAATTTCATTACTTCAATATCCGAAGCCATAATGCAGACGATTCGTTTTTTATCACCCATTCGTTTACCTCCTTTGAACGTTTCGACAGATTCAGGATTTTTCTTTAGTGGGATCGTGGAGGCTGGAAGCCACTTGTTCTTTTAATTTCTGAAAATCTGATTCTCATTCCAAATTGCTTTGTACTCAGGCGGCTTGCGCCCTTCTTTGGGCCTGCTCTTTTGATTTGGGGGTACTTCCCTAATTTTGAAATAAGTGGTAATATATAGCGTATAGAAGTTGTAAGGTTATTCTAAAAGCAAAGGGCGGAAATATGGCTATTAGTCAAGAAAAGGTTTGTGGCTGGCTGGTTTATTATGGAAGCGGGGAAGTTGGTCAATATCCCCATAACGTGATTGAATTGGAAGTGATTCCAGAGGTTTGGGAATTGTATGTGGTGAAGTACCCGGACAATTTCGATACATCCGAATATTACGGCTTTTTTGCTTGGAAGCGTGAACTCTCTTTTGACGAAAAAAGAAGTGCTGGTCGCTTAACAAAACAGATTCAAGACTTGAGTGATGACTTTACAAAATTTCAAGAGTATTGCTTGAAAAATTGGAATGACTTTTGCGCTGAATACAAGCATTTACCCCCGGAAAGGATTCAGGCGGCAAAGAAATTTTGCGTGCTGGATTCCGTGCCTACTCCGGCGGCTCCGTCTGATCCGGTTGAATACGTTTTGGATTTCGCGGTACAGAATAAATCGGGTAATGTTTGGCCGGGGGTGGTGATTCTCGGACCTCTTGCCTCTCCGTCTGGTTTTATGAAAGCATTGGAAACCAATATTAGTTTGAGAGAAATAATTAAACGGTCATTAGGTAAAAACGCAAGTGGCGGTTTTGAGCACGTTGAAATTCAAGAAAGAGGAAAGTATTTTGAGCAACACCCTGAAAGAAGGTTTAATTCTCAAATTATTCCTGAATTAGCCGATTTTGTAAAAGCATATAACGCGGGTGGCTCGCAGGCGGCCCTGGCCTCCGGTTCCTCTCTGGTTAGCTCTGATCCCGTTCCGGCAGTCCCTGCTGATTCCGTTCTTGAAGATGTTACGGCGTTTATTTATGATGGAATAACAAAGGAAATTAAAGCTCCGGTGCGTGATTCCAAAAGGAAAACGACCTTAACCGAACTGGAAAAGACGAATGCCAAATTGGATAGTATTGACGAAAAAATAGTGCGTCTGGACGAAAAAATAGAACGTCTGGACGAAAAAACAGAACAGATTCATAAAAACGCTGAAAGAATTCCCCGCGAAATAATTGAACGCATTGAACATAAATGGAATATAAACGTGCGCCGGTTTTGGCAATATGAGATTCTAGGACTAGGTCCTGAAGAAATTTGGGAATGGGAAAACCCCGGTAGGACGTTAAAAGGCTTGAACGCGGAAGAAAAGAAGCCGGAATTAGCCCCGATTTATACTTCATTAAATAGGGCAAGAGACAAAGAAGAAAGCAAGAAGGGAAAACGTTAATTCCGGCGGACCTGCTGAAATGTAAGAAAATGTAAGATGGATTTTTTAGAGTGCCTATTTTGCGGGATAAAACCCGCTTTTTTTCTTTTAAAATGTAAGATTTTGTAAACTTGCAAGACTCTTTTTTTGTGCTATACTTTCTCTCATAACACTTGCGAAAGGCGCGGGTGGAAATTCTAAAATCCTTTAACGGAGACAAATTACTATGACTGATTTTTTGAAGGTGGAAGATGTTGCGAAGCTGCTGAAATGCTCTCCGCGGACGGTCAATTACTTGAGGACGAATAGCGGTTTGCCGTGCGTGAAGCTGGGGCGGCTCGTTCGCTTTTCACGTGAAGCAGTGCAGGCGTGGCTTGAAGAAAAGCAGAAATCCGCCCCCGGCGTGAAGTCACTGGAAAATACAAAATAAGTTTTCCTTGGCAGACGTAAAAAACCGCGTCGATTATTCCAGTAACCGGCGCGGCGTAATTCAGACAGAAAGCCCTTTTGATTCTTTCTATTTTAGCCAAAACTCTGAAAGCGTCAAGGGGGGTCTATAATCTTGAAAGGCCCTTAAATGGATGTTGAAACCAGAATAATAAAATGCGTACAAACGTTTGCTCCGGCTGTACAGGGTGAACGCGGCCGATATACATTATACCGTGCAGCAAAGTATCTGGTAAAAAAATATGACCTGACCCCTGAACAAGTATTCGGTTATTTGTGGGAGTTTTATAATCCGCGATGTATTCCACCGTGGGACGATTCAGAAAAGCGTGATTTTATTAATCAATGTAAATCCGCTTGGAAAAAAGCCCCGGCTGATCGTGGGAGGCTCCTTGAACGCGGTGAACGCTCGCAGGCGGTCAAGGCCCCGGCCCTCTCCTTGGTGCGCTCCGATTCCGGCTCTGGTACTCGGTCCGGCTCGCGGGGATCCGAAATCCTGATTCCTTATGATGACGGACCGGCACGGTCAAAAAGATGGTATGAGGGAAAGCGTGAAATCTGGAATGTGACTTACGGTTATTATTCCCCCGGCGTGTTTCTTAATGTACCCTCTCCGAAATCCAAATACAGGGCCTTTTACCTGTTTGATTATCGAAATAAATCCGGCGATCCTTATATGCTTATAAAGCGGATCGAAATGAAAGAACTGACGGCAAACGGTAAACCTAAAAAGAGTTGCCTAGCTTACCATTGGGACGCGATGAAGGGCGGTTACATTTCGGGCGGGGGAGGTTTGGCCTCGATTCCTTGGCGGCTCCCTGACTTGGAAAAGGCGGAATCCGTGATTTTGGTGGAAGGTGAAAAGGCGGCGTTCCGATTGAATCGTTTTCTGGAAAGATGGTTTGACGAAACCGAAATTTTAACCACTTGTTTCCCAAACGGCGCGGGCGCGTGGTCCGATGACCGGAAAAGATTTTTTCAGGGGAAAACCGTTTTTGTATGGCCTGACAACGATTCCGCTGGGTTTGAGTATGCGCGGAGGGCGGCGGATTCCTTGCGCAGTGTGACGTGTAACGTGAAGGCCTTGAAGTTTTATCCAGACCGATTCCCACAAAAAGCGGACGCTGTGGAAGTGCTTGAGGATTTTCAGGAAAGAACGAACTGGGGAGAAATTGAGGCCCGTGACCTTGAAGGGCTGATTCAAGAGATGTTTTACAAGGAGAAATAAACCGATGGAAAAGAAGAATCTGATTTGTGATATTAATTCCCCCGATGACGTGAAAAAGATTGGGGCGCGTCCGCTCGAAGCTCCGACGGATTCGGACGATGAAAAAGCCCCTTCCCCTGGCTCGCTGAAAACCTCCCCAGAAACGGCCCTGGGTGCGTCTGATTCAAGAGTAAACCAGAAAGGAGGATCGTTGGAAGGCGTTGAAATTGAAGCGCAAGAAGGGGAGAAAAAGCACCTTATTGAAGATTGGAGAAATGAAATCTTGAGTGCTGATACACGGATAGACCTTCCACCTCTCAAACCGATTCTTTCCCCGATTCTGAATGAAGGTGAAACGATGATTATTTACGCGAAAACCGGCGTGGGAAAATCGTGGTTTGCGATGGAGATGGGAAAAGTAATTGCAGAGGGCGGTTCTTTTTTAGGGCGGTATTCCGTGGAAGCTCCCCGGCGCGTGTTTTACGTCGATGGGGAAATGGGAGTTAGACCTTTTCAAGACCGTCTGGATAAAATGAAGGTGCATACCGGAAATCTTAAATATAGAACGTGTGATTTTCCTACTGATTGTAAGCCGTGGGATTTTGCAAAGGAGGAATTTCAAAACGCTCTGATCCGGTGCGTAAAGGAATTTCAATCAGACGTGGCTTTTCTGGATAACTTGACTACTCTTTACATTGCCGATAAAACAAACCAACAGGAATCCTGGGCGATTATGCAGAGTTTCATCTTGCGCTTGCGGAACTCCGGTCTGGCGGTGGTAATCGTTGACCACTCCGGCAAAGGTGTAGGGCTTGGACCGCGTGGAACGTCCGCAAAAACGGATATTATGCAGACGGTGATTGAACTGGAAACTCCGGTGGACTACAAAGATGAAGATGGGGCACGGTTTAACGTTCATTTCAGAAAGCACCGTAATTTCTTTGGAGATGACGCGAAACCTTTTGAGGCGTGGCTTACTGAAAACGGCTGGGAAATCGGCGATGTAAAAGAAGCACCCAAACCGGATCGGGCAAGCGACAAAGAAAAAGCGTTTTCAATGTTCGATGAAGGGAAATCCGTGAAAGATGTGCTGGACGAACTGGGTAAGCCTCCATCTACAGTTTATCGATGGCACGCCGAATGGGAGGGCGGAAAAGATGGCTAAAACCAATATTCTCATTTTCTCATTCCCATAATCCCTTATAGAAAAATGAGAATGAGAATTGAGAATCAAACGGCACGAAACCCCCTTGCACGTTAAGGACGTTAAAAAATTTTCAAGGAATTTCCTGAAATTTTGAGGGGGTCCCAATATTCATAAATTCATTTCCTGCTATAATGTTTCAAAAGTGGGGGGAGACGTTTCCCCTCCGATGGTTCCAAAACTGTTTTGAAAGGAGTCCTTAAAATGGCGTCACTTGACAGAAAGAACGGCTCGTTCATCGTGCTGATTTCGCTGAATGGCAAACAGAAAAAGATTTATACCGGCCTGAAAGACCGGAGGGAGGCGGACCGGCTCGCGGAAAAAATTCAACGGCTCGCAGATTCCAAACGGAACGAAATGAATCTGACTGAATCCGGCCTGGCTGAATGGGTCAAGAAGCTGGAAACCGGAAACTCGAAGGTTTACGAAAAACTCGTTTCCCTTGGATTGCTCGAACAAAAAGAAAAGGTTTTGACCCTTGCGGACGTGTGTAAGCACTACTTGAAACGGAGTGAAAAAAGAGGTGAACGGACTCAAAACAAGTATGAAAGAACGGTCAAATTGCTTTACAGGTACTTTGGCCAAAATAAACCCGTGGCTGAAATTACCACCGATGACGCTTATGTATTTGACGAATGGTTTAAAACTGCTCCGTTAAACACGCGAACTGGTAAGGATCCGGAAACCGGGAAACCAAATCCGCCCCGGCCTTATGCGACTTACACGGTAAACCGGGAATTGGTTAATATTAAATCGGTTTTTGGTTACGCTCTTAAATTGGGTGTAATTCAGTTTAATCCGTTTGCCGTTATTCAGGCAGGCAGCGACGGGGATTCCGATAATAAAACTTACGTTCCGGCTCCGGTCGTTTTGGAAGTGATCCAGGCGGAAACCACTCTGTTGAAATGGAAAGTAATTATGGCTCTTGGACGTTTCGCCGGTTGTAGAGGCGCGTCCGATTTGTGCCTGCTGGAATGGGGTGATATTGTTTTTTCGGATGGTGACAAAAAGGGAAAGATTACCTTGAAGGGCAAGACGAAACCCGGCACGATTCCACTTTCCCCGGTACTGGAAAACCTCTTGCGGGAATGGCAGGGAGAGGCGATTTTACAGGAAATCGATTCCCAAAAGGTTTTTCCTGAAATTAATAAAAATACGAATGTTTGGGAGATGACCAAAAAGAGCATTGAAAAGGCCGGGAAAGAAGTCTGGTTGAATCCTTGGTACTCGCTCCGTGATTCGTTTTGCATTGATGTATTGGATTTACACCTTGACCCGAAATCTTATTCCCATATTTGCAGGCACTCAATGCAAACGGCGATGAAATATTATCAGAAATACACGGAGCACCGCGAAAAAATTGCCGGGGTTTCGATGGAAAAATCCCCGCTTTGGATCGATTTCGGCTCCGTGGGGGATACTTTTGAGGCGGATTTCCCGCAGGAAAGCGGTGAAACGCTCGCAGAATACCGGTCTTTGGAAGAAATGAAACGGGGGATAAAATGGGGGATAGTCAGGGGTTTAAATAGGGGATTGCAAGGCGGCCTGTTTAATGTTCTGGACGTGCAAAGAATCAAAAGAGAAATCATTGATATGCTTGAAAATACGGCACTTGAAGAAATTCAAGACCCACAAAAAAAGCCCCTTGCAATTTCTTGCAAAAGGGCTGGAATACCCGGTATAGGACTCGAACCAATGACCCGCTGATTAAGAGTCAGCTGCTCTACCAACTGAGCTAACCGGGCGAAATTATATTAGTATTATACGGTTTTCTGTTTTTTTTGCAAGGAGGGGGGGCACGATTTTTCTTCGTTTTTCTCCTGATTTTCTTTTGGGCCACTGCTTGACAGGATCTCCGGCCTCTGATAAAATGGTCTTATTCGGTTTTTTTCTGCTTTCAAGTTCCATCCACGAAAGGAATCCCTCCATGAAACGTTTCTCAATTTGTGCCGCTTGTTTCGTTTGTCTTGCCGCTTTCGCGGTCTCATTCGCCATGGCTCAGGAAAAGGCGCCGGCCCAGGACGGCTGGATCAACCTCTTCGAGGGAAAAACCTTGGCCGACTTCGACTGCTACCTCGATGATAATGGCGTCAAGGAAAACGTATACACGCTGGAAGACGGCATTCTCAAGGTCAGCGGGAACCCGTACGGCTGGCTCTCTCCCAAGGGCACCTACAGGAATTTCATCTTCGAGACCGAAATTTTCTACCCCACCGACGACCCCAAGGCCAACAGCGGGATCTTCATCCGCATCGCCGAGCCGGAAAACCGGCCCACCCCGCTCTTCTTGCCGCCGTGCGTTGAGTGCCAGCTCCAGACCCAGAATATTGGGCACCTGTTCGCGTTCCACGGGCATACGCTCATTGGAGCCTCGGACCGTTACTCCTACCGCGAACGCAAAGAGTTCGACGGAAAGGCCGCCCCGGAACTGCACAAACTCTTGCACGTGAAAAACGCGCAGGTGGGCGCCGATGGCTGGAACAAGCTCGCGATTTTCTGCCATGAGGACCTGGTGACGGTCTTCCTGAACGGCCAGGCGGTCAACTGGGCCTGCAACGTGACGAACGCCGCGGGGCGCATCGGCTTCCAGTCCGAAGGCGGCCAGGTCTGGTTCCGCAACGCCCGGATCAAGCCGATGGACGAGAAATAAACCACGGTACACGTCAGCCCGCCGCCTGATCCAGCGATTACATGCTCCGCGGATCGGGCGGTTTTTACGCGTTTTTTTCCTTTGAATATTTATCTGCCATGAAAAAGCACGATCGTTTATCCCGCCGTTTGTTTTTGGGGCAGAGCGTCGCGGCGCCGCTCGTCGTTTCCCAGCTCGGAATGAATTCAAAATGCAGCGCCCAGGAAACCGGCGCGGCCATTCCGGACCCCACTCCCCTCGAGACTCCCGAGACCGGCAAGCCGTACCCGGGCTGGAAAGAGGGCGAGCTGGATCTGCATTTCATCTACACCGGCGCGACAGAGTCGGCTTTTCACATTTACCCGGACGGGACGTCCATGCTGCTCGATACGGGCGACTGGGCGCATGACGGCAATACGGTCATGCTCCCCGACACGAGCCGCCGCTCTGGGGAATGGGTTGCCCGGTACGTCCAGCGCGTGAACCCGGCGGGGAACCACATCGATTACATGATGTGCTCGCACTTCCACGACGACCACTGCGGCGGAAACGAAAGTTACCACGCCGGCCTGACCTCGGGACGCGGCGAGGATTACCACCTTTCCGGCCTGGCGCAGGTCGCGGAGTTCATCCACTTCGACGAGGTTTTCGACCGCTCGTACCCCGACTACGAAGCGCCGGTCACGGCCTGGCGGCAGTACGAGACGAAAAACTGGCTTAAGTTCGTCCAGTACCAGGAAAAGGCGAACGGCCTGAAGCGCACGCCGTTCGTCGTCGGCCGGGCGGGTCAGATCGTCCTGAAGAAAGCGCCGGAAAAGTACCAGGGCAAGTTTCAGGTCTTCAACGTCTGCGGGAACGGAACCGTCTGTCTGGAGCCGCCGCGGCCGGAAGACGAGTTCAACCCGGACGTTCAGGTCCCGACGGAAAATCTGTTCGTGAAGTACCCGCAGAACAACAAACCGGGCGCGAATGAAAATCTTTTCAGCATCGCGATCCGTCTGTCCTACGGGAAATTCCGGTTCTATTCCGGCGGGGACGTCAGCGGGACCGTGCTGGATGACGACGGCAGCGACGTCGGTCTGGAAGGGATCGTCGGACGCACGGCCGGCAAAGTCACCGTCTGCAAGGCCAACCACCACGGCTTCATCGACGCCATGCGCCCGGAATTCGTTCGGGAGGTTCAGGCGAAAGCGTACGTGCTAAACGTCTGGCACCCGGCACACGTGAACAAGCAGACGGTCCCCGTGATGCTCTCGCGTGAGCTTTACCCGGGCGAGCGGCTCATCTGCCCGACGCTGTACGCCTGCCGCGACGCGGAGGTGATCAACGCCCAGCCGTGGGCGAAGGAAATCGTCAAGATCGGCGGGCACGTCGTCGTGAAGGTCTTCGACGGCGGCGCGAAATTCAAGATTTACTACCTCACCGCGAACGACGAGTCCATGACGGTCAAAGCGGTTTACGGCCCGTGGGACGCGTAATAAACCGTGGTTCACGTCATCCAGCGATTATAGGCTCCCCTGAAAGGGGGGCTGCCGAGCGAAGCGAGGCTGGGGGGTTAAGACCAAAGGACGGACTTTCACCAGTTCCGGAACCCCTCCGACCCTTCGGGTCACCTCCCCTTTCAGGGGAGGCTTTTTCGTGATCCGCCTCAATCCGCGGGGCTTGTTGCGGCTTCGGACGTTTTCGGAGCGTTTTATTGTTTCACCTGAAGAGGAACCTCATGCCTGCCCAAAATTCTACCCGCCGTTGTTTTTTGTCCGTTTCCGCCCTCGCAGCCAGTGGTTTGTTTTTAGGGACCCAAGCCGCTCTGGGGGAGGATGCGCCTGGGGTGAGCGAGCATCTGGACGAAGTCCTTGCGCTGCTTACGCTGGACGTTCCGGGAAATTCGCCGCTCGAGAAGCAGGAGGCTCTGCTGGACTACTTCCGGAACCGGAAAACCGTCTCGGTCTATGAGCAATTCTTCGACCGGAAACTGGAAGCGCTCGCGGGGGCTTACCAGGTGCATCGTCGGACCGCCGATCTCGCGCTGGAGCACACTTTTTACGGCCAGCCGGCGTACGAGCCGGACTTTCGAGGGAAAGATGAGATCGACTGGGACCGCAATCCCCAGAAAGACAAAGAGTGGATTTGGCAGTTCCACCGTTTCCGATGGTTGAACTCTCTGGCGTTCCTGTACGTTCATTCGGGCGACGAGAAATACGCACAGGAATGGGCGTTTGAAATGCGCTCGTGGATCCAGCACATGCACCAGCCGGAAAACGCGTTCACGCACCCGGGCTGGCGGTCACTCGATACGGCGCTCCGAATGGTAAGCTGGAGCACCAGCCTCGAGTTCTTCCTGAAGTCGCCGGCGCTTGATGGTCGGCTCCTCGTCGATCTGATCCATTCGCTCGATGTACACTGCAAGCGAATCCGGGGATTTGTCGAGGCGGCACAGGGGCGGGAGCAGCTCGGGAACTGGGACATTTACCACGTGGAGGGGCTTTTGTTCACGAACGCGGCCCTGCCTGAGCGCAAGAAGAGCGTCGAAGAAGTCGAGCTGGCAGCGCGGCTCATGGTCGAGTTCCAGAAGAAAGTCCTGCTCGACGACGGCGTGATCAACGAGTTCATCCCCAGCTACCACAGCACGTACCCGACCCAGTTCGCGCGGCTGGTGCGGGTCTGCAAAAACCTGAAGCTTCCGGTCAAGATCCCGCAGGAATACATGGATCGACTCGAAAAATCGATCAACGCGATGGTCGTTTGGAGCCACCCGGACGGCACGTCCCCGGTTTTCGGCGACGCGTGGCTCGGCAGCAAAGACGCAAATCGGCGTTGGATCCGGCCTTTCCTGACGCTCTTCGACCGGCCGGACTGGCGGTTCTTCGCGAGCAACGGGAAGGAAGGGACCCACCCGGACTCCCGGTTCGGCGAGCTGCCCACCGCGGGATACTACACGATGCGCTCCGACTGGACCGACCAGGCCGTTTTCCTCATCACGAAGAACTCGAACACGAACCGCCTCGGGCATAATCAGCCCGACAATATGACGTTTGAGATCTCCGCGTTCGGCCAGCGTCTGATGTCCGACTCCGGCTGCTACAATTACAGCGGCGAGCCGGAATGGCGGAAATTCTTCCGGTCGCCGATGGTCCACCAGCTCGTTTCGCTCGACGACAAAGGGATCCATTCCCTGGGGAAGAAAATCGCGCAGAGCTCCGAAGACGGCCGGGACGTTCTGGTCCTGGAAAACGAGCCGGTCCCGGGGCTGCGCCACGTGCGGACGTTTGTGCTCGTGGACGGTAGGTTTTTCGTGATCCACGACGAACTTTCCGGCCCGGCCTCCGGCGAGCTGCGGCAGCATTTCCAGTTCCTGCCCGGCGCGTGGGAGTGGAATGCCGTGCGGTTCACGGCAGTCACGAAGCACCCTGGAGCGGCGAATCTGATCCTCGCGGAAGCGCACGACCCGGCGGTTTCCTTCGCACAGGAAGAGGGCTGGATCTCCAACGACTACATGAAAAAAGAGGAACGCCCCGCCTTCGCGTTCGTCCAGAAAAAAGCCCCAGACGCGGTTTGCCGCTACGCGACGCTTCTCTATCCGGTCGCACCTGGCGAGGACCCGACGAAGGTTTCCGCTCAAATCACGATGGAAGAAAACGGAAAGATCACGATCCAGATCGATGATAAAACGTGGGAAGTCGGAATCTGATCCATGAATCCATAAAAAAAGCACAGAGTCGAAACCCTGTGCTCTTTTTCAAATGTCAAGTTCTGTCAAATCTCAGTCGACGATCGACGTGGTGTCCTGTACGTTCGAGGCGGCAGGTTCAGCAGTCGTGGCCGGAGGGCATGGAGGACAAACCGGGCACACGGGAACTCTAACCTGAACCGGGACCTGGACGCAGCAGACTTTCGGCACGCAGCGGGAAACCGTGTACGGAACCTGCTTGGTCACGCACTGGATTTCGTTGATCGTGCGGCAGTACTGGACCGGCTTGCAGACAGTGTACGGAACTTTGCAGCAGCGCTGTTCGCAAACCATCTTGCAGACCTTGCGGCAAACCGTACGCTGACGCTGTTCGCAAACCATCTTGCAGACACGGTAGCAAACCTGCTTGCAGTGGGTTTCCGGAACCATCTTGCAGACGCGGTAGTTCTGAACGCAGGTGCGGACTTCCGGGACCATCTTGCACACTTTATAGGTGCAGCAACGGGTTTCCGGGACCATCTTGCACACTTTGTAGTTCTGGACGCAGGTGCGGACTTCCGGGACCATCTTGCACACTTTATACTGGCAGGTACGGATGCGGGTCTGCGGGACCATCTTGCACACGCGGTAGGTGCAGACGCGGGTTTCCGGGACCATCTTGCAGACTTTGTAGTTGCAAACACGGGTCTGAGGAACCATCTTGCACACGCGGTAGGTGCAGACGCGGGTTTCCGGGACCATCTTGCAGACGCGATAATTCTGGACGCAAGTGCGGACTTCCGGAACCATCTTGCACACGTTGTAGTAGCAAGTACGGGTGCAGACCTGCGGGACCATCTTCGTCACGGTGTACGTGCAGGTACGGGTCTGCGGGACCATACGGGTCACCGGGCAGGTGTACGTGCAAGTGACGCATTCGGGAACCATCTTGCAAACGGTGTAAGGAACCGTCTTGGTGCAGCACTCACGGACCCAGCGGGTCACGTTGTAGGTCACGACCTTTTTGCAAACCTGCGGAACACGTTTGCACACGGTGTAAGGCACGCAGACTTCTTTCACGCAAGGAACCATCTTCGTGCACTGGATCTGCTTCTCGCAAACCTGCGGGACCCAGCAGCGCACTGCACGCATGCAGCACGGATTGCACGGATCCGGGACGCATTTCGTAACCCAGTGGCCACTGCAGCACTTGACCGTACGGCATTCCGTGACCGGCTGCCAGGTGACCTGACGGCAAACACGGGTACGCTGTTCCTGGACGGTCGTCCACGTACGGCAGCAAATCTCACGCTGACGCTGTTCGCAAACCGGTTTGCACACGGTGTAAGCAATCTGGCGGCAACGCTGTTCCTGAACGCGGCGGTAAACCGTTTTGGTGTACTGCTTCTGAACGCATTCGGTAACCGGAACGCAAACCGTGTAGGTGCGCTGGCGCTGTTCGCAGACCGGCTTGCACACGGTGTACTGGACCTGACGGCAGCGGGTTTCCCAGCACGGCTTCTGGACCGTGTACTGGACAGTACGCTGACGGCATTCCCAGCACGGTTTCATCACGGTGTAGGTACGCTGGCGCGTTTCATAGCACGGAACGTTCACGGTGTAGGTGCGCTGACGGCATTCCCAAACCGGCTTCTGGACCGTGTAGCAACGCTGACGCGTTTCATAGCACGGAACGCAAACCGTATAAGGAACCTGGCGGGTACGAATCTCCCAGCACGGTTTCTGGACCGTGTACTGGACGGTGCGCTGACGGCACTCCCACACCGGTTTCATGACCGTGTAGGTACGCTGGCGGCATTCCCAAACCGGTTTCTGGACCGTGTACTGGACGGTGCGCTGACGGCACTCCCACACCGGACGCATACAAGTATAAACCACGTTCTTCGTGCAGGTCTCCCAGACCGGCCGTTGGACCGTGTAGTTAATCGTTTGGTAGCAGTTTTCCCAAACCGGCTTCTGGACCGTATAGGTCACATCACGGTAGCACGTTTCAGGAACCATTTTCGTACAAGTGATCGTTTTCGGAACACAAATACGCTCAGTTACATTGCGATAACAGGTGAATTCCTGCTTTTCCCAGACGACCTTACGGCATGTTTTCATGACCGTGTGGCACTCGTACTTCACGCAATTATACTGTGGGCAAACCGTTGGGCAGCAGCAGCAACGCATGGCACCGCAGTATCTCGCTTGAACTGGAGAAACGCACATCAGTGCGAGCAGGAGTATCGCTGATATCGATAATCCCAACACTTTTTTCATTTTACATCCTCCATGGACATGAACTCGACTTCCTATTTCATCCAGAAATACGAATCGACAAATACTCAAATTATTTTTCGGCAAAAATTATAATATTCCTTGAAGTAAAACAGGAAATTTATATATTTTCCTTAGCGAAAACAATTTGCCTATTTCTATTATACACCGTCTTTTGACAAATTCCACCACTTTATCAAAATTTTTCTCAAATTTTCCTAAAATATTTCCTTTTAACCTTTTTAAAGGGTTAAAATACATAAATTAGGCATATCTTGAATCAAATTTTCTCCGGGATAAGCAGTGAAACTTATTTTAATTATCCGGCTTAGTCAAATCACATCGAGTTCAGACTTCCTTTCCTAAAACAAATGGTCCTTTTTTAATATAAAATCAGGATTTGTCTTTTGTATCGGTTTTTAGGGAAATTTGGTATAGTATAATGAGTTCAAATTTAGAGAATTTTCAGAAAATTCCAGGAAAGATACAAAAAATAAGAGGACCTCATTCCTGATGAGACCCTCGTTAAAAAATTTTTTCGCGGACTCTTTGAAATCCGGTCCGGTTTTTCATTCGTCTGAGGAAACAGGAAAAAATTTTAAAAACGTTTTCCGATCCCCCTCTCTGGACACGACGGGAGATCAAACGTCCAGATTCGTCACATCCAGCGCGTACTTCTCGATAAACTCACGTCTCGGTTCCACACTTTCGCCCATGAGGATCCGGAACAGATCATCGGCAGCGGCCGCATCTTCCAGTTTCACCTGAACCATCGTGCGCTGAGCCGGGTCCAGCGTCGTGTCACGAATCTCTTCCGCGTCCATTTCGCCCAGCCCTTTGAAGCGGCTGACCTGGATCCCTTTGCTCCCGGCGTTGCGGATGGCGGGCAGAAGGCCGCGCAGGTCGTCCAGTCCCACTTTGCTGTCGCCGTAGCGCAGTTCGTAGCGGCTTCCTTCCAGACCCGTACGCTGCTGCGGGATCAGCGAGTCGATCTCGAAGCCCATCGCCCTCAAAGCAACGAGCTGCTTGTTGAGCGAGCGCACTTCGTGGATCTCGACGACCGGCAGATCGATCTTTTTCAGGGCGCCCTCTTCTTCGGCCTGGGCCTCTTCCGCGTCGATTTTGAGGCTGGTCCCGTAGTGGACGTTCAGCTCGACCTGGTGCTCCTGCTCATACTGCTCGGCAAATTTTTCCACCGCGGCGTGATCCAGGAACCAGAATTCCTGCGTCCCAATGAAGGCGTGGAGGACCGGCAGACGCGCCGTCACCGGGTCCTGAAGCAGCGCGTGGCTTTTCAGGCTGATGCCGCGGCGTTCGAGCGTGTTGATCGGTTCTTCCATCGCGCCGAGGATCTTCGTCAGTTTTTCGAGCGACTCCCCTTCCAGGATCCGGCCGTCCATTGGATCGAACACGGAATCTTTCAGGCCGTTGGTCAGGAGCATCGATTTCAGTTCCTCGTCGGTCTGGACGTAAGAAACCTTTTTCTTCTGCGTGATGCGGAAGAGCGGCGGCTGCGCGACGTACACGAAACCGCCTTTGATCAGGTCGTACATCTGGCGGTAGAAGAACGTTAGCAGGAGCGTCCGGATGTGGGAACCATCGACGTCGGCATCGGTCATGATGATGATTTTGTTGTAGCGCCGTTTGTCGAGGTTGATATCGTCGCCAAACCCGGTCCCGATGGCGGAGATCATGCTCCGGACTTCTTGATTCGCCAGGACTTTATCCTCGCGGGCTTTGTAGGCGTTGATGATTTTTCCGCGCAGGGGCAGAATGGCCTGGAACTCGCGCATACGTCCGCCTTCGGCCGTCCCGCCGGCGGAGTCACCCTCGACCAGGTACAGCTCGCACTTTTCGTAGTCGCGGCTCGTGCAGTCGAGCAGTTTGCCCGGCAGGCTGCCGCCGGAGAGCACCTCCTTGCGCTCCCGGACCGCTTTGCGCGCCCGAATGGCGGCTTCGCGGGCATCGGCTGCCAAAAGACTTTTCTGGATCAGCGCGCGGGCATTTTCCGGATGATGTTCGAAATAGTCCATCATCGATTCGTAAACCGCGCTGCCGATGATTTTTTCGACTTCACTGTTTCCCAGCTTCGTTTTGGTCTGGCCTTCGAACTGGGGGGACGGAACGCGCAGGGAGATCACGACCGTCAGCCCTTCGCGGAAGTCGTCGCCGGAGGGCGTCACTTTCTTGAAAAGGTCCTCCCTCGCTCCGTAGCGGTTCATGGACCGGGTCAAAGCGGAGCGGAAACCGGAAACGTGCGTTCCGCCTTCGATCGTATTAATATTATTGACGTAGGAGTGAATATTCTCGGTGTACTCGTCGGTGTACTGGAGCGCAATGTCCCACTGCACTTTATCCTGTTCGCCCTTAATATTAATGACGTCCTGATGGATCGGCGTCGTGCCGCGGTTCAGGTACTCGACGAACTCCACGATCCCGCGTTCGAAGTAGAACGAGTCCGAATCCCCGGTTCGATTATCCTTGAAATTGATCCTCACGCCTTTGTTCAGGAACGCCAGTTCCTGCAGGCGGCGGTGAAGCGTCCCGTACTGGAATTTAATGTCCGGGAAGATCTCGCAATCCGGCTTGAATGTGGTTTTCGTGCCGGTAGAGGAGGATTTTCCGATTTTCTCGACGCCGCCGGTCGGGACGCCGCGCTCGTATTCCTGCTGCCAGACGTAACCGTCGCGGCAGACCTGGCAGGTGCACCACTCGGAGAGGAAATTCACGACCGTGACGCCGACCCCGTGCAGACCGCCGGAGGTGGTGTACGCGCCGTTCCCGAATTTTCCGCCGAATTTGAGGATGGTCATGACCCCTTCCAGCGTCGAAATGCCGAGTTCAGGGAAGATCTCGACCGGGATCCCGCGCCCGTTATCCTCGACGGTGATCGAGCCGTCCGTGTTGATCGTGACGTTCACGAACGTCGCGTAGCCGGCCATCACTTCATCGATCGAATTATCGACCACTTCGTATACGAGGTGATGAAGCCCGCGCGTCGTCGTATCGGCAATGTACATGCTGGGGCGTTTGCGCACGTGCTCGAGGTCGCTCAGGTGAGCGATTTGATCCGCGCCATATTCGGAAGAGGGAGTGGATTCAGGATTCAAATCAGTGGCCATGAATTACACCTTAATATTATTTAAAGGAATAAAAAAACTTGCTTTTATTGTACCCGATTTTTAAGGTTTTGTAAAGGTGGTAGAGCGGAATTTTTTAAAGATTTTTGCGGTTTGGAAATCAGAAAAGCTGAAATATTTTAACTTTTTTTGGAAATTTCTTACACGGTTTTAAAGGTCTGATGTATAATGAATGTATTAAGTGTAATATCAAGGAACGATTTTAAAAAAGATCCTTCCTTTGTTCTCCTCCTCAAACCCATTTTATTAGTATTAATTCGTGTTTCCTTACATACAAATCGCGCGCCCGGACCACTGGTTCAAAAACGTTTTCATGCTTTTCGGTGTCGTTTTGGCGCTTTTTTACCGTCCGGAACTTTTTCATTCCCCGGAGCTTATGCTCGCGTGCGGGAAAACCATTTTGATCGGGCTGGCGGCTGTTTGCCTTATCGCGTCAAGCAATTACGTGATCAACGAAATTCTCGACGCGCCGACCGACCGCTCGCACCCCTCCAAATGCCACCGCCCGATCCCTTCCGGTAAAGTGAAACTTCCGATCGCGTACGTGGAGTGGATCCTGCTGGGTGCCGTGGGGCTGGCGATCTCCTGGAAGCTGAACCAGCCGTTTTTTTACTCGGGGCTGGCGCTGCTTGTGATGGGGGTCCTTTATAATGTTCCGCCGATCCGCACCAAAGAGTGGATCTACCTGGACGTCCTGAGCGAATCGGTGAATAATCCGCTGCGCCTGTTACTCGGCTGGTACCTCATCCTGCCGGACCAAGTTCCGCCGCTTTCGCTGCTGATCTCGTACTGGATGGTCGGCGCGTTTTTCATGGCCACGAAACGTTTCGCGGAGTACCGCTGGATCAACGATCCGGAACGTGCGGCCGCGTACCGGAAATCGTTTCGGTGGTACACGGAGGAAAGCCTGCTCATCAGCATGTTCGTGTACGCCGTCGCCAGTGCGCTTTTCCTTGGCGTTTTTATTGTGCGTTACCGGCTGGAGCTGATTTTGAGTTTCCCGCTGCTCGCCGGTTTTTACGGTTACTACCTGTACGTCGGGCTGAAACCGAACAGCGCGGTGCAGAATCCGGAGCATTTGTACCGCGAAAAGGGGCTGATGGTTTACCTGGTGCTCTGCATGGCGGTTTTTATCGTGCTGATGTTTTGGAACATTCCAGGGCTTTACGAGTACTTCAACGTCACGCCGCCGGACGTCGAAAGCCTGTGGAAAATGTAAGAAAACGCCAAACGAAACCCCTGAAAAACGCCGGTCATTGGTCTTTTTCTGCCGATTTTGCGGGTCGTGCGTTTTGTTCGGGCTTTGGTGCGTTCTTTTCCGTAAAACTCCCCAATTTGGCCGGAATAAAATTTTTCGACTCCCGCCCGAAGTGACGATAAAAACGAATATACTGAAATAGACCCGTGCTGTACTTTTCGCACTGCCGGGCTTTACGAACATGAATTTTAAAATTCAGGAGAAATAAACCATGCTTTCCTACACGCAGGTGCTGAAACGCAGTTTTCTGCCGGTTTTGATTTTCGTTTATATGCTGATGCTTTCGTTTACGGCTTCCGCACAAAATAATCAAAACTACGCAGGTGTGGAAATCGATGCCCAGAACGTTCTGAAAATGCAGACGTGGGTGGATCCGTCGCTCAATCTTCGCAAGATGAACGCTTCCGAGGGAATCGCGCAGGATCTGCGTGAGTTCAATCCCGCCCGTGCGGTCTCGCTGACTCGTCTGGAAAGCGAAATCGCCAAGAATAACGGGATCCTGACCGACGAAGTCCGTTACATGGCGGGGCTTCAGCGCATTGATTACGTTTTCGTTTACCCTGAATCGGGTGACGTGGTTCTGGTCGGTCCGGCGGAAGGCTGGTACAAAGACATTTCCGGCCGCGTCGTTGGTTTGACCACCGGGAAACCCGTCATTCGTCTGGAAGATCTGGTCACCGCGATGCGTGCCTACGCGCCCGGTTCCAAAGCCGCCAACGTGATCGGCTGCTCTATTGACCCGACGCAGGAAGGGCTTGCGCGCCTCCAGAAATTCCGTCAGAGCATCGGCTCCACCGCGACGCCGAACATGACGCAGATGATCGTCAACGGTTCCCGCGAAGCGCTGGGCCTCCAGAAAGTTTCCGTCACGGGCGTGAGCAATCAGACCCACTTCGCGCGGGTTCTGGTGGAAGCCGACTACCGCATGAAGCTCATGGGGATCGGCCTTGAAAATATCCCGGTCAAAGGCATGAAATCGTTTGTCGCCTCGGTCAGCCCGGGAACGGTTTCGAAAAACGCCCTCTTCCGCTGGTACTTCGTGCCGGACTACACGCGCGTTCGCATGAGCCCCGACAAACTGGCGATGGGCCTGGAAGGCAAGAGTGTGAAACTCGTCGGTGCCGATGAAATGGTCACTTCAGACGGTTCACGTAAACAGGTGGCCAGTTCGGACAGCGCGTCGAAGAAATTCACGCAGAGCTTCACGAAGAATTACGATAAAATCGCGGCCGCCGTTCCGGTTTACGCTGAGCTTCGGAACATGATCGACCTGGCCGTCGTTGCGGCCTTCCTGCAGGAAACCAAAGCCTACGAAAAGCTGGGCTGGAATCTGGTTTACTTCGGAAATGAAGAGAAATTCCGCGTCGAAACCGAGCGTGCGCCGGAATTCGTCGAATCGGCCGTGAACGCGATCTGGCGCGGTAATACGCTGACCACCCCGATCGGCGGCGGCGTGGAGATTTTCGCCAAACGTGCGCTTGAGAAAGAAAACCTGATTTCCGACTCCGACGAAAACGTCGCGCAGGCGCAGAAAGACGCTCCGCTTCCGGAAAACGGCTGGTGGTGGAACAAGTAGTTCCGGTTTGAAAGCAAAAAAAACAAAACCCCAATATTCGCGTTGAATATTGGGGTTTTTTATTGACGGTTTCTCAAATCATCTCCGTATTCTTCCCGCCGTTTCTCAGGCTCAGGTCGATCGGCTTGTTCGTCTTCCACGCGCCGCACGTGAAGTCTGGCACGTCGATCGAGTTGGACCGATGCGTAACCGACCAGAAACTCAGCGGCGTGATGCAGCTCCACAGGGCCGCGTCGTACACGTCGAAATCCGGCGCCAGGCCGTTCTGGAGGCAGTTGACGAAACGCCAGTCCTCAATGAAATCCATGCCGCCGTGGCCGCCGAATTTCTTGGCGAGTTCCCCAATGTGCACGTGAAGTTCCGGTGCGTACTCTTTTTGCAGCTCGGCCATTTTTTCCTCCGAGACGGGCTGATCGTTCCCGATCGAGATCAGCGGCGTGGGGTTTTTCTGGCAGAAAGCCTTGGTCCCGGAAAGGAGATGAACGCGCGAATACGGCCGGCCGACCGACGTGTGGTAGTCGAGGCAGATCGTCTTGCCGTTGGCGGTCCTCATGATGCTCGAATTCCCGCCGCCGTAGGTTTTCCCGGCAAACTGTTTGTAGTATGGGTCATTCGTCTTTTCGATCATTTCCGCGAGGGTCTTCCCCACAACGAAATCGTCCGTCTCGACCGAGGAGAGGTACTCGATGCGGTCGCCGGTCAGAATCCCCATCGCTTTGCAGATCGGTCCGAAACCGTGAGTCGGGTAGGCGTTTCCGCGAATGAGTTTCAGCCGGTGTTGGTAGTACGGCGAAGCCTCCTCGGAAAGCGGCGGCATGGGTTTGTGTTGGAGTACCGAGCCGGTGCCGCCGCAGTGGCAGTACGCGCCTTCCCCATGAATGATCTCGCCGAAGAAACCTTGCTGTGCCATGTTGATCGTCATGGACTCGAAGAAATCGTACACGCAGTTTTCGAGGATGAAGCAGTGCTTCCCGGTCTTCTCGGAAGTATCGACCAGCCGGATACAGTCCCGCAGCGTCTGCGCCATGGGGACCTCCGTGGCGGCGTGCTTCCCGGCAAGCATCGCGTGAACGGCCATTTCCGCGTGCAGATACGGCGGGGTCGTGACGTAGATCACGTCCAGATCATCCCGGGCGCAAAGGTCTTTCCAGGACTCCTTCGACGAGAAATATTCGGCCGCTTCCGGAAGATTTCGGCTTTTCAGAAAGTCCTGCGCCCGACGGATCGGGTACTCGTAGCAGTCCGCGATGGCCCGGATCTCCACGCCCTGCATTTTGGCGAGCCGCTGAAGGGACGCAAACCCGCGGTTTCCGAGCCCGATGTACCCGACGCGCAGCGGGAGGCACGGCGGCGCCTGAAAGTCGTGCATGTTCCGGATCTGCTGCCGGCCGGTCCACTGGACGTCGGTCTCCTGAACGTCTTCATCCAGTTCTCCGGCGCAAGAATAGCCCGTCAAACCAAGCGCGAAGCCAACGGCAGGGAGTTTCATAAAATCTCTTCGTTTCATGGTGGGTCCTTTCGGAAAAAAGAGGAAAAAGAGGGCAGGATCTCGTTGAGATTTCTATTTTAGCACCCGGGGAGCTCAAACGCAAGGGGGGGCAAAAAAGTCCCCCCGATTTTCAAGAAAATTTGCGTCAAATTTTTATTGATTATTCCACGCCCCAGCGGTCCATCAGGACCCGGGTGATCTGCACGAGCACGATCCCCGTAAACATGCAGCCGAACGTGAACATGGCGCAGCACATCGCAACCTGTGGCTGGGTCCCGAAGTAAATGCCCGCGAGCATCACCCCGAGGCCGGCGTTCTGCATCCCAATTTCGATCATCAGGGCGCAGGCCTTTTTAATGTCCAGCCGAAGAATGTACTTTCCGCCGATCCATCCGGCCAAAAAGCCGCCGAAGTTCAGGAGAATCAACGGCGCGATCATCTGGACCGGAAATTCCCGGCCGCGGTTTCCCGCCACGACGCTGGCGATGATCATGATGATGACCAGATTGGCCACGATTTCACCGAACATCTGCGAAAATGCGTGCCACCTCTTCGACACACGTGCGAGGGAAAAACCGATCCCGACCGGCAATACGACCGTCAGGAGGAGGGTTTTTGCCATGTCGATCACCACTTGGGAATTGAAGTAGCTTTGGTTCACGCTGTCCGTACAGCCAAAATGAGGGCCTAGAACGGAAATCGCCAGATAAAGCGTCACCGGCACGACCGCAGGTGAAAGGAGCGTCGCGGAGGTGGTCAGACCCACCGAGTAGCTCACGTTCCCCCGGGCGATCATCACCAGCATGTTGGAGGCCATCGCGCCCGGCACGCACCCGACGAGCATGATCCCAATAAAATACGGGCCGCTCAGATGAAAAATGCAGGCGCTTATGAACGCCAGCAGCGGCATAGTGATGTACTGGACGGCCGTTCCACTGACGATTTGCGTCCAATGCTTCGCCACGGCCCGGAGTTCATCCACGGGAAGCAGCGAGCCGATCATCAGCATCGTGACCGAGATGTAAATCTCCGCCGCGCTGATCTTGAACCAGTGGCAGTCGATCGGCGGCAGAACGAACGGGTCGAAGCCCGTAACTAACCGCGGCCAATAGTACGCCAGAATACATGTAAGCGTAAGCCAAATGAGAAGGTATTTCGTCAGGATTTTCTTAAACATAGTAATCTATACTCCAAAGAATCACTCATCCCGGATCGTAAACCATTCGTCCGGACTGTGGAACGTTCCGTTCGCGAACAGGGAGATCGTGCTCATCTCGGGCGTGTCACCCCACTGTTTGTTGTAGTTGTAGCGTGAAACCGTAAAGCGGCTCCCGATGAGCTTCGCGTTCCCGAGCGCCGCGAGCGGGATTTCCATCCGGCCGGTCCACTGCCCGTTCTGAACGTCCACCGAGTACTTGAAGCCCGACTCGAAGAATTTATCCTCGAACGGGATCTTCCTCAAAAGTTCCACGCGCGGAATGTGGAGCTGCAGCGTCTTCATGTTCGGCGTGACGTGCAGCTCGTAGTAATCCAGTCGGCCCGCAGGCTGAAAGAAGAATTCCAGGGCGTCGCCTGTTTTCCAGGTTTCCTCGTTGTTTTTCTCCGCACGGTTGAAAATATCCGAGTCCGTCATGACGGCCGTGAGAAAAAGCGTCTCACCGTCACTTTTCAGGACCGCGATGCCCGACTCGCGCGCCGGTTCGCCATTCATCAAATGGAAAGGAAGGGCCTGGCCCAATCGATACTCCAGCATTTTATTTTTCCTTAAATGAATTTTTTCAGGTTTTCCCGAAACGCCGTCTCGTTAAAGTTTTCAGCGTTTTTGATCGCTCCCGTCTCCAGGAACGGCAAAATCTTCTTTTCGATCAATATCGCGGTCGTCATATCGACCAGTTCACGGAAATTACTCCAAAGGAATCCGTTCATCCCGTGGTGGATCACCTCCGCAGCGCTTCCCGTGTGGAAAATCATCGGAATGGCTCCCGAGATCTGCGCTTCCAGTGTCGTCATCACGAAAGGCTCTACCCTGTCCGGCGCGTCATTTTCATTCAAAGCGTACCCATTCGCCGACCAGAAAAAAGTGGCCCGCGACATCGTGTTTTTAAGAGTCTGAAAGTCCACATTCGTCTGGATTTCTATGGGGTACCCGTATGCCTTGCGACGGAGTTTTTCCACAAAAGCCAGATCCTCGGGTGAACCGGAGCAGTTTCCTATCAGACAAAGGCGCCAGTCTTCATCCAGGTCAAACCGGACGATCATTCGGTCGTAAAATTCCTGGAACGCATTGATGAGCAAGTCCTGCCGGTTTTTGTTTTTTGCGGAAAAATCTCCCACCGATACGATCAACGGCTCTTTTTCCTCCGCAGGAATAAAATCGGTACGCGGCAGCGGGAAAAGCACCTGCGACATTAACTGCCAGCGATTCCAGCACCACTCACGAGAAAACTGGGACGGGCAAAGAATCGTCTGGTAAGACGCGAAACGGGCACGCCACTCCAAATAATGGTATTTTTTCAGCCACCAACGTGAGAAAAAGCCTTTTTGTTCCCACTCTGTCTGATTATGACCGTAGTATTCCTCAAACGTGGATTTTGGAAAAGGAGTCAGCAGAATATTTCTTTTGGCGTGCGAAAAAAACGGCGGCTCGTTGCTCAAAACCAGGAAAAGATCATACGGCTCGCTGTATTCCCGGCAGAAATTGGACTCCTGTTTCAAAGTCCTCCTGGCCTGGAGGTCCGCATGATCGGGCCATTCAGGAACAGGAACCGCTCGAAACATGATCCGGGAAAAATCTACCCCTAGAGCTTCCCCGTATTCTTTCGGGTCCAACTCCGGATTATGATGAACGATTTCCACCTCAGCATTCTCTGAGAGGATCTGCGCAATAGAATTCACCCAGCGATCCGGCCAGCCTGTTTTTCCCAAGTCTTTCTGATAAATCCCGACTCTTTTCATGCCAATCCCTAATCAGTCAAGCTGGTACACGCTGTTCGCTTCATCTTCGTGGCGGATTTCATCCACCGGGTCCTTCTTTCCCCACCCCGCGTACAGTTTGTCGGGGAGATTAATACACCACCCCGGCGTTTCGCTGATGCAGCGGTAAGCGTGCACCACTCCCGGAGGAATGATCGCGCGCACCGGGTTTTCCACACCAACGTCCGCCGTCATTTTCACGCCGAAAGTCGGGGAGTCCTTGCGGGCGTCCCAGAGGTAAAGACGAAAAGTTCCAGGCCCGAGAAAGACGAAAATGTCGGTCTGGGTGCGATGCTCATGCGGCCCACGAGCGACGCCCGGAAGCGTTTCACTCACGTACGACATTGCGGGGCGAATTCCTTCAGGAAGTTCATCGTCGCGGAAAATCTCAGAAAGCCAGCCGCGATGGTCTGTGTATTTTTTCAACGGGGTGATCAAAACCCCTTCGATCGTGGATTCGTTCATGGTTGATTGGTTATGAAATGTGGAAAACTTTTATCTCCATTCAAGCACGCGCTTCAGGTACGTGCAGTATTCGTTATTCGCCGCGTTGGCCAGCTTCGTGAATTCCTCCAGTGAAATAAACCCGCGGTCCAGCGCAATTTCTTCGAGGCACGCGACCTTGAGGCCCTGCCGGTGGTCAATCGTTTCCATGAAGTTGGAGGCCTGCAAAAGCGACTCGGGCGTTCCCGTATCGAGCCAGGCAAAGCCGCGGCTGAAAATGCAGACGTTCAGCTCGCCACGTTCGAGGTACACGCGGTTCACGTCGGTAATTTCAAGCTCGCCTCGCGGTGAGGGCTTGAGGTCCAGCGCAATGTCAAGGACCGAATTATCGTAAAAGTACAAACCGGTCACGGCAAAATTGGAACGCGGATTTTTCGGCTTCTCCTCGATGTGCAGCGCCTTGCCCTGCTCGTCGAAATCGACCACGCCGTACCGCTGCGGGTCGCGGACCTGGTAGGCGAAAACCGTCGCACCCTTTTCCTGCGCCGCGGCCTTGGCGAGCATCTTTTGAAAGCCCTGGCCGTAAAAAATATTATCGCCCAAAATCAGGGAAACCGGGTCGTTCCCGACGAAATCCCGCCCGAGGATGAACGCCTGCGCGAGCCCTTCCGGCCGGGGCTGAACGACGTACGAAAGATTGATCCCCCACTGCGAGCCATCACGCAGGAGCCGCTGAAACGCGGGCTGGTCTTCCGGCGTCGTGATGACCAGAATGTCCCGGATCCCCGCCAGCATCAGGACGGAAAGCGGGTAGTAAACCATCGGTTTGTCGTACACAGGGAGGAGCTGCTTGCTGACGGCCTGCGTCATGGGGTGAAGCCGGGTCCCCGCTCCGCCGGCCAGTATGATCCCTTTCGTCGTGCTCATGGTCTGGTTTCCTTTCTTCTCAGCCGTTTCCAAGCCGCTGGCGCTGGTAGCGCCCCTGCGTGATCGCGTCGCACCACGCCTGATTTTCCAGGTACCAGCGGACGGTTTTCTCCATTCCCTCTTCAAACGTCATGGCGGGGCTCCAGCCCATCTCGGTCTGGACCTTCGAAATGTCCATCGCGTAGCGGCGGTCGTGGCCCGGGCGGTCTTTCACGTACGTGATCAGGCTTTCGCACGGACTTTGCGGGACTTCACGCCCGTATTCCGGTGCCAGACGGTCCACCAGAGCACAAATCGTCTTCACGATGTGAATGTTCGTCGCCTCGCAGTTTCCGCCCAGATTGTACGACTCGCCCAGAGCGCCTTTTTTCAGGACCGTCCGGATCGCTGCGCAATGATCCTCTACGAAAAGCCAGTCCCGAATGTTCAGTCCGTCGCCGTAAACCGGGAGCGTTTTCCCTTCGAGGCAGTTCAAAATCATCAGCGGGATCAGCTTTTCCGGGAACTGGAACGGGCCGTAATTGTTCGAGCAGTTCGTCGTCACGACCGGCAGGCCGTACGTGTGGAAGTAAGCGTTCACGAAGAAATCGCTCGACGCTTTGCTGGCCGAGTACGGAGAGCGCGGGTCGTACGGCGTCGTTTCGTGGAATTTGCCCGTTTCGCCGAGCGAGCCGTAAACCTCGTCCGTCGAAACGTGCAGGAAACGGAACTCTTTCTGCGCTTCCGGGGTCAGTTCCTTCCAGTACTTGCGGCACTCCTCCAGCAGGACGAAAGTCCCCAGAACGTTCGTCTGCACAAAGACCGCGGGACCGTCGATCGAACGGTCCACGTGCGACTCGGCCGCGAAATGAACGACTTTTTCCACATTGTAATGCCGGAGGATCTCCCCAACACACGCCGCGTCGCAAATGTCGCCCTGGACGAAAGTGAAGCGGTCCTTCGTGGCGGGATTTTGGGTCAAAGGAGCTAGGGAGTCATAATTTCCCGCGTACGTCAGTTTATCGAGGACCACCACGTCGAGAGTTTCCTCAGCGAGCCACTGGTGAACGAAATTGGAGCCGATGAATCCGGCCCCGCCGGTAATCAAAATGGAAGGCATGAAAAAACTCCTATGATCAAAAACTCGCAAATCAATTCCCGGTCTTAAATCTCAAATCGGTCAGTTTCTCATCAGGGAACCGTTCCTGCAACGCCCGCAGCAGTTCCGTCTTTCGGAAAAGCAGTTCCTGAGCGAAAATCGCATCGGTCACGCGGATTTCCAGCACGCCGCGGCGGATCGCTCCGACCGAGGTGTACTCCGCCAGCTCGCCGACCGATTCTTTCCAGGCGTCCTCGAGCTCATTTTCTTCCCGTTTCCGGCCGATCCCGAACTGGGAAACCAGCCCGCTCAAAATGTCCCCAAGCGAAGAAGGCGCGGTGTTTTTTTGGGGATCCGGCTCAAACATCCGATTCTCCCTGAGCGGACGGACGTTTGCGGTCGAGATGCATCGGCATGACCAGGTACCGGTAGCCGTCGTTGGTCTGGAACAGAACTCCAGAGCGGGCATCCACAAAACTCATTTTCACGACCGTATCCGTCGAGAGCGTTTTGAGGAAATCCCCAAGGAACTTTCCGTTGAGTTTCAGCGTAATGGGTTCGTCCTGATAATCGATCGCGAACGCCAAATCATCGGCCTCGTCCGTTCCAAGCACCGACCAGAACTGCATTTTGCCGTCCCCAATTTCCATGACGATGCCCGGATTGGTCGAGTCAGTACAAACCGACGCACGGCGCAGGCAGTGATCGAAATTCTCGATCGGAAGTTCGATGGTTTTCGGATCGCGAAGCTGGTTGATGCCCATGCTCCAATCCGGGAAACGTCCCTCAAGAAGCGCGGCATAATAGAACAATCCCTCCGTCTGAACCTTAAACGAATTATCCAGCAGCGCGATAAAAATGTCATCATCCGGCCGATTCAAAAGTTTGTCAAGCTGAAGCAGTGAGTTTTTCGTCGCGATGGCGATTTTCTGCTCCGGAAATTCTCCCTGAACCGACGCCTCGATTTCCTGGACGGCCATGCGTCTTCCGTCCGTAGAGACGAAATTCAGTTTCCCATTCCGATAATCCATCAGAACTCCCCCCAGAGCGTAGCGGCCATTCTCCATTTCCGTTGCGAACTGGGTGCGCTTGATCGCTTCTTTAACGTAGCGGGCTTTCGTCACGATGTAACTGGTTTCATCAAAGGACGGAGTTCCTGGAAATTCCTCAGCGTCTTCCGTCGTGAACGAGAAACGTCCGTCACCCGAAATGACCACTTTGTTCCCGTCACTTTCAATGGTCAGCATTTCCGCCCGGGAATCCCGCAGCACATCGCCGACTTTGGGAGGAAGAATGACGCAGCCCGGCTCTAAAATCTGGTCACAAGGAAAAGAAGTACGGATCCCCGATTCCATGTCCGTCGCATAAAGAATAATTTCGTTCCCCTGCGCTTCCATCTTGACGTTGCGCAGAATGGGTTTTGGAGATTGCGTTTTGGCCCCTAAAAAAGTTAAACCAAACGAAGCGGAAAGGACGTTTTGAGTGCAAATGGCTTTCATGAAAAAAACTCCTGCATTTAAAAGGAAATATACATTTTTGACCAATTATACCACAAATGACTTCTTTTTCAAGACCTCATCCCCAAAATGATTCCGAAAATTTCAAAATCCAGGCAGATTTATCAGAAGTAGCGACCGGATCAAATCTCAAAACCATAGAAAATTTTCTACATAGATTTCATTCTATGGAAAATTAGAGAATTTGAGAGATTTGACAATTAAATAAATATTACTAAATGAAAATTATTATTTAACGTTCAGATTGAAGAGATGAATCTCGATGTTTCCCCAAAGAGTTTCAAGTTGGTGGCTGGAAACTAATATTCAATTATTTAAAATTTTATTAGTATCTGAAAGAAGCTGGAAATGTGCAATTTAAGATTTTTACTAATTGGTAACCTGTTGAAATATCAAGAGTTACAGGAAACGATGACAGGATTTTGAACGTTTATAAATTGTGATTTTTATGTCATGAAAATGTTGGAAATTTCGTGACTTGTGATGGTTTAAGATTTTCAGCTTTTTGCCTGTTATGAACGCAAGAGTTTTTCCACAGTAAAATCACAAGTGGATCCGGAAAGAAAACAGATTTTCCACTCAAGAGATTCAGGAGAATTACTCCCTTCCCTCTCCAATGAGAAGGAAGGGGAGAAAAATCATTCTTCTTCATTGGGGCCATTTTGGAAATACTCGTTGAGCAGTTCCACCGTTTTGGCCATCATCGAGGCGCTCAGGCGCATGCAGCGTTCAGAACGAAGTTTTTTGTGCTCCTCGGAGGGATCCTGTTCAAGCCAGAAGCCTTTGCTGTCCTTACACATCATCGACGGGGAGATCGTTTTAACGAAGTTCGGGTGCTTGTCGTCTTTCGGAACAAAAACCGGCTGCGGCGTGCTCTGGTAATACTCCGAAAGTTTCACGATCATCGCGCACAAATCGGCATAATCCGGGACAAAAAGCCCCATGAACATTCCCGCGCCGTTAAGTGTCCCGCAAAGAGACTCCTGCGCGCCAAAGCCGGTTTTTCCCGCCCGCATCGCGATGATCGGGAACGCTTTCACGGTCTCGGCCATTTCCGGGCATACTTCGACGTACGCTCTCATCCCGCCTTTGAGCACTGCATAGGTGCAGCCCCACGGGTGGTAGGAATCGTACGTCAGCTCCGCAACTCGGGCCGGATCCATCTTGACGTACTTCCAAACGTCTTCACGTTCCGGTCGGGCGCGGCGTTCCTGGGCTTCCGCTGAGTCCGCTTCCAGGGCGGTAAATCCGGCAAAAGCGAGATTCAAACCACCGGCCAAAGCGCTGCGGCGATTGATTTTCTGTTCGCTGCTCATTTTTTCTTTTGATCCTTTCTGAAAAAATTGCGAGGGCCTCGCGCATGGCAAAACCCTCGCAAGCTCGTTTTAAAACCTGATTTTATTTGAAATATTTGTCCGCGAACTTGATGTACTGCGTCCAGTCGTACGACTGCACGTCATGGCCGCCCTTGCGGCAGTGGTAGCCGATGATGTTTCCGACCGGGTTTTCAGCGCCCGGCCAGTTCGGCGCCGCCAGCCCGTCGAACGGGGTTTTGGTCCCGTAAAGCTGGTAAACCGGCACGGCAAAGAAGCAGGACTGGTACTCGCCATTCGGGTCGGCCCATCTGTCTTCCGAAGCGCTGGCGACGTACACCGGGCGCGGGGCCATCAGCGCGATCAGCTCGTGCTCATCCATCGGCAGGGCGGCAAGGTCTTCGTTATACTTGCGGAAGTTCAGGCAGAACCAGAACGGGAACGAAACGTTGATCCGGTGCACCGTCTCGCCGTAACTGCGGCGGCTCAAAGCGGCTCCGCCGCAGCCGGAGTCGTTGGAGATCACGATCGCAAAACGCGAATCCGAGGCCCCGGTCCAGAGTGAGGTTTTTCCGAGTCTCGAGTGGCCCATGACCGCCACGCGTTTGGCGTCGATCTGCGGATCGGTCTCGAAGTAGTCCATGACGCGGCCCATTCCCCACGCCCAGGCGGTGATAGAGCCCCATTCGTCGGGTTCGCGGGATTCGGCATCGTGCGCAAAGCCGTAGAGTTTGCAGATTCCCGTTTCGTGGCAGCGGTTTCCGTCGAACGCGACGTCATTGTAGTGGATGGTCGCAAGACCGTAGCCGGCGTCAAGGATCTGGTCCAGATCCCAACGGCTGGAGCTTCCGCCGCGCGCGCCCTTTCCTTCGAGTGTGGATTCGTCCACTTTTTCAAGCGAGTTGCGCGTGTGGAAAAGCACGACTTCCGGTTCGTCCGTGATCGTGTGGTTTCCCTGGAAATTGTACCCGACGAACATCGGGACCGGCTTCGGCGCGTTTTTCGGGAGGTAAATCAGGAGGTTCGCCTTGACCGTCTCGTCCGTAGTGAGCGACTTGAACGTGATTTCGACCTGCTTGCGGATCGCTTTTCCGTGGTACGCGTCGTCGGACTGCTCAAAAACGCGGAACGTCACGAAATCCGGATGGTTACCGGCTTCGCGCAGTTCTTTCGGGAGGCGGCCGAACATTTCACGCTGGAACTGCTCCAGAATTTCGGGGCGGCGGACCTTTTCCCACTGCTCCACGGTCGTGACTTTGGTTCCGTCGTTGCACGTGAGCGGGTCGGGAAGCGTGTATTCGGGGACCAGGGCTTCATCGTAGTTGATTTTGATTTCATCTGCCGCGAAAGCGAACGTTGCGGAGAGTAAAAGAACTAAGGGGAGGAAATTTTTCATAAAAGCTCCTTGAGGAAGGGAAATGGAGTGGGGAAAAACGGGATTAAAGTCGATTTCATCTCAAATTTCCATTTTATTGCATCCGCTTCCGTTTGTCAAGTGGCCGCGAAGAAAAAAAAGCATTTTTCCCAAATTGCCTGTTTTTTTTGTGGGAATCCAGAAAAAATCGGTAGAGAAACCCTTGAAAGGGCTTGAATTATTTGCCGCTTTCTGGTATAATAATACACATTAAATATTAACGTCAATTTTTTAGAGAAGAGTTTTGTTCCCGAAACAGACGGGAACGAACCAAAGCAAAGGAGACTTAAAGTGTCGCAGAAAAGTTTTCTCTTCACCAGTGAAGCGGTTAGCATGGGCCACCCGGACAAACTGGCCGATAATATTTCCGATGGGATTCTGGACGCTCTTTACGAGCAGGACCCGCAAAGCCGCGTCGCGTGCGAAACGCTCGTCACGACTGACTTGTGCGTGATTGCCGGTGAAATCACCACCACCGCCAAAGTTGATTACGAAGCGGTCGCCCGGAAAGTCATTAATGAAGTCGGCTACACCAGCAACGACATTGGATTCTGCGGCGATACATGCGAAGTTCAGGTCCGTCTGGACACGCAGAGCCCGGACATTGCGCTGGGCGTGGACAAAGACGGCGCTGGCGACCAGGGCCTGATGTTCGGTTACGCCTGCAAGCAGACCCCGGAACTGATGCCGCTGCCGATCGCGCTTTCGCACCGCATCATGAACCGCCTGACTGAAGCCCGTCAGAAGGGTGAGGTCGATTGGCTTCTGCCCGACTCCAAGAGCCAGGTCACGGTCGAATACGCGGACCGTATGACCCCGATCAAGGTCACGACCGTGGTCGTTTCCACGCAGCACCGCGCGACCGTCAGCCGGCAAGAGATCGCCGACTGGGTCATTCCGAACGTGATCCTGCCGTGCATTCCGGCCGAGCTGAACAAAGGCGACATTAAATTCCACATCAACCCGACCGGGAAATTCGTCGTCGGTGGTCCTCACGGCGACTGTGGCCTGACGGGGCGCAAAATCATCGTCGATACTTACGGCGGCTGGGCCTCCCATGGCGGCGGCGCATTCTCCGGCAAAGACCCGACGAAAGTGGACCGCTCGGCGGCTTACATGGCCCGTTACATCGCGAAAAACGTCGTGGCGGCCGGTCTGGCTGACGACTGCGAAGTTCAGCTCGCTTACGCCATTGGCGTCGCGGAGCCGGTCAGCGTGTACGTGAACACGTACGGCAGCGAAAAGGTCTGCTCTTGCAAGATCGAGGCGGCGATCCGCAAGGTCTTCCCGATGACGCCGAAAGGGATCATCCAGTGCCTGGACCTTCGTCGGCCGATTTACCGCGCGACGGCTTCCGGCGGTCACTTTGGCCGCGACGGTTTCCCGTGGGAAAAGACGGATAAAGCGGAAGAGCTGAAAGCCGCAGTCCAAGACTAAGAAATATTAAATTAAAGAAATATTAAAAAGTTTTTGAAAAGGGGGTCCCGGGGGAAAAACAATTTTCAAAATGTTTTTCCCTCCGCGGCCCTTAAACTCTTTACGGGACGATTTTTTCCTCCCGAGGGTGGAAAAAACGGCTGAGTTTACCCGAAAAACTCTTTACTGAATCTTCAACCCCTTCCCAATCACGTAGGTGATTTTCTGGCCGAACGTCATGGTTTTCTCCACTTTCACCGGCTCGCCGTGGCAGTCGAAAGCGTCGGTCACTTCGCCGGAGATCTCGACGTTTTTCGTGATTTTCGTCCCCGGCGACCAGATTGCGTACGCCGTCTGACCGTCTGGGCGCTTCCAGCTCAGAGTGCAGAGGTTTCCGTTTTCCGAGAAAAGCTCCCCGGGAATCGGCTCCGAGCCAGCTGGACGCGCTTTGACCAAAGCTTTGTAGGCCAAAAACCCGGTTTTTGGCGTGAGGTCCGCGTGGGTCAGGCCGAAATGATGCTCCGGGTCCGAATCGCTCTGCTCGACCGACTGAAACTCGTACGGGAAGAAAACCTCCACGCCGTAGGTGATCGCGAGGAGCATCGCCTGGCTGAGGTAGATCCCCTGGAACGGTTCGGCCGTCCGGTTCCCGTTTCCGATGGAGTCCGGCACCGTGTTCAGCAGAATATTCCCCTTCCAGTCGCTCCGGAAGCGGTAAAGGCCCGCGATGATTTTCGTCGGGTCCTCGGCCCAGACGAGGAACGGTTCGAGTGAGTCGCCGTCTTTCAGAAGCTGGTCGGTGAAAAACGCCTGGCCGTGAATGTTTTCGAAGGCGTAATTTTTCAGAGCCTCCTCTTTTCCCGGGGCCAAAACCGGTTTGGGGTGCTTGGGAAGCCCGTCCTCCGTCCACCACGCGCCCCAGTGGACCCGGAAAGAATGCGCCAGCGGCAGATTATTCAGCGATTTTCCCGACTCGGTGCGGATCCAGATGCCGTCCTCGGCCGGAGCCATGCGGTAGTAGAACGGGATCCCGCCCAGAGCGCAGAGCGTCCCGCCGTTTTTGACGTACTCGCGGATCTCATCCTGCGCTTCCGTCGGAAACGACTCGGACGGCGGAAGGATCAGAACCGGGTTTTTCGCGGGATCCAGCGTTTTCAGGTCGGCGATGAGGACCGGCTCGCACTGGACCGGCGTTTTGAGCCGACCCTGCCAGACTTCCGGCCCGGTGCAGTTGGAAGGGGGGTAAAGCGGGTCGAAAAGGACCGCGACTTTGCCCGGCACGCCCTCCGGAAAGAGGCTCGCCAGCGCCGCGTCGATGAGCGCCGCAGATCGGTCGCCCGCCGACGGGGGCGTCGCCCAGCCCATTTCCGTGATCCAGAGCGGCTTTTTCTTGCCCGTGTACTTGACGGTCAGGTCCTGAAATCTCTGCAAATCGCCGAGAAACTGCCGGATGAGGGACGCGCTCACCAACCCGCTCCGGTACGGGTGAATATTAATGACGTCAAAAAACTCCCCCGCTCCGGCTTTCAGCGACCCCTCGTAGTAGTCGAACGGGACGCCGGCCAGACCGCCGTAAACGACCTGCGCGTCAGGGTCGATCGCCTTGATCGTCTCGTACGTGCATTTCAGAAAGGCCGCATACGCCTTCGGGTCCGGGGTGGATCTCCAGAAACTTTCGATGTTGGTCTCGTTCCAGATCTCCCAGTACTTCACGCGGCCGTGGAAGCGGGAAACGACGCTTTTTACGTACTCGCACCACTCGTCATGGTGCTCGCAGACGGGCGTGGCCCACGGGACGGAGTAACCCAGAATGATGAGCGATTTCAGCCCGTTCCGCTCGACCTGATCCAGCGTCGATTCGATCAGGTCGTAGTCGATGGGGGCTTCCGGCCCGCTCTGAACCGTGCCCCAGTACCAATCCCAGCGGATCCAGGCGATCCCCGCGGAGCGCATGAGCTCGAGATTTCGCGGGACAAACGGCTTTTCAAAGCCGCGCAGAATGTCCGCGTACACGCCGTACGGACTTTCCTGAGCCGCCGCGAAAGGAATGAAGACGAAAAGCAAAAAGAAAGGAAGAAACCAGCGCATTTCAGAAACCTCGGGAAAAAGGAAAGGGACGGAAGAAAAAAGCGTTTGAAATGCTTTGCGTTTCCTTTTCTCCCCCACCCCGTTTTGAAGTTTTAATTCTTTCGAAAGCCGTAAATCCTAGAATCGTTTGGTCGTTCCAGGCTTCGGGCTCTCGTAATTGCCGTTTTCGTCCGGCATGATGTAGCCCGGGCCGTCAAACTTCAGCTCGTCCAGGTTCGGGCAAAGCTCGTAAGTCGAGTTCCACGCGGTGTCCCACGTGAGTTCCTGACCGGATTCCATCGCCATGCGGCCCATGATCCCCGTGAAGTTGGACTTGATGCAGAACTCCACGTCTTCGCACGGGAGGTCTTCGCGGATCATCTTTGCCAGGCGATTGTGCTCTTCCTGGTACGAGTCATTCTTCGGGGCCTCGGCCTTCCAAACGACGTCTTCGTTCTTGGCTTCGTAGCCTTTGAAGATCTTCGGCTCGCCGATTCCTTCACCGACGATTGCCATGCCTTTCGAGCCGCGGATCACCGAGCGGAAACTGTTCCACGTGTTCGCAATGTGGCGGACCTGCATGATGAGCTTCACGCCGTCGGGGTACTCGTAATCGCAGACGATGTGGTCCTGGATCTCGTCCTTCTCGGTGCGGCACTGACGTCCGCCCATCCCCTGGACCCACGTCGGATGCATGCCGCGGCACCAGTTGCAAATGTCGAGGTTATGCACCATCCAGTCCACGCACGGCGAGCCGGACATCCAGGTGAAACTGTTGTAGTTGCGGAGCTGGTTCTGCAGCGGCGTCCACTCGTCACGCGGATTCCAGCGGCACGGGCCGTGCAGACGGTACACGTAACAGGCCAAAATGTCGCCGATCGCGCCGTCCTGGATCTTTTTCACGGTCTCTTCCGTGCGGAAGTACTTACGATTGTTCAGCCCCGTGATGATTTTCACGCCCTTTTCCTGCGCGACTTTCCAGGCGGCCAGGGAGCGTTTGATCGTGGGCGTATCGACGCCGAACGGTTTTTCGAGGAAAATGTGCACGCCACGTTTGGCCGCGTATTCAAAATGCATCGCGCGGAACGCCGGCGGAGCGACCAGCAGGGCAAGGTCCACGCCGGGACGCAGGCAGTCTATCGCCTTTTTGTATGCGTCAAGGCCGGAGAAGATCGTGTCGTCCGTGAAGGAGCAGCGCTTGGATTTTTCCGGGTCCGCTTTCAGGATTCCCGCGAAACCTTTGGCCTGATCCTCGAAGGCGTCGGCGATGGCGACGAGTTCGACCGGGCCTTCCTGAGTGCTGAGTGCCTGGAAGCACGCACCGCGTCCGCGACCACCGCAGCCGATCAAAGCGATGCGAATGGTGTCCGAACCAGCCGCATGAACGCGCGGAACCGAAGAAAGGGAGGAAGCAGCAACCGCTGCCGCGGCGCCGACTTTAAGAAAATCACGACGATTGGAAGTAGGCATAGAAATCCTTTCAGGTAAGTGAGGGATGGGAAATCAGGAATTTCTGACTTCAGAGATTAAAGGAAACCGCCTTCCCGCCGGGTTTGACGGGAAAGCGGTTTGGTTGGTTCATTCCATGTTATTCGTCAGCTCGGTGAAGTTCGGAACCTCGAGCTTGGTGATGTTCTGGAAGAGGAACGGATCCAGACGTTTCGCTTCTTCAAACGCAATTTTGGCTGCGTTGGGATTGGAACGATTCAGGTAAAGTTTCGCAAGGTGGAACTGATACATGCCAGAGTTGCCACCGGCGACGACCGTTTTGAGGTCCGTCATTGCCTGATCCGATTTCGTTCGTTCTTTCGAGTGCATATAAACCACGGCACGGGAGTCGCGCAGGTTCGGATCATTCGGGAATTTTTCAACGGCTTCGTCGATCAAAGCCATGGCACGGGCCACGTCTTTGCCAGTCAGGGCGAGCAGATACGCCAGCGCGTTTTCGATGCTGGCGGTCTGTGCCGTCGTAAACGGTTCTTCAAGCAGTGCGTTGTAAATTGCGATCGCTTCGTCGTATTTTCCCTGAAGTTCCAGAATCTGGGCTTTGAACATTTGAACTTCCAACGCTTCCGGATCATCACGGAAGAGGACTTTCACGTACTCATTGATCTGTTTGAACTCATCCTTGGTCACGGTCGCTTTAGCGTGACGGCAGGCGGAGTAAATCAGATTCAACTGTTCCTTCGGATCGAATTTATCTTCGTTGGCCTGAAGGTAAGCGAAAGCCTTCGTGAATCCCTGCTGGCGGGAAATGTAAAGGAGGAACTGGGGAATGTATTCCGGTTTGGCGTTCGTCAACTGCGTCCATAAAGACTTGGCAGCCTCAAGCTGGTCAGCTTTTTCAAGCGCAATCGCGGACTTGTGGAGGAATTTTACGTTTTGATCATTGACCTGTTTCGGAAGGTGGGATTTAAGCCATTCCTGAATGTCCCTCGGGTTTTTCCGCGTCAGGAGGTCCAAACGCAGACGGTAATACAAAGACTGCGGATGGTTGGCTCCCAAGACCGATTCCAGACGGTCCACGTAACTCGAAATCGTGTCGGCAGAAGTATTCTGCGCGAACAGCATGTCGATGAATTCCGTCAGGTACTCCACGTTATTTTCATTGGAAGAGACCAAATCGTTCATGACGCTCTGGCACTTTTCCTTCATGGAAATCGTCGTCGGGTTGAAACTTTGCACAAAGTACAGCTTGGCCAAGGTGAAAAGCTCACGGCTGGAAAGCGTTGAAATCGTGTCGAAAATTTCAATCGCGCGCTGATTATCTTCCGGATTATGACGGGCCGCCAGAAGAATCGCTTTCACTTTCATGTCTTCAAGCGAATCCGGCTGACGGGAAAGATTTTCCTCAATGAGCTGAAGCCCCTGGGTCTGGAGATCGTAACTGTTCATTCCACTGTAAACCTGCGCCAACGAGCGGCGGGTCCAGGCGAGCTGCTGATTTTTCGTGTCCACATTCAACCGATTGTCGGACATGATCTGCGTGCTCATCTTTTTCAGGAAAGGAATCGCCAGTTCCGGGTGCGTCGTGCACATATAAAACTGACTGATGGAGAACAAAACCTCCAGATTGTTCGGCTCAAGGGTGACTGCCTGCTGGAACGTGTGTTCCGCTTCTTTTGCGTCTCCGAACAGCTGGTAGGCTTTCGCGAGACAGAGAGGAAGTTTCGCCTCCGGAACAGCCGCGCGGATTTTACCGATGAATTCTTCCTGGTTCACATCCATATTCTGGATTTTCAGAACCTGCAGGAGGGAAAGCCAGCCGTTCGGATTTTCAGGAGCGATCTCCGTCACGTGCTGGAATGCGTCTTCCGCCTTGCGGTAGTCTTTCGCACGCAGGGCGATGTGGCCGATCCACAAATAGTCTTTCGGGTTGGTCGGGTCGATGATTTCAGAACCGCGGCGCACCGCTTCGTCACCTTCACCCGAGTTGGCGAGCGCTTCGACGCTCATCATGGCCGCATCCACCGCGAGGTTGGCTTCGCGTTTGCGCTGAATGAGCGCTTTAACGTCGCCGTCACGGTTCTTCAGGTAGAGCAGACGGATCAGGAGGTTCAACTGCTGAGTGGTGAGCGTGCCGATCTGGTCCACGCGGTTCAAATACGTAATCGCGGCATCATAGTCTTTTTCCAGAATAGCTATTTCCGCCTGGGCGCGAGGGATGTAAACCCACGTCGGACGAAGCTGCCCAGCGATGTTGAGCTGCTCTTTCGCGAGGGTGAGTTTCTCGGGATTGTCCGGCTTTTTGCTGTATTCCCAAACGTTTTTGGTCGCCAGGCAGTAGCGGTATTCCGGCGAAGAAGGCCCGAGCTCTTTATTCAGACGCTGCATTTGAGCGGTCATTTTCTGTTCATTATCGCTTTTGCGCGCCAGGTCGAAAAGCTGGATTTTAATGCCGACGTTTTCAGGCTCGAACTGAATGATCGTCGTGTACAGACGGTCCGCTTCGGTCAGATTTTCAAACTGGAGCCACGCCATCGCGAGCTGCTTCAGAAGAGTGATCTTCATGGATTCCGAAAGCGTGTAGGCGATCTTTTCAATGTCGCGCAGCTGTTTTTCAATTTCCTCCTGGGCCTCTTTATCCGAGGATTTCATCTGGGAAAGAATGCGGACTTTTGTGACGAGAAGCCCCGTCGCGTCCTTTTTGGCTGCGTATTCTGTATCAAGGATGGAAAGAGCTTCCTGGAAGTTCTTTTCCTGCGCTTCCAAAAGAGCGAGGTAGGAAACAAATGCCGGGGTGTTCGGGTGCTCCACGGATGCACGGCGAAGAAGATCTTTGGCCTCCTGGATGTTGCCCTGTTTCACCATCATGCGGACACTCAACAAAATCCCTTCGGGGTTGTTCGTATCCACATTATACGCTTGCATTTCACGATTGAGCGCGTCCCAGTTCTGTTCTTCAGCCGGCTTGGTGGCCTCTTTTTGCTGAAGGAGCGCGAAGTAAAGGGTCCGCAGTTCGTGGAATTCCATGAACTCGTTCGTGCCGATTTTGTCGCGCAGCTCGGTAAGGAGGTCTTCCATCTGCTGAATGCGGCCAACGGAATGAAGTGCCTGAATGTACGCGATATAAAATGGAACGACCTGCTCTTCACTGGCGTTCATGATCGCTTTCTGGAACGCTTCAAACTGTTTGTCTACCTGGCCGAGTCTTCCGTAGCACAAAGCGCGCTGACGGTCAATGTACGCCAGCATTTCCGGCTGCTGATCCATATAGGCCCGGGCCAGCTCCAGTTTTTTCACGGCAGAAGCCCATTTTTCCTGACGAATATCAATCATCGCCTCGAAGAAACCGAGGTATTCTTTCGGAGCGTTCGGAAGAACCTGCTGAAGATTTTTGATTTCTTTCTGCGCGTCCTCCATTTTGTCAAGCACGATCAAACGCTGGAAGAGCTGCAGGTGTTTCGTGACGTTCATCGGGTCATCGTTCACGTCCCGCTGAAGAAGGTCCAGCGCGTTTTCCGGTTTGCCTTCCGCATCGGAAAGCTCAACGCTAAAGTCGATGAGGTACTGATCCCGCGTTTTATCAGGAGCGTCCATGGCAATTTTGCGCGCTTTATCGAGATATTCGTGCGCCTGGTCATACTGCTTCCTGTAAATACACATTTTGATGCCGGCGATGAGTGCGTCCACGTTATTCGGGTCGAGACGGATCGCATTCACGGCCGATTCTTCTGCCAGAGCGATCTGCTCCATTTCAGGATGGAGGTAAAGGAAAATGGCCCGCTGGGCGTATGCCTGAGCGGTTTCCGTTTCGGCCACCATAGAGTTCAACTGCTGCAGGGAAAGGTCGTATTGGTTGGCTTCCTGATAGTAACGGGCGTAAGCGATCCAGCCAGGGATGAAATCTTTGTGGAAAGAAACCAGCTTGGAAAGAACATCCAGCGCTTTCGCGTCTTTGGACCGGGTATAACAATCAGCGGCATGGAGGAGAAAATCCGGATTGTCAGGAAATTCATTGGAAAGTTCGACGTATGTCTGAGCCGCTTTGGAGGTACGACCGAGCAATTCCTGGCAGCGCGCGAGAGCTTCTTTAATTTTCGCACGGTCTTCCCCAAGTTCCGATGCGTCCATTTGAAGCGCACGTTCCGCCCAGCTCTGGCAGACTTCCACGTCATTGTGGCTTTTGTTTGGCTGATCCAAAATTGAAATATACGACAGCACAAGTTTCCGCATCGCGTTCACACGGTCTTCGTCGTTGCTCAGTTTATCGACCACGTGACCAAGATTACTTCTTGCTTCTGCCATGTCCCCTCTTTCAAAAGCGTCGAGGCCCATTTGGTAGGCATCTTCGACCTGGCGGCTGCTCTGAAAGCGCAGCATAAGGAACGCGCCAAATCCCAGAACCACCAGAATAGAAGTAAGAATGAAGACGAATTTAATATTCAGCCGTTTACCAGCCATAGTTTTTTTCTCCGTACGAATATATTATTACTCTACGTTTTTTTGTAAAACTCTGTACCTTATCCAAATTATCGGTTTTTTTCCCAGTGGCTCAAACAAATTTAACAAAAAAATGCTTTTTTCGCGAACAACCGGTTTAATCAGTAAAAATAGGAAAGGTTGAATTATTAGCATCAAAAAGTTGGGCAAATTGGGAGGAATGTAGGCCGTAAAAACCACGAGGTTGGGGAACTTTTCTGCTAAAACCCGGCATTTTCCCCCTTTCCATCAGGAAAAGGCCCCTTTGACCGAAATATTTTACGCGATTTGCGCAACAGGAACACTTTATGGCTAATTCCTGAAAAAACAATTCGCCCATTTTTCTGTTATACCCTATTAACTACTTATGTAAATTAGGGGTAGGAGGTTTTTTGAAAAGTTTTCCCAAAATTTTCCAAAAAATTCCTTTCACGAAAACCTTTTACCGGGGGATTGATTTTCTTTTAAAAAGACGTATAATTAATGAACTTTGAAATTCAATTTGTCTCCAACTCACTCAAAAGGAACTCCTCATGAGAAAAATCCTCGTAACCAGCGCTCTTCCTTACGCCAACGGACCGATCCACATCGGGCACCTCGTTGAGTACATCCAGACCGACATTTGGGTCCGTGCCCAAAATCTCCGCGGGAACCGGTGCGTTTACATGTGCGCCGACGACACGCACGGCACTGCCATCATGATCCGTGCGAAAAAAGAGGGGATCACGCCCGAGCAGCTCATCGGGCGCGTTCACGAGCAGCACCTCGCCTCCTTCACCGGCTTCGGGATCCACTTCGACAATTACGGGAGCACGAACTGCCAGGAAGCCTACGAGACCTGCAAAGAGATCTGGGCCGCGCTCCGCAGCGCCGGCCTGGTCCACTCGAAGAAGATCCAGCAGCTTTTCGACACGCAGGAGGGGACGTTCCTCGCTGACCGCTTCGTGAAGGGCACGTGCCCGAAATGCGGCGCGGAGGAGCAGTACGGCGACTCGTGCGACAAATGCGGCTCGACCTACTCCCCATCCGACCTGATCAACCCGATCAGCGCCCTTTCGGGAACTACCCCGGAACTGCGCGAGGCGGAGCACCTGATGGTCGAAATCGAGAAACTGCACCCGTTCCTGACCGAGTGGACGCAGAACGGGAACCACCTGCAGCCGGAGATCGCGAACTACCTTGCCGGGTTCTTCCTCAACGACGCGCTGAACGACTGGGACATTTCGCGCCCCGCCCCCTACTTCGGGTTTGAAATTTCCGACGCGCCGGGGAATTACTGGTACGTGTGGTTTGACGCGCCGATCGGCTACGTCGGCTCGACCCGGGAATGGTGCACGGCGCACGGCGAGAACTGGGAAGACTGGTGGAAAAACCCCGAAACCGAGATCCACCACTTCATCGGGAAGGACATCACGTACTTCCACACGCTGTTCTGGCCCGCGATGCTGAAAGTCGCCGGGTTCAACCTCCCCGAGAAGATCCACATTCACGGGATGCTCACGACGAACGGCGAGAAAATGTCGAAGTCCAAGGGGACGTTCATCAAGGCCGACACGTACCTGAAATATTTGGACCCGGCCACGCTGCGGTACTATTTCGCCTCGAAGCTCACGCCGCGCGTGGACGACGTGGACCTGAACTTCACGGACATTCGCGAGAAGGTGAACGCCGACCTGGTCGGGAAACTCGTGAACCTGGCGTCCCGGACGGCCAAATTCGTGAAGGACCTCGGAACCTCGGCGGTCTATCCCGAGGACGGCGGTCTGTTCGCTTACGCGGCTTCGCTGGCGGACGAGATCGGTCAGGCGTACGAGGACTGCGACTTCGCCAAGGTCACGCGTCTGGTGATGACGATCGGCGACCGCGCTAACAAATTCGTGGACGAAAAGGCGCCGTGGAAGCTCCGCAAGGATCCCGACCGTCAGCAGGAACTGCAAGACGTCTGCACGATCGCCCTGAACGTTTACCGTCAGATGGTGATTTATCTGGCGCCGATCCTTCCGAAACTCGCGGAGGATTCCGCCGCCCTGCTCAACGAAAACGCCGCGGACTGGACGTTCGAAAGCGTAAAAACGCCGCTCGCCGGTACGCAAGTCAATGAATTTACTCACTTAATGTCTCGTATGGAAGAGAAAGCGATTGAAGCCATGATCGAAGAAACCCGTGAAGAAAACAAACCGGAAGAAACCCCGGCCGACGCGCAGTCCCAGTGGGACGACAGTGCGCAGCCGCTTGAGGACGAGCCGCTCGAGGCCGTCTGCACGATCGACGATTTCTGCAAAGTCGATCTTCGTGTCGCGCGCATCGTGATGGCGGAGGAGGTTCCGGAAGCCCGTAAACTTCTGCACCTGACCCTTTCGCTGGGCGGCGGCGTGACGAAAAACGTCTTCGCGGGGATCAAATCGGCGTACAAACCGGAAGACCTGGTGGGTCGTTTGGTCGTTTGCGTGGCGAACCTCCAGCCGCGTCAGATGAAGTTTGGCCTTTCCGAAGCGATGATCTGCGCAGCGGGCCCCGGCGGAAAAGACATTTTCGTCCTTTCGCCCGACTCCGGCGCGGTTCCGGGACAGAGGATCCATTAATTAATATTGATTTTTAGTAAAGGCCCCCCTGAAAGGGGGGCTGCCGAGCGAAGCGAGGCTGGGGGGTTCAGGCCCAAAGCTTGATTTTCCCCTGCATCGGAACCCCTCCGGCCCTTCGGGCCACCTCCCCTTTCAGGGGAGGCTTCTTCGTAATCTGCCCCATCTTTCCGGTTTTTTTACCGGTCGTTCAGGAACTCTTCGATCAGGTCGAACGCCTGTTTCAGCTCCTCCATGCTGTTCGCGAAGGAGAGACGGGCGTAACCCGGTGCGCCGAACGCCGACCCCATGACCGTCGCGACGCCCTTCTTTTGGAGCAGCTCCAGGCACCAGTCCATATCGGTCTCGATCATCTTCCCGCCGTATTCGCGGCCCAAATACCTGGAAATATTCACGAACGCATAAAACGCCCCGCGCATGTTCGGGCAGGAAAGCCCATCGATCGCATTGATGCGCTGGAGGACGTAATCCCGGCGTTTGGAGAATTCCGCGCACATTTCCTTCACGCAGTCCTGCGAGCCTTCCAGCGCCGCGATGGCCGCGTACTGCGAGATGCTGCACGGGCAGGACGTTTCCTGGCTCTGAAGGCTCCCCATTTTCTTCGCGATGTCGGCCGGAGCGAACGACCAGCCGATTCGCCAGCCGGTCATGGCGTAGGTTTTGGAAACGCCGTTCACGATGATTGTCCGGTCCATCAGACCCGGGCGCACCGTCGGGAAGCTCACGAATTTGTTATCGCCGTAAACGAGATTTTCGTAGATCTCATCAGCCAGAACCCAAAGATCCTTTTCGATCACCACGTCGGCCAGAGAGCCGAGTTCCTCGCCGGAGTACATGCTCCCGGTCGGGTTGGAGGGGCTGCACAGAAGCAGGCATTTGGTCTTGGGCGTACACGCGGCCCGAAGCTGCTCTGGGGTGAGTTTGAAGTCGCTCGCTTCGGTCGTCTCGACGATGACCGGCACGCCGCCGGCGAGTTTCACGATCTCGGCGTAACTGACCCAGTACGGCGCGGGGATGATGACTTCCTCGCCCTCGTCGATCAGGACGGTGAACACGTTATGCAGGCAGTGCTTCGCGCCGTTGGAGACCGTAATATTGGCCGGTTTGTATTCCAGGCCATGGCGGTTTTTGTAGAATTTGCAGATCGCCTCTTTCAGTTCCGGAACGCCGGACGCCACGGTGTAGCGAGTTTTTCCTTGCGCCATGGCTTTCGCGGCAGCGTCGCAAATATGCGCGGGAGTGTTGAAATCGGGTTCCCCCAGGCTCAGACTGATGACTTTGCGGCCCGAGGCTTTGAGCTCTTTGGCCTTGGCTGCCATGGCGAGGGTCGCGGACGGCTGAAGCGCGGCGATGCGGCGCGAAAGTTGGGTTTGCATGATTGCTCCTGATATGCGAAAACCAATATTTATTATTTTAACCCCACATTATAATCCAATCCCATTAAAAGAAAAGAAGGGGTGGAGGAACTTTTGCAAAATTTAGAGAAAATCTTTGGCAAAATTTTAAATTTTTCGCAACTAATTAAAAAGATATTGCGTATTAAACCAGGAGAAAGTCTCTCTTGAGAGAATATTTTCCAGATTTTAACTATTTTTACATAAAAATTTGCTTTTTTGAGGGCCCCTCTCTTTGACAAAAATCAAATTTTGTGTAAAATATAACCTAAAAGTAACCTTGCGGCCGGGCTTTGGGTGAGAAGAATTCTCCGGCGGCAGAGCAAAATCCCTTTTAATGGAGAAAATAAAATGACACAGCGAAAAGGCTTTACCCTCGTGGAATTGCTCGTCGTAATCGCGATCATCGGTATGCTGGTGGGTTTGCTCCTGCCGGCCGTTCAGCAGGCTCGTGAAGCCGCCCGCCGTATGCAGTGCGGAAACAACCTCAAGCAGCTCGGCCTGGCGTGCATGAACCACGAAAGCGCCAACATGAAGTTCCCCTCCGGCGGTTGGGGATCCACTTACTGCGGCGACCCGGACCGTGGTTTTGGAAAAGGTCAGTCAGGAAACTGGGCGTACTCTTTGCTTCCGTACCTGGAACAGAACGCGATCTTCCAGCTCGGTTCGACGGGTGTGAATACTTCCATCACCAAGAAGTCTTCCGCGGAACGTATGAATACCGCGATCAATGCTTTCATTTGCCCGTCGCGCCGTACGGCCAAACTCTTTACGGTTGCCAATACCACCTACAACGACAGCAACTTCTCGGCCACCCAGGGTTGCAAGGGCGACTACGCTGCCTGCTACGGAACGACCACGATGGCTGCGACGAATAACGCGGCTTCGTATCCCAACAAGGTCTCCATGATCAAGAACACCGCCTCGACTCTGCCGACGGGTATCATTTATGACGTCAGCGAAACGAAAATGGGCGAAATTCGTGACGGAACGACCAACACTTACCTCATTGGCGAGAAATTCGTTTACTCCGACAAATATGAAGACGCGTACAATGGCGACCAGCTCGTGTTGTACTCGGGTGTTGTGAACAGCACCGCGAACTCAAACTTCCGTTCGGCTGGTGTGTACACTACGTTCACCATGAGCGGCAGCACCATTTCGGCGAGCGGAACGGCCTACGCGCCGATGCAGGATAAACCGAGCACTGGCACGACCACGACTGGCACGCCGTACTATGCGTTCGGTGGTCCGCACGCCGGTTCCTTCGCGATGGGAATGGCTGACGCTTCCGTTCAGCAGGTTTCCTACAGCGTCGACCCCGCGGTTCACGCCTGCCTGGCTAACCGCAAGGACGGCATGGCGGTTTCGAAACCGGAATGATGAATTAGCCTCCTGAAAATTTAAGGGCCTTACACGATGTAAGGCCCTTTTTTTGTGGCTGAATTTTGAGCCTCCCTGAAAGGGGCGGGGGACTAAATTTAAAGCCTCCCCTGAAAGGGGAGGGGGACCACCGCAGGTGGTGGAGGGGTTCAGGCACCAGGACCGATTTTCCCCGGTTTCAAAACCCCTCCGGCGCTTCGCGCCACCTCCCCTTTCAGGGGAGGCTTGGCCTTCAGCTTAAAACCTCAACACGCACGACCGCTTCAGCGCCGGGATCGTGACAGTCCCATCTTTGACTGTCAGCTCCGTGTGCGTGTTCGTCCACGGGTCGTAGCAGTCCAGCGTCCCGTTCGTGATCCCGTCGAGTTTCACTGTCACGTTCTGCCGGGTCTCCACCGGTTTTTTCTCGATCAGCTCTTTCTTCGAGTCGTTCTCCGCGTCCCGGATCCAGATCAGCGTGGTTTTCGTCCCCTTCAGACCGTAAAGGCGCAGATTGTTCTGCTCCGAGGTGAACGGCTCGAACGCCTCCTCGATCGGGTTCACGCCCTTGATCGCTTCGGTGAAACGGCCGATCTGCCACCACAAATCGTGCTTTTCGAGGTAAATATTCCAGTGCCAGCAATGCCCGGAACCGGCCGAGCCCGAGAAGAACGGCGCGAACAAAATGTCGTGGAACAGAACGCCCTCCGTGTCGATCTCGTAAAGCTCCGACGGTCCCGAGTGCGAGCGTTTCACTGCGCCCAGCTCCGTGGCGAGGATCGGCTTCTTCACGCCCCACGACCTCGGCGTCTGCACCGCACTGGCGCAGAGCTGGTCCATCGGCGCCTGGCAAATCGGCAGCGACGCGCCCGGGTCGTAGTAGCGGTGGATCTGGAGCAGAATATTTTTCGGGATCTTCGTGTACTCGACGTTCCGCTGGTACTGGACCTCCGAGTCGAAACTTCCGAGCGACTGGAAAACCATCTGCTTCGGCTGCATGGCGTTCACGCGGTCCAGCATGAAGTACGTCCACTCGACCGGGAAGTAAACCTCATTCCAGAGCTCCCAGCCGTAAACCGCCGGGTGCGAGCCGAACTCCTCGATGTATTTCGCGGTTCGGGCGAGGTAGTACGACCGGCCGGTCTCGGTGCTGGTGAAGCCCTGCATATTCTTGAGAGTTTCGCGGTAAATCGGCTTGCTGAACGTCACGTGCCCGTCCTCCCAAGGCCCCATTTCGCCGAGCTGGCGGAAGTGCTCGATGCAGAGTTTGAGCCGAATGCCGTATTTTGAGGCCAGATCGAGCATCCGGCGCACGTTTTCGATCTTTTTCGGGTCGAAATGCCCCGGTCTTTCCGTTTCGATGTCGAACTGCGGCATTCCGAGCCAGATCCGGGCGTAATTTCCGCCGTTTTCGGAGATTTTTTGGAAGTAAAACTCGAGCCGCTCCAGCGCCTCCTCATCGTCGAGCAGACGCACGGTCGTTTTGCCGGCCGCGTTGGTCTGGGCGTCGCGCAGAATGCAGAGGTTGGTCCCGATCGGAATGTACGGCGTGCCGTTCGTCAGCTCGAGGTACGACGGATTTTTGACCGAAACGCGGACATAAGATTCCGCGTCCGGGACTGATTCAGGCTTCGGCTCGCTGAACGCGGCGACCAGGTCGGGCGTCATGCTCCAGACGCGCGGACGGCGGGCCTTAATGTCCTCCGGGACGGAACTGACCGGCCGCAGAACGAATTCCCAGCGGTCCATCTGCAGGTACGCGCGGCCCAGTGGGACCGGCGTGGCGTACTTCTGCGTCTCGGCGTCGAGTTTCAGCTGCCACGGCTCCGGCCCCTCACCCCAAATCACGGCCTGAAACGCGGGCGCGGCGTCTTTCAGCGCCTTCCACGCCGGGACCGATTCGAGCGTCGGAGCGGCGGAAACCAGCACGAAGAACGGCTTCTTGCGCTCTTTCCACGCCTGGATCTTCGCCTCGGTCACGGCATCGGTCAGAATGAAGTCCGCACGCGACGTGGAAATTTCCTCGTTCCAGCCCGCGGCCCACGTGATCGTTCGGGCGGGGAAGCTCGCGAGCTTCGGAAAATCCGGACTCTCGCAGACCCTCGGGACGACGAAATGGACCAGATTCGGGTTTACCCGCGGCGGGTTGGGTTTCTGGGTCCAAACGAAGCGGGAGAGTTTTTCCTCTTTCGATTCGGCGGGAGCGGCGGCGGTCGTTTCCTCTTGGGGTTTGGCGGGCGAAACGGCGTCCGGAAGCGGAGCCAGACCGGAAGCCACCGCGTTGGCGTAAAGCCGGACCAGATGCGCGGTTTGGCCGAGGTACTTCGAGCGGAGACCGTCCACTTTCAGCGTTTCTTTCAGGGTTTCACGCGCCTCCGCCGGAATGGGAAGGTCCGGCAGAATGGACTCCGCGATGAGAAGCTCCGAGAAATCCCGGAGGCTGGACCGCCCGACCGTCAGCTTCGGGAGGCGTTTCTGCGAAAAGGCCGAGCAGACCCGGATCGCGTCGAGGATCCGCGCTTTGCGCTCCGCGTCCGGCTCCGCCACGTATAAAACCTCCAGCGAGCAGGCCATCTGGTACAGACTGTAGCTGGGGATCCACGCGTTCGTCTCGTTTTCCGGTTTGTTCGGCAAATCGAGGCTTTGCGCGATCGCTTCGTCCAAATATTTCAGGCACTCGGCGCGGTATTTCTCCTTCCCGGTCAGCTGCCACGCGGCGGCGTAGATCATCGGGAGGCGTGCCCACTCGTGCGCATAAACCTTCCACATTTTATGAAGTCCGCGCGGGTCGTGAAGGCCGTCCGAGCGCTGGATCGACCAGTCGTTTTCCGGCGTGATCTCATCGATGAGCGAGTCGGCCAGAACGGTCAGAAGCTCCTTGATCTCTGCGCGGTCCTCGGCGGTGCTTACCGGGCAGAAATAGTACGCCCAGATCGACTCGACGTAGTGCGTGTACTGGTCGCGGGACGATGTGACGTAAGTGGCGGTCGGATCATCGGGATGCACGCCACGGGTGACGTAGCCGCGAATCCGGTGGGCGCTCCCGATGTTGCGCATTCCGAGCCAGGCGTCCCGAACCAGCGGCGCGAGCGCGTCGTCGTGCGTCCGATTGTAGAGCCGGACCAGACCGTAAAGAAGCGTCCCGGAGTAAAGCGCGCAGTCGTCCAGCCCCGAGCCGTAACCGACCGGGTTGGGGTTCAGGTCGCGCACCATTTCGGGGGTCGGAAGCTGAGAAACGTCGCAGCCGTAAATCAGGTGCGTTTTGGGCGAGTAGCACGGCCCCGGATCCTGCAGGACCTCCAGAAGCGTCCGGTAAAACGCCTGGCTTTCTTCCGGCGTCAAAACCGGCTCGGCGGCCTGAAGGGCAAAAAGACCAGAGCAAATGAACAGAAAGGAGAGAAAAAGCAGTTTTTTCATTCTGAAACCTTGAGAGTAGTGAAAACGGGAGGGATTCATTTCTAAAGCACTAAATCCAGCGTGGTGCAGGCCGAAAAAGGTCCCGCGGATTACGAAGAAGCCTCCCCTGAAAGGGGAGGTGGCCCGAAGGGCCGGAGGGGTTCCGAAACTGGTGAAAGTCCAGCGTTTGGCCTGAACCCCCCAGCCTCGCTGCGCTCGGCAGCCCCCCTTTCAGGGGGGCCTTTAAACGCGCAAAAAGCCTCCCCTGAAAGGGGAGGTGAGGGGGAAGCCCCCCCTCTCGACCCTACAAATTATCGCGGTACCGCTTCGCTCTTTCGACCTGGTTTTGGTCTTTGCAGTTCCGAATGATCTCTTCCAGCACCGGGCGGAAGAAGTCGGCGTTCGGCTTGCGCACATTATCGTGGTGCGCAATGTCGAGGAACGCGCGGTAAGCGTCGAGCTGGAGCTCCGGATTGCCGAAGAATTCCATCGCAAACTCGGCCGTTTTGCGGTCACGAATCGCGTTCAGGCGGCTGAGGATCAGCTTTTTCTCGTCGATGCGGGTCACGCGTTTGAGCGCCTGGCGAAGCATTTCCAGCTTCTGCTGCGAGTTGGCGCGTATCCCGATCTCTTCATCCCGGAGCGAAACGACCCGGATGTACGCGCGCAGGGCCTGAATTTTCTGGTCGGCGTTCACCGTATCACCGTCCACCACGGCGAGCATCTTTTCGGCCTGCTTCGCGTTGGGAAGATTGCAAAGGCCGCGAATGGCCGCGTCGCGCAGTTTCTCGTCCTTCATGCCGGCATCGATCCGGTTCCAGGCCGCGTCGTCACCGATTCGGCCGAGCAGCGGAAGGAGGATTTCTTCCGGGATCCGGATTTTCGTTTCGACCAAAGTCGAGGAATCGCCCGCGCAAACCGCCGCGATGCGTTTTTCTGCTTCGTCACGGTCCCGGCCGGGATTGAAAAGCACCAGAGCCGCGGCAAGCTGCGGAGCCTGCTCTTTCGTCGCCATTTTGCACGCGCTTTCCATCAGCCAGTTCCGGTTCGGGCAGTCTTTTCTCGTGAGGCGTTCGAGAATGGCCGGGAAAATGTTGACGTACCGCTCGGCCAGGATCGCGCAGATCGACGAGAAGGTTTCGTCGTCCACGTCTTTCGAGGCTTTCACCAGCGCATCGTCGAAGCCGTTCGACTCGATGCGGCTCATCACGAGCACGACCAGCCAGCGGTCGAATTTCAGACTTTCGAGCAGAAGCGGAACTTCATTCGCCGTCCCGAGTTTTTCGAGGGCGAGGATCCCCTCACGGCGCAGCGCCCGGGAGTCCTCATCGTCGCCGGTGGTCAGGGCGGCTTCCACCGCGAAATTCTTGTACTTACGGTCCTTCAGGACGGTCAGCGAGGCGAGCGTCTGGATCTTCTTTTCGACGCTGAAACCGGACCAGCCTTTCAGGTACGCTTCGACTTCCGCGGCGCTGACGTACGGCAGAGCCTGCGGGAATTCGGTCTCCACGGCCTTTGAAATGTCCTGCTTGCGCTGACGGATGGCCTGGGAAATGCGCTGACGGTCCGCGTCGTCGGCTTTCTCGGCGGCCTTCCTCAAAGCGGCGACGGCTTCATCGCCCGGGATCGCGGAGATCGTGCGGATCGCTTCGTCGCGGAGCGTGTACTCCTGCGAGGTGAGGAACGGGACGAGGGCGGGCAGATCGGCGGCGGTTCCGACGCGCTGGAACTGCATGATGAGGAAGACTTTCACGTCGTTCGGGACGGAATCATTCTGAAGCGCTTCTTTCATCTGCGCTTTGGCGTCGCTGGGGTCTTTGCCCGGGGCGGAGTTTCTGTAAACGTACTCCTGCCAGGTCTGGAGGGCGGCGAGACGGTCACCGTTCAGGTCGGCCATGGGCCCGAGCAGGTCGGCGAGTTTGGGATTCTGCTCGAAATTTCCGTTAATGGAACCGAGGTACCGCGAGGCGTCCTGCGCGGCGGCGAAGGAGCAGACAAATAAGAAAATGAGGAAAAATATTTTTTTCATTTTAAATCCTGTAAAGGTCAAAAGTTAATTCGGAAGCCGCTCCGGAAACGGGAGTGGACGGGGTTCAGGCCTCTTCGAAAAGAAAAGGCTTGAAGGAGGAGGGGGAAATCAGACCTCATCGATCTGGTACGGGAATCTCTGCACCCGACGCACGAGACGCGAGGCGGCTTCATCGTTTTTGAACGTGCAGGTTTCACGGTCCCAGTCAAGACGGCGGTTCACGCGGTAGCAGAAAGCCATCAGCTGGCACAAAACCGCGGCGGTGGCCGGGTAGATCACGTCCTGGAACGGACGCACGCGGTGACGGACGCACCACGAGAAATCGTCCTGGATCCGCTGCGCACCGCCATGGTAGCGACGGACGTCCACCGCGTGCAGCGGCTTGATCCGGTCGCGATCCTGCTGGTGGCGGAAGGTCCCTTCCGTGCCGACGAACGTAATGTCGTGGCCGCCGCGGGCGTGGTAGATTTTCATTCCGTTGGCGAAGATCGCCAGCACGCCGGCCGTTTCGTTTTCTTCGCAGTGCGGCGGCAGGAGCGTCACGGGCTCCTCCGTGTCCATCCCCAGAATGTAAAGCGCGCCTGCGAATTTATGAGCGCCCCAGTCGGCGAGGAAGCCGTTCCCGTACTCCTGGAAAATGCGCCATCCGCCGCCGTAACTTCCCGAGCAGCGCCATTCATTGTACGGCGCCCACGGGGCCTGACCGAGCCAGCGGTCCCAATCCAGCCCTTCCGGCTGTTCCTGCGCCGGGAGCCAGCACTCGATCGGCGGGTTTCCGACCTCGACGTGAACTTCCGTCACTTTGCCGATCGCGCCGGACTGGATCACGGGGGCCATGTAGCCGTAGTCTTCCATCACGCGCTGGGAACCGCCCGTGAAGACGCGATTGTATTTCCGGACGGCGCGGACGATCTGGCGGCTCTCGATCGGCGTGAGGGTCAGCGGCTTTTCGCAGTAAATGTCCTTTCCGGACTTGACCGTCTCGATGGCGATCTTCGTGTGCCAGTGATCCGGCGTGGAGTTGATGATCACGTCGATGTCGTTCCGGTCCAGAATGTCTTCGTAGCGGTCGTACATTTTGCAGTCGGAATTCCCGTACCGCTCGTTGACTCGCGCGGCGGCTTCTTCTTTGCGGGACTTGAAGCAGTCGCTCACGGCAACGTAGTGGAAATCGTTGGAGCCGAGGAACCCGCCCATGAGCTCGTGACCCCGGTTTCCGTAGCCGATGTGGGCGCAGTAGAGTTTTTCGTTCGGGGAGAGTTTTCCTTCCAGGCCGAGCACGTGGGAAGGAAGGACGCAGGGAGCCGCGGCCGCCGCGAGCGATGCGGAGGCGAGGAACTGGCGGCGAGTGAGTTTGGGAACGGACATAATATTTTCCTTTGGGTAAATGAAAAAAGGGATTTAGATGCTAAAATTCAAGGGAAGTTCATCAGTACGAGTGGGGAAGCGGATCAAAATATTAATCTTATTCCCCGTGGACGATTTTCACCAGTTTCACCGCGTTTTCCACGGGCGTTTCCTGATGCACGCCGTGGCCGAGGTTGAAGATAAAACCGGGACGGTTCCCGATCTGGTGGAATATGGCTTCAGTCTGGCGGCGCATTTCGTTTTCGTCGGCCAGCAAAACCGCGGGGTCGAGGTTTCCCTGAAACGCGAGGTCTTCGCCGATCATCGCCCACGCCGCGGCGGGTTCGATGCGCCAGTCTGCGCCGATGCAGTCCCCGCCGGCCGCCGCCACCGCGGGCAGAAGCATCGGGTTCCCCGTCGTGAAGTGAATGACCGGCGTTTCCGGCGAGTGGCTTTTCACCTGACTCACGACTCGGGCCGAGTACGGCTGGACGAAACGAATGTAATCCCGCGGCGAGAGGCAGCCGACCCACGAATCGAAAAGCTGCACGACGTCGGCCCCCGCGTCGATCTGGGCGCAAAGGTACGCGCCGACCGCCTCGGAAAGCCGGCTCATGACCTGGTCCCAGGCGTCCGGCGCGGTGTACATCATGGTTTTGACTTCGAGGTAATTCCGGCTTGCGCGCCCCTCGATGGCGTAACTGGCGAGCGTAAACGGCGCCCCGGCAAAGCCGATCAGAGGGAGTTTCTCGTCGAGACCCGCGCGGGTTTTGCGGACGGTCTCGTACACGTAACCGAGCGCCTGAACGTCCTCCAGCGGTCGCAGATTCCCGATCCGGGACGCTTCGTGGATCGCATTATGCAGGACGGGGCCTTCCCCCTTCTGAAACTCCAGATCGAGGCCCATTTCCTGAAGGATGGGCAAAAGATCCGCGAAAATGATGGCCGCGTCCACGCCGAGTTTTTCCACGGCCGTGAGCATGACCTCGGCGCAAAGGTCCGGGTTTCGGCAAAGATCCAAAAAAGACCCGCGCTCCCGAACGGCCCGGTACTCCGCCATATAGCGGCCCGCCTGGCGCATCATCCAGATCGGCGTGCGATCGACCGGCTCGCGGCGCAGCGCTTTCATCATTCGGCTTTGGAAGCAGGGTTTCATGGGTGGGTTCCGGGGGGAGAAAAAACGTTCAAAATCATTCCATTTTCGAATTATACCATACGCCCCCGGGTTCGTAAATACCCCCCCTTGAAAATTCCGGGGCATTAATTTATAATGGGTTCAACCGGGGATTACAAAGAAGCCTCCCCTGAAAGGGGAGGTGGCCCGAAGGGCCGGAGGGGTTCCGAAACTGGTGAAAGTCCGTCCTTTGGCCTGAACCCCCCAGCCTCGCTTCGCTCGGCAGCCCCCCTTTCAGGAGGGCCTTTAAAAAATCATTTTTTCTTTTTAAAAAACCTTCCGAAAATGAAACGCCTTCCTTCCTTTTTGTTGATTTTGCTGTTCTTCGCCCCCGCCCTTTTCGCGCAGGAAAACCTTCTGCACGACCCGGGCATGGAATTGATCGGCGAGGACAGTTCACCCTGGTTTTTACGGGACAAAAGCTCCGTGCTGAAAAACGCCGACGGGACCCGCTCGCTGCGCATTGAAACGGACGAATTCGGGACCTGCGGCGCCATGCAGGTCGTGCATTTCGACCCGCCGATCCGCGCCCCGTTCCGGTTTGGCGGCCGTGCGAAACTCGACGAAAAAGCCGTCCTGGGGGGCCACGGGACGCCCGATTTTGACGTTTACCTCGACGTTTTCTACGAAGACGGAACGCCGCTTTGGGGGGTCAAGGCCATTTTCGACCCGGACACGCTGGGCTGGCAGTCCGCCGACGCGATGCTCTGGCCGGACAAGCCGATCAAGACGCTGGAGTTCCACATTCTGTTCCGCGATTTTACCGGCAAAGTCACATTTGACGATTTTTACCTCTTTCAGGAAACGTTCCATCTGCGGCTCGACCAGACCGAAGTCCTCGGCGGCCTGACCGGCGACGGAAGCATCGCGATCCGGGGCAGTTTCGACTGGCGCCGGGATTTTCTCCCCGAGGATCTGCGCTACGTGCTGATCCAGGAAGGCGTTGGCGAGATCCCGCTTGAATTCAAGTCCGACGGGAATGGTTTCTCCGTTTCGGCCCGGCCCCAAAAGACCGGCGGCGTGAAAACGTTCCGGTTCAAGGCGCTTTCCGGCGAGAAAGTTTTGGGCGAGAAAATCTTTCTGCTCGACACGACGCGGCTGGACGGGGAAAACGCCACCGTTTGGACCGAGTCGTCCATGCGCCGCGTTTACCTGACGACCCTCCCGCCGATCATGGAAACGCTCGGAAATACGCAGGCGGAGGTCGCGCAGAGCGTGGTCACGAAGCGGCCCGCGCCGTTGAAAAAGTCGGCTGAACTCGATTTGGCCCGGAATGAGGCGGAAAGTTTTCAGGTGCTCATTCATTCGGCCGTGGACCTGAATGGCGTCCAGCTCACGTTTTCGGACCTGGTTTCCGACGCGGACCCGGCGGTGAAACTCCCCGCTTCGGCGCTGGAGTGGCAGGAAGTCGGCTTCCTGAGCACGCCGGAAATCGTCGAGCATCCGCTCGAAAAATCGGGCTGCCCGCGCTGGTTCCCGGACCCCCTGCTCCCGCGAAAGAACGGTTTCGTCCCCGCCGGCCAGACGGTTTCGTTCTGGGTGACGGTCACGACGCAAGCGGAAACCCAGCCCGGCACGTACCGCGGGACCGTGCGCATGACGGCCGACGGTGACGCGCTGGCGCCGGTCGAGATTCCCCTGACGGTGAACGTTTTTCCGGCCGTGGTCCCCGCGGAGGGCCACCTTGGGAGCGCGTTCGCCCTGATGGACGGTTTCCTCAAGAAAGTTTACGGCAAAGAGTGCGATCTGCCCGCCCTTCGCAAGACGTACGACGCCTTCATGGTGAAGTACCGCCTCGCGCCGGAAGGCGACATTTCGCGCACGGAAATGCCGTCGCTCGAACGCCTTCAGGAGTGGAACGGCAAAGGCCTTGGCTACTTCAACATTTTAAATATGGTCGAGAAACGCGACGAATGGGTCTGGGTCTGCAACTCGCCGTGGGGTTTCTACACGCCGGAAAATCGCGAGAAGATCCTCGCCCGGCTAAAACCATACGTCGAGCGTCTGCGCGAGCTGGGCCTCACCGACCGAGCGTACATTTACACTTTCGACGAGTCGAACGAGTCGATGTACCCGGCGATGAAGGACTTTTTCGGGATGGTGAAAGAAAACTTCCCGGAAATCGCGACCTTCACGACCGCGACCATTGGGGCCGATACGGAAAAAATGAAGGAGCTAAACGTCGATTGGGTCTGCCCGCTCACCCCGGGGTACAATCGGGAAAAAGCGGACGAATGCCGCCGGAACGGCCAGAAGGTCTGGTCTTACATCTGCTGCGGCCCCGGCGCGCCGTTTGCGAATATTATGCTCCGCTTCCCACTCATCGAAGGGCGGACGCTCGGCTGGCAGTCCTTCGTCGAGAAATACGACGGCCTGCTCTACTGGGGCGTGAACATTTGGGACAAAGAAAACAACGTCCCGATCGACCCGGAAGGAACGCTTTTCCTCGAATGGGATACCGGCTGGCATCACGTCAATACGGAGATCTACGGGGACGGCCGGCTCCTGTACCCGGCGGCGGACGGGACGCCGATCGGCTCGATCCGCCTGGCGAATCTCCGGGACGGGTACGAGGATTATGAGCTACTGTACCTGCTGGAGCAGAAAAACCCGGAACTTGCGAAGAAGTTGAGTGAGGAAGTGACGCCGAACCCGGTGAAGTTTACGCATGACCCGGAGGTGATCCGGGCGCAGAAACGCAAAGTCCTGGAGGCCCTGCAATAAGTGGAACCGTGGCCTTTTAAAGCTCCTCCATCGTGAGGGGCTTTAAACTGCCTGTTTTGACCATTTGTTCCATCTTTAACGATTAATCCGATTCTTTTTAAAACCTTATCTTTTTTCCGCTCGTATGACGAAAATGAGAATGATAGAGTATATATACGTACAAAACTCCCTAAAAGGTGCAGATCATGTGTCTTTTTAATAAAATCCTGATTGGTTTGATCGTCATCGCGATCGGAGCGTGCTTTTATTTTTCAGCCATCTCCCTGAAAACGCACAGTTTTTGGGGCGAGGAATACAATAAAAGCGCGAAAGCCCTTCCGCTTTTGGAGGAGGAAATTTCCCTCTACAAATACGGCAAGGGAATTCCGGATACGGAGGGGTACAAACGCTCCACCTACGAGCTGGACAAATACCTCCGCGCCCTGCGTGACCTTCGCGGGCCGGTCTATTGCGACTGCAGCGTCGATTCCAATTTCACTTCGGACGGTGGAACATTTGCCGTTTCGATTCCGGGAGTGACCACCCAGGCGCAGCTCTCTGTGCAGCTTCCGGTCAACACGCCGATTTATGCTTTTACTCCAAGTACCAGCGACGCGGGCAAGATGCAGTACCTTGGCCGTTTCCTCGTGAAAAACTACGCGCAGGACGAAGGCTCGCCGGAATTCCACGTCGTCGTGGAGCCGACCCGCATGGCGTACGAGAAAAACGAGCGTATGCAGAGCGTCCTCTCCAAAGCCCGCGGTATTTGGACGATTTTCTTCGAAATGCCGATCGACAAAGCCGAGCACGGCAGTGAAAACGAGGACTATATTCCGTTTGAGACCCGGATCCAGTACTACGTCGAGCAGGAAGCCATCATGCAGGACCTCATCGACAAGCAGGAGAAGCACATCAAGGCGATGGAAGCGCTCATCGGAAGCAAGGAATCCGAAAAAGGCGAGCCGGCTCTTTACCGAATCGCTCGCGTGTTCAAAGGGGAAACGGAACTCCGCAAGAAAGATGATGGTTCCTACACGAAAAACCTCGCTTCCCTCTATAAAGACTACGAGGATCAGAACAAAGCCATGAAAGACGCCAACGCCGCGCTGGCCAGTGAGGTTCAGGCTCTGGAAAGCAAAAAGCAGGCTTACGAGCGTTCGATTGATCAGCGGATGAAACCCATTTCAATTAGACAGTGATGACGAAACCCAAAATCCAGGCAGTCGCGTTCGACATGGACGGCTTGATGTTTAATTCAGAAGACGTCTATTTCGAAACGGGACTGCGTCTTTTGCGTCTTTTTGGCTGCGAGTACACCCAAGCCCTTTCCAATGCCCTGATGGGTTATACACCGCAGAACACTTTTCAGGGCATGATTGACGCCCATAATTTGCCGGTTACCTGGCAGGAGCTTCAGGCCAAGTCCGACGAGATTTTTCTCTCAATCATGCCCGACATACTCCAGCCGATGCCGGGTTTGTTTCGTCTTTTAGACCATCTTGACGCACATGGAATCCCGCACGCGGTCTGCACGAGTTCAAACCCGAGATTGGTGTACAGCATGCTTCCGATCCACGATCTTGAGCGGCGGTTCGATTTCATTCTCACTTCGGACGACGTGACGCACGGCAAGCCGCACCCGGAAATGTACCTCCGGGCCGCAGAACGGTTTGGTGTGGAACCCGCGTCGATGATGGTTTTGGAGGACAGTCATAACGGCTGCCTCGCGGGGGCTAATGCAGGCGCGTTCGTCGTGGCGGTTCCGGGAGAACACAGCCGCGACCATGATTTTTCCATGGCTTCCTTGATCGCCGACGCACTCGATGATGAACGGATCATGCAAATATTATAATATTATAAAGGTCCTTTGGTTCATCTTAAAAAATTTTTTTGAGATTCCTCTTTCCAAAATCTCTTTTTTGTGGTAAAATACGCGAACTGATAAAACCACTTAAATTCCAAACAGTTGGAGACTGATTAATGACGCGTATTTTTTCATTTCTTTTGGCGATGCTTGTATTTTCTTCTGAGGCATTGGCCCAGAACCAGGTTCCGGGCGCGGTGCCGGAAGCGCCGATCGTTCCCCAGCAGGACGGCTCCGCCGAGCGTCCGATGCCCGCCCCGTTCGTTCTGAACGCGCAGGAACAGGCCGCCACGGACTCTGTGCTGGCTCGCTGGGAGCAGTTCAGCATGGGGATCCACACGTTTGAAACGACGTTCAACCGGATCCTTTACCGCCGTTCAATCGATAACGCGCAGTTCCAGAAGACGCAGGAGACCGGTGAGCTGCGCTACGAGGCGCCTGATCACGGAATGTTCCTGGTCTCGACGCTTGAGGGGCAGCCAAGCGAGAAATGGCTCTGCGACGGGAAATCCATTTTTGAGTATAAATTCGCCCAGAAACAGATCGATCAATACACGCTCCCCCCGGAAATGCGCGGCAAGGGGATTACTTCCGGCCCGCTCCCGTTCCTTTTTGGGGCTTCGGCTGAGGAACTGAAACGCAGGTACTACATCCGTCAGATCCAGCCGGAAGCCAATCTGGCTCGCCCGGGTCAGGTCTGGCTGGAAGCGTATCCGAAAAATTCAGAGGACGCCAGTGAGTTCCAGCGCGCGGTGATGATCATTTCGTTTGCCGACGAAGTGCGCCCGCTGGCCATTAAACTCTTCAAGGCCAATCAGGACCAGCACGTTTACATTTTCGACCTGAAAGACATGAAGGTGAACAAAACGCAGCTCCTTCCGAGTACGTGGCTCCCAACAGTGCCCGAAAAACTCAAGATGAAAGTCGTGCCGGTAGAATAACGGTATGATCTGAAAGGAAAAAAATGGATATGAAAACATTCCTCAACGCCATTTTGGCCGGCATCGCCCTGGGAATTGCCGGAACCGTTAATCTTTCCGTTGGAGGCGGAATCCCCGGTGCCTTCCTGTTCGGGTTTGGTCTGTTCCTGATCCTTTGCTTTATGTTTAAATTATATACCGGCGCGATCGGGTACCTTATGACACAGCCGCGCAATATGTTTTTCCCGTACATTGGCACGCTTGTGACGATTTGGCTCGGGAATTTTACTGGTGCGTTCCTCGTTGGGATGGCGATCCGGCAGACGCGCGTTGCGGAGAAAATCGTCCCCGCAGCACTGAAACTCTGCGAAGTCAAACTGGCGGATACATGGTTGAGTGTGCTCATTTTGTCGGTTTTTTGCGGCCTTTTGATGTTCATTGCGGTTGATATGTTCCGCCAGAATCAGCCGTCGCTTTTCAGCTTCGCGATGGTTTTTCTCTGTGTCATGGTCTTCATTTTGTCCGGTTTTGAGCACTGCATCGCCAATATGTATTACTTCAGCGTTTCCGGCTGTGTGACGTCCAACCCAGGCCCGACTTTGGTCTCCCTGTTGATCATGACACTTGGAAACTCCCTCGGCGGCTGGTTTCTCCCCTTGATGAACCGCGTGAGATGAGGATGATCCATCGAAATTCCGGAGCCGACGCTTCACTGCCGCCGACTTCGGAAATTTCTTTTTAAAACCTCTCCCTACTTTAAAATAAACAAAATGGGCAGGTTGTCGGTGTGATTTCCTAAATTTTCTATTCTAATTATTATCTCAAAGATAAATTAAATGGATATGACTAGGTAAAATTTGACTTTTTTAACTTTTTTTCTAAATTTTTCGATTTTAACACTTGACATTTCACTCCTATGTAGTACAATACATTAGCTAAAGAAAAAATCGGCACAAATGTCATAACCGGTTTTTTTGAAACCTTCCCTGCACCTTGAGCGCGCTTGCCAATACTGATTGGCCTTATAGAGTGCAGGTTCACTTTTACACCTACAAGGAGTACTAACATGCTGAAACGTTTGTACAATGATGAATCCGGCGTTTTGACGTTCGAATGGATTCTTCTGATCACTGTCCTGGTCATTGGTATCGTCGGCGCCCTGTCCGCCGTTCGCGATGCGATCAACACCGAGCTTGGCGATGTCGCCGAAGCCATGGTCGCTCTTGACCAGTCCTACTACATCTGCTGGCCGTGGGAAGTTGGCACGCCGGATGAGGTTGTTGACGGCGCTTCCAATTCCTTCTTCGTCGATGGAGCTTATATTTATCAAGCTCGTGTGGATGACGCCAAAAAGTTTGATACCTGCGAAGATGATGGTCAGAAACCCACCCAGGCAATCGAGGCTTTCAATGATCAGGCTCCGAGTGACGGTTCTGGGGCTAACTTCACCGTACCCACTACGTGATTTTGATTCATCAAAGTTTTATCACGCTTGATTAAATCCACGACCGGGCTTTTTTAAGCCCGGTTTGTGTTTTAAAAGAAGTAAAGTTTCACGAATTATTTCTGAAGCGTCAGCGCCACGGCCCCCATCAGAGCGGCCTCGTAGCCCAGCGCGGTCGGCTCAATGAGAATGGAGTCGTTCGCGCGGTGAAAAATAATCTTTCGGAAAGATTCTTCCAGAGTAGGGTAAAAGAGCTTCCAGGACCGCGACACGCCGCCGCCGATGATGATTTTCGACGGGTTCAGAATGTTCGAGGCGTTCGCCAGCGCATGCCCCAGAACGCGTCCTTCCCGGCGGTACGTCTCCAGAGCGGCTTCTTCACCGGCCTCCGCACGACGCGCGATCTCCGAGGCGGGAACAAATTCCGGGGAGCCGGTCAGCCGGGCGTAGTATCGCGAAATGCCGGGCCCTGCGCACTCGGCTTCCATGCATCCGCGATTTCCGCAGCCGCACAGCTCGCCGTCCGGCACGACGTTCAAATGGCCGAACTCGCCGGAAAAGCCCAGCGCGCCGCGGTAGATTTTGCCGTCGAGGACGATCCCTCCGCCGATCCCGTTGGAGATGGTGAGCCAGATGAAATCTCGCACGCCGCGGCACGCGCCGAAAATGCCCTCAGCAATCGCGCAGGCGTTCACGTCGTTTTCGATGGCGATCGGCTTGCCGGGAAACCGGGCTTCGAGCGCGTCCATGATCTGAAAATTCTGGATCCCGCTGAACGGGGCGTAGATCCAGACCCGCTCGTCGGCCAGGCCGGGAATGGTCACGCCGACCGCGTCGATCTGGTCGAGGGGGAGCTGGGCGCAGAGTTTATCGATCTCGCGCAGGATCCCGTCTTCGGTCATCTCGGTCGGGAGCGCCTCCCCGACGGTCTGAACGATCTCGAACTCGTCCCCTTCACCGCGCGCCAGCCCGGCGAGCATTTTCGACCCGCCAATATCGATTGCAAGGATGGTTTTCATGATTGAATGATTTTCATATCAAGAAGCAAAATGAACGCCCAACTTACTGCCAGCTCCAGCGATTATAGGCCCCGCGGATTAGGCGGATCGGGCAGATTAAGGCGGATTGGGATTTAAAAAAGAAAAATTCCAAATCGTCCGGGTGAACCCTCACTCCGCTTCAAGGCTTCCATTTAAACACGGATTTCCAGGGATTAAAAGGATTTTTTCAGGAAAGACTTCATCCTTTTTTCTTTAAAAATCCGTGGGAATCCTTTTAATCCCTGAAAATCCGTGTTTAAATCAAGGTTTGAACCAGGTTCGGCTCCCCCTTTGGAAAAGGGCTTGAATTTCTTTTTTAAAAATTCCATCCGCCTTAATCCGCCTCATCCGCCTGATCCGCGGGGCCTATAGCGGCCTCGGACTTTCCTGTCGGGACCGATTTTCGCGTGTCCCGGATTTTTAGGGGTTCTTTAGTAATTCGCGAACGCCTTGTTATTGTACTCATCGTCCGCGGCGGTCAGAACATACGGGCCGTTTTCCGTGATCGCCACCGTGTGTTCAAAGTGGGCGCTCGGCTTGCCGTCGGCGGTGCGCTGGACCCAGCCGTCTTCGCCCTCGCGGACTTTGTGCGTCCCCACGTTCACCATCGGCTCGATCGCCAGCACCAGGCCCGGCTGGATGCGGAAATCCGCGTGCGGGCAGTAGTAATTCGGGACCTGCGGGTCCATGTGCATTTCGCGGCCAATGCCGTGCCCGACGAAATCATCCACGACGGAGAAACCGTGGTCCTCGACGAAGATTTCCATCTCCTTCGCGATGGCGTTCCAGTGGTTTTTCTGCGAAAGAAGCGAAATGGCCAGATCGAGCGTCCCTTTGGTGACCTGGAGGAGTTTTTTCTTCTCGTCGGAGATTTCCCCCACCGGGCTCGTGTAGGCGGAATCCCCGCACCAACCGGCAATACGCGAGCCGATGTCCACGCTCACGATGTCGCCCTCGACCAGAACGCGGTCGCTCGGGATCCCGTGCACCACTTCCTCGTTCACCGACATGCAGCACGCGGCCGGGAACGGTTTGTGGCGGGAATGGAGCTGCACGCCCTTGAACATGCACTCGATGTTTTTGGAGTGGTAGTACTTCTCCACCATGTCGTTCAGCTCGCGGGTGGTCAGACCGGGCTTGATGGCTTTCCGGATCATCTCATGAGCGACCCAAACCTGGTACCCGGCACGGCGCATCAAACGAATTTCGCGTTTCGTCTTGATCTCGATCATTTTTTTCTTCTTTCTCACTTGGGTGCGGGGGTGACGCGCAAAAAACAGAATTTAATTCATTTTACTCTTTTTTCGCCAAAGAACAAGGGGGTAGAACGAAAAACTCCTCAAATCCCGTGTACGCGAGAATCCGTCCCTCCGGGAACGCCCAAGGCCGCTACAGGCCCCGCGGATCAGGCGGATGGGGCGGATTACGAAGAAGCCTCCCCTGAAAGGGGAGGTGGCCCGAAGGGCCGGAGGGGTTCCGATGCGGGGGAAAATCCATCCTTTGGCCTGAACCCCCCAGCCTCACGTCGCTCGGCAGCCCCCCTTTCAGGGGGGCCTTTAATAAAAATCAATTTTTCTTTATTTAAAATCCGCCCACATCCGCCCGATCCGCCCAATCCGCGGGGCCTATAATCGCTGGAGCTTATAGCGGGTTGGACGTGAACCTTGAGCTGGACCTCTTCAAGTTGGCGGAAGAGTCAGGGGGCGCCCCCTTTACAAAACCCGAAAATCGTTTATACTTCTATGTGACGGTAAATTTTCGTTTCGATTCTTTAACCCAAACTGACAAAATGCCCAGTAATTCCGAAGTCCTTGAGTCCCTGCGCTGGAAAAAGTTCCCCGTTTTGAACGATGGTTTCGTCACGCTCGTCGATTGCATGGGAGACGACGCGGCAATCGTCCAGGCTGCCCGTACCAGTTACGGAGACGGCACGCGCCGGGTTTCCGACGACCGGACGCTCATCCGCTACCTGCTCCGCCACCGCCACACCACGCCGTTCGAAATGGCCGAGGTGAAACTGATGGTCCGCGTCCCGATGGACTGCTGGCGGCAGTGGATCCGGCACCGGACCGCCTCGGTGAACGAATATTCGACGCGGTATTCCATCGCCATTGACTCGATGCAGACCACGGCCCCCGACGCGTGGCGGATCCAGGCGACCTCGAACCGCCAGGGAAGCGACGGTTTTCTCCCGGAGGACCAGGGCGCCGGGCTGACGGAACTGGAGACGCAGTTCCAACAGACCGCCCGCGACTGCTACCAGCGCCGCCTCGAGCTGGGGATCGCCCGGGAGCAGGCCCGAAAAGACCTTCCGCTTTCCACGTACACCGAGGCATATTGGAAGTGCGACCTGCACAATCTGCTGCACTTTTTGGCGCTCCGGATGGAAAGCCACGCGCAGGAAGAGATCCGGAAGTATGCGACCGTGATCGGCGAAGAGATCATCCGCCCGCTGTTCCCGCTGACGTGGCAGGCGTTTCTGGACTACACGCTGAACGCCATGACGCTCACGGCCCTGGATTCCGGCGTGATCGCGCGACTGGCCCGGACCGGCGAGATCCCGGCCTCGGAAGAAACGTTCCTCGCGTGCCAGGACCCCACGTGGGCCGACCTGGACCGCTGCCGTGAACGGGACGAATGCCGCGAAAAACTCCAGGCGCTTGGGCTGGTGAAGTAAACCAGGTTCGGGGCACGCGAAAACCCGTCCCTTAGAGAAAGTCTGAGGCCGCTATAGGCCCCGCGGATTGGGCGGATGAGGCGGATTTTAAATAAAGAAAAGGCCCCCCTGAAAGGGGGGCTGCCGAGCGGAGCGAGACTGGGGGGTTCAGGCAAAAGGACGGGCTTTCACCAGTTTCGGAACCCCTCCGGCCCTTCGGGCCACCTCCCCTTTCAGGGGAGGCTTCTTTGTAATCCGCCCCATCTGCGGGGTCTATAGTCGCTGGAACTGGCAGTGGGCTGGACGTGAACTCTGGTTTAAGCTCAAAAGAAAGGAATAAGAAATGCTCGTTTTAACCTCCCGTTACGCCTCGGTGCTTTCGTGGATCTGCGAGATCCATGCCGATCAGCGGCGGAAATTCAACCAGGACCCGTACATCAGCCACCTTCTGCGGGTCAGTGGGATGGTTCTGGAATGGGCGGAGACTGAAGACGAGGCGCTGGCCGCCCTGCTCCACGACGCTGCGGAGGACTGCGGCGGTCAGGCGATGCTCGACGAGATCCAACGCCGCTACGGTGAGCGCGTCGCCAAATGGGTCGGCCAATGCAGCGATTCCCTGACGCAGGACCCGACCAAAAAAAGTCCGTGGCGGGAACGGAAAGAGGCCCACATCGCCCACGCGCGCACTGCCGGGCTGGAGGTTCGGCGCATTATGCTCTGCGACAAGATCGACAATTTGCGGGGGATCGTCGCCCGATTTGAGCAGGACGGCGACGCGGTTTTCTCGTATTTCCGCGGCGGACGTGAGATTTCATGGTATTTCCGCTCCATGTACGAGGTCCTCACCCCCGGCCAGCCCGCCATCCTGACCCGCGAAATGAAACGCCTCGTTGAGGAGCTGGAGAAGTTTTAGGGAAAAAGCCTTCAAGAAACCCTTGCCGGACTGGTGAGGGTTTTTCTTTTGGGTAAAGGTTCTTTCCTTCCTCTGGTACGAACTGTTGGCTTATTTGAGCAGGTGTTTTGTCCATTTTTCGAGAATCGTGGCAATCTGTTGTGACGTGCTCACGCCGTTTTGCTCGGCCACAATGATTATCATGTTGGCCACGGACCTGGGAACGTTTGTGGACATGGAAACCTTGTTTTTACTGCTTAATTTCACCCCTTTATGCTTCGTCAATTTTTGCATTGAATTCTGGAAATGCTCGTATACCCACAAGAAAAGCGGTTTTCCTTCGCGCTTTGCACACGTGGAATAAAATCTTAATTCCGGACCGGAAATGTCCACGGGCAAAGTGCGCATTGGGCGCGAACCCGCATCGTAATCCTTCATAATTCCGTAGGATTGAAGATGTTGAAATGCCACTGCTGCCGTTGCAGTCTTGGGAAATTCAAAGTCGGTGACGGGGATTAAGATTTGCTCATTATTCCATCCTAAAATCTCTGGTTTGCCCAAATTTGCGGCCTGGTGAGCAAGAAGAAGAGCCTGATCAACCATCGCTTCAAAGGATTCCAATGGAATGGCAATTTCCTCACCGTTTTTATATAGCGACATAACTGTGAAATCATATTTATGCCCTGTTTGCTTGCTTAATTCCAGCTTTGCCTTGTCGGTTAGAGATTCCTTGCGGGAATCGCTCAATTCTTCCCAGACTTCCTCGGCGGTAATTCCACTAAGCATCAGGTTTAACTTTGCCAGACGTTGGCCATGAGTTGGTAAGGTTTTACCTGGTGGTGCGTAGTGGTACATAAACCACGACTGAACCTGCTTCATATTCACAGGATTTTTGCGGCCTGTCTTGGAAATAGTGTAAATCACTTTGCTTTTTGGGGGTTGCACTTGCTTCTCTTTCTGACCCAGTGCATCGGCAAGCGTGAATTTTGTCAGGTCATATTCAACCATGCTAATTCTCCTTCGGTTTTTTCTTCCGTTTAGGTTCAGGTTACGAAAATAATTAAATAAATGATTTACACATTGTCAAGGGGGGTTGGTTTGGAGTGTCAAAAAAGCACCCCCACGAACGTGGGGAAATTACATAGTCAAGGACTAAAATCCCAAAAAAATAAGAAACACCCCCACACTTGTCGGGAAAATAAACTATTTATTTGGAATCAAAACAAATTGTATCACATCTGATTATTTTGTCAAGAGGGGTTATTTTTTTAGTTCATCAGACAAGTGCCCCAGATCAATGAAGCATTAGCCGCAAAGAACGCAAAGGGCGCAAAGAAGTAAAAAGGGAGATATGATAAAGTTTTCAGTGTGGCGCAGTGTTGATCAGTAACAAGAAAAACTCTTTGCGTCCTTTGCGTTCTTTGCGGCCAAAACAATCAAATTTGAAGCCACAAAGAGCGCAAAGAGGAAGCTGGGAGATTTTCGCGGCGGTTTGATGAAGGGGGCTTCTACTCGTTCGTGTTGCAGACGAAAATTAAGCACTGAATCTTTTTCAGTTGAACGAAAATCTTTCCGTCGGCCACCGGGACGGTTTGAATTTCGCCCGTCAATGGGTTAAGAATTGCGCACGATTTCGTTTCACGTGAAACGCTCAGCGTGCCGGCAAAGTCTGAGTCCGTGGACGAGTTGCAGAGGACATAAACCGTCTTGCCGTCGCGGGCGAACTCGCCGAGGAGGACCGTTTTCGTCTCGCCCGTTTGTGCGGTCAGGGGGGTCGGAAGGGTCTCGAGGAGGTGAAGCGAGTTTTCGTCGATCACCGTTCCGCCTGCTTTTTTGAATTCCGCCAAAAATGCGGCCGTTTCCTGCGGGAGGGCCACGCCGGACGGGATCAGGACCGTTTCGATTGTGCTCTGGTTTCCGATCTGGAGCGTGGCTTTGCCGGAGGCGTCTTTCGTGATTTTAGCGCTCTTGAGCATCTGGTCGTCCGCGGCCATGAAGGGGATCTGGTGTTCCGCGAGGAACTGCCCGTGCGTGTAGTACGAGCCGATGATCTGCTTCATCCGGTCCGACTGCGAGTTCGTGTCCAGGCGCTCGGCGATCGGTTTGTACTCTTCCTGAAGGTCCCGGGCGGGGTAGTAAAGCAGCGCGCGCTTCACGATTTGCGCTTCCCGTAGCACGGCGTTCAGGCGGCCGACGTACGTGCAGTACGCTTTGTGCACTTCCGGCCCGCGAGCCTCCACGGAGTAGTAAAGCGTGAACTCGGTGCAGCCGAGCGCCGCCTGCCACGCCGCCGCGAACTGCATGTTTTCCACCGGCGCGTTCTGCTTGAGGCTCATGCGCTCGGAGTGGTCGCTGATTTCCGTCATCATGAGGCGATTCCCGTTCATGATGTTCGACGAGGCGGGGTAAGTGGCCGTCCGCCAGCCCCGCATGGCCGCTTGGGGGGAACTGCTCAGGAAGTCCATCCCCGCGATGTGCATCGTGTTGGTCCCGACGAAGACGTTTCCGTAGCACGGCACGTGGTACACCAGCGCCTCCTCATGAAGCGCGTGGCCGGAGGAGCATTTGCCGTTCTCGGCGCACCATTTCCGGATTTTGCCCATGAAGTTCTGCGTGTAGAGCGCGCTGACCATCGACCAGAACTGACGCCGGACCTTTTTGTCCTCGGGCGCGTCTCCGGTGAAGAGGCTCTTGCGGACGCTCAGAAGGTCCTCGCCGTACATTTCCTGGTAAACCCGCGGAAAATCCCGGCTCCAGATGACCATCGGGAGGTTCTTCTTTTCCGGGTTCGGCTCGTCCTCGGTCCTCACGACCAGGTTGGGAATGACCCCCGTGTTCACGCCGTTCGTGCTTGGCTCGTCGGTGAAGAAGGCCTCCACCACGTCCCAGCAGCCGGCGGCGGTCAGGTGTTGGGCGTACGCGCGGTGCGTCACGTCGAGAAAACGCTCCATGGCCGCCCCGTCCAGGACGTTCGGGTACCGGCGCAGCGCGCAGTAATTGTTCGTCGCGTGGGTGAACTCGTAGCAGTCGCGGACCGTGAACGGCTCGTCCGGGTTCTGCGCGTCGTAAACGAGCTCCTGGGCCTCAAATTCCGGGTGGCCCTTCAGCGTCAGACCGCCGGCGGCCGGGCTGGGGTAGCCGTCCTCGTCGTAGATCCAGACGCGCAGGCCGAGTTTTTTGGCCGTGGCGACGGTTTCGACGAGCTGGTTCCAGCAGTCGTCCGTCTCGAGGTAACCGTCCCGGCGGCAGTTGCAGACGATCCCGCCCAGGCCGCACTGGTCGCGCAGGAACGTCAGGCGGGCTTCGATCTGGCTCATCGGGATCCCGCCGTGGACGATTTGCAGCGGGCGGTCTTTGGCCGGCGGGTCGAGCCACTCACCGCGCCAGGAGTCCGAAAGAAAGCCCCCGGCGGAAACGACGGCGGTGAAGGTCAAGAGAAAAAGGAGGGGCAAAAGGCGGGTTTGGTGCATGACGTGGCCTCAAAAAAGGGTGGGTCTTTGATTTCTGCTTGATTTTCAGGAGGGTCAAACCGTTCCCGGCTCGTACTTCGGTTTCTTTTCCTGGATCTCTTTCTGGAACATTTTTACGCTTTCCTCCAGCGTATAATTCCCCAGATTTCCCGAGACGCGGTCACGAATGGCCAGCGTTTTCTGGGCCGCTTCACGCTCGCCGAGGATGATCATGTACGGGACGAGATGGATCTGCGCGCGGCGGATCTTCGCGCCGATCTTTTCAGACCGGCAGTCCGTCTGGACCCGCAGACCATGAGCGCGGAGCTGGGCCGCCATTTCGTGCGCGTATTCCTCGAATTTGGGACTCACGGGCAGGATGCGGATCTGCTCCGGGGCCAGCCAGAGCGGAAACGCGCCGGCGAAATGCTCGATCAAAACCCCGATGAAGCGCTCAAACGAGTCCAGCGGTGTGCAGTGGAGGATCACCGGCTGGTGCGGGTGATTGTCCGCGCCGAAGTAACTCAGGCCGAAACTCTCTTCCGCCGGGAGTTTGAAGTCGATGTGAATGATCCCGAAATGCCAGTCGCGGCCGAGGGAGTCCTCCGCAACGAAATCGATCCCCGGGCCTTCCGGGTGGACCTCGCCGTCGGGGAACGTTTCGATCCCGAGCTTTTTGCAAAGGCGCAGGATCATCTCCTCGCCCCATTGCCACTGCTCGAGGGAGCCGCTGTATTTCACGCCGTTTTCCGAGCGGAAAAGCGTCTGCACGCGGAGCTTTTTGAAGCCGAAAGTCTCCAGATTGCTGCGCAGCAGTTTGAGGCACCGCTCAAATTCCTCCGCGGCCTGATCCTTCGGGCAGAAAACGTGCGCGTCGTTTCGGGTGAACGCCCGAACGCGTTTCAGACCGGAAAGCTCCCCGGAAGGTTCGAAACTGCAAACGTTTCCAAATTCAAAGAATCGAAGCGGAAGCTCACGGTAACTGTGCGGGCGGTTCTGGTAGATCGTGACGTGGTGCGGGCCGCAGGTGGGACGCAGGACGAACGAGTCGTTTTTTCCCGCCTCAAAAACGGGGTAAAGGCTTTCTGCACCCAACGGATTGTTCCCCTGCATCCGGTACAGACTTACGCGGCCGATTTCCGGCGTGTACACGCGCTGGAATCCACGCTGCGTCAGCTCGGCGGCGAGGAACGTTTCAAGCTGCTCCCGCAGCACGGCCCCTTTGGGAAGCCAAAGCACGAGCCCGGCTCCGACGCGGGGGTCGAAAGCGTACAGTTCCAGCTGGCGGCCGAGGATCCGGTGGTCACGTTTCTTCGCCTCGTCCATCAGATACAGCGCCCGATCCAGTTCCTCCGGCTTGAACCATGCGGTCCCGTAAATGCGCTGAAGCGGCCGGTTTGGATCGTCCTTCCAGTACGACCCGGTGATGGAGAGAAGCCGGAAATTGCTCAACATTCCAGCGCTGACGACGTGTGGGCCGCGGCTGAGATCCAGAAATTCACCCTGGCGGTAAAAGAAGACCGTGGGATTTTCCTTCAGATTCGTGTTTAAATGCTCGAGTTTCAGCGACTGGCCCATCGCTTCCAGGATCCGCTCAGCCTGGGAGTGCGAAACCTCAATGCACTCGAAACTCCCCCCCTGAGTGATAAGTCGGTGCATTTCCGCCTCGATTTTGGGCAGGTCGGCGGGGGTGAGCTGGGTTTCCAGTGCAAAGTCACAGTAAAAACCGCTTTCAACCGATGGACCGAAACCAAGCTGAACGCCGGGATAAAGGCGCATAAGAGCCCGGGCCAGCAGGTGCGCGGTGCTGTGACGCAAAATGGCCAGAGAATTGGGGTCTTTCGAGGTCAAAAATTCGACATCGAACAGACCGTTCTCGGGGCAGTACGTCTGAAGACCGACCACTTGACCTTTGACTTTAGCCGCAACCGGGAATTGATCCCCCGGGTGAGGGACGTATCTTGCAACATCGAGGAGACGATGCCGGCGAAAGGAGGATTCAACCATTTTTAATCAGGAATTGCAAAAAGGTGAGGTCAGCTTTCGGCCCTGCGGACGGGGCTGGAGGCTGGGGTAAGTCGAAATCGTTCCGGGGAGGAGGAGATTAAAAGGACAGATGATCTCCCATTGATTTATTTTAAGTCAAAATTCCATTCTGTCAAGGAATATCCCGGGCAAAAGTGAAAAAAAACGAAAAAAGCATGCCGTAAAACAGGTTAATACTGTTTGAGCCGATCAAACGGATGCGGCAAGAGTGTGAATCTGCTGCAAAAAACGCAAAAAATTTTCCAAAAAACTCCAGCACCCCCCTTGAAATTTTTTCGAAAAGTGGTATATTGTTGTTTCCTTTGTCTATGGGGGAGTTTGTGTAAAAACCGTCCCCCCTTGACAAAAAGGAAAAACGGGGTACAATACACCCCACGCAAATTGGGCAAAAGCCCAGTTGTTTGTATCTTTGGAAATGTGGAAAGGTGAACAGGAGGCTGTAGTGGCTGGACAGAGTAGTAATAATATCAGAATCCGAATGGAAGCGTATGATCACTCGGTGATTGATCAGAGCGCAACGGAAATTGTGGATACTGCAAAACGCACCGGCTCGGTCGTCCGTGGTCCGATTCCACTTCCTACCCGGATTGAACGTTACACAGTTCTTTCTAGCCCGCACGTTGACAAAAAGGCTCGTCAGCAGTTCGAGATTCGTACCCACAAGCGTCTGATTGACATTGCGGACGTTACCCCGAAGACGATTGACGCGCTGAACAAGCTCAGCTTGCCGGCAGGTGTGGAAATCAAGATCAAGGCCAACGGTCGTTGATTTTGAGTGCAACTTAAATCCATGGGAACGCTCGACAGAGCGTGAAGGATGGATTCGGATTACAGTCGTGTGTTAAGCCGCATTTATAAGCGGTAAACGGTTTCAATTACAAGCAGTACAAGTTGATGGTTTTCGGGTAAACGCCGCGTCTTGAAAAGGCGGAGGGTTCCCGAAAGGCGATAAAGGTAAGGTGAGAACGATGAGTGTTGGATTACTCGGACGCAAAATTGGAATGACGCAGGTCTATGAAGTGTCTGGGAAAGTTGTCCCGGTTACGGTTCTGGAGTTGGGTCCTTGTGATGTCCTTCAGATTAAAACCAAAGAGAATGATGGTTATGAAGCCATTCAGGTTGGTTTTGGAGACAAAAAAAGTTCTGCCGCGTCACGTTCAGAACGTGGTCATGTCGCTAATATCGACAGCAAACGTCAGGAAAAAAGAGCTGCATCGGGAGTTCAGAGTGCTCCCAAAGCCGGCTGTGAAGCGAAAAAATTCATTAAAGAATTTGCAACTTCCGTTGAGGGTTTTAAGGTTGGTCAGAAACTGGACCTGTCCGTTTTTGACAATGTTACCGCCGTTGATGTGATCGCGACCAGCAAAGGTCGTGGTTATTCCGGAACGATGACCCGCCATAATTTCAAGGGTCAGCGCGCCAGCCACGGTGTTAAAAAATGCCATCGTCACATGGGTGGTACGGGCTGCAGCGCCTATCCGTCCCGCGTGATCAAAGGCAAGCGTATGCCTGGTCAGTATGGCAACGTCCGTATCACGGTCCGCAACATCGCGATCGTGAAACTGGACAAAGAAAACAACCTCATGCTCATCAAGGGCAGTGTTCCTGGTCCGAACAATGGCAACGTCATCGTTCGTCCCACGAACTATCAGCCCCGCGCCCGCAAATTCGAGGGTGAATTGGTCGCTAACTGATACGCGCCAGAATCACAAATCAAAGGGGACGACATTTCCGGAATCGCACAAAGACGGCTCAGAAAGAGTCGCCCCCGCAAGAAAAAAGGACGACGGTGAAACCCCGTCAATCTCATACGAACCACATTTTTGCATTGCTTAACGGCGTGTAAAAGAATATAACCTCTGCAACAGTTACGAGCTGTTCAGATGAAGGTTCGCAAGGCGTTCCAAGGCCGAAAGGCTAACGGATGTTTGGTTAGAAACTCATTTTAAGAAAGATTTTTCAATGGTCAGTCTGCCGATTTATGACCGCACCGGAAAACAGGTCGATACTTACGAGTTCGATGTGAATGAACTCGCCGATCGTATCAGCACCCAGCTTCTGCACGACGCGGTTGTTATGTATCAGTCCAACCAGCGCCAGGGCACCGCGAAGACCAAGACCCGCGGTGAAGTCTCTGGTTCTACGAAAAAGATGTTCCGCCAAAAGGGAACCGGTAATGCACGCGCTGGATCCAAGCGCTCCGGTATCCGTCGCGGTGGTGGTCACATCAAGGCCAAAACCCCGCGTGACTGGCGTCTTGCCATGCCGCGCAAAGCGATGAAGCTCGCCACCCGTATGGCGCTGCGCAGCAAGTTCGAAAATGGCAGCGTCATCATCGTTGACGACTTCCAGCTTGACGCTCCGAAGACGAAGGAAATGGCTTCGATCCTCAAAGCGCTCAACGTCGCTGGGACCGCTCTTTTCGCGACTTTTGGTTACAACTTGAACATTTACAAGAGCGGACGTAATATCCCGGGTCTGCAGGTTCTTCCGATGAGCGACATCAACGCTCTGGAAGTCCTGAAACCGAAAAGCGTGGTCGTTACCCGCGCCGCGCTGGATGCGTTCCGTGGAACTATCGCCAAGAAAACCGCTTGATGAAAGGGACGAACAATGAAAGATATTATCAGCGCCGGCTTGCTTCTTGAGCCTTACCAGATCATTATCCGTCCGCTCGTCACCGAAAAAGGCGTTCAACTGGCGGAAAAAACCTTCAAACGTGCGAAGCGCGACGCGAAGGGCAACAAAGTCATTGGCAAAAATGGCAAACCCGAGATGGAAGAAGTCGCTTTGAATGCTTATTCTTTCCAGGTCCACACGGACGCGACGAAAGAGGACATCAAAGACGCCATCGAAGCTCTTTACGACGTTAAAGTCGTGAAAGTGAACACGCAGAACCGTCATGGCAAGAACCGCCGCTTCAAGCAGCGTATGTTCCAGACCAGCGACTGGAAAAAGGCGATCGTTTACCTGGATGCTGAAAGCCGCATCGACTTTGTTTGATTTATCGTTCTGATTCGGGGCTGGCTGAAAACTCGCCCCGGGATCGGATTGGGAAGCGGTTGTGCAAAGGCCATTCCGAGTGCCAGTTAAACGACCGCAAAGTTGAAGTATTCAACTTGGAAATGGTGAGATTCAATGGGAATTCGTAATTACAAACCTACTTCTCCGGGTCGCCGTGGAGCGCAAGTCAGTGATTTCGCTGACCTGACGCCGGGCGCGAAGGTAGAAAAGTCGCTTCTGGAACCGAAGCGTCGCACGAATGGTCGTAATAACCAGGGCATCATCACGTGCCGTCACCGTGGTGGAGGTCACAAACGCGCTTATCGTTTGATCGATTTCCGTCGTAACAAGGATGGCGTGCCGGCTGTCGTGGATTCGATTCAGTACGACCCGAACCGTACCGCGCGTATTGCTCTTTTGAAATATGCGGACGGTGAAAAACGTTACATCATTGCCCCGAACGGACTCAAAGCCGGAATGAAAGTCGTCTCCGGCCCCGATGCAGTGAGCGAAGTTGGCAACTGCCTGCCGCTCTCGAAGATCCCTCAGGGAAGCAGCATTCACAACATCGAACTTCAGCCCGGCAAAGGCGCTTGCATGTGCCGTTCCGCTGGAGCTTATGCGACTCTGGTCGCCAAAGATACTGATTGGGCACAGATCACTCTTCCGAGTGGTGAAATTCGCCGTGTTCCGTCAGCGTGCCGCGCGGTCATTGGAATCGTCGGAAACGCCGACCACATGAACATTGTTCTCGGTAAAGCGGGCCGTGTTCGCTGGCTTGGCCGTCGTCCTCACGTCCGTGGTACCGCGATGAACCCGATCGACCACCCGCACGGTGGTGGTGAAGGCCGCACCAAGGGAGGTCGTAACCCGGTCACTCCGCAGGGTAAACCGACCAAAGGTCACAGTACCCGTAAACGTCATAAGGCTTCGAACAAGGCCATCGTTCGTCGTCGTAAGTCACGTCGTTATGGTCAGCTCAAACTTGCAGATTAGGATAAAGAATAATGGGACGATCTTCAAAAAAAGGGCCATTTGTTGAACTCAGCTTGTTCAAAAAGGTCGAGAAACAGCTGGAAGCTGGCACGAAGGAACCGATCAAAACCTGGTCTCGCCGTTGTGTCATTATTCCTGAATTTGTTGGTTTCACCTTTATGGTTCATAATGGTAAACAGTTCGTCAACTGCTTCGTAACCGAAGAAATGGTTGGCCACAGACTTGGTGAATTTGCTCCTACGCGTATTTTCCGCGGGCACGGTGGCAAAGGCAAACGTTAATAGCAATAAACGCGAAATGCAATGCATTTTCGCCTTCATAAGGAAAAGTAGTCATGCCGTACAGTGCATTATATCGTTATGCAAGAATTAGCCCGCGCAAGCTGCGTTACATGGCAGACCTTGTTCGTGGGAAGAACGCGGTAGAAGCTCTCGAAATTCTGAAATATCAGCCGAACCGCGGCGCTCGGATGGTCGAACAGGTCATCAACAGCGCTATCGGGAACGCGAAAGACAAGAACGAACAGAAAATTGACGAGCTTGAAATTACCATGCTTTGTGTTGATGGCGGACCGATGTTCAAACGTTTCCGTCCGAAAGCACGTGGTTCCGCGACCGTGATCAAGAAGCGGATGTCGCACATTCGTGTCACTTTGGATACTCCGAAAGAAGCAGAAGAGGCATAACATGGGACAGAAAGTTAATCCGACTGGTTATCGTACTGGTGTTTTCCTTGGTTGGAAGAGCCGCTGGTATGCTTCGAAGAAAGAGTTCGCCGAGCTGTTGGTCGAAGATGCAAAAATTCGCAAATTCATCAAGACCCGCACCGCGACGACCAAAGACAATCACGAAGTCAAGATGTACCCGATGATCTCGAAAATCGAGATCGAGCGTACACGCGATGCCGTGAAACTCATCCTTTTCTCCGGCCGTGCTCGTGACCTCACGCGCAACGAGGGAAAAGTTATTCAGGATCTGACGGAAGATCTGCAGAACCTCATCGGTCGTAAATTCCAGATCGAAGTCCGCGAGATCCGTATGATCAACAAAGATGCGCAGCTCGTCGCCGAGGACATCGGCAACCAGCTCGTGAACCGTGCGTCGTTCCGCCGTGTTATGAAACACGCGATGGAAACCGCGATGAAAGATGGTGCGAAGGGCATCAAAATCCAGCTTTCCGGCCGTTTGGGCGGTGCTGAAATGTCCCGCACGGAAACGACCATTCAGGGTTCGATTCCGCTCTCCACGCTCCGCGCCAACATCGATTACGGCTTCTATGAAGCCAAAATCGCTCAAGGCCACATTGGGATCCAGGTTTGGATCAACAATGGCGAGTATGGCGACAAGCAGGAAGAAGAACCTGAGGCGAGACCGTCTCGTGGTCCGAGAAAATCGTATAAGCGAGGGTAGTAATCATGGCGATGATGCCGAAACGTATTAAGCACAGAAAAGTGCAGAGAGGCCGTATCACGGGTTTCGCGACCCGCGGTAACCGCGTTGTCTTTGGTGAATATGCCCTTCAGGCTACCCAGGGCGGGTGGATTCCGGCCAAAACGATCGAAGCGGGTCGTATTGCTGCTCAGCAGTACCTCCGCGGCGAAGGTAAATTGTTCATCCGTATTTTCCCGAACAAACCGATCACGAGCATTCCGCTTGAAACTCGTATGGGTAAGGGAAAGGGTGAACCTGAATACTGGGCTGCTGCCGTTCATCCGGGCACGGTCCTTTACGAAGTTGGCGGAACCACGGAAGACGCAGCGCGCCTGTGCCTTGCCCGTCTGGCTCACAAAATGCCGATCCGGGTTCGTATGATCCGCAGACGTTTGAAGTAACCATTAACACAAGGAAGAGAGTGAACTATGAAAGCCAAAGTACTCCGCGAACAGAGTAACGAACAGCTTCAGAATACGTTGAACGACGCCATTAAGGAGCTCTTCACCTTGCGTCTTCAAGCGCAGAATGAACGTTTGAATGCTCCGAGCGAACTGAAGCGTAATCGTAAGCTGGTTGCCCAGATTCGTACGATCCTCCGCGAACGCGTGGCAGAAGAAGTCTGAACTCATTGAAAAGAAGGATTGATCAATTATGCCGAAAAGAGTAGTCGTTGGTGTCGTTACGAGCGATAAGCAGGATAAAACTCGCCGCGTGGAAATCTCCCGTCTCGAGAAGCATCCGAAGTACGGAAAATTCATTCGCAAGAAAACCGTCTGCACCACCCATGATGAGAACAACGAATCTCACGTTGGTGATACGGTCAAAATCGAAGAATGTCCGCCGAAATCCAAAATGAAGCGCTGGACTCTGGTCAGCGTCGAACAGAAGAGTCGTTTGGTTGACGTGAACGCCCTGAAGGCCGAATCGGAAGCCGCGAACAAATAAATGTTAAACGTGTCAGGGGACGGGAAACACCCTGCCCCCTGGCCAGTTCCAATAGAAAACAGGTGTTGTAATGATCCAGATGCAGACCCGGCTCGCTGTGGCCGATAACACGGGCGCGAAGGAACTCATGTGCATCAAAGTCCTCGGTGGTACGCACAGACGTACTGCTGACATCGGCGATGTCATCGTTTGCAGCGTCAAAAGTGTTATTCCCGGAAGCGATATGAAAAAGGGCGGCGTTTGTCGCGCGGTTATTGTGCGTACTTCGTATCCTGTCCGTCGTCCGGACGGCAGTTATGTCCGCTTCGATTCGAACGCTGCAGTTATTATTGACAAAGACAACAATCCGCGTGGAACGCGTATCTTCGGTGCAGTCGCACGTGAACTCCGTGAAAAAGGCTTCATGAAGATCGTCAGCCTCGCAAGTGAGGTGCTCTGATGCGTATTCGTAAGGGTGATAAAGTTCAAGTGATTTCCGGCCTGGCCAAAGGTACTGTCTCGCGCGTCAGCAGCGTGGATAAAGAGGCCAACAAAGTGGTCGTTGAAGGTGTCCATACGGTCACCAAACACATTCGTCCCAACAAACAGAACCCGCAGGGTGGACGTCTCCAGATCGACAAACCGATCGACATGTCCAACGTGATGGTCGTTTGTGAATCCTGTGGCCAAGCGTCCCGTATGGGAGCGCGCGTCCTGGAAGACGGAACGAAAGAACGCTACTGCAAAAAGTGCGGAGCGGGTAACGGCCAGATTTCCAAAGCCAAAAAGGCGTGATTTGAACTGCCATCGAACAGATGGCCCAAAGGAGCGCGCCTCCTGAAGCACCAGAACGCGCCGGGAAAGACGTGCTCCTTTTTCTGAAATTTTTAAAATATTCAGAAAAAACAAGGTAGGTGTACCTTGAAAAAATTTTAGAGTTGGTTATAATAAACGGCTCTATTCTAAATATATTTTTAATATATGGAATTCGTCAGTGCCAACTCAGGCCTGCTGAGGCTTGAAAGTAGCATTGTTTCAATAACTTAGGCCAGAGGTTGTATAAGCAACCCGTAATACGGTAAGAGATATGATTCCGAGACTTCAGGAAAAGTACAAGAATGAGATTCTGCCGGCGCTCGAACAAGAGCTTGGCATCAAGAATCCCATGGCTCTGCCCAAACTTGAGAAGATCATCATCAACATGGGTGTTGGTTCTGCGATCAACGAGAAGAAACACCTCGAAGAAGCGGTTGATGCATTGACCCAGATCTCCGGTCAGAAGCCCGTAGTCACGGCAGCTCGCAAATCCATCGCAGGATTTCGTCTCCGTGAAGGTATGAAAATTGGGTGCAAAGTCACACTTCGCCACCAGCGGATGTATGAATTTTTGGACCGTCTTATCTGCATCGCTTTACCGCGAGTGCGCGACTTTCGTGGTCTGAATCCGAATGGATTTGACAGACGCGGCAACTATAACATGGGTCTTGCGGAACAGATCGTGTTCCCGGAACTGAACCCGGACAAATTCACGCGGCCGCAAGGTATGACAATTACGATTGTGACGACCGCGAAGAACGACGATGACGCTCGTCTTCTGCTGAAAAAATTCGGTATGCCGTTCCGTGCAGATAAATAAGGGAAAATAATATGGCAAAAAAATCAAAGATTGCAAAAGCAAGCAGAACGCCCAAGTTCTCCACGCGGAGTGAGAATCGCTGCCTTCTGTGTGGACGCCCCCGCGCTGTCTATCGCAAATTCGGTGTTTGCCGTATTTGCTTTCGTAAAATGGCAGACCAGGGACTTATTCCTGGCGTGAAAAAAGCTAGTTGGTAATGGGAGATACAAAACGATGATGACCGATCCTATCGCGGATATGTTGACCCGTATCCGTAACGCTGTTCGAGTAGAGAAACAGTTTGTCGACCTCCCCTTCTCCAACCTGAAGAAGAACATCGCGGAAGTGATGAAACGGGAAGGTTATATTCGGGACTTCCAGGTCGTGGAAGCCCAGCCGGTGAATCTCCTTCGTATTCAGTTGAAATACGGTCCGAATGGAGAACGGGTTATCCGTCACATTCAGCGTGTGAGCAAGCCCGGTTGCCGTGTTTATTCAGCCGCTGCCGACCTGAAACCGGTCCTTAACGGTTTGGGAGTTTCGGTGGTCAGCACCAGTAAAGGTTTGTTAAGTGACCGTGAGGCCAAGAATCAGCAGGTCGGCGGTGAGATCATCTGTGAGATTTGGTGATTTCCCCCTCTCTGATTCCCTCAGTGGGAACGCCTGGCAGGGTCTACGCTTTGCCAGATAGAAAAAAGCGAAAGTAATACCATGTCGCGTATTGGAAAAAAACCGGTTGCTGTGCCCGCCGGAGTTACCGTCACAGTCGCTGACTCCAAAGTCACAGTCGAAGGCCCCAAGGGCAAACTGGAATTCTCAGTTGCCGATTTCATTTCTGTTAAAGTCGAAGGCGGTCAAGTGATCGTCGACCGTGCGAACGACGAGCGTCAGAGCCGTGCGTTCCACGGAATGACCCGTGCCATGATCCAGAACATGGTCGTTGGCGTCACCCAGGGCTACGAGAAACGCCTTGAACTGGTTGGTGTCGGTTACATCTGCGCCGTCCAGAACAACGTCCTCCAGCTCCGTGTTGGTATGGCGAACGAACTTCAGGTTCCGATTCCGGAAGGCCTGAAAGTCACCTGCCCCGACCAGACGCACGCTGTGATCACTGGAATCGACAAGCAGAAGGTTTCCCAGTTTGCCGCATCGACGCGTGCACTTCGTCCGGCCGAGCCTTACAAAGGTAAAGGCATTCGTTACCAGGGCGAGAACATCCGTCGTAAAGCCGGTAAAGTTGTTGCTAAATAAGAGTTTCATCAGTGCGTAACGATGTCGGTTCCCACCGGGTTCTGGCATCGCCGCTGATACAAAACAGAAATCGAGAATAACCGTGGAACGTACAAAAATTAATAGCAAACAGCGTCAGCGTCGCTGCTGGAGAGTAACGAATCGCATCAAAGCGAATTCGAATCGTCCCCGTCTTGCGATTTTCCGCAGCCTGAAAAACATCAGCGCTCAGATCATCGACGACAAAACGGGCACAACCCTGGCCCATGCCAGCTCTCTTGAGAAGGACATTGCGTCTGAAGTGAAATATGGTGGAAATGTTGCGGCTGCAGCCCGAGTTGGTCAGATCCTTGCCGAACGCGCGCTTGCGAACGGCGTGACCTGTGCAACGGTTGACCGCAGAAGCTATCGCTATCACGGTCGAGTGGCGGCCCTTGCCGATGCAGCGCGTGCTGCTGGCCTGGACCTTGGCGGCAAAGCTGATTCTGCCGAGTAGTCGAAATAACCTTTAACGACGAGACGAAAAAACATGTCGAACGAAATTAGAGAAACCAGAGAAGACGGTATTGTAGAGAAAGTTGTGAAGATCCGGCGCTGCGCTGCCGTAGTTAAGGGCGGTCGTCGTTTCAGTTTTGCAGCTTTGGTAGTCGTTGGCAACGAGAATGGCAAAGTTGGCTGTGGTTACGGCAAAGCCAACGAAGTTCCGCCATCCGTTGAGAAAGCGGCGAAGGATGGTCGCAGAAATATGATGAGCGTCACCCTGACTGGTACAACGATCCCGCACGAAGTGCACGGTCGTTTTGGTACAGCTCGCGTCGTGCTTGTTCCTGCCCGTCCTGGAACAGGAATTATTGCTGGCGCAGCGGTGCGTGCCGTCTGTGAAGCATGTGGTATTCGTGATATTCTGACGAAGAGTTTTTCCTCGAATAACCCCCTCAACCTGGTCAAAGCCACGTTGAATGCCTTGCAGCAGATCCGTTCCAAAGAAGAAGTGGAAGCACTTCGCGGAGTGAATTTGTAAGGGAGGTTACTCATGAACTTAACATTTGTCAACACGGGAATTCATAAGAATAAAAAAGGCGTGCGTCTGGGCCGTGGCAAAGGTTCCGGAACGGGCAAAACTGCCGGTCGTGGTCATAAAGGTTTTGGAAGCCGTAACGGTTCTTCCCAGAACGTAAGCTTCGAAGGCGGTCAGATGCCTCTGTTCCGTCGTATTCCGAAGCGCGGTTTCAATAACGCTGGCGCTGCGAAGGTCGCGAACATCAACGTTTGTGACATTGATAAATTCTTCGAGGACGGCGAAGTGGTTTCCCCGGAAACCCTGAAAGCCAAGGGACTCATCAAATATCGTTATGATATTCTCAAGGTCCTCGGCGATGGCGAACTGACCAAAAAAGTCACGATCAAGGCGCATCGTTTCAGCAAATCCGCTGAGGAAAAAATCAAAGCTGCCGGCAGTGAAATGGAAGTTCTCCCGGGCAAAAAAGCGCTCGTGAAATTCCAGAAAAAAGAGAAAAAAGTTGAAGCCTGATTTTACGTTTTAACTTTGAAAATTCGGCGTAAGACTGCTCTTGACGTGTGGTTTTACGCCTTTATTTTTGCGCAGAAAAGCCCGGTCTTTCAGGCTCAGCGTCCAGATGGTAATGGTTTAATTTCCTATCGTTTTAACCTTTCGAAGGCTAGCGGTTTTGAAACCTACCCTCTTCAGGCTGTGTTCCGATCGAAAAAATCCCGAAATTTTCCGGTTTTTTTGCGAAAAATGAGGTTTTGCGCGGGGAATTCCCCTAGTGAAAACTTCAAAGTTATGGTAAAATTAAGCGAGTTTTTAAAATTCGTAATTTCATTTTGTTTCGGATTGGAGCATACAGTCCGTACATGTTTGCATTTTAAAGGATGAGTCATTCATGTTCGAGAAGATTCGAGTCATCTTTACCATTCCTGAACTTCGCCGCAAGATCTTTTTGACCCTGCTCCTTTTGGCGATTTTCCGTGTTGGTTACCAGATTAACCTTCCGATGGTGAACCCGGATGAGATTAAGATTGCTGACGCTGCCGGTGGAAACGACGCGCTTCAGACGTTGTTGAACCAGGCCGCGGTGTTCAGTGCCTCTGATATTCGTCAGATTACGATTTTCGGTCTGGGAATCATGCCGTACATCTCCGCCTCCATTATTTTCCAGCTCCTGGCCAGCGTTTGGGCGCCGCTGGAAAAACTTCAGAAAGAGGGCGAAGCCGGCCGGAAAAAGATCAATGAGTATACGCGCTATGCGACGATCGGCCTCTGCATTTTCCAGAGCTGGTTCTACCTGCTTGCCATGCCGACCATTTTCAGCAGCAAAGCGATTTTCCTGGATGGATTTTGCAACCCGGCCACGGGGCATTTGTACCTGCACTGGCAGCTCATCGCCGTGTTCATCATGACGTGCGGTACCGCGTTCCTGATGTGGCTTGGTGAACAGATCGACGCGTTCGGCATCGGAAACGGTATCAGCCTCCTCATCATGGCTGGTATTTTGGCCCGTATGCCTCTGCCGATCATTCAGCTTTACAAAGACTTCCACGATGCGGGAGGCCTGGCCGGAATGAAGATCTCGGGCGGTGAAGCCTCGCTGGTCAACATTTTGATGCTGGCGTTCCTGTTCTTCGCGGTCGTGACTGGCGTCGTGTTCATCACGCTCGGTCAGCGCCGTATTCCGTCCCAGAGTGCGAAGCACATTCGCGGCCGCCGCGTGATGGGCGGAATGAAGCAGTACCTGCCGATCCGCGTGAATCAGGCCGGCGTTATGCCGATCATCTTCGCCAGCTCGCTGCTGATGATCCCGGCGTGGATTTTCAACTCGTTCCGTCTGGGCGGCGGCTGGTTCGGAAGGACCTGCGCGTTCCTCGGTGCGATGTTCTCCCGTGAGAGCATGTTCACGTACAATTTCTTCTACATCGTCCTGATCTTCTTCTTCTGCTACTTCTGGACGGCCATCACCTTCAACCCGAAGGATATGGCGGAGAATCTGAAGAAGAACGGAACGATCATTCGTGGTCACCGTCCGGGCAAACAGACCCGTGACTACCTCGAAAAGGTGATGATCCGCATCACGTACGTCGGCGCGGCCTTCCTGGCGGTAGTCGCCATCATCCCGCACATTCTGGCGAATGCGATGCACATCAACTACAACCTGGCGAGCTTCTACGGCGGCACGAGCCTGCTCATTGCCGTGAGCGTGGCGTTCGACCTCGTTCAGAAGATCGACAGTCACCTCGTGATGGTCAATCACAAGGGGCTGCTGGAGAAATAAGAGCAAGGGGGCGGAAGTCCCCTTTCGAATGAATAATGAATAACGAATAGCGAATAATGACCTCTTTCCATTATTCGTTATTCGTTATTCATTATTCGTTTGTTCAGATTTGGACTTTATTTAACGGAGACTTAATTATGCGTTTGGTTTTCATTGGCCCTCCGGGAGCCGGAAAAGGCACTCAGGCTGAATATTTGATCAAGAAGTACCACCCCGCTCATCTTTCCACCGGTGACATGCTGCGCACTGCCCGTGACGCAGGCACCGAAGTCGGTCTGAAGGCGAACGAGTATATGTCCAAGGGCGAACTGGTCCCGGACCAGGTCATCGTCGACATCATCAAGGAACGTCTGGCTCAGCCCGACTGCGCCGAAGGTTTCCTTCTCGACGGTTTCCCGCGCACGATCGCCCAGGCGGAAGCTCTGGACGTGATGCTCAAAGAGGCGGGCACGCCGCTGGACGTGGTACTTGAACTGCGCGTTCCGGAAGAAGAGCTTTTCACCCGTCTGGCGAGCCGCGGCCGTGCGGACGACAAACCGGAAGCGATTCGTACGCGTCTGGTCGGCTACCGCAATCAGACCTCGCCGCTGCTTGAGTACTACACGAAGCAGGGCCTGCTCCAGACGATCGACGGCCTTGGCGCCATCGAAGAGATTTGGGGCCGGATCGAGAGCGTCCTCGACAAAATCGCGTGAGAATTGCGACGTTTAAAATAGAAATCCCCTTTTTCCTGGAAACGAACTGATCATTGATTCAGGCGGATCCGGGAAAAAGGGGATTTTTTATGCTCTAGTTTCCATTATACGGCGGTTCCGTTTTCTGCAGGCGGTCGGCCGTTTCGTGCCATTTCTTTTTGGACTCGGCAAACGCCGGGCCTGCGGTCGTTTGGACGAAATAAAGCCGCGAGCAGCCGGTCTGGACGTTGGCCCGCGCGTCGGTCCGCAGGGCACCCTCATGGCCGAGCCACGCGTCGAAGATCCAGTTTCCGACCGTGTACGGCTCGTGGATCCCGTCGGGCGTCTGTTTGACGCAGAGGATCTCGTCGAACGTTTTCTGACTGATCAGGCGCCGCCCTTTGTATTCGCCATGGTGCGCGAGCATCTGCGAGAATTTGATGAAGTCCTGCGGCGTGGAGTACAAACCGCCGGCCGCGTCGGCGTAAACCTCGTTCTGCTGCGGGAACGTGAGCCACGGGTGATGCACGTCTTTCACCGGGTTTCCGTCTCCGTTGTAGCACTTGGCCAGGCGTTTCTGCTGCTCCGAGTTGGGCCAGAAGGTCGTATCGGCCATCCCGAGCGGGTCGAAGATCCGTTTCTGAAGGAATTCTTCGTACTTCATGCCGCTGACCACTTCGAGAATCGCCGCCCCGGTATCGATCCAGGCGTTTCCGTAGCTGAACGTTTCGCCCGGCTGGAATTTCAGCGGTGTGGAGGCGAGCTGGCGGGCCACTTCGCGCACCGGCTTCGAACGCAAAGGAAACCACATCCGGGAGCCGGTCACGTGGCTCATGCAGTCGCGGATCGTCAGCTCGCGTTTCGGAGCCTCGAGTTTTACGGAACCGTCCGCCTGTTTCACCTCGATTTTCACGTCCGCGAACTCGGGGAGGTACTTGGAGACCGGGGCGTCGAGGGAGATTTTTCCCTCGTCGATGAGCATCATCAGGGCCGCGCCGCAGACCGATTTGGAACTGGAAAAGATCGCGAACATCGTGTCAGGGCGCATCGGAATCTGGTTTTCCACGTCCGCCCAGCCGACGCATTCGACCTGGAGCGAGTAATCCGGCGCGGCCAGAATGGAGACGAAACCGGCCATGGTCTGGGCGTCCACGTACGGCTGGAGGGTTTCACGGATGGCGGTCTGCGCCGACGCGATCGCCGTGATGAGGCAGAAACAAAAAGTCAGGATTTTTTTCATTTTGAACCGGGGATCAGGAATGGAGGAAGGGGTGAATGGGACTCAAATCAGGGGATCACTTTTCGATCAGCAAACCGCCGTGGCCGCACGGAATGACCATTTTGCCGTTCACGAAAACGGGGAGTTCCGGGTGCGCGTGGAGTTTCCAGCTTCGGGTGATTTTCGGGTTTTGAAGGTCCGAAACGTCCAGCGTCAGGATCTCGCCCCGGCAACGGTCGGTGTACACGATCTCCCGGCCGTTTGAGACCGTCTTCCCGGCATGAGGAAGGCCCGGGATTTTGGTCAGCGGAACGTCTTCGATCTCCCGCTCCTCGCATTCGTTGATGAGGCGGAAGCCGCCGCTGGCGAAGAAGAAGAGTTTCCCGTCGTGGAAGCACGCGCTGTTGGCGAACGAAACCTTTCGGTCCGGGAACGAAACCTTTTTCAGCTCGGGGACCTCGCCGGAAAAGTCGAACCAGAGGAGCCCATTGATCTGCGCGACGCACAAAAGGATCTTCGACTTGGTGGGCGTTTCCACGAGGTCGCGGCCATACAAAATCCCGAAATTATTGTAAACGAAAGCCCGCTTTGGGCAGAACGGGTCCGAAATGTCGAGGAAATCGACCCGCGCGTTTCCGCACTTGGCCGCCAGCCATTTTTTGGGGTCGGCGAGGACGACCTGACGGACGGGAAAATCCTGAACGAAACGCCCGAACGGCCTGAATTCGCCGTTGGGTTTCAGGTCGTAGATCCCGACGCCCGCGTCCCCCTCAGCGGTGTAGGCCCGATTCCCCGAGATTTTAATGTCGTAGGCGAACGTGGGGATGGGGAAAACCTTTTTAATGGCCGGCTGGCCACCGTTTTGGACGTCGGAAACGTCCACGAGCAGGAAGCCGTCCGTCCCCGCCGCGACCCAGACCAGACCGTCTTTCCACGGCGCCGCGGCCATCGCCTGCCCAACGGTCGGGAGGACTGCGAAATCTTCACGCACTTCGGCCAGTGGATCAACGTCCGGAAGGGGTGGATCTTCGAGCGTCGGCGCTTTGCGTTTTCTCGGGATCGGATGGGCGAATTCAGGAGCCTCGGCGACGTAAAGCCCCCCCTGAGCGCCCGCAACGTAGAGCACGCCCTCGCCCGGAAGCACTTCCATCACGGGATCCGGGTCACCGGTCATTTCCAGAACCGGGAGGACCGCGTGCGCAACGATTTTGGGCTTGGTCGGGTCTTTCACGTCCACGCAGAAGAAGCCGGAGTAAGAGCTCGTCGCGTACGCCATGCCGGCATCATCGACGGAAACGACCCAGGAGTCCGGGAATTTCAGCTTCGCCTGAGGAGGAAACTCGACTCGCGCCACTCTTTGGGGATTTCGCGGATCTTTGACTGAAAAGACCTCCAGGCCGTAGCCGGGGACCGGGTTGAGCTTGCGGTCGGAGGGGCCGGTGGAGAGGAAAGCGTAATTTCCGCGGACGAACACGCCGTCGCCGAGTCCCGTGAGGCTCCCCTGGCCGATGATCTCCGCGTGCTGGAGGTTTCTCGCGTCGATGACCGTCAGTTTTTTCACGCCCCAGTCGCCGGCGTAGAGGATCCCGTTTTGAAAATCGACGGACTGCGCCTCCCCGGAGACCACGTACCCGATGTGCGTCGGGTGGCTCGGGTCCGAAATGTCGATGAATTCCGTGCCGAACTGACGCTGGGAGACGAAAGCTACGTCGCGCCCGGTGGCGGAATCGACCCCGCAGCAGATCCCGGTCGCCAGCTCCATCGTGTCGTAGTGCGAGCGCAGGCGCGGGAGGTCCGGCTGACTCACGTCGATGACGTACAGGCCGCCCATTCGGGAGGTCAGGTACAAGTGCTTCTTGTACCAGACGACCTGGCGGGACTCGCCCAAGCCGAGCAGCGTGGCGGTTTCGCGCGGGTTTTGGGGGTCGGAAACGTCGTAAACGGTCAAATGGCCATTTCCGACGGCAAAAAGCCGGTCGCCGTGGAGCGCCAGGTCCGTGGTGTTCAGCGAGTCCTCGACTTTCCGGACGGTCAAAGCCTTTCCGTAGATCGCCTCGTCATGCGAGACCGCAAAACCCTCGCTGGGCGTTTTTTCGGTTGGCGGCTCGTTGACCCCCGCAGCGAAAAGGGACACGGTGAAGAAAAGTACAAAAAGGAGGGTGGGCAAAACGCGCATTTTAAATCTCGTTTTCTATTTTTCCGGGCCGTTGACGATCCATTCAATCACCGTGTCCTGGTCCCACATGGAGAGCTCGCCAGAGTTGGGGAACTGCTTCGCGTGGACCTTTTCGGCGATTTCGCGAATTTTCTCCTCGGCCGTCCTGAAGACCGCTTCGGACCAGTCCACCTCGCAGAATTGCGTGCTTTCTGCCTTTTTCGGGACCGAAATGTAACCGACGCGCATGTGCTGCGGGTCGATCTGGTTCAGACCGGCGTATTCAGGCAAATGTGACTGGCGCGCCGAGCGAAGAAGATGGAGGTAAAGCGGAAGCTGAAGGTCTTTCCAATCGTCCGGCTCGACAGAATCTTTCATCTTTTTCCGGCCAAAATGCTTTTCAACGGGCGTTTCCTTGGACGTTTTGTAGTCCCATATCCGCCACTCGGTCGAACCGTCCGGGAGTCGGCGCACATCGATCCGGTCAAGCTTCCCGTGGATGAGCATGGGTTTTGGCGCGGTTTCCTGAGGTTTTGTCGGGCCGAATTTCAGGATTTCGCCGCAGCCGCCGTTTTCACGCAAATACGCGTTGAGCGGATGCTCCACGGCCCAGATGCGCCAGCCGTCGCGGTACTGTTCCGTCTGCTTTTCTGCGAGAAAATACAGCCGTTCCTCGAGTTGACTGCACTGAATGTGCACGATCGGGAGGGCCTGCGAACCGAACCGGGCGAACGAGTACTGCTTCAAAATCCCCAAAAGGGCCGTTTTGATTCGTTCTTTCTCGGTTTCAAACGCGGCCGGGTCGTTCAGACGCGAGGCTTCTGCCGCAGGATCGAGGTTTTGTTCCTTTTGCAGCTCGATTTCTTTCTGCCCGAACGCCTGGAGGACGTCGTGGAAAAGCGTCCCGAAGCTTGCTGCGTCCAGTTCACGAGCCGAGTCGTCGACTTCATTCACCCGCAGAACGCGCTGAAGGTAAAACAGGTAGGGGTTTTGAATGTAAACCGAAAAATCCGTCACGGACATTTCGCAGATCGGCGGGAAGGATTCCGGAACGGCCGGCGTCTGGAAAAGCCGGGAAACGAATTTTTCCCCGGATTTCTGAATTCCCGTGAGTTCCGGTTCTTTGGGCTCCTCGAAAAGCTCAACGACCTGCGGGATCAGCGCATCCGTCGGGTCCGTGAGCAGGAGCCGACTGGGGAAAAGCGACTGGCCGTCGGACGAAATGCGCCCCAGGGTGACGCAAATGTCGCGGCGGGAGGCGAGGATCAGCGAGAGATTGTAAACGTCGCGCTCCAGCCGGTTTTCGTTCGTTCGGACGTTCAGTTTTGCCCGGAGCTGATTCGGGAGGAAAATGTGCTCGGAAATCGACTCTGGAATGAAGTTTTCGTTCATCCCCAGAAGCGCCAGCGCGGATGAATCGTCCAACGCCAGATCGAGCCAGCGCTGGATCGAGATCGTGCCCGGTATGCTGGAGGTCACCATCTGCTTGGAGGTGGTCTGGGCCAGAAGGAGGCTCAGCGCCTGCGGGAGATTCAGGTCCAGGAAAGGCAAAAACTGCTGCGGAATCTGCAGTTTATCGCTGAAAACGTGGTTCAGCTCCATGCAGCCGCGGATGATCTGGTACTCCTCCTCATCCTCCGAGTCGTAATTGACTTTCCAGCAGCAGATTCGCTTCAGGAACTGCATCACGATGGAAAGGAGGGAGTGGAAATTGATGTACTCCACGGCATATTCGAACAAAATCGAGTGGATCGTCTGGTACGCGCGGAACAGATTCGGGAAATCATTCCGAAGAGTCTCCGCTCCCTTCGAGGCCGGGTGCGGCATTCGGGCCGGGTAGTTCTGATTGAAGTATTGATCGAGCTCCACGATCCAGTCGCCGGGAATCACAGGATCGCCCGCTTCATCGTGCAGGGAGCGCAAGTAGTTCCCGACGTCTTCCTGACGCAGGAAAAGCGCGAGCGTTTCGTACTCCGGCCCCACCGCTTCCATCAGCTCGGCCAGCGGTTTGCCAGGCTGGTACGACGCAATGCTCTGGAAGTACTCGTACATTCGTTTCACCAGGCGCCAGGGCTGGAGGTCCGAGAGCATTTTCTTGCCCGACCGGAGCGTCGGTACGCCGTTGAGCGCGAGCTGCTGGAGAAGAATCGGCTCGAGCGATTCGTCCACCAGGCCGAGCGTGATCTCATCGATGCTCGTCCGCGGCGCGATTTTGCGGAGCCACTCCACGACGCGCTGGACCTGCTCTTCCGGCTTGGTTTCCTGAAAGAGGTTTTGCTTCAGCCGCTCGTTCAGATCCGGATCCAGCCGGGACCATTGGCCGGTTTTGAGCGTTCCGTCTTCCTCAAAGCGGTCCTCCATCGATTCGGGCGCGAAGATGAAAATGTCGGTTTGAGAGGAAACCCGCTTCAGAAATTCACGCTGCAGGGCGCTCAGATCCACGCATCCGACGATTCCGAGCCGGAAATTGATCTGGAAATCGTGCGACGTCAGAAGATTCAGCCCGGAAGAGGATGAAGGCCCGGAGGCGTTTCCGGGGGTTGGGATCGGATTGTTCCGCAGGGCGAACAGACGGGCGGCCTGGCGGTCCCAGAGTCCTGCCGCGTCGAGGCGCTGGAAGTATAAAGACTCCGCGGCGGCGAGGAATTCCCACCGGCGGACTTCCTCGTAGGGGAAAAAACCCTTCCCGGACTGCTCAGCGTCCGCTGCGATGGCCTGGCACAAGGCGTAAACTTCCTTGAAACTGAGATTTTCCCGCGCGATTTCCTGAAAAATTTCGGTGAGTTGGACCCCGAGAATATGCCACGCCTCCGTGTCTTTTTCATCCGGCGCCGCTGGAAACATGGAAGCGAAAAGAGCCGGGGATTCGGTGTGAACTTCACGAAGAGCCTCCGCCCAAAGTACCTGCTGGGTCAGAAGGGACGCGCAGGGGGCTTTCTGCTCGTACAAAAGTTCCATGAAGTCGCCCATGTGCTTGACGCGCGGCGGCTCGATCGTGCAGTGATTCTGCCACGCGCAGTCGGCCAGAAGAGTGAGAAAACGTTTGCTCGACGCACGGTTGGGAAAGACCAGAACGTAATCGGAAAGATCGTAGAAATCCGAGCCGGGGACGCGGTGCGTCGCCAGTAAATAGTCGGTTAACGCCGGGATGCTGGGCTGGTTCCAGTCGAGGAAAATGCGATTCATCTTAATAAAAACACTGAATTATTTGTAAAACTCTGCGATTCCTTCCACCACTTCTTCCTGCTCGGCGGACGTAAGTCCCGGGAAAATCGGGAGTGCAAGAATGGACCGTGAGACGCGGTACGTGACTGGAAGGTCTTCCGGCGCGTAATTTAAATAACGGAAGCATTCCTGCTCGTGCAGCCCGAACGGGTAGTAAATCGCCGTTCCAATTTTACGGTCGGCGAGGAATTTTTCCAGGTCATTCCGCTCATTCGTGCAGATGCAGAACTGGTTCCAGACCATCCGCCCGGAGGAAGCCTGCGCCGGAAGCTGGATTTTATCCGCCAAAGCCGGCTTTGATTTGAAAAGGTCCAGGTAGCGTTCCGCGATTTGCTGGCGCTCCGCGGTCCAGCCGTCCAGGAACGGGAATTTCTGGTTCAGCACGATCCCCTGAAACGCGTCCAACCGGCCGTTGATCCCGATGATTTTGTGGAAGTAGCGCGGCTGCATCCCATGCCCGCGAAGGAGTTTCAGCTTTTCGGCAAGCGCTTCGTTTTGGGTGGTCAGCGCGCCGCCGTCGCCCATCGTTCCGAGGTTTTTCGTCGGGTAAAAACTAAAGCAGCCGATCGAGCCCATGGAACCCACGCGGTGATTTTGACCGTCCGCCAGAACCGCCTCGGCCCCGATCGCCTGCGCGCAGTCCTCAATGAGTTCCAGCCCGTGGGCTTTTGCGATCGCGTCGAGTTTTTCCATATCGGCCGCCCGGCCAAAGAGGTGGACGGGAAGGATCGCCCGCGTCCGGGACGTGATCTTGCGCTCCACGTCGGCCGGGTCCATGTTCAGCGAGTCCGGGCAAATGTCGGCGAAGACCGGCGTTCCTCCGAGGCGTACCACCGCGCTGGCGGTCGCGAAAAACGTGAAGGACGGAACGATGACTTCGTCGCCCGGCTTCAGATCGATCGCCATGAGCGCCATCAGCAGCGCCTCGCTTCCGGACGCGCAGGCCACCGCGAAGCGCGTGCCGCAATACTCCGCCAGATTCTTTTCAAACTGCGCGATTTCAGGCCCTAAAACAAAAATCCCGGAATCCACCACGGACGCGAGGCCCTCCTTAATTGCGGGTTTCAGTGATGCGACGTGACGGGAAAGATCAAGGAACGGAACCATTTCTTTTAATTATGAATTTTGAATGATGAATTATGAATGGAGCTGGAGGATGCAGAAACTCTGGGGTTAAAATGCTTCTGAGTCCCGGAGCGAAAGTTCGCGCTCCACCGCTTTTTTGATTTGATCGAAAATTGCTTCCACGCTTTGTTCCCCGGAAATGACGACGCATTTTTCCGGGGCCAGGGCCGCTTCGGCGAGGAAACCCACGCGAACCCGTTCGTGGAACGCATCGGCTTCCGACTCCAGACGGTCCGGCTCGTCCATTCGGCGGGCTTTTGCCACGGAGAGCGGAACGTCCAGCACGATGTTCAGGTCCGGGAGTACGCCGCCCGTGGCGATCTGGCCGATTTGGCGGATCTGCTCAACGTCCAGCTCGCCGCCCCAGCCCTGGTACACGACGCTCGAAAGGAGGAAACGGTCTGCGAGCACCACCTCGCCGCGTTCCAGCGCCGGCCGAATGATTTCCGCCACGAGCTGGGCGCGCGCTGCCATGAAGAGCAAAAGCTCACTCATTCGGCTCATCCGCGAAATTCCCTCATTCTTTGAAAAAAGCAGAATTTCACGTATGCTCTCGCCCAACTGAGTGCTTCCCGGCTCCCGGCAGACGGTGACTTTAAGCCCCCGCGCCTCAAGCCACGCTTTCAGAAGCGGAATTTGCGTTGATTTTCCGGCTCCGTCGCCGCCTTCCAGTGCAATGAACATTCCGTTCGCCCCACCTTTCGTTTAATGCTCGTCCGGAAGCCCATGGAAAGAATCCAGCGCGTCTTCCAGCTTGCTGGCGTTCAGGTTTTCCATCCCCGGAAGGTCGTAAGGCGTTTTTTGCTGGAATGCGCTCAAGTCCGCCGGGTTCATGTTCTGGATCACGCCGTACATGTACTGACTCAGCTGCGAAACGTACTGCATCGCGTCGGCATCGTCCGAGTGTTCCTGACGAATGTGCTTGATCCGTTCAAACACCGTATGGAATTTCCCCTCGCTGACGGAATACGCCACCTCCATAATGTCGAAGAAAACGTCGGGAAGGCCATTTTCTTTGCATAAAGTCCGGCCTTTTTTAATGACTTCCTGAGTACGGGAAACCAGCGGGTTCATACTCCAAAGGTTTTTCAGGATTTCGACCCGCAGCTGAGGCGAGTAGCGTTCATCGTCTTCGGCCATTTCAAGGATCTGGCGTGGAATATTGTTCGAGTTGAAAATTCGGGAAACGTAGAAAACCTGCTCCAGGATTTCCGGCGTGACCAGTTTTGCGGGAAGCCGATCGAAGAAAATCGGGGAAAGGGCCGGGATCATTTCCGCCGTGATCTCCGGAAGCGGCGCAAGATCCAAAGCGTCACGCAGTTCATCGAGGATCGAAATGCTGAGTTTCTCCCGCTCGAGCAAATGACGCAGGGCGTACAAAACCGTTTCCACCTGTGCCTGAAATTCCGCCTTTTTCGCAGCGCTGCGAATGGAATGATTCTGGAGGATCCCCAGCGGGTAGTTGATCCAGCGGTTCAGAAGAATGGAACGGCAGTGCGCGTTCTTCACCTCGCGGATCTTTTCGTCGGAAAGACCGGCCGGGAGGTTGATCTTGCGCAAAATCGAGTCGAGCGTCACGGAAATGTTCCGCGTTACGGTCTGCTTCATTTCCCCTGCGAGCCAAGGCTGAATGACGCTTTCCATCGCTTCCCGCACGAACGAGGCTCCGCCCTCCAAAATGTTGATCACTTCCAGATGGGCGGTTTTTTCGTCCGTCGCGGACCATAAAACCGCATTGGCGATGACTACCGGAATTTCCTCGAAGTTCAGTTCATCGATCGACGTGACTGCCGGAGCGTCCAGAACATCGAACGCGCCCAAAATCCTTTCGCCGTTCAGTTCCTGGTTCCGCAGATTCTCCAAATGCGCGAAAGTTGGCTCGGCCTGCAGTTTTTCCAGGACCGCCTGCGCGTCCGTCAGCGGGAAATCCTGCGTGCAAATGTTCATTTCATCCTGGAACGGAGAGTCGCTGAAGAAACTCACGCGGATCCGTTTTTCCAGAGCGTCGTAAAACGGAACGTCGGCGCAGGCCAGGTACTCGTTCCAGAATTTCTTCGCAGAATCCAGATCGCAAAGCCACTCGCTCAAAAGCGCCAAATCGTACCAGAACGCCGCGCATTTAAGCATTTCCGCGTTCTGGCTCGCCAGCGTTTTTAAGTCATAAATGGCCTGGGTCCAGTGAAGTTTCAGCGCGGATTCGTTGATGATGCGGTCGAAATCCTCTTTCCATGAAACCTCCTGGGGCGCGAAGCGGATCTTCAGCCCCACACGGAAACAGAGCGGGATCGCTTTGTTCGTCTTGAGCTGATTCAGCATTTTCGCGAATTTTTCGCGGGTTTCGGAGGCCAGATGTATTTCCGGAGTGATTCCCAGCCAGGCGTTGGCCGATTCGTAAAATCCCGCTTTCATGACCATCTGCAGGATCTGAACCAAATTTAAAACGACCTGCTCGTACTGAAACGGCTGCGGCGAGTAGAAGGCCTTTTCGTACCTCAAAACCGCTTCGCGAACGATCTGGCGGAGTTTTTCACGTTCCTGAATCTGAAGAAGCGGCTGAGTGACCGTCGCGTTCTCAAATTCAGTTTTGATGGCGTTCTGCCCCTCGATCAAAAGGGCCTGAGCCGATTCCGCGATCGCGATCGGATTCTCCGGGTGACATTCATAAAAACGTTTGGCGGTTTCGACAAAATCATTTTCACGATCGGAGATCGCTTTCAGAATAATGCAGCGAATCGCCAGCAGGCACGCACATTCCGAGTCCGTTTTAAGTAAAGAGTCCACGTAATTCAGGCACGCGGTGTACTGGTTTACGTCGATATATTTGTAAATTTTACGAAAATCCTCCAGCCGATTCCGGCAGCAGAATTTGATTTTTTTCCCGGTTCCGCCCGGGCAAAGGGAATAGGCGTCAATCATCGTGGTAATTAGTGGTTAAAATGAGGTTTTGGCGAACCTTGAGAGAAAAGGAAGAAAAAGAAGCAAAACGCTTTTCCCCCGTTTTCTTTTTCCTGATCCCTCTGTTCTTCCATCAGTCTTCTTCTTTAAGTTTCTTTCGAATGATTTCTTTTTCCTCTGCGATAATCTGGAGGAAATCTTCTTTTTTAAGGAAAATGTAACTGCTGACCGCATCCACGGCCGCCCAAAGAACCTTCCACAAAATCAGGAGGACGGAAACCGTGAGGCAGACAGCGGCTTCGTAAAGACGCTCCTGACCAAAGTAATAAACGAATGCGGTCCAAAAACCGCTAAAAAGGAGGAACGAAATGCCAATATTCATCCGGATCCGGTACTGCGCTCGAGCGTAACGCTGAATCCGGCGGAGTGACGGACAGTCATCTTTTCCTTCCCAGGCCTCAGTCCTTTTTTCCCAGACTCTTTCCGCTGCGCGAAGCGTTAAAACCCCTGCGAGGAACGTAAGAACGGGAATGAAAAGCGTATGGGTCATTGGAAAGGAAGGTGAACTATAAACCGTCAAGCCGTTCATTTCACCGGTCCCTGCTCTGCTTCCATCGAATCAATGTACGCACGAAGGCGTTCCAGCTCGTCCGTCACCGAGTGCAGCTTCAGCATGTTGCGCACACGCTTAAGGAGCTCCACTTTATTGACCGGCTTGCTCAGGAAATCATCGCAGCCAGCCTCGACCGCGCGCTCAATATCGCCGAGTTCGTTCAGCGCCGTGACCATCAGAATCATGATCTGCGACGTTTCCGGCGAGGATTTTATCTTTTTGCAGACTTCAAACCCGTTGAGCTTCGGCATCATCACATCCAACAGAATCAGGTCCGGCTGGAAAGAGGCCACTTTTTCCATCGTTTCTGCTCCGTCACTGGCGAATTCGATCTTGCAGTCCAGGTCCAGCAAAAACGTTTCGAGCAGTTCCACGTTCGTCTGATTATCGTCAGCGATCAAAATACGGTTTTCAGCCATTTTTATCCTCCTTAAAATATTATATTAGTCACCTACTCATTATAGCAGATTTTGACCGGGATTCAAGAGACCCGGCCTGAAATCCGTCAGAAAAGAACAAAATATTCAGAATTTGAAAGTTTTTTTGAGCTGGAAAACAGTGCAAAACAAAGAAACCGGGAAAGGGGACTGAGAGGGCGCGTAGAATGAAGAAGGTGGAAAGAATAAGATGTTTGGGAAAGAATAAAGGGCGGTTTTGGCTTAAATCCCCTTTTCTTTTCGGAATCCGACCCTCAAAAAGTTTTTAAAGGGGCCAGGATAAAATCAGTGATTTTCTGAAAATCTTGAATGGAAAGCCACGATTTTGTATTCTTTGGATGAAAAAACCAAAAAATTTAACCAATTTTAAAAGTAACGATTAAAGAAAATAGGTAAACTTTGACGATTATATCAAAAGAAACGGATTTTCCCTGCACAGATTGTGTAAGGGTACGCATTTTTTTATAATTTCCAGAAGGAATGAATCAATGACGAACTCAAACGATTCCACGTTCTGCCTTAGTGATGAAATGCAGCAGAGAGCCAATCAGGTCGCTGCCCAGCTTCGTGCCCGCGAAGAAGAGGTTTCGGCTCGTGAAGTTGAACTGCGGAAGCGGATGGTTCAGCAGGAGGCTTTGGAAGCGACCCGGAATCAGGAAATTCAGAACCGGCTTGAGGAACTGCGTCAGAAAGAACTGAAATTTCAGGGTAAGAACGAAGATTTCGAGAATCGTCTGTATGCGTTTGAGGCGAAAGAGAAAGAGTTTGAGAATCAGAATATTGATTTTCAGGCCAAGAGGCAAAATCTCGAAAAACGGCTTGCTCTTCTCGACGAAAAGGAACGGAAATCGCTCGAGGAACGTCAAAGAGGCCAGCAGGAAATTCAGGCCAGAATTCAGGAACTGAACGAAAAGCGTGCCCGGCTGGCGGAAGAACAGAGTGAACTGGAACAGGGAATCCGCGATAAATACGATGAAATCGACGAGTACATGAAGAATCAGCGTGACGCGGCCCGCCAGATGCTTGACGAAGCCAATATGCAGATTCAAAACCGCATGAATCAATTGATTCATCGGGAAAATATTCAGAAAGAAGCGGAAAAGAAACTGGCGGTCAGAGTTTCCGAATTTAACGTCACCAAGGAACAGCAGCTCGCGGAAATCGCGAACATGAAAAACCTTCAGACCAAGAACCTCCAGCAGCAGGTCCAGGACCGACTGAGCGAGCTGGAAGTTCAGTGGGAAATTGAGGCCGACCGGAAAAGCAAGGAGCTGGAATCCTTGAAGGAAGAGGCCCGCAAGACCCTGTTCAACGCCAGAAATCAGGCCGCGCAGATTATTCAGGCCGCTGAGGAGCAGGCGCAGAAGCAAATCGCAAAATCGCAGGAAAAAGGCGACATGATTTTGCATGAGGCGGACTCGCAGGTCAAGGCGAAGTTCACGGAAGCCAACCAGGAGATCAAGCGGATCCAGAGTGAAGCCGAACTGATCATTCAGGACAAAATGCACGAAATCGCGAACGAAAAAAATCGCCTGCATGACGATCGCCTGGAACTGGAGCAGAAGGAAACGAAATTCACCGAAGCCGTTGCGGAGCTGGACGAACGCGTTGCCAAACTGGTTGAGGCGGAGGAGGATTATACTGCCCGCAATGAAGAGCTTGAAAACCTTCAGAAGAATCTGGAGAGTCAAAGGGCTGAATTTGAAACCAAGGCGCAGAAATTCCAGGAAGAACTGCAGAATCGCATGCTGGAACTTCAGGGCCAGACTGATGAACTGGAGACGGAAAAAGCCCGTTTCCAGGCTGAAAAGAACCGGTTCGAACAGGAAGCCCGTTTTCAGATGGAGCAAATGGAGGAAAAACTCGCTCAGGAGCATGACGCCATGGATAAGCAGGCGGCTCAGGTGACGAACGAGTTCAAGGACCAGCTGGCTCAAATTCAGATCCGGAATGATGAACTGGACGAACGGGAAAGGCTCCTTGCCCAGAGAATCAAGAAATTCGAGGACAGTCAGCAGGACGCTCTGGAAAATCTGGCTCAAATGAAGAAAGATTTTGCAGACCGTTCCCGCGGGAAAATTCAGGAACGGATGAAAGAACTGGAAGCCACCTGGCGGAAAGAGGCAGAAAGTGCCCGCGAGGAAATCGAGTCGCTGAAACTGGAAGCCAGAAAAGCCATTTCCAATGCGCAATCCGAAGCCATTCAGATCACGAAACGGGCGGAAGTTGACGCTCAGAAGAAAGTGGAGCGTGCCCAGGAACTCAGCCGGCAGAAAATCCAGGACATTGAGGGGGAAATCTCCCAGAGAATCGCCCACGCCAAGCTGGAAATTCAATCGATTCGGCAAGAAGCCGAGGACGACATTCAGCACAAAAACCAGGATCTGGTCATCCGCGAGGAGGAACTGGAACGGAAACTGGCCGCTTTGGAAAGCGAGAAGAAATCGTTTGCCCTTGAGAAAGAAGAGTCGATGGAAGAGGCTCGGAACGCTGTAGCCCGTGCTAACGAACACGCCGCGGCTCTTCTGGAAGACGCTCAGAAACGGGCGGAAAAAACGACTCAACTCGCTCGGGAACAGCTCATTCAGGAACGTGCTGAACTGGAAGAAGCCCAGAAAAAACTCCAGGAGGCCCGGGATGAATTTAACAAAGAAAAGGTGAATTTCCTGAGCGAGCAGACGGAAACTTCCCAGAAAATGGTGAACGATGCGAACGTGCAGATTCGCCGTCGTCTCGACGAAGCCGCCGAGAGGGAAAAATTCCTCAAAGAGGAGCGTATCCGTCTCGCGGACAAGGAAAAGAAGCTCGACGAAACGTTCCAGAAGCGCATGCTTGAAATGGAAGAAGCCGTTGAAAAGCGTGTTCATGACCGTATCGCGGCCTTGAAGGGGCCTGGAATCGCTGAAGTTTCCAAGCTCAAGGGTGAAGCAGAGCTTCTTCTCCGTCAGGCTCAGGAAGAAGCCAGGCAGATCATCCAGAACGCGAAAAACGCTTCGCAGAAGGAATTTGAAATTTCCCGGGCCACGTCACTCAATTCGACGCGTGAAGCGAATGAATCACTGGCCCAGAAGTTCGAAAAAGCCCGCCTTGAGATCGAAAAACTCAAGCAGGCCGCCGAGAAGGAGATTCAGGAAAAATCCCAGAAGCTGGCCGATCAGGAAAAGTCGCTCCAGGAACTTCAGCTTGTTCTGGAAAAGGAGAAAAGCTCGATCCAGCAGTCGCAGGTAAATGCGATGGTCGAAGCGAAGGGGATCGTTTCCAACGCGAATGATCAGGCCGCCGGCATTCTGGCGGAGGTTCAGCGCCGTGCTCAGACGATCATCGACGAAGCGAAATCCCAGGCGTCGCTGCAAATGTCGCAGCTCGTCATGGAACAGAGAAAACTTGAAAAAGAAAGGAAAGATTTTCATCAGGAAATCGAAACCCGCAGAGGGCTGGAAAATCTTCAGTGGAAAGACTCGCTGATCCAGGAAGACGTCAAGAACGCGAAACTGCAGGCGGCCGAAATCCTGAAAATCGCCCACGAACAGGCCGAGAAAATCATCCGGGGCGCCTGCTCCCGTGACGATCTCGCCAGTTCACGTCCGGCCAGCTCGCTCTCGGAGCGGGAACTCCAGCTCGAACTGCTCGCCCGTCAGCTTCGGGAAAAGCAGGAAGCCCTCCAGCAGCGCGAAAAGACGCTGGCGGGAGTCCGCGCCGAAATGGAAGCTCTGGCGTACGAACTGGTCGATAAAAAATGAAACAAAATCCCGACGTTGCGGTAACGCCGGGGAGTCACTTTTGATTTTTTCAGAAAGGTGAACGCTTGGGGAGGTTTGAAGGATCAAACCTCCCTTTTTTCGTGGCGGAAGAAGCCGCGTTCTACTCCGTCAGCGGCGGGCAAACGTGCTGGACCGCCCTCTCGCTCAGGTCGAAGATCGTGAACCCTTTCGCTCCGAGCTCTTTCGCGCACTTGATCTGCTCGATCGTCCCGTCGGGAGTCAGTTTCCACTCGCCGATCCCGAAGTAAAGCGGGAAACCTTTTTTCACGAGCGTGGTCTGATTCGTGCACATGTTTTCGTAGGATTCCGCGTTCAGCGTGTAGTTCATCGGGCAGAGGAAATCGACCCAGCCCTCATTCGCCCAAAGGACCCAGTCCTGACCATTATGTTCGCGGCAGGACGGGTAACCGTTGAAGACCGCGGCGGAAATTTTCACGTTCGGGTGCTTCACTTTCATCTGGTCGTGGACGGTCTTCACCACGTGCGTGATGAGGCTCGCGCGCCAGTCAACGAATTCCTTGTGGAGCGGGCCATTATGCCTTACGTCGGCCGGCCAGTTTTCGACTTTCTTCCCGATGGCCTCTTCAAAGTGGGCGCGGCAGCAGTCGCAGTAGCACGATTCCAGCCCGTTGTAGCGAATGTAATCGAAATGCACGCCGTCCACCGGGTATTTGTCGGCCAGCTCCATCATGCTGTTGATCTCCAGAGCGACATTTTCCGGGTTGGACGGGCAAAGCCAATTCCTCGTTTCACCCTGAGGGGTCTTCTGGAGCCGGCCCGCTTTTTCCAGTTCTTTCTGACGCTCCGGCGAGATGTGCCAGTCCGCCTTCCAGCAGACGCGCCAGATGTGGACCTGGATCCCCTGGGCGTGGCACGCGTCGAGGCACTGCTTCAGCTGGTCGCCGTACTTTTCGTAATTTTCGCTCGTCGGCACGTACTGGCTCGGGAAAAGCGCCTCGCCGACCCAGAGCATATTCGGCACGACCGCGTTAAATCCGGCGGCTTTCAGCTCTTTGGCGGTGCGTTCCCAGTCTCCCGGGTAGGCGCCCAAACCGCTGTGATTCCACCAGCCGCGGAACTCGAACGAGTCGGCGATTTTCAGGGCTTTCGCGGCCCGGTGCAGGTTTTTCTCGTGCGTTTCCTGGCAGAATTTCCATCCGGCGATCAGGCCTTCCGAGTCAAAAATCTTCATCGCTTTTTTATGGAGTTCGGCCGCTTCGGGGACTTTTTCGCCAAAAACTGTTTCGAGGTGCGTGAGAGCCTGCGTTTTGATGGACTCCTCGAGCTTCGGCGCCTTGGCCAAAATATTCATCAGCGGCTCCAGTTCGATCGGCTCGTCTCTCAGGTCCGTGTTCAGGAAATGCACGACCGTGTGGTTTTCCTGCGCCCATTTTTCGAGCAGCGCCCGCGTTTCGGGCAGGAGGTGCGCCGTGTGGTTGATGAAGCACGCCTGGCGGTTTTTCAGGAGCGCCAGCCACTCGGCCTCGGTCGCGTTTTTGGCCATGATCGTGCGGTCGGATTCGATCCCGATGGCGGCAAGCTGGCGGCTCAAAATGGACGCGTTATTCTTGCCGATCCAGAGCTCGATCCCTTCGGAATTCAGAACGGAGACGAAAACCACGGATTCCGCGACACACTCCAGCGACTGGAAAAGGGCCTCGGAGTCTTTCTTCCCCATGCGCCAGAAAGAAATGCGGATCGTATCGATCTGGTCCCAGCCGACGGGGGTTTCTTCCATGCGAAAGTCGGCTTTGCGGAAGCGCAGAATGCCGTCTTTGCCGGGGAGGGCGTTTCCGCCGGAGTACCACCCGTTTTTACTGTGGAAATAGAGGGACGTGCTCGCGAACGCCTTGGGGTTGGAAACGGAGGCTTTCAGGACGAACTGGCTCCACGCGCTCAGGTCGAGATTCACTTTCGCGTCGATGCAAAGACGCTCAATCCCGTCTTTATCGGTGGCGCAGACGTTCGTTTTCAGCCCTTCCGGCACGTAGGTCAGAGGTTTGGGGTTTCCCATGGAGGAGTACCACTTCAACCCGTCCGGTTTGAAGTCGCTGATCACGAGATTTTGAGCGGAGACGCCCGAGGCAAAAACGCAGAGCGTCACGAGAAAAAGGAGGAAAGAAAGATTTTTTTTCATGATGGGATCCGGGGGCTAAAGGAAGGAAAGGCTTCACCTGAAACGAAGCCGACCCCCTTAATATACCAGATTTTTTTGGCGTCACCAGCCCCCCCTATTGGAAAACCCCCGAATCGTGTATAATAGTCAGAAAATCCCCCCGAATTCATTTTCTTCCGAAAAGGATTTCCAATGAAAAAGACCCTCCCCCTTTTTTGCCTCGCCCTCTTTTTTGTGGCGCTGACGTACTGCGGACGTTTGGCCGCCGAGGACGCGCCGTACGAACCCCTCGCCTTTACCGTCTCCACCAACGAGGCCGGGCCGGTGAAAGTCCAGCTTGCCCCGATGGGATTAATTACGGAGCTGAACGCGGTCCAGACGCTTAACGCGACGATTTCCAGCACCGCGGACGCGCCGCTTTCCGCCGGTCTTGAGTTTTACTCCTGCGACTCCATCACGCCGGTTTTGGACGGGAAAAACGTGGAAAAAGTCACGAAAACGGTCGAAATTCCGGCCGGCGGCTCCGTGGAAACGGCTTTCCAGTTCCAGGCGCTTGACGGAACGTACAGCGCGCACTACCCGCTCCACGTGAAGTGCCGCTTTACGACGGCCGACGGCAAAAACCACGAGGCCCACGCGGTCCGCGTCATCGAGACGAAAGTCCCGCAGGTGAAAGCGGCCGACGCGAAAACCGTGGTGAAAATCGGCGGCGTTTCGATCCTCCGCAAATCGTTCACCGCGTGGCGGACGCTCGGGGAGGAAGTGGTCCAGCTCCCGGATTTCAAGGAAACGGATCCGGAATCCCGCGCGGCCTATTACACGAGCTCGCATAAAGGCCGGCAGTGCATCGGTTCCCATCCGCCGTACATGCCGCGGGGCGGGAGTCTCTTCGCCGCTTACGAAGTCCAGCTTCCCAACGAGCCGGGCCTTTCGATGAATTACGGCGCGTGCGTCCGTGACGTTTTTGCGCCGGAGCCGCCGACGGACGGCGTGACGTTCCGGTTCTGGGCCTGCGAAGCGACCGAGGCCGCGAGAAAAGACCTGGTCAGTGCGGAAAAAACGCTTCTGGAAGAGTTCCATACGCTGAGCACGGACTGGGTGGACCGTTCTTTCCCGCTCGAAAAATTTGCCGGGAAGAATATTTTCCTCGTCGTGGAAGTGAACCCCGGCCCCAAGAATCATACGACGTGCGACGGCTGCTTCCTCAGCGGTCTGACCATTAATACGGCCCGCGGAAAGTCTCTGGCGGCTTCCGATGCGCCGGCCGGGAAACCGTTCACGCTCGCCCTGAGCAAGAAATATTCCGCCGTGATCACGCCCGGCCCGAACGGTCTGCTGGACGGCAAGATCGCGATCGGGGACCCGTCGAAACCGGAGTCTTTCGCGGCGTTTAACGGGATCTCCTTCTCGGTGGGGCTGCAGGCGCTGAACTCGTCCGGCGCGCAGTACACGGAGCTTCCGAAACTCACCCGGGACCCGAAAGACCCGAATCGCCTGCGTTTCACCGCGACGCTTTTGGCGGACGACCAGGAATTTCCGGTTTTGGTCGAGATTTACCCCGAAAATGGAATGCTGGTTTTTGACGTTCCGAAGTCCAACCCGGCCGAGCTGCGGGCGTTCCAGTTCCAGTCGGCCGACCAGCCCCTGAAGCGGGTTTACTGGGGCCACGGCTTTGTGGCGGAAAATCCCGGCGATTTCCGCGTCGGAATGGGGGGCCATGATTTGGCCGCGAGCCACATCGGGATCGATTTCCAGAACGGGACGTCGATCTGCATGGGGGCCTCCTGCGCGCCGGTGGCGATGGTGGTGGACGGAGAGAAAAACCTCTGCACGCTGGAAATGGCCAACTCGTTCAAAGTCGCGCTGGTCCCGGCCTCGGGCGGCGCTTTCAACGCGGCGATCAAGTACCGCAAGAATAATTCGTGGCTTCCGAAAACCGCGCCGGGCGTGGAACGGAAGCGCGGCCGCCTGACGTTCGACGTTTGGGGAGGCCGGTACGCCAAAGACGCTGAGGACGTCAGCAAGGCGGTCCAGTACGGCGTCACCGACGCGCTTTTCATCAAACACGTCTGGCAGGTTTGGGGGTACGACGTTCGTCTGCCCGACATTTGGAACGAAAACCCCGACCAGCCGCGCGTTCTGCCGGGGCTGGGGACCTACGAGGAACTGAAGGAACTGGCCGAAACCTGCGCCGCGGCGGGGATCCCGTTCGGCGTTCACGACAATTACATCGATTTCTACCCGGACGCGGAAGGGTTTTCTTACGACCTGATCGACTTCAATCAGGACGGGCGGCCGAGAAAAGCGTGGATCAACCACGGCGCGTATGCGCAGAGCTACCAGTGGCGGCCGGACCTCTTCAAGCCGTTCCTCGTGCGGAACCTGGAGCTTGACCGCAAATATTTGCCGACGATGGACGCGTACTTCGTGGACGTTTTCACCTCGGCCAACGTTTACGACTACTGGGACCGCGAGGGGAATTTCCACTCCATGACCCAAACGGCCGAGTGCTGGAAGGACTGCTTCCGGACGATCAGCGCGGCCCTTTCGCACACGAAAAACGGGAAAGTCGAGGAAGGGATCACTGCCAGCGAAGCGGGCTCCGACGGGCTTCTGGGCGGGATTTCCGGCGCGGACTGCCAGTGGATGCTGATCGATAATCGGAAGGGAGGCACGTGGCGGAAGTACGTCCCGTGCGATGATTGGGCGCGGACCCCCTGGTTTGCGTCGGTGAACCACACGAATTTCTCGCGCCACGGCGCCGGCTACTCGAGCCGTTACCAGGCGTACCGCGATCCGGCCCTGCACAATTCGATGAGCGACGACTACATCTCCTCCGAAATGCTCGGCGGCCTCGACCTGATGGTGGAAGCCGGGGCGGTTTTTGCCGGGAGCGTCCGTAAAAATTACCTCGCCCAGCACGTCAAGCGCGCGCAGGCCGACCAGGAGATTTCCCGCGTGGAATTCGTGGACGACTGCCTCGCTCATCAGTGCGTGGCCTGGACCAACGGCATGAAAGTGTACGTGAACCAGGCCGAAACCGACTGGACCATCGCGGGGGCCGTGCTTCCGCAGTACGGTTTCGTCGTTCTGGACGCGGAGGGGAAGATCATCTCCGCGATCGTCCGCAACCCGAAGGATCAGGGAGAAATCGTCGAATACTCGGTGCGGCCTGACGGCTCGTTCTACCTGAACGGCCGCGGGAAGAGCATCACCGACCTTCTGCAGATCATTCCCACGATGAAGAGCGCCCGCGTGAGCGAGGACGGCAAGAAATTCGAGGTCGTGACGAACTGGCACACGATCGTGCCGGCCCCGAAGGAACTCGCCATTTTCGCCCACGTTTTCGAGCCGCATCGCGGGTACGGCTTCACCCCGACCGGGTGGTACGACGGCTACCACTGCCCCATCCCCACGACAGAGTGGGGGACGAGCGACGAAACGCGCGATCTGGAAACCGGCGCGGACCACTGGTTCCGCGTTCCGGACGGCCAGCGCAACGGCAAGTACCAGGTCATGGTCGGCCTTTACGATTCCAAAGGCTCGGGCCGCCGCTTCCCGCTGATGGGTGAAAACGCGCAGGAAGGCCGCTATGCCGTGGCGGAATTCGAGGTCAAGGACGGAAAAGTCGTCGACGAGATCAAACCCGTGGCGATCACCGAATCGCTGGACCGATACCGGTCGATCATGGGGAACAAAACCCCGTTTGCGTTTCAGGGCGTGACGACGCTCGGCTCGGTGTACGTGAAGCCGGCCGCCAACGGGCTGGAGATCCTGCCGCTCCCGCCGATGGAAGAATTCGACGTGACGGTTGACCGCCCGGTGAAACGGGTGACGTGCGACGGTCAGGAAGTCCCGGTGAAAGACGGAACGTTCCGTGTGAAAGTCGGCGATGCAAAAATTTATCAGGTTGAGTTTTAAGGAAAAGGAAACCCGGATCGACCCGATCCGAATTCATCACGAAAGGAAATATTATGGCTTTTAAATACGCAATGTGCAACGAAACCTTCTTCCCGGGCTGGAGCCTTGAGAAGCAGTTCGACTACGTGGCCGCGTGCGGCTACACCGGCATGGAAATGGCACCGTTTACCATCACGCCGACCGACAGTCCGGCAAACGTCTGCGACATTACGGCGGCCAAGCGCGCTGAGATCTGCAAGATCGCCGAAAAGGCCGGCATTGAAATCCTCGGTCTGCACTGGCTGCTCGCCAAGACGGAAGGTTTCCACCTGACCCACCCGGACGCGGAAGTCCGGCAAAGGACCGTCGAGTACGGCAAAGCGCTGACCGAACTGTGCGCCGACCTGGGCGGAAACATCATGGTCTGGGGGTCCCCGAAGCAGAGAAACATCGAGGTGGGCGTCACGCGGGACGAAGCGTACCGGTACGCGGCAGACGCGCTGAAAGCCCTGGTCCCGACGCTCGAAAAGCACCAGGTGACGATCGTCTTGGAGCCGCTCGCGCCGGTCGAGACGAATTTCCTCACGTGCGCCATGGAGACCGTGGCGTTGATCGGAATGGTGAATTCGCCGTTCGTCCAGCTTCATCTGGACTGCAAGGCGATGTGGGGCGGCGAGCTGAACCCGGACGGAACGCGGCGCCCGATGGAGGAAGTCATTCGGCAGTTCAAGCCGTGGACGCGCCACTTCCACGCCAACGACCCGAACCTTCAGGGGCCGGGTTTCGGCGAGCTGGACTTCCACCCGATCTTCAAGGCCTTGAAAGAAAACGAGTACAAAGGCTGGATCAGCGTCGAGGTCTTCGACTACACGCCCGGCGTTGAAAATCTGGCAAAAAAGAGCATCGACTACATGAAGAAAGTCGAGAGCGAAGTCTGAAAACGAATGAATAATGAATAACGAATAACGAATAATGGGAAGAAAGACTTTAACCTTGAATCCCGACATTATTCGTTATTCGTTATTCATTATTCATTTTCCTGCCCTGCCCCTTGTAAAAAAGAAAGAATGGCATATAATGAAGATTAATGGGGATTTTGTGCCCCATTTTTAACAATTTCCCCAAATTGCCCCCCTCAAACCCGGCACCGGCCCTGCTCCCATTTTGGAGAGAACAACATGACCAACGAAAAACAGAAAAATTTCTCAAGAGAACAGTGGAAGTTTATCTTCTTTAGCATGATCGTCTATATGTTCTTTTACGTTACGCGCAAGAACCTCTCCATGGCGCAGCCTGAAATGCTCGAAGAGGGCGTGATCTCTACCTATGCGCTCGGTACGATCATTACCGTCCATGGCGTTCTTTACGGATTGAGCCGGTTTGTGAACGGGTTCTGGGCGGACCGGTTGAACGGGCGGATTTTCATGGCGATCGGTCTGGCTTTTTCTGCCCTGATGAATTTTCTGTTTGGATGCACATCAATCGCGGTTCTCTTTGCGATTTTCTGGATCGTTAACGGCTGGACGCAAGGAATGGGCTTTCCTCCCTGTGCGAAAATGCTGACGCACTGGATCCATCCCAAAGAACTGGCGACCAAAATGTCGGTCTGGAACACGTCGCACAGTTTCGGAGCGGTGATCGCTCTGGGCCTTTGTTCGCTTATTCTCGGGCCGCTGGGGCTTAACTGGCGCTGGTGTTTCTGGGTCCCGGCCGTGCTGGCGGCTCTCGCGGCGGTTTTCTGCTTCTTCTGTGTGATGGATTCGCCAACAGAGGCAGGCGTACCGGAACTTGAAATTGAATCGGCAACAACCAATAAACCCTCCTCACAAATCACGACGGCAGACCGTCGCCGCCTGGTTTTCGGGAACCGGGTGATCTGGCTGGTTGCCATCGCGAACTTTTTCGTCTATATCGTGCGGTTCGGGTTCCTCGATTGGGGGCCGACCTTCCTGAAGCAGTTCAAGGGGATTCCCGTCTCCAAGGGCGGTTTGATGATCATCGCGTTTGAGTTGGCGGCGGTGGTTGGCACCATTTTCGCCGGCTGGGTAACCGATAAAGTGTTCAAAGGACGCGGCGTCCGGACGTGCTTTTTTTGTATGCTTTGCGCGGCGTTATTCTCTTATGGGTTCTGGATGCTGCCAAACGGCGGAACGGAATTGTGCTACACATACAATGACGCAAATCAGCCAAAGCAGGAAGAAGTCTGCGAGGCGCTGAAAGACTTCGATAAAAACATCATCGTCAAGTACCAGCCGCAAGACAATCAGATGGTGATCCATACGGTTTACACCAACAGCAGCGAGGACAAAAAGATCGAGGATTTCAAGGACATTGATTCCTTCGTTACGACCAAACTGCAGGAGAAATGTGCCGCATCCAACATTGCGTTCCAGTCCCGGAACGAAAAGGCTTCCGCCCCGATCTGGATGGCGACGCTGCTTCTGATGGGCGCGGGATTCTGTATTTACGGGCCGCAGGCGTTGATCGGCATCGTGGCGGCAAATCAGGCCACCAAAGAAGCGGCGGCGATGGCAAACGGCTTCACCGGGATCATGGGTTACGCCTCCACGATCGTTTCCGGCATTGGGATCGCGTTCATCAAAGAGCATTACGGCTGGGGCATCACGCTCGGCTCGATTGCCGGCTTCGCCCTGATCGGCATGATGCTCTTTGCGCTCGCCTGGAACGCCAACGCAACCGGTTATAAAACGGAAAGCAAAGCGGACGGGAACGAATTGGAGACGGAAGAATAAGAACTTCGTTTTTCAGTTTCACCCCTACTTGCACGAATTTGTGTTTGTGGTATAATGGGAAAACTGTTCGGGGCATAGCGCAGCCTGGCTAGCGCATCTGCTTTGGGAGCAGAGGGTCGGAGGTTCAAATCCTCTTGCCCCGATATTGAGAGCGCATCGATCGGGAAGGGTTGAGGCGCTCTTTTTCTTTAAACGGAAAAATATGTTCCGTTTGCTTTTACTTAACCCGTAAAATCAAAAAACTTTTCGTATTTTGTTTAAATTTAATCATTTTTTATAAATTGGAACAGTCTATCTGTTCGATATAAATAAAATAGAGTATAATATTTCAGAAGGGACATTCTGTAAATGATGTAATTCACTCAGGAATTTCCAGAGAAAAATCTTCTTTGGAATATTCAGGTGGAGAAACTATCCCGCATGGAGGCGGAATTATGAAATACACCAACTGGGGCGTCCTTCTCGCAGCCATTTTTTGGCTGTGTGTAAGCCCGAAACAGACGTTTGGAGTGGAAGAAACCCTGGAACAAGCGTTTCAGACGGCCATCGCGGCCAGCGAAAATGTTCGTGCCGAGGACGACGCGATCATGGCGGCCCACATGACGCGCATGGCAGCGACTGGCGCTCGCGTTCCGGAGCTTACGCTCACGGCCGGGTACACGGCTCTGAGCGCTCAGCCGATGCTGAAAATGGACAATCAGATGGAACTTCCAATATATCCGCTTCCGCTTGATGTACACATGAACGTGCGGGTGGCGAATCAGGATTTCGCGACCACCAGCGCGATGTTCACGGTTCCACTTTACGTTGGCGGCAAGATTCGGGCGCTCGAGGAGGCCGGTTACGCTCTGGTTGAGGCGGCGAAAGCCGGGAAGCAGGTCGTCGTGGCGGATCTGAAACTGCAGGTCATGCAGAATTATTTCATGATCCAGCGTTTGCAGCGGCTCCTTCAGGTGGCTCATGCGGCGGAAAAATCGCTTGAGCAGCACGAGAAAGACGTGGAGGTCCTTTTGGAACAGGGCGTCATTACGCCGACCGCCCAGCTTTCCGCCAAGGCCGCTCACGCCAAAACGAAACAGATGATCGTCCAGGTGGAATCCGGTCTGAATACCGCCCGGGCGAATTATAACCGCCTGATGTGGCGTCCGCTTGATACGCCGGTGGAGCTCAAAGAGCTGGAGGTTCCACCCCCTCCCAAAAATGTGGAGGAGTTAATGGCCAGGGCTGTTGCGCAGCGCCAGGAACTGTGGAAGATCCAGTCCCAGGCCAATGCTGTGGAGGCGAAAGCCCGAAGCGAAAAGGCGGAACGTTTGCCACACGTTGCGGCTGCTGCCGGTGGAATGTACCTTCAGAACGACTACCTGAAAGATGATGCGTACGCGCAGGGAACGATCGGCGTGACCTGGACCCCGCTCAACTGTACGAGCCGTGCCAAGGAACGCGCCGCGCAGAATCAGGCCTCCAGCATCCGCCGCAAACGCGAAGAAGCCATTAATGGAATTCGTGTTCAGGTCGTCAAGGCGTACAACGAAGAACTCGCGGCACGCCAGAATATTGAGACGGCTCACGAGGCTGTCCTGAAAGCGCGTGAAAACCTGAAGATGGTTCAGGAACAGTTCAAGGAAGGAATCGCTTCCTACTCGGAAGTTCTGGACGCGAACGCACTCAGAACGCAGGCCTTCACCGACTACTTCAACGCCCTTTACGACACTTTAGCGGCTTCGTACACTTTACGCTACGCCATGGGAGAACTTTGAAAATGATTTCCAAATTCAAAACGCTGACTGTTCTTTTGCTCGCATTAAGTGGTTTGACCTTGACCGCGTGCAAGCCTCAGCAAAAGGAGGCTGATCCGGAACTCGCGGAAATTCAGAAGGTTCCACTTGTGAAGGTGATCGAAATTCAGCCGACCCAAACCCTTTGTACCCGTTCATTCACCGGGACGGCTAAAGAGGGGCAAACGACACGCCTCTCGTTCCGTGTTCCGGGCCCGATCGTGGAATTCCCGGTTGGAATCGGTCAAAAGGTCAAAAAAGGGGACGTTCTGGCGAAACTGGACCCGCGTGACTTCGAACTGGCAGTGAATCAGGTAAATGCCGGACTTGGAGAGGCGAACGCCGCGTTAAAAGCGATGAAAACCGGCGCCCGGTCCGAAGACATTGAGGCGTTGGAAGCGAAAATCGAGATGGAAAAGTCCCAGCTCGAAACTGCCGAGAAAAACGAGGCCCGCTTCGCGAAGCTCATCGAGACGAAAAGCGTTCCGCAGATCAAGTACGACGAAATCAAACTGATGCGCGACAAAGCGAAGGCCGCGCTGGAAGCCGACGAGAAATTGATGGAAAAGGCCCGTAAAGGCTCGCGTGATGAAGAGATCGAAGCGATGGAGTCGAAAATTGCCGGCTTGCACGTCATGCTTCAGAAAGCCGAAAACGCATTGGCGGACTCGGTTCTGGTCGCTCCGTCCGACGGCTGCGTCTCGCAGAAGTTCCTTGAAAACGGCGAAATCGCGGCGCCTGGGATCCCGGTGCTGGTTTTCACCGACACGAATTCCATCCAGGTCGAAACGACGATCCCGGAATCAGTTTTGATCGAGCAGGACCGTTTCGAGTCGTTCACGTGCGAGTTCGAGGCGTACCCCGGCGTGAAATTTGAAGCAAAACTGCACGAACTGGGTCAGGCCCTTCAGACCGGCAAACCCGGCTGGCCGCTGACGGTCGAAATCACGACGGACGCGGAGCACCCGGTGCATCCAGGTATGACCGCGACGATCACGGTCGGGATCCAGAGCTCGAACGACGCATTGATCGTTCCTTTGGCGGCGCTGGTCGGAACCGTTCAGACGGAAGGCGAGTACCAGGCGAAATCGGAAGCGACGCACGTCTGGGTCGTGGGCGATGATTCTACGGTAAAAGCCCGCCCGGTCACGATCGTGCGTCCAACGGAAAAGGGCATGGAAATTCAGGGGGACCTGAAACCCAATGAGAGGATCGTCTCCGCCGGCGCGCGGTTCCTGCACGAAGGAGAAAAAGTCCGGGTCCAGTAAGAGCGGTTTTGTTCATGCTCTCGGGGGCGTTGGCTCCTGGGGCCTCAAAAGAACGCAAAACAAAAAATCAAGGCAGAAATATGAGTCTCCCTGAATACGCATTAAAACACCAATTCGCGGTCTGGTTCGTCCTCCTCCTTTTGACGGTCGGCGGCATTTATTCCTACTTGACGCTTGGTCGGCTTGAAGACCCGGAATATACGATCAAAACGGGCGTCGTGGTGACGGTTTACCCCGGGGCGACGGCGCGCGAGGTGGAACAGAACGTCACGGACACGATCGAGACCGCCATTTACCGGCTCAAGCAGGTCGATAAAGTGCGCTCCATTTCCCGGCCCGGCTTTTCGATCATTTACGTGGATCTGAAGCCCTCGACTCCGACCGAAGACCTGGACGGCTGCTGGACGATCCTGCGTAACAAACTGAAGGAAGTGCAGACGTCCCTTCCGACCGAGGCCCTTCCGTCGATCGTGAAAGACGATTTCTCCCAGGTGTACGGCATCGTGCTGGCGCTTGAGGCCGATGACGGAATTTCCCAGGCGGAACATCTGGACGCCGCGCGAAAAATGCGGCGGGAACTCGCGCTTTTGCCGCAAGTGGGGCGCTGCGAACTGTGGGGAGTTCCGTCCGAGCACATCGAAATCGAGCTTTCCAGGGCCAAACTCTCCGAGCTTTCGGTCCCGCCCGTGATGGTTTTCGCGGCTCTGCTGGGGCAGAACCTGAACCCCGGCGCCGGCGACATGGAATACGAAGGCGACGTGGTGCGTCTTCGTCCGACCGGGAAATTCCAGTCCGTCGAAGAGATCGGCGACCTGATCATTCCCGCCTCGCTGAATGCTGCGGCCGCGAGTCTTCTCGCTGCGGTGGACGCTTCCGGCTCGGCGAATGGCCTGATTTCCAGTCTGGCGAACCAGGGGGCTTCCACCCTGGCCGGTGGTTCCAGCGTGAGCGGAGAAACCGGTCAGATCCATTTGCGCGACATTGCGGAGATTCGCCGCGTAAAATCGGATTCGCCGTCCCAGATTTTCCGTTTTAACGGGAAAAACGCGATCGCGGTCGCGGTCTGCCCTGCCCCGCAGGGGAACGTGATCGAAATGGGGAAGCAGGTCCGCGCACGCAGCAAGGAACTGATGGCGGATCTGCCGCTTGGCTATACGCTCGGAACCGTCGCGTTCCAGCCGGAAAACGTCATTTTCTCGGTGAACCAGTTCATGAAAAATCTTCGTGAGGCGGTGGTCATCGTTGCGATCGTCGTGATGATCGCGATGGGCTGGAAGAGCGGACTCCTGATTACGAGCTCCCTGCTGATCGTGATTTTGGCCACGATGATCACGCTTCCCATGATGGACGTGGTACTCCAGCGTGTTTCACTGGCGTCCTTCATCATCGCGCTCGGGATCCTGGTCGATAATGCGATCGTCGTGGGCGACTTGATCATCGTCCGAATGCAGCGCGGGATGGACCGTCATCGGGCCTGCGTGGAAGGAACGATGCGCACGGCGTGGCAGCTGCTTGCCGCGACGGTGGTCGGCGGGCTGGTTTTCCTGCCGGTCGTTCTTTCTTCCGAAAACGTGGGAACGTACTGCCGCAGCCTCTTCCTGGTCGTGGGCGTTTCGCTGCTTTTGAGCTGGGTCATCGCAATGATCCACACGCCGGTGGTTTACTGGGAATTCGTGCACATTAAACCCGTCGAGGACGGCAAAGACCCGCACGCCGGGCCGGTTTTCCGCGCGTACCGCCGGATGCTGGAGTTCACGCTTCGGCACAAAACCGTCACGCTTTTGGGGATCCTGCTGATGTGCTTCGGAGCCGCTTTCGCGTTCAAGCACGTCGATCGGACGTTCTTCCCGCGCGCCCAGCGGACCCAGTTCTGGGTCGATTACTGGCTCGACGAAGGTTCCTCGATCCACGACGTGGAAGAGGATTTGAAGTGGGCGGAAGAGTTCATCCAGAAGCAGGAAGGCGTTTCGTCGCTGGCGACGTTCATCGGTGCTGGCCCACCGCGCTTCTACCTGCCGTACGAGCCGCAGCTGATGAATTCGTCCTACGGCCACATGGTGGTGAACGTGGAAAAAGTCTCCGACCTGGATCGGCTCATGGACCCGATCGAGAAAGAACTGAAAAACCACTACCCGCAGGCGCGGATCCGCGTTCAGCGTTTCGCCCTGGGCGTTCCGACGCCGTACGAGGTGGAGATCCGTTTCCGCGGCCCGAACCCGACGGTCCTGGCGAATCTCGGCGAGCAGGCGGAGAAGATCCTGCGTGAAAGCCCGTACTCCAAGGACGTTTGCGGGAACTGGCGTCAAAAAGTCCTCACCGTCGCGCCGCAGTACTCGCAGGCCCGCGGTCAGCGCATGGGCCTGGCCCGTCTGAACCTGAACCTTTCGATGGTCTGCGCGACGAAGGGCGTGCCGGTCGGTGTTTTCTCGGAAAACGAGAAAAACATGCCGATCATCGTCCGCGGCACGGAGTCCGAGCGCAACGACCTGACCACGCTGGAAAACATTCCGGTCTGGAGCATCATGCCGGAAAGCGCGTCGCTTGGCGAGCTGAGCAGTCAGATGAAGTACGAGTGGGAAGACGCGGAGATTTACCGCTACCAGCGCGTCCCGACGGTCATCGTGAGCGCCGACGCTTATGAGGTTTCCTGGACGAAACTCCTCGAATCGGTGAAGCCGCAGATCGAGGCGATCGAGCTTCCCGACGGTTACACGATGGAATGGGGCGGCCAGAAAGAAAAGTCGAACCAGGCGTCCGCGAGTCTGGCAAAGAATTTCCCGCTCGCTGGCATCATCATGCTGACGATCCTGGTCTTCCTTTTCAACGACTGGCGCCAGCCGCTGATCATCATCCTGACGATTCCGCTCATGATGATCGGGATCGTGATCGGGATGGTCCTGTTCGGCAAGCCGTTCGGATTCATGGCGCTGCTGGGGATCATGGGTCTGCTCGGCATGATCATCCGTAACGGGGTGGTTCTGATGGACCAGATCGACGAGGAGCTTCAGAAGGCGCACGCGGCCGGAACCTCGCGCTTCCAGGCGGTGGTGGCGGCCTCGGTGGAAAGAATGAGGCCCGTGACGGTGGCGGCCACGACGGTGGTGGTGGGGATGATCCCGCTGCTTTCCGACGCGCTGTTTGACTCGATGGCGGTCGCGATGATGTTCGGGCTGATTTTCGCGACGCTGTTGACGCTGTTCGTCGTGCCGGTGCTTTATACGATTTTCTTCAGGATCTCACCGAGAGATTAAAAAGAAAAGACTTAATCCAAATATTAAAAAGTTTTTGAAAGAGGGGGGCCCGGGGGAGGAACAATTTTCAAAATGTTCCTCCCACCGCGGCCCCTAAACTCTTTACGGGCGAGCCTTTTTTCTCCCGCAGGGTGAAAAAAGCGAGGGGGTTTATGGAGTGCGATGATACAGTCGCGCAAGCGACATTCATCGCTTTCCCTTGCGGCAATACCGCCTCGAAGAGGCGTTTGCCGCTGAAGTGGGCTGGACGTTTCCCACGTGAAAATTCGTTTTTGAACGCCCTGATTTTCGGTCGCTAAGTGAAAGCGGTGAATGCCGCTTGCGCGGCTGTATCACCGCACTCCAGACCGTTAGCAATTCTTTCTGAACCACTCGATCAGCGCGTTCGTCGAACTGTCGTGCTTCAGCGCGACGGTTTTGTCTTCCAGCTCCGGCAGGATCCGCTTCGCCAGGACTTTGCCCAGCTCGACGCCCCACTGGTCGAAACTATTAATGTTCCAGATGATCCCCTGCACGAAAATCTTGTGCTCGTACATCGCGATCAGGCTTCCGAGCGTCGCGGGGGTCAGTTTCTCGGCCAGGATCGTATTCGTCGGGCGGTTACCCTGGAACACTTTGTGCGGCACGAGCTCCTCTTTCACGCCCTCCGCGCGAACTTCCGCCTCGGTCTTACCAAACGCCAGCGCCTCGGTCTGCGCGAAAACGTTCGCCATCAGCTTGAGGTGATGCTCATTCGGTGTGCAGCCGATCGGGTTCTGCGACTTCGCGAACGCGATGAAGTCGGCCGGGACCAGTTTCGTCCCCTGGTGCAGGAGCTGGTAGAATGCGTGCTGGCCGTTCGTGCCCGGCTCGCCCCAAATGACGGGGCCGGTCTGCCACTGAACACGCTGGCCGTCGAGCGTGACGGACTTTCCGTTCGACTCCATGTCGCCCTGCTGGAAGTACGCGGCAAAACGGGAGAGGTACTGGTCGTACGGCAAAATCGCATGCGACGCCGCGCCGAAGAAATTGTTGTACCAGATCCCGAGCAGCGCCAGGATCACCGGAATGTTCTTTTCAAACGGCGTGGTGCGGAAGTGCTGGTCCATCGCGTGGTAGCCGTCGAGCATCGAGAAGAAGTTTTCAGGCCCAATCGCGACCATCAGCGCCAGCCCGATCGCGCTCGGCATGCTGTAGCGGCCGCCGACCCAGTTCCAGAACTCGAACATGTTGTTCTTGTCGATCCCGAACCTGGTGACCTCTGTTTCGTTGGTCGAAAGGGCCACGAAGTGACGCGCCACCATTTCCTCATCTTTCGCGGTGCAGCCCTTGGCCCGAAGCCCGTCGAGGAGCCACTTCCGGGCGGTCATGGCGTTGGTCATCGTTTCGAGCGTCGTGAACGTTTTGCTTGCGATGATGAAAAGCGTTTCCTCCGGATCCAGGTCGCGGGTCGCCTCGGCCAGGTGCGTGCCGTCAATATTCGAGACGAAACGGACGGTCAGGTCGCGCTTCGAGTACGGTTTCAGCGCTTCGTACGCCATCACGGGGCCCAGATCGGAGCCGCCGATCCCGATGTTCACGACGTTTTTGATCGCGCAGCCGGTGTAGCCTTTCCAGCAGCCAGAGCGGACCTCGTTCGCGAAATTGGCCATTTTCTCAAGTACGCGGTTCACGTCGTCCATCACGTTCTTTCCGTCGACGAAAATCGGCGTGTTGGAGCGGTTGCGCAGCGCGACGTGCAGGACGGCGCGGCCTTCCGTGATGTTGATCTTCTCGCCGGTGAACATTTTCTCGATGGCGGCCGGAACTCCCGCGGCCCGGGCGAGGTCGAAGAGGGCTTTCATGACGTCGCCGCTGACGCGGTTTTTCGAGTAGTCAAGATGGATCCCGCAGGCGTCGAGCGTCATTTTGTCGGCGCGGGCGGCGTCGGAGGCGAAAAGGTCGCGAAGCGTCACGTTCTGAAAATCCGCGGCAAGCTGTTTCAGCGTCTTCCACTGGGGCAAATCGGTTGGATTAGGCATAAAAACTCCATTGATCTTAAAGGTGAAAGGATGAAAAGAAAATCACTCTACTATTTTCCCGTTTTTTGAAAATATTTCAACGGGGGGCGGAGGGAATTTTTCCAAGAAATCCCGAAAGGGATTAATAATTGAAAATTTTCAGGAAGTAATTATTTATTTGGGGAGTCCAAATTCTTTTTGAAGGCCTTAAAAGAATAAATTAACAAGAGCGACACAAATTAGGTGATTTTATTACAAATCTTAAAAGTTTTTCAAAATATTTTCAAAAATTTTAACTCCTACCTATTGACAAATCGAAAAATATCATGCAAAATAGTAGAACTATGGACGACTGCTTTGATCTAACACTCAATATTCCTGCAAAACTGAACCTTTTTTTTGAGGTAATTCGCCGCCTTTCAACTGGTTTTCACGAGATTGAAAGCCTTGTAACTCCCATTTCGATTCACGATACACTGCGGGTCAAGCCTTCTGCAGGGCTGAACTTTTCGGTTAAAATTTCACCTGAAGAAAAATTCCAGCGTCTTTTTGCCGGTAAAACGATTCCCACGGATGATTCCAACCTGGTCATGCGGGCGGTGTACAGGCTGAAAGAGAGTTTGCCCCAGCGGCGTGATTTGCCGGGCGCGGATATAATTTTGACGAAACGCATTCCTTCCGAAGCGGGAATGGGCGGCGGTTCGTCGGATGCGGCCGGGGCGCTTTTGCTCCTGAATGAGTTTTGGAATGCGGGCCTTTCCCGGGACGCGCTGGCAAAGATCGGGGCGGAAATCGGGAGCGACGTGCCCCTTTTCCTCAAGGGCTTCCCGGTGATTTGCCGGGGCTGCGGGGAGATCCTCGAGCCGGTGGCGGGCGGAGAAACCTTCCCCACGCTGCATTTCGTGGTGGTGAAACCCCCAACGGGCTGCTCCACGCCGGCGGTTTACCGGCTTTGCGAGCCTCAGGGGCCTCAAAATTCGGGCGTCATTCAAAGGATGATTGACGCGTGGCGGGAAAACGATTTGGAAACCTTCGCCGAGGGGCTGAAAAACCGCCTCATGGCCCCCGCGCTCCAGGTGGCGCCGGACGTTCGGAAGGTTTTGGAAACATTAGGCCGCGTGCCCGTTCCGCTGGCTGGTTTTTCGATGACGGGCAGCGGCTCCGCCTGCTTTGGTTTATGCAGGACTCACGAAGAGGCGCTTAAAAACGCAGAGTTTTTGGAAAAGAATTGCGCTGGGACGGTTTTTACCGCAGAATCGGAACTTGCTCCGCTTCAGATATTGCGGACCGGATAATCAGCCAAACTCCATGGAGGACAAACCGTGCAAATTACGGAAGTACGCATTAAGCTGATGGAGGAGCTAGGCGAGCGGCTCAAGGCGTTCTGCTCGATCACCTTCGACGACTGCTTCGTCATTCGCGACCTCAAAATCATCGACGGAACCAGCGGCTATTTTGTCGCGATGCCCAGCCGTAAGCTGACCGCGCATTGCCCGTCGTGCCGGTACAAAAATCCCATCCGCGCAGGTTTCTGCAATCAGTGCGGGACGAAACTCCCTTCCCAGTTCCCGACCCGGGACGAAGACGGCCGGGCGAAACTCTACGCGGACATTGCGCACCCGATCAATTCTGCTGCGCGTGAGATGATCCAGCGTGAGGTGATCGCGGCTTACGAAGAAGAAAAAATCCGTGCCCAGTCGCCGGGTTACGTCTCCCGCTACGATGATTTCGACTTGGACTACCCGGACGATGAACAGGGTGGCAAACGGTTTGGTGAAGGAATTTTTGATTAAAACTGATTAAGATTTAATTGTAGAAAAAGCCGAAACACAACTCCATGAGGCAGTTGCGTTTCGGCTTTTTTTATTCATTTATGGGTTCTGGTGGAGCAGACGTTTTCTGACCGCTCCGATTCCCGCGAGGCCAATCAAAATCATGACCCACGCGGCCGGTTCCGGGACTTCCGGCGCGGTCATCACGCCCAGCGTGTAGAAGCCGGTCTGGAGGAGGCTGGCCGGGAAGGTGAACGAGATCATTTTCTCGTTAAATTTTTGCGGGTCCAAGTCACCCACACGGAAATACTGGCCGCCCTCTTCCGTTTTGGAGATCAAGTACCACTCCGAGTCGGCGTAACTCTCGAAGTCCGTGAAATTCGCTTCTTCCGCGTTGAACTCCAGCGTGATTTCCCAGTCCTGCGCGCCTTCGCTTTTGTTGGTGAAGTACCACTCTTTCGCCCATTTGTCGTAGGTACTGCCTTTGATCCCTTCGATTTCCGTCAGGATCCCGGCGGCGGTTCCGGCCGGGAGGTTGGCGACGGCGTAAATTTCCGTGCCGTCCGAGGGGGTCTGGTACGTGGTGAGGTTGAAAATGTCAAACGCGGATTCGGCGGATCTCGTTCCTGTGATTTTGCCGTAGATCCCCAGGCCACCCTCGCCGGAGCAGTCCTGGAAGTACTCTTTCCCGTCAATGGTCCGGTTGACGACGCCGATCAAGTCGTTTTTGTAAGCCGTCTCCGTGACGGGGCCGGGCAAAATGTCCAGCGTGTTGGCGATTTCAAGGCCATATTTCAGGGCGAAGCCGGTGTTCACCGCTTTCGTCTCGTAGTCGGTCAGCGCACGGTCATACACGACGACCTCGAGGATCTTCCCGTCGTAGCCACGGCTTCCCGGGTCGTAATTGCTCCACATAAAATAGGAGCCGATCCTGTTGGTGTTCAGTGCATGAGAAGAATCTCTTGCTGCTTCGGTCAGGACCAAATTGTCTTTTAGTACTCCGGTAAACTCGGATTCTTCCAGGCCATTATAGTAATATTGGCCGTTGGGCGTGCCAGACTGCGCGTTAATGAAGTCGCTTTCATTTCCGGGCGAATCCTGCCAAAGCCCTGTGCCGCTCGACAAACGGATCCCGTAGTCATAGGACTCGCCCCAAATGCCGGTCAAACTGTGGTTAATGTCGTTCTGGGCGAGGATGAAGACCGTCTGGGCGTTCACTCTTTTATTGGCGATGAGATTATCCCCGCCCTGCGGATGGTCATCGTCTCGCGCGGTTTTAGTGAAATCCAGGGCTTTGAACTCCTTGCCGTTGATCGTGATGGTGCTCAGCGCAGGCCGGAACTCCTCCGTGGGCTGCGTAAACTCGAATCCGTTGGAGTTGGAATCCCCCCAGGCGGAAACCTTATTGTTCGCATTGACCGTCAGCGACGAGGCTTTCTGGGCGTCCAGCGAATAGACCGATCCGACGTGGTTCATGAGCTCGGTTAACGGCAGAAACGGATTTCCGCTTGTGCGATTGCTGGAGACCTTGTTTCCGAAAAGCTCCAGCTCGCCGAGCTGTGTAGCTCCCCCACCCGAAGTCGAATTGATTTGCAGTCTGTACCATGAATAGGCGCTGGGGGCCGAGAAGTCCGAAGTGGAAATGGTTTTTCCCGAACCGAGTGAAGCGGAAACGGCGGCTTTTTGGGCGTCATTCAACAGCGTGTCGGACGTAATATTCCCATCCGCGTACGTAAACGAGGAGTACAGAACCGTTGTATTGATGGTTTCCGTAAAATCGGCTGTGCTGGTGGCGTGGTAAATGGGCGTCCAGTTCAACCCATCGTTAGAGCCATAAATGCACCAATCCGTTGGGTTGCGGCTGGTCATTGAGTCGTTGCCGGACGAGAGCGTAAAGTGCGTCAGGACGAACGCCTCCGGGAACTGAAGCGTCACGTAGGCGGGAGTCGAAGCACTGGGGCCGAAGGAGTCGAACCACTTGTAGGTCCCTCCGCCAACCTGGTTGTTAAAGAGGTTGGCCGGACACTCGTTCGTCTGGTATGGGCCTTTTCCGTAGGACTGAATACTCAGCCACGTCGCGTCGGTGTAATGGGTTGGCCAGTCCTCTGCGGTGGTGTACGACGAAGGCACCTGGATTTTATTCCCCGGGTCCGTGACGTCTCCGCCCATCAGGCCGGAAAGTTGGGTCCCCGCCCACGTGCACGCCGTGAGCATGAACATCAAAAGGAGCGCAAAAACGAAACGATTGACGGAATTTTTCATCGATTATCTCCACAAAATTCAAGTCTTTCATTAATTCATCATTCTATTATATGTCAATTTGGAAAAGATGCAAGAAATAATCAGGAATTTTAAGAAAAAAAAGGATTTTTTTCGGGGGCTTGAAATTTTTCGGATTTCGGGTAAAATAAGAAAACGAATGAATAACGAATAATGAGGAGAAAGAGTTCAACCTTTTCTTCTGTTTTCGGAGACGACGCTTCCAGCGTCGTCAATCCGGCCGCACCAATTTAAAGCCTCCCCTGAAAGGGGAGGTGTCCCGAAGGGACGGAGGGGTTCTGAAACTGGAGAAAGTCCAGCCTTTGGTCGGAACCCCCCAGTCTCGCTGCGCGAGCCAGCCCCCCTTTCAGGGGGGCCTTTAAATGACGCTTCCGGCGTCGTCCACATTATTCGTTATTCATTATTCGTTTGCACTGAGTTTATCCGTTCAAAAACAGAATAAAGTTTAACCCATGAAATCCGCTTACGACATTATCGTCATTGGCTCCGGACTTGGAGGAATGACTGCCGCGAATATTCTCGCCCGCGCGGGGCATCGTGTTCTTTTGTGTGAACATCATTTCCAGCTCGGGGGGCTGGCGACCTGGTTCCGGCGCAAGGACGGGATCATTTTCGACATTTCGCTCCATGGTTTCCCGGTGGGGATGATCAAATCGTGCCGCCGGTATTGGAACAAGGAGATCGCGGACTCGATCGTTCAGCTTCCGTCCATCCGGTTCGACAATCCGATGTTCACGCTCGAAACGACCTTCAACCGGGAGGATTTCACCCGGCTTTTGATCGAGAAATTCGGCATCGACGCCCAGACCGTCAACGCCTTTTTCGACAAAGCGCGCAGCATGACCTTTGTGGACGATCAGCAAATGACGACCCGCGAGCTTTTCGAGGAGTTTTTCCCCGGCCGTGACGACGTGGTGCGGCTTCTCATGGAGCCGATCACCTACGCCAACGGCTCGACGCTCGACGAACCGGCCATCACCTACGGGATCGTTTTCTCGAATTTCATGTCGAAGGGCGTTTTCACCTTCACCGGCGGCACCGACCGCCTCGTGGCCATGATGACGGCCGAGATGGAGAAAAACGGCGTCGAGATCGCCACGAAAACCCGCGTGGACCGCATCGTCGTGGAGGACGGAAAGATCCAGGGCGTTGAGGCGAACGGCCAGTTCATCAAGGCGCGGGCCGTCGTTTCCAACTCGAACCTCAAGAGCACGATCTTCAAAATGACCGGCGCAGAGAATTTCTCGAAGGAGTTCATCGAAAAGGCCGAAAAAGTGCGCCTGAACAATTCGAGCTGCCAGGTCTACATGTCGCTCAAGCCGGGCGAGACGGTGGACGAGAAGGTCTGCGGCGATCTGCTTTTCACGTCGGTCGCGCCGAAGTTCGACACGAAAATGCTTCTCAGCCGGAACATCACGAGCCGCACGTATTCGTTCTACTATCCGAAAACGCGGCCGGGCGTGAGCGACCGTTACGCGATCGTCGCCAGCACGAACGCCAACTACGACGACTGGGCGAAACTCACCCCGGAGGAGTACGAGGCGAGCAAGAAAGACCTCATCGAAGACACGCTGAACGCGGTGGAGAAGTACGTGCCGGGGATCCGTCAGAAGATCGACTGGGTGGAGGCCGCCACGCCGAAGACGTTCGAGCGGTACACGCTGCACGAGATGGGCGCCAGTTTCGGGACGAAGTTCGAGGGGTTGGAGATTTCCCGCGGATTGCCGGAGCAGGTGTCGGGGCTTTTCCATACCGGGAGCGTTGGGATCATCATGTCGGGGTGGCTTGGCGCGGTGAATTATGGGGTGATCGTCGCGAACGAGGTGGACACGTTTGTGAGAAAATAAGAAAAAAGAAAAGCCCTCTTCCTTAATAGTCTAATACTAAAAAGTTTTTGAAAGAGGGGGTCCCGGGGGAGGAACAATTTTCAAAATGTTCCTCCCACCGCGGCGTCTCCGTCTTCGCGGGCGAGTCTTTTTTCTCCCGCAGGGTGAAAAAAGCGAGGGGGTTTACCCGCAAAACTCAAGACCTTTCATTTCAGCTCACCCATCCCCGCAGGCTCTTCGGCCTGAAATGGGATTTTATTGTCTTTCGCGTATCGTTCCGCCACGGACCCTGCCGGGGCGTGGATCGTCAGGCCTGGGGTATGGGGAATCGCGTAGGGTCCAATGATTGTTACGCTTTGGGGAATGGTGACAGACTTTAAAGAACTGCAATTAAAAAACACAAAGTCTCCAACCTTCGTTACACCATCAGAAATTACAACGGATGTTAAAGATTTGCAGTCTTCAAACGCATTATCTTCGATTATCGTCACGCTTTTAGGAATGATAATAGACTGCAAGGAGCTACATTTGCAAAATGCACTCTCTCCAATAACCTTCACGCCTTCAAAAATTACAACAGACGTTAAAGATCTGCATTTGCAGAATGCATATTTCCCGATTATTTCTACACTATTGGGAATGGTTATGGACCTTATAAAATAGCACTCATTGAACGCAAAGTCTCCAATTCCAGTCATGCCTTCAGGAATCACACAATCGGTTTCTTTTCCGATATATTTTGTGATTTTTTTCCCTTGACGTTCAAAACGTGGTCGAAAAAGGAACATTGGAACACCTCCTTGAATGAAGAAAAATGAATTAACTTTAGTTTAGCATACAGAAAAGAAGATTGCAAGGGGGGTGTTTCAATTATGAATTACAGATGATACTTGCATCCTCATTTTGCATTAAAACGCTCTTGAAACCCGGTCGATCTTTTGCGCCCGGCAGAGAATTTCCCGAATTTCGGCCAGCGGGATCTGATTCTCCGCGTCGGAGATCGCCCGGCTGGGGTCCGGGTGCACCTCAGCGAAAATCGCGTCCACGCCGACAGCCAGGGCCGCGTTCATCAGCGGGGCTGCGTACTCGCGGTTTCCGCCCGAGCTGGTCCCGTTTCCGCCGGGTTTCTGCACGCTGTGCGTCGCGTCGAAAACGATCGGGAAGCCGATCTTCCGCATCTCGATCAGGCCCGTAAAATCCACGATTAACGTGTGGTAGCCAAACGACGTGCCGCGCTCGCAGAAGAGGATATTTTCGTTTCCCGCCTCAGTGAGTTTGGCAGCCACGTTCCGCATGTCGTCCGGGGCCATGAACTGCCCTTTTTTCACGTTGACGGCTTTGCCCGTTTTCGCCGCCGCGACGAGCAGATCGGTCTGGCGCGCGAGAAATGCCGGGATCTGGATCAGGTCCACCACTTGCCCGACGGCCGGGCACTGGGTCGTTTCGTGAACGTCCGTGACGACCGGAAGGTCCAATTCGGCCTTGACTTTTTCCAGGATCCGCAGCCCCTCCTCCAGCCCCACACCGCGCGGGGAGAAGATCGAGCTCCGGTTTGCTTTGTCGAACGACCCCTTGAACACGAGCGGAATTTCCAGCTCCTCGCAGACGCGCTTCAGTCCTTCCGCGGCGGTCATGACGGTCGTTTCGTCCTCAATGGCGCACGGCCCGGCGATCAGCGTAAACGTTTCGGCCTCGCCGCCAATGGAAACGCGCGGCGTGATGGAGATTTTACGGGTGGTTTGCATCATAAAAAGAATCGGGACTTTCCGGAAATGAAGACGCTCAGAACCTTAACCTCTTGAAAATACACTCGGGAAGAAGCTGGACGAAGCTCATCACGAGACGCCACCACCACGGTGTGTAGAGGACGTTTCGGCGGTGGGCGATCGCACGGTCGATCGATCCCGCGACCCGGAGGGGATCCGCGGCAAGGATCGAGTTGGCCTGTGGGCGGCACGCAATCATGCGCGTCTGGACCAGGCCGGCCTTGACCGTCAGGACGGTCGTTCCAATCGGCTGCAAGCGGGCGCGAAGCCCGGACAGATACGCCGTCAGGCCCGCCTTGGCGGCGCCGTAGGGGTAATTTGAACGTCGGCCCCGGTCTCCCGCCACGGAGGAAATGACCGCGATCCACGTCTCTTGCGCAGCGATGGGGTGCGTTTCGTACCAGCGCGCGACCGCTTCGAGAAAAATCGTCAGCGAGGTAAAATTGATGAAAACCGTCTGCTCGATTTCATCGCCCCAGCGTTTGGAGTCCTGAGAGGGAAGAAAACCCTGCGCGATGTAGATCCCCGTGATCGGTTCTTCCCACGTGACCCGGGCCAGAGCCACGCACTGCAGCCAGAACATTTCCGCGGAAAGGATGGACTGAAACGTTTCCGTGGCGTTATAGTACACGAGTTCCATGTCCGGGCTGGATTTCAGGTTCCGCAGAGCTTTCGGATTCCGGCCTGCAAGGATAAGATGCTCCCCCCGCGCCGCGAAAATGTCGACGTTATGCCGCGCAATTTCAGAAGTAGCTCCGAGGAACAAAATGGCCATGGGCTGGTTCTTTCTGGACTCTTGATGGGACGGTCGAATAAAACGCTTGGGAACGAACGAAGCCCGGGATCAGTTTTCTTCGGCCTCAAATCCGGGCCAAATGTGGCCCATTTTCTCGACTTTCGTCCGAATGTACGCCTCGTTGTAAGGGGTGATCTCGCCCAAAATCCGGACCTGCTCCGTGACGGTGAGATCGAACCCGCTGTATATAAAAGCATCGACTTTTTTCGGATTATTCGTTAGCAAACGAATGTGCGTGATGCCCAAATCGTTCAAAATTTGGAGCCCGACGCCGTAATCCCGGCAGTCGGCGCGGTGCCCGAGGGCCAGATTCGCCTCCACCGTGTCGAGCCCCTGTTCCTGAAGTTTGTACGCCTTGATCTTCTCGGCCAGACCGATCCCCCGGCCCTCCTGCGGGAGGTAGATCAGGTAGCCGTAGCCGTCCTCCTGCATGAGTTCCAGCGAGCGGGTCAGCTGGTCGCCGCAGTCGCACCGGAGCGAGTGAAGCAGATCCCCCGTGAAGCACGAAGAATGCATGCGCACGAGCGGATTCTGCGCGATTTCCGGACTCTTGGCGGTTTCGGGCGAGCCGATCTGAACGACCACGGGCTCCATCGACTCGTACTTGACGCCGTACGCGTAAATGTGCCCCGGGCCGTACTTGGTCGGGAGGTTGGCGTCGGCGATGCGGTAAATGAGCTTTTCCCGAATGCGGCGGTAGCGGATCAACTCCTCGATCGTGGAGCACTTGAGGTCGTACTTCTGCGCGATTTCGGCCAGTTCGTCCCGCGTGGCCCGGTCGCCGTCTTCGCCCAGAACTTCGCAGCAGACCGCGGCCGGCCGCAGCCCCGCGATTTTCATCAGGTCGATGCACGCTTCGGTGTGCCCGGCACGGCGCAGAACACCGCCTTCTTTGGCCTTCAACGGGTACACGTGGCCGGGACGGGTGAAGTCCGTCGCCTTCGATTTCGGGTCGGAAAGGGCTTTGATCGCGGCCGCACGTTCCTGAGCCGTGACGCCGGTTTTGGCGCTGATGTGGTCCACCGCCACGGTGAATTGGGTCGAAAGCGGGGCCGTATTGTGCTGAACCATCGGGTCGAGCTCCAGACGCTTGCAGTCATCCGGCAGCATGGGCACACAAACGATCCCCTTCCCGTGAGTAATGCAGAAGTTTACGAGTTCGGGCGTGGCAAACTGGGCGGCGAAGATGAAATCGCCCTCGTTTTCCCGGTCCTCGTCGTCCATCATGATGATGATCTCGCCGCGTTTCAGGGCCTCAGCCGTTTCTTCGATCGTTGAAAATTTCATGGGTTTAAGCAGGTTAAAGGAATAAATGAACAAATTCGCCAATTATTTTACCACAAACGGGAAAAAAGTCAAGTGGTTTCACGCGGAGCAGGGGATTCAGGGGGGCTTTTCAACGGGAATCGCCATGGTATAATTAAGAAAACGAGGCGGTCGGGATCAAGTCCCCGCCCGGGATCAGACCGCCGCCCGACTGAAAATCCTCTCCTGAAAAGTTTTACCGAAAGAAAACCCCATGAAAAACCTTTTTTTGTTTTGCGTTTCCGTTCTGCTCGCGAGCTTCGCTCTGGCTGACTCCGTTCCGGAGGGCTGCACGATCAACGACGGCGCAGAGATCAGGTTCCGTGACCCGCTCCCGGCCATGCACGTCGGAGGGAAAACCAACGGGACGTACAATAATTACGAGGTCGGCCTTCCTGCGCTCCTGACGACCACCGACTCCGAGCTGGGCGAGATGATTTACCAGCTTCGCAACTGTATCCGGAACGACCGCCGGCTCGTCTTCATCGACGGCAAGGTCCTGATGTGCAGCAACAACTGGATCCGGGACCACGTCCAGCAGATGAAAGGGTTCCTCCACTGGGAGTACGATCTGGACTCGTTTCTGAATTTCATCCTGGAGACCCAGCGCGCGGATGGATGCTTCTACGAGCTGATCAAGCAGCTGGACGATCCGCACTGGAAATTCGTCGATCCGGACTGCCGCGTCTTGTACCCGGAGGATAATTTGTCGCTCGTTCGGCTTGAGATCGAGGCGGACGTGGAGTACCTCGTCGTGGAAGGGGCGATGCACTACTACCAGGTCACCGGCGATGATGCGTGGCTGGCCCGTGTTCTGCCGCGGCTCGAAAAGGCGATCGACTACGTGACCTCCGACCCGAAGCGTTGGGACCCGGAGCTCGGCCTGGTGAAGCGCGGCTTTACGATCGACACGTGGGACTTTACATACAATCCCGACGCTGGGACGAACCGCCGCATCAATGACCAGACCCCCATGGGGATCATGCACGGCGACTCCACGGGCGTTTATCAGGCGATGAACCAGCTCGCGTGGTTCAACGACCGCTTGGGAAATTCCGAAAAAGCCAAAGCGTGGCGTGAACGCGCCGAGGCGCTTAAAGCCAACATTTTCAAGTATTTGTGGAACGGGAAATTCTTCATTCATCAAATCGGTCTGAACGGCGCGGGCGTGGACGACCAGGAAAACGTCCGGCTCTCCCTTTCCAACGCCTACGCCCTGAACCGCGGCATTCTGAACGAGGAGCAGACTAAATCGGTCATTGAGGAGTACCTCGCCCGGCGCGAAACGACCACGGCATTTGCAGAATGGTTTTCGATCGACCCGCCTTACGCCCCGGCTTTCGGGAAGTACCTGCCCGGGCAGTACGTGAACGGCGGCATTTCTCCCTTCACCGCCGGCGAACTGGCCAAAGGCGCGTTCCGGAACGGCTTCGAAGCGTACGGCTGGGACATTTTGCGGCGGTTTGAAGAAATGATGAAAGAGGACCAGGCGATCTACTTCCTTTACGACCCCGCCACCCGAAAACCGCTTGGCGGCGGACCGAGTGCGTGGGGCGCGGCCGCTTTGCTCTCCGCGATCGACGAAGGTCTTGCCGGAATCACCGACTTGGGGACCGGTTACGACGTGATGGAATTCGCGCCCCGTTTTCCCGTCACGCACTACACGGAAACCCGCTACTTTACCGGCTACGAAAAGACGGCCAGGTACGTGGACGTTCGCTGGGTCCTGACCGATGCGGGAATGCGCTACTACGTACTTTCACCCGCTAAAGAACTCCGCGCCCATCTGCTCCTCCCCAAAGGGAAAAACTGCTCGCGGGTCAAATTCAATGGCCGGGAACAGACTTTTGAGCTCGTCAAAGTGGGCGAGAGCGTGTACGTCGATTTCGTCGTGAAGCCCGAAGGAAAAGCCGACCTGGAGGTTTTCTTCTGAATGATCGGAATCAAAAAGCCCGAAATCCACCAGAGAGCGTGAATTTCGGGCTTTTTTTGTGAATGGCGTGGGCGTTAAACGAAGATTTACCGCGTGTGCAGAATGGGGTTTCCCGGCTCTTTCAGGAAGTTTTCGTAAAGCGCCGCGAGGGCCGGGTTCTCGCCGCAGCGGTGCTTTTCGCGGGCTTTGTCGGCGGAGAAAAGGCCGCTCATCCGTTTGGTGCGCAGCGCATCCGTGACGGGGAGTTCCGTTTTCGGCTGGCCACCGCCCCCAATGCAGCCGCCGGGGCACGCCATCACTTCCACGAAGTCAAACTTCAAGTGCTCTTTGGTCTCCAGAAGCCGGCGAATATTTCCCGCGCCGTGCACGATCCCCACGCGCAGTGTTTTCTCGCCGATCTTCACCTCGGCCCGGCGAATGGCGTCGATCCCGCGCACCGGAGTGAAGAGGAGCCAGTCTTTCGGCGGCTCTTTGCCCGTCCAAGTGAAATGAAGCTGGCGCAGAACGCCTTCCGTCACGCCGCCCGTATTTCCGAAAATCACGCCGCCGCCCGTCCCGTTTCCAAGGACCGAATCAAATTCCCCGGGTTCCAGCTCGTCGAGTTTCAGGCCGATCTCCATCAGCCACCAGCCGAGCTCGCGGACGGTCAGGGCGAAATCGACTTCCGTGCCGAGCGTGCGCTCGTACTTTTTGGCGGTGCACGGCGAGAAGGAAACGACGACGAGGTCTTCCGGCTTCATCTTGAGCTGGTCGGCGTACCACGTTTTCACGACGGAAGCCAGCATCCGGATCGGGCTTTTGCACGAGGAGATCAGCGGCTGGACCTCCGGGAAGAAGAGTTCCGCGAAACGGAGCCAGGCCGGGCAGCAGCTCGTGAACATGGGTTTCCCCGGCTCGTTTTTCAGGTGGTTTTCCAGCTCGAGCGACTCCTCGAAAGCGGTCAGGTCCGCGCCGAATGTGACGTCGAACACGTAGTCGAAGCCGAGTTTCCGCAGGCCGGTGATCATCTGCTTTTCCACGTTCGCTCCGCGTTCCATCTTGAACATTTCGCCCAGGGAGGAACGCACCGACGGTGCGGTCAGCGCGACGAACTTTTTCGGGCCGTTGGTCTTTTTGTTCGCCTGGATCTCGTTGTAGATCTCCTGGAGCTGGAACCGCTCCGTGACCCCGTTATTCACGCAGTTGACGGTGCATTGGCCGCAGTGGATGCACGGGACCGTATTGGCGGGGAAGTGGCCCTCGTGGTCGAAAACCGTTTGGACGTCGCGGCAGACGAAAACGCACTCCGTGCAGCGCTCGCAGTTCATCGGGAAGTACTGGATCGCCGGATTATCGTTTGCGAACGGAATGTGGCTCGGCCCTTTCGGCGTTTCCGGCGCCGGCTTCATCCAGCTGAACTGAGCGTCAGCGGTCCGGGCGGCCGCGGTCAGTCCCGTTAAAACCGAAGTCTGAAGAACCTGACGGCGATTGAGTGAGTCCATGGTTTTCTCCTGCGCGGGTGGATCAAAGAAAAAATGAAACGGCGCGTCCCATCGTCCGTGGTGGTTTAGGCCGGCGCGTAATTCCGGCCTTCGGCCTCCATTACCGCCTCCCATTTTTATCGCGGGATTCCGATGCCGCAGTTGCTCTGGGCGCGGTCGAGCACCTCGGCGGCTTTCGCCCGGGCGCGGGCCGCTCCGATTTTCAGAACGTCGCGGACGTAGTCCGGATCGGCGACGTATTTGGCGTAACGCTCACGGATCGGCGCGAAATATTCCTCCGCAATGCGGGCCAGTTCCTTTTTGACCTGGCCATAGCCGAACCCGCCGCGGCGGTACATCGCCTCCATCTCGGCGCGCTGCTCCTCGCTGGCGAAAAGTTTGTAGAGCAGGTACAAATTATCCGTTTCCGGGTCCTTGGGGTCTTCCATCGGGCGGCAGTCCGTCTCGATGCGCATGATTTTTTTCCTCTGGACCTTGACGTCCTCGATGACTTCGAGCGTATTATTGTAGCTCTTCGACATTTTTTCGCCGTCCGTCCCCGGCACTTTTCCGGCAGCGGGCACGACGTAGGCTTTCGGAAGGACGAACGTCTCGCCGAAATTATAGTTGAAGGTCTGCGCCAGGTCGCGCGCCACTTCGAGGTGCTGCTGCTGATCCTCGCCGACCGGCACGCAGTCGGAATCGTACGCCAGAATGTCCGCGGCCATCAGGACCGGGTAGGTGAAAAGCCCCGCGTCCGCCGTCAGGCCTTTCGCGAGCTTTTCCTTGTACGCGTGGCAGCGTTCCAAAAGGCCCATGGGGCAGCACGTCAGAAGGAGCCACGTCAGCTGGGTCACTTCCGGGACGTCGGACTGAACGAAAAGCGTGGATTTTTCCGGGTCCAGGCCGATCGCGAGGAAATAGACCGCCATGTTGAACGTCGCCTGGCTGAGGCGCTCTTTGTCGCGGACGGTCGTCAGCGCGTGCAGGTTGGCGATGAAGTAAAAAGCGTCCTCGCCTTTGCTCTGAAGCGTGACGTACTGGCGGTTCGCGCCGAAGTAATTGCCCCAGTGCGGATTTCCGGTCGGCTGAATGCCTGATAAAATTCTCATTTTGGGTCTCGTTTTGGATTTAAAAAAGTGATGATTGAATAACGAAAGAAAAACCTGACGAGAGAGTATTATACACGATTTTGAAATTTTGTAAAGAAGGAACGGCCAAAAACCATTCCATTTTAAACGCCAGCCCCTTTCCACTTCGAGTTTGAAGTGGATTCGATTTGCACTTTGGCCCCCCTTTTTTTATTTCTCCTTTTTGTGGAGCTTGCTCATTTCCCGGTCCAGGTTGATCCCCAGTTTCTCACACCGCAGTTCCAGCGACTTCTGGAAGTAGTACCACGACTGATTCTGCTTGGGCTGCTTGTACGCGTAGTTGAACGATGAAATGACGAGCGATTCCGGCACGATGCCGCGAGCGACGAGCGTGAAAACGTCGTCCACGAATTCCTTCGACTCGTCGGTCGGGCAGCGAAGCGCGGCCTTCATTTGGTCCGCGGAAAGCTGAATGTACTGCGCCTGAACGGTCTGCCGGGAAAAGAACGTCTGCGGCAGAAAACCCGTCCCCAAAAGGAAAACCGAGCACAAAACCATCAGTTTCGGGAGTTTATTTAACATGCGCCGCCTCTTTTTCGGGAAAAATTTTAAAATTACATAAATATAGGGTGGACTTTTATGGATTCTTCGGGTATAATACCAAAAATGGTCTATTTTCGCAAGAGCAGAAATTTTCAGTGTTTTTGTAATATTTATGAACGCCCGCCTGACAAAAATCCGTTGGATTCTTCTGATTTTCGGGCTGATTTTCTGCCTTTGCAAAGCTCTTTACGCGGAGGACTGGTTCGACCTGCTCGACAGTAATTCGTGCCAGCGCCGGAATCGGGCGTGGAACGCACTTTCAGTCGAGGCCCAGGAAACTTCCAATCCCGCGGACTTTTTGCGTACCGTCAAGATGGAGCTTCAAAAATCTTCGCTTTCTTTTGAGGCTCAGGAACGGCTTGAGATTTTGGAACGTATGCTGGAAAAGCGCCTTCATTCGGAACCTCAAGCGCTGGAGGAGGAAATCGCCGTTACGCCGCCAGAGCTGGAAGATTTTTCGGTTTGGGAGATGCTTACGTCGGAATCCCCGGTAAAACGGAATCTGGCGGAGCGTGAGATCCGCACCATGATCCGCGGCGGGCAAAAACTCCCTGAAATGCTGAATCGCATGCGGGAGATCATCGTGCAGGAATCTCTCGCGGCCGACGATCGGCTCCGGGTCTGGAAACTGGAGCAGCTCGCACGGCAAAAATGGCTGGAAAATGAGGTTTTTGAATCATCAATCCCGGTAAAGCAATTAAAAGAAAGTGTGGATTTCCTCGCAACGGCGAATTTTCCGGAAGATCGGCTCATTCCGTGGATGAGCCTGGACGAACGGACCCGGACTTTATTTTCGATTGCGATGTACGAGGATCCCTTTGGCGGCGACGGTTTTCCGTTTCTGGATTTTGAGGATTACAAAACCGGGAAACGTGAGGGGTTGAAAATCTGGAAAGCGGTTCAGTTGCTCGAGGAAGCACTGATCTGTGAAAAGACCAAGGATGAAGCGTTAAAATTGATTCAGGAGCGTCTGACTTCCAAGACCGTCACGCCGTCCGGAACGATTTTACTCAAGCGGCTGGAATTTTTGACGGTTCCCTGTATGGCCGCGGAATATTGGGTTCGCGGAGAGTTTTATCGCTCCCAGATCCTTCAGATTGGCGTCCCGCAGCAATGTGGGACGGGCATTTCTTTCTTCGATTCTTCGACGGACGAAACGGCCCACTGCCAGCAGGGGACGAACCTTGCGACGCGGGATTTTGCCTGGGGAGTCGCCATCAAGCATCCGAATCATCGGGAAGCGTTTTTCTATCTTCTGCCTCTGAAAAAGGTTGAGTCGAAACTTTTGTACGTGTCACGGATGCAGGAAGACCCGGAGCGGAGACTGCGTTTGCTCTCGGAAAAAACGCTTCAAACCCTTCCGGAGACCGAAGAGGAAAAGCACGACTTTGTGCTTCTGCTTTCGCTTCTTGATGTTCAACTCGCATCGCAGAAAGCGGGCGAGTGGCTTTTCGTCCCGGAGATGAAACCTTTTGAGGCGGAAATCTGCGAGTTTCTCCAGAAAAAAGGGACGAAAGACGCCGTTCCCGATTTGCTCCGACGGCTGGAAGGGGAACCGATCCTCAAAGGAACCCAACGCATCGACTGGCTGGCCGTGCTGGGAATTGCCGAGCGTGACCCGTGGGATGGCGTGGATGACTGGCTGAAGGAGGCGGCTGAACGGAATATTCCTCTGGTGGAGAAAGACCCCGCGGAGAGCAGTTCGCCGATGCTGCTTACTGTTCCGGGAGGAAAGCCCCTCAACGAGGCCAAGGAGGAAACAGCTGAGAAAGACGTCCCGACGCTGGCGTCCGAGGCGAAAAAGATCCTGCAGAAGCGCGAAGAAGCTGAATCTGCCGCGAAGGACGAGGGGGGCATGAAGATTGGTCCATGAAACGCTTGATCTTATACACGGCTGTGGTTCTGTGCTGCGCGCTGCTCCTGACGGCTCGCGGGAAATCCCCGAAATCTCTGAAATCTGCAAAACCGCTTCCGGCGTCGCCGTGCCCCGGGAGCCGGATCGTTCTGGAAGCGGACGGGATCGGGTACGCATTCCGCTGGTGCCCGCCTGGGGAGTTTGTGATGGGCGGGGAAACTTTGTTTCAGGACGCCCTGCCGGTCCATAAAGTGGTATTGACCCGGGGGTTCTGGCTTTTGGAAACCGAGGTCACGCAAGCGATGTGGCGGAGCGTGATGGGTACGGATCCGAGCGAGTTCAAGGGCAAGAATAGGCCGGTCGAGCGGGTAAGCTGGGGCGAAAGTCAGGAATTCTGCCGGAAATTGAGCGAAAAACTGGGTCAAAAGGTCCAGCTTCCCACCGAGGCGCAGTGGGAGTACGCCTGCCGCGCGGGCACGGCCGGGGACTATGCCGGCGACCTGAACTCAATGGCGTGGTTCAGCGGAAATTCCGGGGCGGCGACCCACGAAGTGAAACAGAAAAAGCCGAACGCCTGGGGTTTGTACGACATGCACGGGAACGTGTACGAGTGGTGCTCGGACTGGTACGGTGAAAACTTTTACGCCGAGTCACCAGCGAACGACCCGGAAAATGCCGCGGCCTCTACGAGCCACGTATTTCGAGGGGGAAGCTGGAACATCGACGCGGAAATGTGCCGCTCGGCCGACCGCGGCTGGGGGATCCCGGAGTACCGGTACAGCGATCTGGGGCTCCGGGTTTCTTTGGTTCCCGACTGAATTTCCTCCCAATCGGTTACAGTGCGTTCAATTTCTCCCGAATCTCATCCGGGATCCGCATCGTTTTCTGATTCTTCAGATCGAAGTAGACCATCACGACCGTTCCCTGTGCCGCGAGCGTGCCGTCTTGCAGGTACGCACCGTGCTCAAGCTGGATCGAGGAGTTTCCCACGTGGGCGACCCGGGTCCGGACCTCGATCTCGCGCTCGGTGAACTGGATCGAATTCTTGTAGTCCAAATCAATGTGCACCAGAAGCAGATTCCACCCCTCACGACTCATGGAAGGGTTGAAAATCTCGAAAATCTGGTTTCTCGCCTCCTCAAACCACATCGCGGGGGCGAGATGGTGGCAGTGACCCAGGAAATCCGTGTCGAAAATGCGAATTTGAATTTTGTGCGTCAACATAAAATCAGCTCCACAGTCAGTCAGGAAAAATCGATCCGTGCCGCCTCGCCGCTCGGCAAAACGCGGCCGGAAGTGGTTTTCAGCTCCATCGGGTAAAAGTCGCAGCGGCCCGGTCGGGGGAAATGCTCCCGCAAAAGCCGCGCCATTCCACGGCCGTCCAGCCCCGGCGAGTGCGCCGTCAGCAGTACGAACGCCGGCGAGTCGGCGATCAGTTCCGCGCAGAGGTCCAGCAGTTCGGGAAGGTCCTTTTCCAGCTTCCAGACCTCCCCTTTCGTACCGTGGCCGTAACTGGGCGGGTCGAGGATCACCGCGTCGTACTTTTTCCCGCGCTTCAGCTCCCGCCGCGTGAATTTCATGGCGTCCTCCCCGATCCAGCGCACAGGAGCGTCGGCCAAACCCGACGTTTCGGCATTTTCGCGCGCCCACTGCACGATGTTTTTCGCGGAATCGACGTGCGAAACGGAGAAATTCTCCGCGTCGGCCGAGGTTTTTCCCGCCTCACGCATCGCCGCAGCGGCCGCCAGCGTACTTCCGCCCGTGTACGCGAAAAGGTTCAAAACCCGAAACGCGGGACGCTGCGCCAGAAAGAATTTTGTCCGCTCGTAGATCCACTCCCAGTTCGGCTCCTGCTCGGCAAAAACGCCCAGATGCCCGACCTCGGTGGGTTTCAGGATCAGCGAGAAATGGTTCGTTTCAAGCGTCCAGCTTTGCGGAGCGGGCGACGTTTTCCACCGCCAGATCCCCTTCAGACCCTCGGAGCGGCGAAACGTCCCGGCCGCCTGATTCCAGAGGGAAACCGGCTCGCGCATCGGAAACGGCTCCGCCGGCGGTGACGGCCGGTCGAGCAGAAGGCCGCTGAACTGTTCCAATTTGCGGCCTTTGCCGAAATCGAGAAGGCGGTAGGAGAAAGGCATTTTAACGATTCAAAACAAAAACGAAACAAAAGAACAGGAGGTCCACCTCATTCGATCAAATCCGGTGCAAATGCCTCCCGATTCCCCGTGCCGCGGTGCGGTTTTCCAGATTCGGGCGGAAAATGACCAAAATCATTAAGGGGAGGAACCACGCCATGTACGTCCCCCCCTGGAACGGGTGGCAGAACTGCGCCCCGGCCATCAGTGCCGCGGAGCTGCTCATGAGCGTTCCGAAATTCTTCTGCGACGGCCAGAACGTCAGGATGAATACCAGCACGAGGTAAATCGCGATGACCGGCAAACGATAAAAAACGCTGTGCTCCGAAATGTCCCAGAACCCGGCGGCATTTCGCGAGAAAAGACCCACGCAGCCGAAAATATCACCCGACTGAGCCAGAAATGCGTTCCAGCCGCCCGAAAGCGGGATCGAAATCGCAATGAGCAGCAGGAAAGTGCCCAGGCTCATAATGAAAAACCGCCAAAAGCCTTTCGACCAATAAAACGCACACCACAGCGGGATGAGGAAAATCGGGTAGTATGACAGAGCAGCAGCAGTTCCGAGGAGTATCCCGGCCAGAGACGGGAGACGCCACGAAAAAACGGCCCAAACCAGCAGCGCGGCCGGAATTAAATGGTCCAGGCGGGATGGCATCTGCGCAACATACGGGAGCAGCATGTAAAGCGTCGCCGCCGCGATTCCCGTATTGAAATTTTCGAAATGTTTCCAACTCACCAGCACGATCCCGAGCACGATCGCCAACTGCGCTAAAATGGACAAAAAAATCGTCAGGCGAATTTGCGTGATCGGGAAAATCGGAAACTGGTCCAACTGGTAAGTCTGCGGAGGAACGCTTTCATCGGCCGTCTGATCGGTCATTTGCTCCAGACGCTTCTTTTTCAGAAGATCGTACCGCCACTGACGGGGAAAGTCGCAAAGTTTTGTGAAAAAAGGAAGTCCCGGCCCGTGTACAAGCTGGGCTTTATTTTCCGTCTGGGTTTTTTCGTCCGCGGGAAGTTCAGGATTCATTTCCCGTTCCAGATCAAGCGTCACAAGTCGATCGTTCAGGTGGTAAGTTATGAGCTGCTCCAAAGGCGCGCTGATTTGTGATTCGTAATCGCTCGTTTGAATCAAAACGACGCTTGCGATCTGGAAAACCATGAGGGCCACGCAGGTAAAAATCAGGCCCCCTCTGGAAAGGTTGACCTCAAGCAAAGGCCGCCGGACCATCATCGGGTCGCAAATCATACGCATCATCAGAAGCATGATGCTCGTCAGGACCATAACGTAGCCAAAATAGAAATCTCGTGCGATGAGTAAAAGCCCTGGCCCGAGAAGCAAAAGCAGAAAAAGGTCCAGATTGCGGACGCTCCACACCCGCCGGAATTTGAAGAAAATGCCCGTAATCATCAGCAGCGACAGGTAAAACCACGTCGTTGGATTTACGTCGTAAAGCAAAAAAACTTCAAACATACGGGCCTCTCACAAAACCGGAAACGAAAAAAGCTTACATTATTAATTATACCTTCATTAAATTAATTGTATAGGGGGGGAACACTGAAATCCTGAAGGAATTTCTGACTCAATATTCAAATTGGAAATTTTGTCTCTTTATGGGATCAATGGCGGCGTTTCAGCCAGAAAAGTCCGAACGAGCCCAAAATGAGCAGCACCCACGTTCCGGGTTCCGGCACCGACGGATCCTCTGGGACCGGAGCTTCCTGAATCTGCCCCATGTAGAACGTCGTGCTGATTCCCTTGACGGCGATTCCCGTGTCCTCGACAGTCCCGTGGTCTTCTTTGTCTTTGACTTCCACCTTCCATTCGCCTGTCGGGTCCTCACCCCAGAACGCGTTGGAGGCGAACGTCCAGACCAAATCGTTGAAATCCAAATTCATATTGTTGCCTGCCGCATCCGCATAACAAAGAATGCTCTTGGTTTGGGACGGCGAAGTCAGCTCGATTTGGATGTCGCCCATGTAATTACATTCCAGGAGGATCGTAAGCGTGACCTCTTCAAGCGGCTGAACCGAAACACCCCCAAAAGTATCGGCAGAGAACGTCGCATAAAACGTTTGCGTGTCCGTGGATCCCATAAAGCTCATATTTCCATCACTGGTAGTGTGGGAATTCCCGGTCGTGTATCCCATCGTTGTCATGCAGGCGTCATTTTTGTCAATGGAACCAGTCAAAAGGACATTCTCGTTGGAAGAGGTAACACTACCTCCAGAGTCCCACCAGATAATATCGCCGCGAACAAAAATCTCACGCGGAGCATTCAGTTTGGTTACGTTACATACGGTCGAGTTGGAGGAACTGTACGTCCAGCCCCAGTCAGCCGGCATGACCGTCTGTGCCGTAACGTCCATTGTGGTTTCCGCAGCCGTCACCAGGGCACCAGCGTTCACCTGACCGAAACCGTAAGTCGGGGAGAAAGAAATTCCTGCGTCATTAGTCGTCCAGGCGGTCTCTTCGCCCGTTGCTCCCAGATCGATCTTCGTGCAGGTCTGAACCAGCAAGTGCTTCATCAGGCGGGGGGTGACCTCCGCGACGTTGGGATTGGACTTGAGGGCTTCCACGCCCAACGCAACAACACCTGCCGCGAGTGGCGACGCTGCCGATGTTCCGCTGAACTGCTCCATATAATTACCGTCTGCGGAACCTTTTAATAAGGTGGTGGCGTAACCGTCATCTCCGGTTCGGTCTGAAGTGGGGACCGCCGCTCCTGGTGCGCAGCAGAAAACGTTGGCTCCGTAGCAGCTGAAACTTGCGTATTTTTGGTAGAGGTCCAGATTGTAATAACTACCAGAGCCTGTAGCCGCAACGACCAGTGTATCCACACAGGCCTGAGTCATTTTTTTATTTGAGTCACGCTGATTAGGCAAAATATTGGATGTGCCTGAGGCTGTGTCCGTTCCTGCACGGGAGTTACCGGCAGAGAAAAGAATAATGGCGCCATTACTGGCAGCGGCGTGGAGATTTGGGAGGGGGTTCATTTTGGAATCAGTGGGGTCGCTTGGGTCAATGAGGTCGAAACTGGTCTCAGGGATCCCTCCGAAGCCAGCCAATCCTGTGGTACTTCCGTAGCTGTTATTAATGACGCTGCACCCCTGGTCTTTTATATAATTGTAAGCCGAAGTAATGGAATAAGAACTCAAATCGAGCCCAATGGTGATGAGACTGGCATCATAAGCGGCCCCCGCGACGACCCCACTGCCAACCACGGTGCCAATGACGCCTCTGACGTTAACTGGCTCTCCGCTGTTTGCGGCAATACACCCGGTGACGGCCGTTCCGTGATTGTCCGAACTGGAACGTGGGTTGGAGCCGTTGGTCGTTACATCATTGCCGCCCTGGTAAAACTTGCATTTCCCGTTTTCGATACGTGCGTAATAGGCAGGATGATCCATCTGGGCGGAATCATCAAGGACCCCTACCAGAACTCCATTGCCGGAGTAACCTTTGTCCCAGGCTCCGCCGAAGTTGCAGGCCTGCTGGTGAATATAAACCGCGTCCGAGCTGGTGAGTGCAGCGGCAAATACGGCCGAGGAACAAATCACCAGTGAAAGAAGGAGTGCGTTGACGATATTACGAAACATGAGGTCTCTCCTGAAAAATGAATCTTTAATATATCAACTCCATTATATACCAGATGAGGCCAAAACATTCAAAAATTTTAAAAAATTTCCCAAAAAGGCAAAAAAATAAGCCCCGGAAGCTGAAAATTTTAGCCAATCTTAACAAATTTCCAAACCTTGAAGGTTCACGAGGAATAAATAAGCCCGGGTTCTTCCGAAAGATACGGATTTTTTTGAATTTCTTCCCACCCCCCACCTTGCGTTTTTTTCGGTCTGGTGTAAACTATAGAGACGTATTAATATGCAAATACCAAACCTCTTTTCGGCAGAAAGGTGATAAAATGTCTATTATCGTTCAGAAATTCGGCGGCACCAGCGTCGCTGACAGCAATAAGATCCTCGCGGCTGCGCGCAAGGCGATCCGCGCTCAGGAAGAAGGTCACCAGGTCGTCATGGTCGTTTCGGCCATGGGCAAAAACACGGATAAACTCATCGCTTTGGCCAAAGAGATCGAAGAAAATCCGCCCGCGCGGGAGATGGACATGCTCCTGTCCACCGGCGAGCAGGTTTCCGTCGCTCTGGTCGCCATCGCCATTCAGCACCTCGGCTACAAGGCCGTCAGTATGACCGGCGCCCAGATCGGCATCAAAACGAACAACTCGTTCATGAAAGCCCGCATCGAGTCGATTTCCACCGACCGCATCCGCAAGGCGCTGAACGACGGGAATATCGTGATCGCTGCCGGTTTCCAGGGGGTTGACGACAATTATAATATTACGACGCTCGGCCGCGGTGGTTCCGATACGACGGCGGTGGCTCTTGCGGCGGTTTTGAACGCTGAATCCTGTGAGATTTACACCGACGTGGACGGCGTGTACACGGCCGACCCGCGGGTCGTTCCCAAGGCGCGCCGCGTGAAGCAGATCAGCTACGACGAAATGCTCGAAATGGCGAGCCTCGGCGCCGGCGTCATGCACAGCCGCTCCATCGAGTTCGCGAAGAATTTCCAGGTCCCGATCCATGTTCGGGCCTCCTACAGCGACGAGCCGGGCACGATGATCGTCTCGGAACCCGAATCGACCGAGCGGCCCGTCTGCGGTGCGGCGATCGCCAAAGACGAAGTGCGTTTTTCCATCGTTGGGATCGCGGACCGTCCCGGAATGACCGACCAGATCTTCCACCCGATCGCAAATCGTCAGATCGCGATGGACATGGTCGTTCAGAACATCGGGATCGACGGCAAAGCGGAGATCGCCTTCACGATCCCGGCCACGGAACTTTCCTCGACGCTCAAAGCGATCGCCGAGGTGAAAGAAAACATTCCGGACGCTTTCGAGTCGTACACCTACGACAATAATCTGTGCAAAGTCTCGATTGTGGGTCTGGGCATGGAACGTCAGGTCGGCGTGGCGGAAAAAATGTTCGAAACGCTCGCCGCCCGCGGGATCAACATTCAGATGATCACCACCAGCGAGATCAAAGTCTCGGTCCTCGTCTCGAAGGACCAGGGGGCCGAAGCGATCCGTGCGGTCCATGACGCGTTTGAACTGGGCATCACCCCGTCCGATGTGAAGCCGCTCGTCAAGCCGCAAATGATCAGCGATGAGGAAAAGATCCGCCTGATCAACCGTCTCGAGCACATGGAAGACCTTCTCATCGAAAATGTGACGCTCGATGAAACGCAGGCCAGCGTCACGCTGTTCGACCTGCCGCAGGAGCCTGGTCTGGCGTCCCGCATTTTCCGCCGCGTGACCGAAGCTGGGATCGTGGTCGATATGATCGTCCAGAGCTCCGGGGATAAATTCACGAACCTGACGTTCACCGTGGAACGCTCCTGCGCCGACGCGGCTCTGGAACTGGCGAAAGAGATCGCGGCCAAGCTGAACTGCACGCCTCCGAAATCCTGCCCGCCGGTCGCGAAGATTTCGCTCAGCGGTACCGGTATGCGCAGCCACACGCTGGTTGCGGCCCGGATCCTGGAAACCCTCGCGGAAGCCGGGATCAACATCGAAATGATCAACACGAGCGAGATGCGCTTCAATCTGGTCGTCGAAGCCAAAGACGGTCAGCGCGCGCTGGCGGTCCTGAAAGACGAACTCAAAGACGTAATAGCAGATTAAAACGAATAATGAATAACGAATAACGAATAATGGGGAGATCCTCGATTCAACCCAACGCGTAATTCCGGCCTTCGGCCTCCATTACCGCCTTCCATTATTCGTTATTCGTTATTCTTTATTCATTATTCAAATTATGGTCGAAGATTTACACATTTTCCACTCTGTTGCGCTGATTTCCCTTCTGCTTTTCCTCGGGATCTTCGCGAGCAAGATCTCGTCGTGGATCAAGATCCCGACGCTCCTGATGATCATGCTCGTCGGGATGCTCGCCGGAACGGACGGATTAGGGAAAATTCCTTTTCGGGATTTCACCGAAGCCGCGCACCTGGGGACCCTCGCCCTTTTGTTCATTCTTTTCTCGGGCGGGTACGACACGAACTGGAAGTCCATCCGGAAAGTCATCGTTCCCGGCACGCTGCTTTGTACGGTCGGCGTCGCATGTACGGCGGTTCTGGTCGCACTTTTTGCCGTCTGGTACATGAAAATGGACTGGCGTTTCGGTCTGCTGCTCGGATCCGTCATTTCCTCGACGGACGCGGCGGCCGTCTTTTCGATTTTCCAGTCGGAAAGCACCGCCCTGAAGGGAAACCTGCGCCCGATTCTCGAAATGGAGTCCGGCAGCAACGACCCGATGGCGGCGTTTCTGACGTTCTTCGTGATTTTCCAGATCCTCGGCGAGTCTTCGTGGTGGTCGATTTTCTACGAGATGCCGCTGCAGATTGGGGTCGGCGCGCTCGTCGGTTTCCTGGTCGGCCGGTACACCGCGCACCTGATCAATCACGTCAAACTCGACTTTGACGGTCTGTACTACGTCATTGGGGTCGCGACGGTCCTGCTCTCCTACAGCCTGACGGAAATCTGCCACGGGAACGGATTCATGGGCGTTTACGTCTGCGGTGTGACGCTCGGGAACTCCCATTTCATCTACAAGCACGGCCTTGGCCGATTCCATGACGGGCTGGCGTGGCTCATGCAGCTGGCGCTCTTCCTGACGCTCGGTCTGCTGGTGAATCCCTCCGACTTGAAAGAGTACTGGCTTTCCGGTACGCTGCTGGTCTTTTTCCTGATTTTGATCGCGCGGCCGGCCAGCGTTTTCGTTTCGCTGTGCTTCAGTCGATTCAATTTCCGGGAGAAACTCCTCATTTCATGCGGCGGGATCCGCGGCGCAGCGCCGATTCTGCTTTCGCTCTACCCGGTCGTTTCGTTCGGGCATAATCCGGAACTTCAGAAACAGGCGATCCAAAACTTCAATCTGGTTTTCTTCGCGGTGATTTGGTCGGTGCTGATCCAGGGCAAAACGCTGATGAAACTGGCGAAGTGGCTCAAGCTGGGCGTTGCGACCAAGACGGTCCCGCGTCCGCCGCTTGAGTTTGAAGAAACGGGGCTTTCGACCAGTCAGATGTACGAGTTTGTTATCACTGAGGACTCCCCTGCTCTGCACAAGCCGATCAAAGAATTGGAACTTCCGGAGAATGTGCTGGTTTACCTGATTCGCCGTGATGGTGTATTTATCGTCCCGCGTGGAAAAACGGTCATTCAGGCAGAAGACGCGCTTCTGATGCTCATTGAGCCAAGCGTCGCCCCAATCGTTGAGCCTCTTTTTTTGCCCAAGGCCGCGGAATAAATGGGCCCATAAAAAAAGAAACGTCCTTCTTTAACGAAGGACGTTTCCGGTAATTCCCCCAATAATTAATTATTGAATGCCGGGAGCCGCTTTGCTGGTTCGCACCACGGCACGGCGTTGGGTTTCGCTCTGAAGAATCATTAGAAGCAATCGTTTGCGTAGTTCGCCCTGCTGTTCTTCTGAAGCGGATTTGGGTTTTTCAACGGATACTTCCATGTTATTTCTCCTGAATTGACGATCCAGAATCAATCTTGAGTTAATTATCGTCTAAAATTTAAAAAAAATTTCTCTTTTTCTGACGGTTTGCCAAAAATACTCTGAACAAAAAATCCAAATTATCCCCCAAACGAAAATCGCCTATTTTCTCTGACCGGTACAGGTGTTAAATAAATCAAAATAATCACAAATAAATCCTTCAAAACAACCGTCTCAAGTCAGCTTTTTTTGATTTTTTCACGATATATAAAACCAAGGCCTGCAAAAGGTCGTACTATTTTTATATTTGCCCCGGATAAAAATTTCCGATTGTAAAATAAAAAGTTTAGAGAAAATCGGAAAAGTTGCTTGACGAAAGCGGAAAAATAGGGTAAAATAAAGAATATAAGACAGTTGGGCTGATTTTAACTATTTTGCGCAAACTTCGTGTTTTGTTAATTGAGTGACTGCGAAGTTGGGTAAAGAACCAAATCAAGTACTCGGTGTAACGATGGATTTTCCGTATTTCAAGAATGATTTTTACGTTTCGCCAGATTCATGCTATGATGGAGTTGCGATAAGGGATTACGAAGATGAGTCCCAGCAACTGGATTTCCAGCAGCAGTTTCCGTCTCTTCTTGAGCTTGAGGATTTATGCCGTGAAGCGGAATCGACGGAACCAATTCCTGACGAGGAACTTCGGAATGAGGACCCGGTTTGTGTTTACCTGATGCAGATGGGCGAGTACCCGCGTCTTTCTTTAAAGGAAGAACAGGTGATTACTCAAAAAATTGAGCGTTACCGCCGCGAGTACTGCACGCAGATTTTCACGTCACATTTCGTTCAGACGGGTTTGATTCGGATCATGAACGAGCTTCTGATGCGAAAATGCCGCCTGGAACGCACTATTAATGTGAGTATTACCAACTCCCATCAGAAAAATCGTGCGCTGGAAATCATTCGGATGAATCTTGCCACGCTCCGTACTCTTTATCAGCAGAACCAGACGGCCTATCCCGTGGCTTTCAACAAGAGCCAGCCGATGCAGCTTCGGAAAAAATTGCTGAAACAAATGCACCGCCGGGATGTGAAATGCCGTCATTTGGCGTACGAAATGCAGATACAGCTCCCCATTGTGCGGAACCTTTACGACTCGCTTAAGCATCTTTTCGAACGGATGCAGACCCTTTACCTTGAAGTGAAACGTTTTGAGAGCGATCCGACTGCGGAGGAGACCCGGAGCCGAATGCGCCACGAGCTGCACCGTCTGATGCGTCAGGCGCAAATGACGCCGAAAATGCTCAAGCGTTTCATCGAGAAAACCAATAAAATTCAGGCGCGGTACGAGAATTTCAAGCGGAAACTCTGCGCCGGGAACCTGCGTCTGGTCGTTTCGATCGCGAAAAATTACCAGAGCCACGGGATCTCTTTCCTGGATCTGATCCAGGAGGGAAATACCGGTCTGATGAAGGCGGTGGATAAATTCCAGGCGTACCGCGGCTACAGGTTCTCGACCTACGCGACCTGGTGGATCCGTCAGGCGGTCACCCGCTCCGCTGCGAACCAGTCCCGGACGATCCGCGTCCCGCTCCACGTCGTGGGAACGATGCGTAAAGTGCGTGAAGCCCACCAGAAACTCATTCAGCAGATCGAACGCGAGCCGACCATGGAAGAAATCTCCCGGTCCACCGGCATTCGGCTCAAAGAAGCGCTTACCGTGCTGCAGATGAACCGGAACCTGATCTCGCTCGACCAGCCCGCCAGCCGGTACGACGACAGCGTGATCGGCGATTTCATCGAAGATACGCGCGAAGAATCCCCGGTGGAACGCGTCAACTGTGAGGCAATTCGGGAAAACCTGAACGAGCTTCTGTACGATTTGAGCTACCGCGAACGCGAGGTCATTCGTCTGCGTTACGGCCTGGCAAACGGCCATTTGTACACGCTGGACGAAGTGGGGCGTTTCTTCGCTCTGACTCGTGAACGTGTGCGCCAGATCGAAATCCGCGCGATCAAAAAGCTTCAGCACCCGACCCGTTTCGAGACGTTGGCCGAGATGATGCCGGAAATTGAAATTGAGGATTAAAAACCCCGTGTTTTATTTATATTCTCCTCAAAAACGAGCCGCTGCACAAGCGGCTTTTTTTATGGAAGGTCTCAGGCGATTCTGCCCCAAGGGAAGTTTTTTTGCCCTTCGATCCTGAAAAACCGGTCCCACCCCCTTGACTTTTTTCGGGAACCGGGTATAATTCGGTTTCTTTCTGTCTGAGGAAAGATCGAGTTGCGCCTTTCTTACCGTTCGCGAGGGACGAAAGGCAAAGCGGCAAGGCCAATCGCGCCGAAAAACTCCGTTGAAAGACGGCGAAACAAAATCCCGATGGGGAAGCGTTTGTGACCTTGAAACTATAGTTGAAACCAGATTTAGTGAGTGGTTCATTATTATGAAAACGATGGAAAAACCGGAACAGGAAGGCCAGGCAAAGCAGAAAGGGTCGAGAAGATCCGCTGCGAAACTGGTCCAGAAGACCTTCATGGCCAAACCTGCTGAAGTCAAAGAGGAATGGATCGTCGTTGATGCGACCGACAAAGTTGTTGGCCGTCTCGCCGTCGATATTGCAATGGCTCTGATGGGCAAAGATCGCCCGACCTATACGCCCGGCGTGGATACGGGTCGTTACGTCGTCGTGATCAACGCCGACAAAGTCGTCTTCACCGGCAAAAAATGGGAACAGAAACGTTACACCTGGACGACCGGTTACACTCGTCTGCGCAGCGAAAACGCCGCGACGCGCTTTGAAAAGGATCCCACCGCGATCCTGACCGAAGCGGTCCGTCGTATGCTTCCGAAAAACAAACTTGCGACCAAGATGCTTTCCAAGCTCAAGGTTTACACCGGAAATCAGCATCCGCATCAGGCCCAGAACCCGGTGCTTGTTGAAATGGGCAAATAATTTCAGGATTTTGAGCTAAACAGACAAATTAAGGAGTGTAATCCATGGCAGATAAAGTCATCATCGAAGGCAAAGGCAATAACGACTCGCTCGGTACCGGTCGTCGTAAAACCGCAGTTGCCCGTGTTCGTATTCGTCCCGGCAAGGGCCTCATCGCGATCAATGGCCGCAGCCTTGAAAATTATTTCTGCAACGTGCAGCAGCGTAACGCCGTTCTGGCTCCGCTGACTGAGACGGGCAAAAAAGACGAAGTGGACGTCATCATCCGCGTCAGCGGCGGTGGCATCACCGGTCAGTCTGGCGCTTGCAAACTCGGCATTGCCCGTGCCCTGCGCATGTACGATGCGGGTCTTTATGAGATCCTCAAGGACGCCAACCTTCTTACCCGTGACAGCCGTATGGTCGAACGCAAGAAGGCCGGTCTTCGCAAAGCCCGTCGTGCGACCCAGTTCTCCAAGCGTTAATTTCGTGTTAAACGCGTGAACCTACAAGAAAGCGTTTCGCTTATAAGGCGAAGCGCTTTTTTTACGGAGGGACGGCGGCCCGGCCGCCTGCTTTGGAGTGCGGCAATACAGAAGCCGAAGGCTTCATTTGCCGCTTTCACTTAGCGACCTAAAATTTTTGCGTCAAAAAACGATTTTCTCGTGGGAAACCCCCAGCGTACTTCCGCGGCAAACGCCTCTTCGAGGCGGTATTGCCGCAAGGGAAAGCGATGAAGGTCGCTTGCGCGACTGTATCATCGCACTCCAAAATTTTCTCCCCTGCCCCCTTGCGCAAAACCGTCTTTCGTGCTATACTGGACGTTTGAAAACCCACTTTTCAACAGAAAGGACCTAAAATGGATCAGAAAGCAAAAGATTTCCTCAAAAAAGTCCTGACGACTCCCAGCCCGACCGGCTTCGAGCAGCCCGTTCAGGACATTGTGCGTGAGTACGCCAAAGATTTTGCCGACACCGTGGAAACGGACATCATGGGAAACGTTTACGCCGGACGTAACGTGAACGCCCCGTTCCGCGTCATGATGACCGGGCACTGCGACCAGATCGGTCTGAGCGTCCAGTACATCGACGACAACGGGTACTTGTACGTCCTCCAGCTCGGCGGCTGGGACGTACAGAACCTCATCGGCCAGCACGTCACGGTCTGGACGAAATACGGCCCCGTCCCGGGCGTCATTGGCAAGAAGCCCATTCACCTGCTCGACGCTGAGGAACGCAAAGTCGTTCCGAAGATTTCCGACATTTGGGTCGATATCGGCGCGTCCAGCAAAGAATCGGCGGCTAAGCTGGTCCGCGTGGGTGACGCGATCACCATCCAGATGACCTACTCGGAGCTCCAGAACAATCGCCTCGCCTCGAGCGCCACCGACGACAAGAGCGGCATGTGGGTCGTCATGGAAGCCCTGCGCCGCGTGGACGCCAGCAAGCTGAAAGTCGCCGCCTACGCCGTTTCCACGACGCAGGAAGAGGTGGGTCTGCGCGGTGCCACAACCGCTGCGTTCAAGATCAACCCGCACGTCGGGATCGCCGTGGACGTCACGTTCACAAGCGACTGCCCATCGATCGACCCGAAAAAGGTCGGTGAGATCAAACTTGGCAGCGGCGCGGTCATTACCCGCGGCCCGAACTTCAACCCGGGAGTGGCGGAACGCCTGATGCAGGTCGGAGACGAGAATCAGATTCCTTACCAGCTTGACGCCAGCGGCTCCCCGCCCGGAACTGACGCGCGTACGATTCAGATCACCCGGGAAGGCGTGGCGACAGGCCTGGTGAGCGTCCCGAACCGCTACATGCACAGCCCGGTGGAAATCGTTTCGATGGACGACATGGATGCGTGTGCCGACCTTCTGGCCCGCTTCATTGAGAGCCTGGACGAAAACACGAGCTTCATCCCGAAGTCCTCGGAGCACTAGGATCCACCTCCCCAACCCTTCCTGATTTCTGGAGTGAAATCCATTCACGCCGGGAATTTCAGGGGTTGGGGAGATTTACTTTAGTTTTTAACCAGCATTTCCTTTGCCATGACCAAATCCATTCTCGGCGCGCACATGTCGATCTCCGGGGGGCTGCATCGGGCGGTGGAAGCCGCGCAGGCCATCGGCTTCGACTGTGTGCAGATCTTCTCCAAAAACAGCAATCAGTGGAAGGGAAAAGCCCTCACCGAAAAAGACGTGGAGCTTTTTAAGGAATCGCTCGATCGGTGCGGCATTTCCCACCCCATCGTGCACGATTCGTACCTCATTAATCTTGGTGCACCGGCCGACGAGCTGTGGCTCAAGTCGATCGCGGCGTTTGAGGACGAGCTGCTTCGGGCCGAGGCGCTTGGGATCCCGTTCGTCGTGACGCATCCCGGCTCCTACACGACGTCCACGCCGCACGAGGGGATCGACCGGATCGCCGAGGGGCTGAAAACCGTCCTGGAGCACACGGCCGGGATCCAGACCCGCTGCCTGCTCGAAAACACGGCGGGCCAGGGGTCCAATCTCGGGTTCGAGCTGGAGCAGATCGCGGAGATCATCGAAAAAGTCGAGGGACGCAAGCCGACGGAGGCGGTGGGCGATGAGTTCCGCGTCGGCGTCTGCTTCGATACGTGCCACGCTTTCGCGGCGGGCTACGACTTTTCCACGCCCAAAAAGTACGCGGAGATGACGGCGCATTTTGACGAGATCATCGGCCTGAACCGGTTCCGTGCGTTCCACATCAACGACGCGACCAAGGAGTGCGGAAGCCATGTGGACCGTCACGCGCACATCGGTTTCGGAAAGATCCCGCTTGAATCGTTCCGTCTTCTTCTGAACGACCCGCGTTTTGCCGGGGTCCCGAAGTACCTGGAAACCCCGAAAGGGATGAAAAAAGATGAAGAAACCGGCGCCGAAGAAGATTGGGACGCCGTGAACCTCAGAATACTTAGAGAAATGAATAATGAATAACGAATAATGAATAATGAAAGGCGGTAATGGAGGCCGAAGGCCGGAATTACGCGTCAGGTTGAGTGGGCGTTTTTCCCATTATTCGTTATTCATTATTCATTTAAAAGGATTTTTATGCCATCTTCCCCGCTCCGTTTCCGCGCCCTGCCCGACTCGCACCTGCTTTGGCGCAGTTGGGAGAGTGACCAAAAAAGCGACTCGCCCGCCGCGGACTCGCTGATGGTCGTGTACTGCCTCGATTCGGACGACACGCACCTGATGAACGACCTGGGTGCGGCCATCATCCACATTTTGCAGGAAAAAGCCTGCACGGTGGACGAGCTGCTCGACACGCTGGCGGCCGATTATTTGCCAGCGCCGGAACTGCGCGACGTGGTCCCCCGCCCAATCGTGGAGTCCTTTCTCCACCGGATGCGCCTTTCAGGAATGATTTTCGAGGAGGAAAAATGAAACTTTACTACGAAAAACGCGGCTCCGGGCCGGCGATCCTTTTCGGTCACGGGTTTCCGTTCGACCACACGATGTGGCGCGCGCAGCTCGACGGACTTTCCGGCGATTTCACCGTCATCACCCCCGATTTTCGCGGCATGGGCCAAAGCCCCGCCTCCGGTGAAAAGGTCACGACGATGCCCGACCTGGCGGACGACCTGAGCGCCCTGCTCGACCAGCTCGGCATCGAAAAATGCGCCTACTGCGGCCTCTCGATGGGCGGCTACGTCGGGCTGGAATTCTGGCGCCGCCACGCGGACCGGCTCAGCGCTCTGATCCTCTGCGACACGAACGCCCGCTGCGACTCGCCGGAAGGCGCGGCCAAACGTCTCGCCACGGCCGAAAAGCTCGAAGCGGAGAAAACCTGCGTGTTCATGGTGGACAGCATGAAGCAGAACCTTATGACCCCCGCCACGCTCGCCGACGCGGAAAACCCGCTGGGCGTTTTCGCGGCCTACAGGAAAATGGTCACGGAGAATAATCCGCTTGGCGTCGCCTCGGTCGCCCGCGGGATGGCCCAGCGCAGCGACTTTTCCGAAGCGGTGCGGCAAATCTCCGTCCCGACACTGGTTTTGACCGGTGAACAGGACGTTCTTTCGCCCCCGTCCGCGATGAGCGCTCTGGCCGAGACGATCCCCGGTGCGCAGTTCGCCTCCATTCCCGATGCGGCACATTTGGCACCGATGGAACAACCGGCACAGTTGAACATCGAAATTCAACGGTTTTTAGAGGAAATCTGAGTAATTTATTCCGGTTAAAAAGATTTTGAGGCCTGGAAAAGCTTCCATCACCTCCGAAAGATAAAAATGAGCAAGAAAAACAAAAAGAAATCCTCCCAGTCCCCTGCTCCGATCACGGGGAAAACCGCTGAGATCCGCGACGTGCGCCGCCCGAAATACTACAAACGCGCAACGATTTTGCACATTTTCACGTTCATCACGTGCTTTACGCTTTTCGTCTTTTTCTCGATCAAAATCGCGAACCAGCCGCTGAGCGAGATGCAGCCCGCCGCGTGTACTGGCTGGTACTACGACGGAAACCCGGAGACCGGCCAGCAGGAAAAGGTCGAATTTTCGGCCACACCCGCCGCCGCGATGGAGCTGGCGCAGCTTTTGGACTCCACGCCGTCCAGTCAGTTGGGCTGGGGAAAGTGCGAAACTTATGGCGAGATTGATTTCACGTTCGCGCGAAACAAACGCACCCGCAAATTCATCATCACGCAGAATGGCGTGAACGATACGCAGGGGCTCTTCCGCCTGAAGGACATTTCGATCGATCAAGTGAAAGAAATCGTTAATGAAAAGTGATTTTTTGGCGAAAACAAGCAAAAAAACGTTTTAATGCTTGCTTTCGCCAGTTTTCTCATTACTTGTCTGTCTTGGGAAACTCCCGAAATTTCTCGGAATCGGGGAGGTCTACGACCGAATCGATCGTCAGCAAATCGTTTGAATTCTCCTTTTCCTCCGGTACGGCAGGAAGAGTCACCGGCTTTTTGACCCCGAAATACTTGTTCGGCTCGACCAGTTCCATTTCTCCGTAAGCCATCGGGAAGTTCCCCTGCTCACCTTCATTAATAATGGGATCGGGAGTCTGCCATTCCTTTTCTGGCGTCATTTCGGCTTTTTCCTCCTTAAAAGTTGGTGCTTTGAGCAAACCTGGCCCCGGGGATTCTTCCACAGGCGGAAAATCTCGCCTCGTTTTCTCCTCTACGGGCGGAAAATCCAGCATTTTCGTTTCAACCGGCGGAAGCGTTGGAAGTGCTATTTCCTGCGGCGGAGCAGGGGAGAGCAGAATCTCGGGCGCTTCATGGGAGGCCGGAACTGGCGCGGGAGGAAGGATCGGCTTCCTGCTCACACGAGGAGCGACGTGATACCCAGGTGGAAGGACTGGTTCAGGAGCGGGAGCCGCCGCCACTTGCGCTTCCTGAGGCGGAGCAGGGGACAGAGATGAATCCTTGGATTTCAAATCCTGTTCCGAAGGCGAAGGTGAATTTTTCGCCGACGCTTTTTTTCGTTCCACGACCGCTACCGTTTGCGGAGTGGTCGTGGGCTTATCGGGAGCCGGGAAAACCCGCGGTTGTTTCTCATCCGCCTCTGCATTCCCTCCAAAGAGAGAAAAAGGCCAAGGGGCGTTTTTTACGATCTCGGAGGGATTTTTTTTCCTGGAATCCGCTAAATTCTCGTTCTGAAACTCCTTTTGAAAAATTTTTTTATTTTTTTGGGAAAAATCTTGAGTTAAAACGGGGGCACATTCGGAGCCTTTTTGAGGAGCTGAAACCGATAATGAGGAGGATGACGGATTTTCAGATTCAGAATTATACAAAATAGTTTCGCCATTTTCTTCATTTTGAAGTGGTTTGGCAACAGACCACTCAATGGAAGGCGCATTTGATGGTACGGTTGGAGAAAATGTGGAGTCTGTGCCGGTCACCAAGACTCTTCCTTGAGACGGAGAATTCCCAAAAAATGAGGAGACAAACTCCGATTCTTGTAATAAAGCATTTATTACCATCAAAATCACGATCGCAAAGGAAACGATTACGAATTTTTGAAAAGTTTTAGTGCCCATAAATTTGCCTCGATGGCTGGTACAAATAGTTATAGTTGGGGAAAGTTTCCATACCAATTATAACATGTTACCAAAAAAAATCCACTAAATATTACAAATATCTTCTGATTATCTCGAAATAATCGCCGCGGGAGACCTTCTGGGAAACCTGAGCAGGCCGGACAAAATGGAAAAATCAGAAGTTTTGAGATAAATACTGGATTGAGGCGAATAAGACCATATATTTATTGCAAACCTTTGCAGAGTACCTAAACCCAAAAATTTTTGGTTTTTTTTAACCCGAGGGGCTTGCAAAATATAAAATATGTGGTATAGTTAAAATGACGAGCCTGAAAAATTTGAGAAATTTTGGCAATTTTCAAAGCATGCGCTAAAGTCTCAAAATGAGAAGGCCGATAAAAAGAGAAGTTTGGAGAAGTTTCGCTGACATCAGCAGAAAACCGAACGGAGGAAACCTTTTGGGTGTTTGGCGAAACTGAAGAAACAAAAAAAATCCAAAATTTTGAAGAAAATAGCAAAATTAGTGAAAAAAAACCCTAGGGGGCTATTGACAAATTTTGAATTTTAGTCAAAATAAGGGATTAGATGAAACAGTGGGTATTTTCCCCAGGGCGAAAATTCCTGCTATTCGAAAAAACGGTTTTGTGGTATAAACCGTCAAAAGTCCAAAAGGACACTAGGTATCTCAAGTTAACGGAGGATATTATGAAACGTTTGAGTTCCTTGGTGGCAGTCGCCATCGTGATTGCTAGCGTCTCCGCTGCGAACGCTGGTTTCTTTAAATCTTGTGCCCCGGCTTGCGCCCCGGCTTGTGAAAAAGCTGCTTGCGAAGCTCCGGCTTGCGAAGCTCCGGCTTGCGAAGCCCCGGCTTGCGAAGCTCCCGCCTGCAAACCCTGCTTCAAACCCTGCTTCAAATTCAACTTCTGCAAGATTCGTTGCTGCAAACCGACTTGTGCTCCGGCTTGTGAAGCTCCGGCTTGCGAAGAAGCCAAACCGGCTTGTGAAGCTCCGGCTTGTGACGCTCCGGCTTGCGGCGCTCCGGCTTGCAAACCCTGCTGCAAACCCTGCTTCAAGTTCAACTTCAAGCTCCCGAAGTTCCGTTGCTGCAAACCGGCCTGTGGCCCGGCTTGTGAAGCTCCGGCTTGCGATCCGGCTCCGGCTTGCGAAGCTCCGGCTTGCGATGCCCCGGCTTGCGACGCTCCGGCTTGTGGCGCTCCGTGCTGCAAACCCTGCTTCAGCTTCAAACTGCCGAAGTTCAACTTCTGCAAACCCTGCTTCAATTTCCCGAAGTTCGGTTGCTGCAAACCGGCTTGTGGTCCGGCCTGTGAAGCCCCGGCTTGCGAAGCCCCGGCTTGCGATCCGGCCTGCAAATGAGTTTTAATCTTTGATTAAAAGATTTCCCTCCGGGATCCCTACGGGGATTCCGGAAAGGTAAACGCCCTGGTTTACCTCTTGCTGGTTCTGCCAGCTTTTTTTATTTTAAACCTTCTGCTGAAATGGTGTTTTGAGCCGTCGTTTCTCCTGGCTTTCTGGTTTGTTGGACTGATTTTCACCTGCCGCCCAGATTCGTCCTCTGCTTTGCAATAGAATGAGAAAAAAGCATTTTATTCCTTTTTTCTTGTAAAAATTCGCTCAGGAGTACTTGAACTTTTTTGAATTTCTGATATAATCCAGTTTCCTATAGCATAAGAATTTTATTGTGAGGTAGTTTGCCTCTTTTACTTCATTATTGGTTAGGAATAATTAGTATGCCGACAATCAATCAGTTAGTTCGCAAGAGCCGTGTCATGCCGCGCAAGTTCAGCAAAAGCCCGGTTCTCGAGAAAAACCCGCAGAAACGCGGGGTCTGCCTTCAGGTTCGTACCATGACGCCGAAAAAACCGAACTCCGCTCTTCGTAAGATCACGCGTGTTCGTCTTTCCAACGGCAAAGAAATCACGGTTTACATTCCTGGTGAAGGGCACAACCTTCAGGAACACTCCATCGTGCTCGTGCGCGGTGGTCGTATTCGTGACCTCCCGGGCGTTCGTTACCAGGTCATCCGTGGTACGCTTGACGCTCAGGGCGTGAAAAACCGTAAGCAGGCCCGCAGCCGTTACGGTGCCAAAAAGAATCAGCCCGCTGCTGGCAAGAAAAAATAAGCTTCCAGCTTAAAGGTTCTGTCTTCAGAAAGGGGACGGCTGTGAGTAATTGGGCCTTCGCGTGGTTGACATCGGGTCAACTGCCTGCTCGGTGAACAGATGGAAGCGGTCGTCGGTATGAGTCAGAAAACAGAATCTCCCCCGATTGGGTGCGCAAACCGCATACTTTGCCTCCCAATCAGCCGGTCGGGTTGGTCCCTTCAGGTTTTTTCACAAAATTCACTTTTTTCAATGATTCGAGGAAAAAATGGGTCGTATTACTGCAAGCCGCAAGCAGCTCGTCGGGGATCCGGTTTACGGGTCCGTGCTGGCCAGCAAATTCATCAACTGCCTGATGTATGACGGCAAAAAAAGCGTTGCTCAGGAAGTTTTCTATGACTGCCTGAAAGAGATCGAGAAGAAAATCACGGACAAACCGGGCATCGAAGTTTTCACGCAGGCTCTGGAAAACGTGAAGCCGACCATCGAAGTCCGCTCCAAGCGCGTCGGTGGTTCTTCCTACCAGGTCCCGATGCAGGTCAATCGTGTTCGTCAGCAGTCGCTGGCGATCCGCTGGATCCTGAACGCCGTCCGCAGCAAGAAGGGTCAGCCGATTGCGAAGAAGCTGGCTGACGAACTGGTGGCCGCGTACAACAAAGAAGGCACGGCTTACAAAAAGCGCGAAGACGTGCACCGCATGGCCGAAGCCAACAAAGCGTTCGCCCACTTCGCGTGGTGATTTTGCTTTGCTGAGTCTTTAAAAAATTCGAGGGTGACCGAGAGGCCACCCTTTTTTTGTGGGAATTTCTGGGGCCGTTACTCCATCAAAAAGACGGCGGTCTGGAACTTCCCGAGCGGGATCGTGAACCGGTCGGCGTTTTCGGCCACGACTTTTTCGGTCGTGATCGCCGTCACTTTCCGGCATGTGCGCGGAAGTTTCACCTCATAATTCCCCGCCTCTCGCGTGTGGAGCATCAGCCACGAGCCGTTGGCCGAGATCACGGCGTCGGAGTCCGTGTAAAGGTGAACGCCCGCCTCGCGGTAAATCTCGTGGAGCAGAGCAGGGGAGAGGCCCGGGACGGCCGAGAAAATCGACCGCCACGTCGGGAAATTCTTCTGCGCGATCAGCGTGGAGCCTTGAAGTTCGTCCACGCCGCGTGAGATCACCCGCGTTTCGGCGTCCGGCACGACGCTGAAAAAGTCGTTCTGGGTCGCGACCAACCACTTCTCAGTGAAGCCCCACGGGTTCTTTTCGGCTTCCTCGACCGACGTGCAGCGGATGGGGAAACGCCCCTCCGGCACGCGGATCTGCCCGGTTTTCTCGCCGGTCTGGACGTTTTCCGCCAAAAGTTTCCCGTGCGGCTCTTTTTTGAAGCGGAACCCGCTCAGGGCTTCCATGCGTTCCTGCGAAAGGCCCTCTTCCGTGACGTAGCCCGGCGCGTGGAACCAGACGAGCGTCCGGCCGTCCGCCTTGAGACGCTCGACGACGGCGCGCTGCTTTTCGGTCAGGAACTGGCAGTCCAGAAAAATCACCACGCGGTAATTTCGGGCCGCCACCGCCTCCAGATCGTCGGCGAGGTACCAGTCGAACGGCGCGCCCGCCCGGTAAAAAGCGCCCATCTGGTGCATGTAAAGGCCGACGGAAATATTATTCGGGTCCTCGCAGCGGTAGCCGAGATAAAACTCGCTTTCCGGGTTGGAAACCACGGCGACCTGCGAAATGTGCTCGCGGGAGTGGTTCATCGCCACGTCGGCCCACTTTTTCATCCGGCCGACGGCGTCCACGAGCTGCGGGTCCCGGAACGTGTTGCGCGTCAGGTCCATGTACCAGAGCCCGATCCCGTGCGTGACGGAGATCCCGAACTCCCGGTAGAGGATCGCCAGCGATTCGTCCATCGTTTTGCAGTGGGCGCGGGCGTCGTGGCGCGGTTTGAGGAATTCCAGGTGCGTCATGTCGTCGCCCTCATCGACGAAGAGCTTCCCGTGCAGCGCGGCGCTGGCCAGGTACTGCCGCGGCTCCCCGTCTTCGCCCAGCCTGCGGCGGTGGTACGTGTGTGGGGCCGACATCATGTCGACGCTTTCGAGCTGGTAGAGCCTCGACGGCGCGCGGTGATCCGCCTCGATCCCCCAGAGTTCATCCTGGGTGTAGCCGTAAAAAACCAGCGTCGTGAGCGAGTTTTTCGATTCTTCCTTCACGATCCGGCAGTAAAAATCGATCAGATCGACCGTCATGGCGTGATGGCACTCGAAATAGTCGGTCACCCACCGGAACTGGGCCGGGTCGCGCCACGAGCCGTCCGAAAGCTGGCGGCGTTTCTCCAGCGGCGGGACCTGAACGTTTTCGAAAGTCACGGAATCGTCCCGAAACGCCGCCTGAAGGCGCTTCACGTCGTTTCCGTACTTTTTTCTTAAAAACGCGCTGAAGGCCTGGCGCATCGGTTCCGAAACATCACCCCCAGCGCCGTGGTAGTACGCGTCCCAAGAGAAATGCTCGCCCCACGGGCCGTTTGTGACGTGGATCCCGAGCAGGTGATCGCCGTACTCGTCGAGCAGATGCCGGACGGCCTGACGGTAAACCGGGCCCAGCTCGTCACGGAGTTTCTGCGAGGCGAACGATTCCCGCGGCGTGGTCGGCTTGAAGCCCGGTTTGGAAAACGCAATATTTTCCCCGGGATTCTTCTTGATCCACCAATCCGGCGCGGCCGAGAAAATGCGCGGGAGGAAGTAGCAGCCCGGGCTCCACTCGAGGAGCTGCCGGATGTGCGCGTCCTGAAATTCCATCCCGAAGGATCCGTCCTCTTTCCAGTACGGGTTGGCGTAGTGCGGGAACGAGCCGAACATACTGAAGAGGCGCATCCCGGTCTGGGTCATGTCGCGCACGTCCGGCTCTTGCAGTTCCCACTGCCAGAACATGATCGGCGTGACCGGCTCCGCGTCCCGGAAGAGGCACGGCGCGCCGTTCAGCTCGCGGACCGACCACGACTGGGCGTAAAGAAACGAGGGAAAAAGGAGGAGCAAAAGGAAGGGAAAGGCTTTCATTTTTCGTAAAATCGGAGGAAAGGTGGGATAAAAAAGGCTCAGTTCGAAAATTCCCGCTCGATCGCGGCCAGAGTCTCGTCCACGAGCATCTGCCCGCCTTCGGGACCGACCGAGTTGCAGGCTGGAACCGCGCCGTACGCACCGCCGCGCACGCCTTTGGCGGTCGGCAAGTAGCCGGAATAGTCCCACGGGCTCATCGTGAGCTGGAACATGAACGTCTGCATGGCCTTGGAACGCCCTTTGATCTGGATCCCGTAATCGAGGTAAAGCTCAAACGTGTTCGTGCAGAGGGCCAGCTCGCCCAGACGCATGACCGTGACGAACGTTTTGAACGTTGGAACCCCTTCTTTTTGCTGGCGTTCCCACCGCTCGATCCCGCGTTTCAGCCAGGCGATTTTTCCCCGCGAGAGGGAGCTTTGCGTTTTGGCGAAAACTTCTTCGTACTCTTTCAGGCTTTTCACCTCTTTCTCGTGTTCCTCGTCCGAGATTTTCCGGCCGGGAAGCTCCAGCGGAATGTACTCGAATTTCACGATCGGGTTGGTTTTTTTGTCGGACGCGATCAGGTCGTAAACGTCCTCGACCGCCCGGTAAAGCCGGTGCGCCATTTCCTGGGAGCGTTCGACCCCACGGAGTTTCTGCATGCGGATCTCAGCGGCTTTGCGGTAGCGGATCCCGGGGGTCTGGTCACCCGCCGCGCTGCAGAAGCCCAGGATCACGGCGTCTTTGCCGTACTTTTCCTTGAGCTGCGGCCGCAGGTCGCCCCAGTAGTCCGCGTCGATTTTGGTCGTGGATTCGTTGCACTGGGACGGGCACGCGACGTTCAGGACCATGGCGATCAGCTCGTCTTTTTCGTTCCAGAAGCACAAAATGTTCACGTCCGAGTCGGCCTGGGTTTCAAGTCCGCGGAAAGTGGGAACGGTTGGGTCCGCGTTGTTCCGGGTGGTTCCATCCTCAAACACGACGCCGCGGCAGGACCCGAGCGTCGCGAAGCCCAAACCGAAACCGTAGCGGGCGGGCACGCGGGAATCCCACGCCTTTTTGAGCCCCGGCATGATGCGGGAAAGCACGAATTCACGGTTTTCAGCGACTTTGAGGAGATTCGGAACGTCCTCGGCGTCTTTCGGGTCGCCGTAGAAATTCGTGCCGGTGTGCGAGTGCGTGCAGCTCAAATTCACGTGTTCCGGGTTGATTTCCGGGAGGACTTCCTTTAATTTCTCCCAAAAAGCCTTTCCAAAAGTGCCCGAGACCCCGACGGCGTCGAGGCTGATGTAGATCACGGGCGTGCTCACGCCGTCCCGGACGGATTCCATCGCGAGAATATTCGCTTCGACCGGGGTGCGCACGCCGTCGGAAACGCGCGTGTAGTGCTGGCCCGGCAAAACGACCGGCCGGTCGGGCGTAATATCGACCGAGACGGCGCCGACGTAAAAACCGTCGGGCCGTTTTTCTTCTTTCGGCTCTTCAGAGGTTTGGGCGGACAGTGTGCCGGCGATCAGGGCGGAGACCGCGGCGGTTTTCAGGAAAGTGCGACGGGTAGGCATAAGAAACTCCTTGAAAAAAAGATCCGGGGGTGGGGTGGGGAAATGGAACCGCGTCAGCGGTTGAATGTTAATCGCCGCGGGTGAAACCCGCGGAATGGTGGGTTCATCGGGCGGGCGGCCGTTCGGCCGCCCACCGCGTAAATTCGTGGGCAAGATGCTTCCTCAAAGAATCAGTTCATCGCTTCGCAGATCGCGTCGGCCATTTCCTGCGTACCGACGGCGGTCGGGTCGTTCCGGTCCGCTTTCATGTCGTACGTGACCGATTTGCCCTCGGCGATCACTTTTGCCACGGCATTTTCCAGTTTGTCGGCCGCGTCTTTTTCGCCCAGGTGGCGGAGCATCAGCATGCCGGAGAGGATCATGGCCGTCGGGTTCACTTTGTTCAGGCCCTTATATTTCGGTGCGGAACCGTGCGTCGCTTCGAAGACGGCGCCGTCTTTTCCGATGTTCGCCCCCGGCGCGACTCCCAGACCGCCGACCAGACCGGCCGCCAGATCGCTCAGAATGTCGCCGTAGAGGTTCGGCAGGCAGATCACGTCGTACTGCTCCGGCTTCTGCGCGAGCTGCATGCACATATTATCGATGAGGCGGAACTCCGATTCGATGTCCGGGTACTCTTTCGCGACGTTTTCGCAGACTTCCTGGAACAGACCGTCCGAGAACTTCATGATGTTCGCTTTGTGGACGTACGTCACCTTTTTGCGGTTTTCACGGCGTGCATACTCGAACGCGTAGCGGATGATCCGTTCCGTCCCGGAGACGGAGATCGGCTTGATCGAAATGCCCGTCTCGTCGCGGCCAGAGCGGATCGGCCGGTTCGGGGAGAGCTCGTTGATGAAATCGAAGAGTTTCTCGCACTCTTCCGTGCCGCGCTGGAATTCCACGCCGGCGTAGAGGTCTTCCGTGTTTTCGCGGACGATCACCAGATCGACCGGCACGCTCGAGAAGAAACTGCGGACGCCGGGGTAATATTTGCACGGACGGACGCAGGCGTAAAGGCCCAGCGCCTGGCGCAGGTGAACGTTAATGGACCGGAACCCCGTCCCCACCGGCGTGGTGATCGGGGCTTTCAGCGCGAGTTTCGTGCGGTCGAGCGATTCGAGCAGCGGCTGCGGCAGCGGCGTGCCGATCCGTTCCATGACGTCAATTCCCGCTTCCTGAACGTCCCAGTCGATTTTCACGCCAGTCGCATCGACGCATCGGCGAGCGGCCTCCGCCAGTTCGGGGCCGGTTCCATCGCCAGTAATCAAGGTCACATCATAAGCCACAGTTCACCTCCGTGAGTCAAAAGGAAAAGAAACGAAAAAACTCCACGCTTCATTTTACCCGATTGAAAGATTTTTGCAAGGGGGGGAAATCCATTCGGAATGCGGAATTCGGAATTCGGAATGCGGAATGCGGAATTGAGTGAGGAGTGAGGAGTGAGGAGTTAGGAGTGGGAGTGGGAGGGAAAACTTTGAGTTTTTTTCTGAAAGAGACGAAGAATTAAAGGACGTTTGAAGTGCAGCCGACTCCGCGCCCCAAATTTTAACTCCTAACTCCTAACTCCTCACTCCTAACTAAAATGAACGTTTCCCCGCTCCTTGCCTGGTTTGCTGAAAATGGCCGTCACGATTTGCCGTGGCGGATCGACCGGACTCCGTACAAAGTCTGGGTCAGCGAGATCATGCTCCAGCAGACGCAGGTCAAGACCGTTTTGGAGTACTACTCGCGGTTTCTCTCCGCGTTCCCGAACGTTCAGGCGCTGGCCGAGTCGGAGGAGGAAACCGTCCTGCGGCAGTGGGAAGGTCTGGGGTACTACCGGCGCGCACGCCAGCTTCACGCCGCCGCCAAAATCATCGCCGGGCGGCCCGGGGCGGAATTTCCCGAAACGTTTGCGGAAGTCCTCGCCCTTCCGGGGATCGGGCGGTACACGGCCGGCGCGATCCTTTCGTTTGCCTGCGACCAGCGCCTTCCCATTCTGGAAGCGAACACCCAGCGGCTTTACGCGCGGCTGATTGCTCTGGAGCTTCCCGTCACGGCCGCGGACGCCCAAAAACGCCTTTGGGAGACGGCCGAGTCGTTCGTTTCGGCCGAAACGTCGAGCGAAAGCCCGTGCGCGATCAATACGGCCCTGATGGACCTTGGAAATCTGGTCTGCACGCCGCAAAATCCGCAGTGCGACGTCTGCCCGCTTCGGGAGTCGTGCGAGGCTTTTCGGCGAGGACTCACGGAGAAGATCCCGGTCCCGGCCCCGAAAATGGCGTACGAAGCGCGGACGGAAGCGGCCCTTTTGCTCGAAAACGCCCGGTCGGAGGTCTGCCTCCTGCGCTACGTTCCGGGCGAATGGTGGGCCGGGCTTTGGGACTTTCCCAGGACCCAAATCACCGGCGGCGCGCCCAGGGACGAGCTTCAGAAATTCACGCGCGAAACCACCGGCCTGGAGGTCGAGATCACGGAAGAAGCCGCGAAAATCCGCCACAGCGTAACGAAATACCGGATCCTGCTCCACGTCTTCCGCGGCCGGTTGGTCAGCTCGGCCAACGCACGAAAAGAAACGCCCAGCGGCGGCGAGATCCGCTGGGTCGGCGAAAAGGAACTCGAGACGATCCCCCTGTGCTCGACCGGGAGGAAAATCGCGGAGATGAAAAGGAAGGGCGAGTAATCCAGCGCACGCGAGAATCAGCCCCTCCGAAAACGCCCCGGGCCGCTATAGGCCCCGCGGATCAGGCGGATTGGGCGGATTTGGGCGGATTACAAAAAAGCCTCCCCTGAAAGGGGAGGTGGACCGAAGGACCGGAGGGGTTCCGATGCGGGGGAAAATCCATCCCTTGGCCTGAACCCCCCAGCCTCGCTTCGCTCGGCAGCCCCCCTTTCAGGGGGGCCTTTTTAGTTTAAAAAATCCGCCTTAATCAGCCTAATCCGCCCGATCCGCGGGGCCTATAATCGCTGGAGCTGGCAGCGAGCTGGACGTGAACCTTGGGCCTGGTCCCATTTTCGCCATTTTTTCTTGGACTTTCACCTCACCACAAACGTCCCGCACATTCCCTCCTCCCCGGGAAAATCTTCCTGCGTGTAGTACTCGGACGTTCCGGTCACGGTCCCCGTTTCGGGGTGGAAGCGCTCGACGAGGTACTTCTTCCTCCGGTCCGCGATCTCCGCGAGGAACTTTTCCCGCATTTCCCGCTCGATTTCGGCCAGGTACAGCTCGCGGCGCCGCTTTTCATCGCCCGGGATGGAGTCGCCCATTTTCTCCGCCGGCGTGCCGGGGCGGGGGCTGAACGGGAAAATGTGGATCCTGGAAAACCCGATTTTCCGCACGACGTCGCACGTTTCGAGGAATTCTTTCTCCGTCTCGCCGGGGAAACCAACGATCACGTCCGTCGTGAGGGCCGGATGGTCGAGGATCTTCTTCGCCGCCTCGCACCGCTCGACGTACTGCTCGACCGTCCCGGGCCGATTCATCCGCCGGTGGACCGTCGGGGAGCCGCTCTGCATGGAAAGATGCAGATGAGGGCAAATCTTCTCCCGATTTTCGGCCATGATGCGCAGCAGATCGTCCCCCGCCTCGTGCGCTTCGAGACTGGAAAGCCGAAGGCGAAATTCCGCCTCGTCAGGCATGGCGACCAGCCGGCCCATCAGGTCCGTCAGATTCGTCCGGCGCGGGTTTTTGCGGTCTTCGATCGACCAGACGACCTGCGAGCGGCTGCGCTCGTTCAGGCCGTAGTAGCCGAGATGGATCCCGGTCAGGATGATTTCTTTGTAGCCGTGACGAACCAGCGAGCGGACTTCCTCGTAAACCTCCTCGGGCGGGACGCTCGTCAGCTCGTTCCTCAAGTGCGGGATGAGGCAGTACGTGCAGAACTGCGCGCAGCCGTCCTGGATCTTCACGTACGCGCGGTGACGCTCGCCGAACTGACGCAGCCCTCCGGAAAGGATCGCCTCGCACGCTTCCAGCCGGACGCCAAGCGCTTCGAGGACGGCCGCGACGCGGTTTCCGCCGTGGTTTTGGGCCGTCACGACGTGCGTCACGCCGGGAATTTTCGCGTACTGATCCTGAGCGTTTTCCGCCGAGCAGCCAAAGACCAAAACGTTTTTCGGGGCGTACTTTTTGATTTTCTGCCGAATGAGCCGCCGGGATTTTGCCTCCGATTCCTGCGTGACCGCGCACGTATTGACGATGCACCAATCCGGTTCAGAATCGGCCTGCACAAACCCCGCAGTCAGCAAAATTTCGCGAATTTGCTCACTTTCGTACTGATTTACTTTGCAGCCCAAAGTGAAAACCCGAAATGTTTCCTTCTGCTCCATCGTTCTGAAACTCCTTTTCGTTTTATTTTAACTTGACCAAACATCTTTTATAACCGAAACAAACAGTTCCGGGAAGGGGGGATTCGCTTTAAAAAAGCAAAATGGGGTCATTAATCGTAAATTCCGGATGGGTTTTTTACGATTATAACAAACGTGTGCGTGTTTTTTTGGGGTATAATATAAACCAATTTTAGGGGTTTTTATGAGCAAAGCAAAAAAGATCGTCTGCATCGTTTTTTCTTTTGTTTGTGCCGCGTTGCTTGGCTCCTTGCTTTATGGAGAAAAACTGAGTCATGAAAACACAAAAAAAGAACTTCAGGAAATAGTTTTGCAGGACATTGAGCAGACCGAAGTTTTTCTCAAACAAAATCCTGATTCCCTGGAAAACTGGATGGACTATCTCGCAATTGATCAGGCCAAAATCGCGGTAAACCAACCATCTGAAGAATCCAATAATGATCTGTTTTTCCTGATGATGGCTCTGAAATTCACGAACGGGGTGAAAAAATACCCGGTTTTTGTGAATCTTCGCGAGTCCCTCGGAGCGTTACTTGATTGGCGGAAATCCAATTTTCTTCAGACTGCTTTCCGGAACAGGCGGATACTCTCGGATCTTGCTTCTTCACGTTCGTCTTTGGTGGGGACCGAAGAGGGAATGGTATTGGTCAACGCTCGTCCGGAATTGAAACGGGATCAGAAAATGAACCTTGAAAAAGAGTTTCAGAATCAGATGCAGGGAGATTTGCCGTGCGAGCTGCCCCCTCTGCCATATTCTGAAACCAGGTCGGAAACGGAGACTATAAGCACACAGGACATTATACCCAACGCTCCGGAACAGACGAATTCGGAAAAGGCCCCTCATGCCAGACGGTCCAGGCTTTACAATAAACTCCAGAATACGCACATGCAATCCGATGAGTCTGAGGATTCCGAGGAATCCGACGAAACGGAAGCCGAACCTGATGTTCAAAAAACGGAGGTTTCTTCGGAATCCTCGTCACAGAACGACGTCCTTTTGGGTTCCAGTGATTCGAAACCGTTTATTCTGGCTAGTACTCAGCCCCTGACGGATTTCATGGCCAGCGAAGAGAAAAGAGATCAGAGAAACCCCTTCCTGAACACTCCGTTCGTTTACGGCCAGTTTTCTTCAAAGGTACAACCGGCTGCGCCCAGGCAGTACGCTGCATCGGAAAATCAGGATCAGAATGCAGAAAAACTGATTCCATCGTCTGATGGATCTTCAATCGAAGAACTGAGAATATTTACGGAAGATACGCCAGCACAGAAATCATCCGCGGCAGAAAAACCGGCGCCGAAAAAAGATTTTTCCAATCGGGAAACCACGCAAAATTCCTTGAAGGATCCCAGGGCTTGTGCACCTGGTTCGGTTTCTGAAATTGACGATTTGCAAAGTTTCCTTTCAGATTCCATGCCGGAAGCGGAGTCGGAAAATGTGAAACCGGAAAAACAGGAAAGTGCCCCGGCCAGAGTGACTCTTCCGCGAAAAGAAGTTCCCCGGTCCGCGCCGCTTAAACCTTTCACGAATCGGATCCCGGCTCTTCCAGTCCTGCATTATTCACTGAAGGAAACCATTGGAAATGCGTCGGAAGTCTCCGAATATGAAGGTCAGGAAACGATTGAAGACCTTCAAAAGAAACTGGTCGGAGATATTTCGAAAGACCTGGAGACGGTTCGCAAGTGCTGGCTTTTGGAAGAATTCAAAGCTCCGTCTGACGAAGACCTGACGGCGGCCTACGAAAATACTCAAAATGCGTTTAACCATTTTTCAGCGACCCTTCGCCGCCTGAATGAGAAAAAACGTCAGGGCTGGATCCAAAGCCTTCATTTGGAAGCGCTTGATTTGAATGGTGATCCGCAGCTGGACGTTCTGCAGGACGTTTACCGCCAGCTTTCGAATGGCAGTATTGGGCTTGAACTGTCGGTTTTTGTTAATTTCCGGGAAAGTATCAAGCATTACCTGACCCTCGTCAGCATCAAAAATGACCCCGAGCAGGGCGGCCAAATGTTTGCGCAGGCCCGCAATCGCGTGGTGAAACTCCTGGAAATCGTAGAGAAAGACCATACTTCCGTCATTGAACGGGCTCTGGAAGATGAACTGAATTGGCTGGAAACGGCGGGTCAGGCGGAAAATTCCGTTCAGGCCACCCGTCGAATGTGGGCCAAACCAAATCTTCTTGGTCAAGTCGGGGCTTCCATTTTTGAACGCTATGGAACCCGCGCGGTTCAGGAAGAAGAAAAAATTTCCAATCAGGTCCAGCGTGCTTCCATTTACGGAACCTCCAATTTTAATGGATCCCTGGTCATGAGGCCGGTTTCGAACCCTGACCGGATCGAGCTGGAGGTTGCTTTGAATGGTTCGTCCAACTCCCGAACGCGGGCGTATGCCGGGCCGGCCGTCATTTTGTCCCGGGCGAAAAGCCGGATTCAGGTTGAGAAGAAGATTTTCTTCGACGAAGACGGTTTCTCAACAAATAATGCGGCAGTCAATATTCGCACCAACTCCCAAATCCAAAAAGTTCAGGATATTTGGAACCGACAGTTCATCGAAAATTGGGTACTGCGCCGCGCGAACGCCCGTAAGGAACAGACGGAAAACGCTACTATGGCGCAGAGTTCCGCCCGTCTGCGTGCTCGTTTTAATAATCAGGTCGATCAGGCGACCCAAAAATGGAACGGCCAAATGGACGAGCTGGTTCATGTGCATTTTCGGATGCGTGATCTGGAGCTTTTGAACACTCGCTTGTGGTCGGATGAGGCTGGAGTACACGGTCAGACGCTCTTTTCCTGCCGCGAAGGAATGGGGGCGTGCTCGACCCCGCCGCAGGTTTCGGAAACGAGTGATCTTCAGTATGCCATTCATGAAACCGCTTTGCAAAGTATTTGCGCTGGTTTCCTTGGTGGGGTGAATTTGGATGCGTACGCGCGTAAACATTTGAAAGAGACCGCGCCCGGTTTTCTTGCCAAAGCGCTGCAAGAGTCCGAATCAAAAGAAAACGAAAAATCACGTGATGATGATTGGTCGATTCGTTTTCCCAAAGATTGGCCGGTTTCCATTTCCATGCAAGAAGAGAAACTTTGCTGCATTATTCACTGTTCCAGCATTGACGTGAATAAAAAGTCGTATCCGGCAGTCGATATTATCGTCGCTTATACGATAGAGCTCCAGGAGGACGGGATCCACTTCGTGCGTCAGGAAGAAATCGAAATTCTGCCGCCGGACTATGATCCGGATTCGAACAAACGTTTGCCCGCCAGCATGGTCAGTCTCCGCCGGGTGATGGGGAAGCGGCTTCAGGAAGCTCTGCCGCCGGAAATTGTGCTTAAAGAGCAGCCCGTCATGAAGAATCCTCCGGCCGATTCCAACTTCGCGAAAGTTTACATCAAGCCGATTTTTGTTCAGGCAAAAGACGGCTGGCTCCAGGTCGGGATGAATCTTTTCGAAAAGAAATGAGCGTCCGTCGAATTTTCTGAAAGTTTTTTTGAAAGGAACGAGTCACTTCTGGCTCGTTCCTTTTTTCATCCCCAGCTTTACTCTATGAAGTAAACCGGCTGAGGGGTCACCGTCCGCGTTTCGGCCGAAAGTTCATTTCCGTAAAGGCCCAAAACCCGGGCCGGCTCGTTGGGCAGGCGGATCGTCGCTTCGCCGTCCGTCGTCCACGCGCAGTAGATCGTGCGGTCAGGTCGGGCGATTTTCCAGACACGCAGCGTTTCGGTCCAAAGCTCGCGGCACGCGGTGACTTCCGCATCGCCCGTGAGCCTCGCAAGCGTTCCCATCGCAGCCAGCACCGGTTTCGGCTGCCAGCCCGTCGTGTGATTGTGCAGGATCCCGAAATTGTGTTCGTTGTAGTTCAGGTCCATGCCGTCGTTCTGAAGGTCGTACCAGAAGTAGTGCTCGATCTCCGGAATGCTCCGGTACTCCACGGCCGACTGGACGAACATTCGGGCGGAATATTCCTCACGCGCGGCCGAATCCGAGTCCTTCCCACCCGGAAACATCAGGCCCCGATCGGTCGGCCAGCCGAGTTCCGTGAGCCAAAGGCGCGGCGTTTCGCACCCGTTTTGGCGCATCAGGCCGATGATCTCCCGCAGCCGGTCCGGCATTTTCGACCCTTCCGGCGTGTTCGGCTGAACGTACGGGTGGACCGAGTACGCGTCGCAGTATTTCATGACGCCGAGCTCCATCTCGCGTTCGATCTGCTTCTGGTGCCACGTCGGATGGTCGCCGCCCCCGCCGATGATGAAAATGTCCGGGTTCGCGGCCCGCATCGCTTTCGAGGCCGAGGCGAGCAGGCGGACGTAATTCTCCGGCGAGTTGGATTTCGTGTGCCGGGCCTGGGGCATCGTGCAGCCGCCGTTCCACTCGTTCCAGACCTCGAAGTACCGGACGCGCCCCTTGAAGTGCTTCACGACTTCCGCCGCGTAGCGGGAGTAGGCCGCGAGCCCTTCTTCCGTGTGCGGGAAATCGTCGCCGTCGTACAGCGCGTTGGAGTACAAAATGATCAGAAGCGGCTCCAGCCCCAGCGAGATCACGTGGTCCACGTAATCGTCCAGGTACTTCGGGAACGTGTAAACCCCTTTTTCACGCTCGATCCCCCGCCAGATGCAGTCGTCGCGGATCATCCCGAAACCGGCGGTGGCGAGCCGGTCCACGCAGCCGATGTTCGCGTGCGTCGAGACGCAGAACCAGCGGTTTCGGAAGTCCGCGGAGCCGTATTTCGGCGAGGGGTCCACATACGGCACGACGAACGAATACTTGAGCGGCTGGCCGAAACGTTTCTGGCCGTTTTCCTCCCAAAACGGCGTGAATATGAACGACTCAAAGCCGGGCAGGGCGTTCCGCTCCAGCTCGATCTCGCCCCGGGAAATGGGGAAAACGGTCCGATTCGGCTCGGCGTCCAGAGAGAAATTCCCGTTGGTCAGGCGGTCCACCTGCACGAAGACCGGCCGCTCCGCGAACCGGGCGTCTGGCGTGACACGAAAGCGGATCTTCGGGCTGGAACCGTCAGAAGGCTCCGCGGCGGGGAAAATGTTCTTTCCGGCCCGCAGGGATTCGTCGGCCAGCTCGACGTTCATCATGGTTTCCAGCTCACGGCGAGTGAAGAATCGTATGTCCTCGACGACGAGGCGGCCCTTCACTTTGTAGCCGTCGAATTTGCGGTCCATCGTCACGGACTCGAACTGGCACGGGAACTGGAGCGTGTGGTCGCCGTCCCCACCCCAGCAGCCGCCGGAGCTCTGGATTTTGCCGATCCGCCAGCCGTTGCAGCGAATGTTGAGCGGGATCTGATGGCACTCGCCCGACGGGTCCAGGAAACGGAGGCTGAACGGGAGGTCCAGCGTTTTTCCGTCTTTTTCGTGGATCTGGACCTTCATCCCGATGAGGATCTCGCCCTCGATTTTCGGAACGTCCGTCCCGAAGGCGAAGTACTCGATGGTGCCGGGGCCGAGAAAGCGGAAGTCGTAAACGAGCCGCTGCTCGTTGGACTCCGGCGCGAGCGTGCCCGGGCAGACCTGATCGATCAGCAGCGGATTCCATTTGGAAAGGTCTTTCGCCCACCATTTCGGCGAGTCGGCGTCCTGAGGCGCGTAGATCCAGGAGGAAACCTGATTCGTGTCCTCGGGGATCGCATGAACCTCGGCCTCGCACCGTGCGCAGACGGAAAGTCCTAAAAAGAAAACGGAAAGGAACGCGGAGAAAAAGAGGCGGGGCATTGGAAACCTCCTGGGGGGAAAAAGGTGGGAAAGCCAGAGAAAAAAACGGCGGGTTTTCCCCGCCGTGCGTCTTAACGATTTTGAACCCCCGGTTCCCTTTCCGGAAAGCGGGGGCTTTTTTGAAACTCATTCCGCGGCAGGAACCGGGCCGACGATTTCCATGTACGCGTCCACCGCAAGCTGCGAGCCGCCGAGGATCTGGAGCAGATTCTTCTCAATGGCCGGCATTTCACGGGCGAGGAAGTACTTCAAAATGGTCTTTTTCCGGTCGCAAATGGCCGCCTGTTTCAGCAGGTAGTGCCCGATGATCACGTCGCAGCCCATCTCGACGAGCCGGCGGGCGTTCAGGTCCGTGTACGTGACCGACTTCGCTTTCACGAAATCCACGCCCTGAACCACTTTTTCCTTCGCGGAGACCAGCTGGGCTTTCAGCGCTTCCAGCTCCGGATCGTCGTAGGTCCTCTGCTCGAATTCCTCGACATAGGACTGGAAAATGCCGCTCGTGATCCCCTTGATGGCCGCCACGACCTGGAGCTGGCTCGTGCCCTCGTAAATGTTCGTGATGCGGGCGTCACGGGCGTAGCGTTCGGCCGCGTAGTCCTTCATGTAGCCGGAGCCGCCGAGGACCTGGATCGCGTCGTATGCCACTTTGTTCGCCATTTCCGACGCGTAGAATTTCGACATCGGGGTGAGCATCGCGTTCAAACGCTTCAGCGATTTCATCAGTTTCTTCAGCGGCATCGCTTTCTCTTTCGGAAGGTCCGGGACGGTTTCCGTCACGCGCATCGCATTGTGCTCCTGGTCGCAAATGGCTGCGGTCTCGTAGGCCAGCGAACGGGCCGCTTCGATCGAAACTTTGGAGTCGGTCAGCATCTCGGCGACCGGCGGGAGGTTTTCGATCGGGCCGCCGAACTGGCAGCGGGAATTGGCGTACGTGCGCGCCAGACGGAAGGCGGCTTCCGCGACTCCCAGCGACTGGGCGGCGATTCCAAGACGCGCGCCGTTCATCAGGGCCATGACGTACGTGATCAAACCGCGCTGGCGGTCGCCGATGAGTTGGGCCGGGCAGTTCGTGAAGACCAGCTCGCACGTCGGGGAGCCGTGGATCCCGAGTTTGTGCTCGAGGTGACGGACTTTCACGTGCTCGTTGCGTTCCGAGTAGAAAAGGCTCAGGCCGCGGCCGTCTTCGATTTCGTGTTCACTGCGGGCCAGCGTGAGAAGGATCTCGCCGCAGCCGTTCGTGATGAAACGTTTGACGCCGTTCAGGAGCCACTGGCCGGTCGCTTCGTCGTAGTCCGCGCGCAGACGGACGGACTGGAGGTCCGACCCCGCGTCCGGCTCGGTCAGGACCATGGCGCCGGTCACTTCGCCGTTGCAGAAGCGGGAAAGTGAAAGGTCCTTGATCTCCTGGCTGGCGAAGGCGTTGATCGTCTCGGCGATGCCCTGGAGCCCGAACATGTTCATGAAGGAGACGTCGCCGCGGGAGACGATTTCCGTCGCCATCGTGTAAATGAGCGTCGGGCAGTTCAAACCACCGTAGCGGCGCGGAAGGGTGAAACCCATCAGGTCGGCGGCGCCCATCGTGTCGAGATTCTCGCGGACCTTCGGGTTCAGCGTGACCGTCCCGTCGTCGTTCAGCGTGTTTCCTTCCTCATCGACCTGCTCAGCGTTTTTCGCGAGCGTATCGGAAGCGATCTGGCCCGTGATTTCCAGCACCCGGCGGTAATTATCGACCGCGTCGTCCAAGTCTTCCGGCACGTAGTCCGCGTCGCCGTTTTCGGCGTAATCTTCCTGAATTTCAGCCAGTTTTTTGACGTCGATCGTCTTAAAATAAAACTGAATGTCTTCGTTATCGAGGTAAAAGTTTCCCATGGTCTTTTGTTTGTAATTAAGGGTTTGTGCGGGTTCGATTCAACGAATATCGGACAGGAAATTTGGCATTTTCGTCCATTTATTCATCCTTCGTTTTATTCACTTTTCTGCCGGTTTTTCGCCGCTTTGATCAACATCGGGACGACCTGGTTCAAATCTCCCACGATGCCGTAGTTGGCGATGGAGAAAATCGGGGCCTGCGGGTCGGAGTTGATCGCGATGATCTTCGCGGAATCCTGCATTCCAGCCACGTGCTGAACGGCGCCGCTGATCCCGACCGCGATGTAGAGGGCCGGACGGACCGTCGTGCCGGTCTGGCCGATCTGGTACTCATGCCCGATGAACCCGCTGTCCACGGCCGCGCGGCTTGCGCCGACGACTCCGCCAAGGGCCGCCGCCAGTTCACGGATCAGGTCGAAGTTTTCTTTGCTTCCGACTCCGCCGCCGCCCGCGACGATGATTCGGGCCGCCTTCAGATTGACTTTGCGCTCCTCAACGTGGCGCTCCACGACCTGAACGAGCTGGGCCAGCGCGCCGATTCCATCGACGGCCTCCGCCACAACGTTCCCCGTGCGGGTCGGGTCGGCCGGTTTCTTGCTCATGACGCCCTCGCGGACGGTCGCCATCTGCGGCCAGGAGTCGTAATTCACGATCGTCGCGATGATGTTTCCGCCAAATGCCGGGCGGATCTGAAGGAGCAGATTTTCGTGGACTTCCTTGGTGCGGGCGTCCGTCACGTCGCTGATTTCCAGGTTCGTGCAGTCGGCGGTCAGGCCGGAACGGGTCTCGCTTGCGATGCGCGGCGCGACATCACGGCCCAGAGGCGTGGCTCCGAAGAGCACGATCTGCGGCTCGTACTTCGCGATCAGAGCGCAGACGACCTTCGCGTACGGAATGGACGTAAAGTTTTTCAGGCACGGATCATCGACCGTGTACACCGTGTCCACGCCGTGCGCGATGAGATCTTTCGGCATTTCGCCGATTTCAAAACCGGGCAGCACCGCGCCGACTTTCACGCCGAGACGGTCCGCCAGTTCGCGCGCCTTGCCGCATAATTCGAGCGAAACGTCCGCAAGAACGCCGTCCTGCTGCTCCGCAAATACCCAAACTTCGCCTTTTCGATTCGGTTTTCCCATGATAGCTGATTAAGGTTAAATTTAATGTTGGTCTTTATTTTGGAATGAATAATGAATAACGAATAACGAATAATGAGGAGAAAGACTTTAGCCGCTTATTCCGAATAAATCCCGCTTGAGTGTGAACTCATTCTTTTCATTATTCGTTATTCGTTCTTCATTATTCGTTAATTCAGAGTGTTCTGTCCGCGATGAGTTCCTGCACCAGTCCGGTCACGCCTTCTTCGGTCGGCGCGATCTGGACGAAGCCTTCCTTCGTCAGTACGATCGACTCGATGCGGAAAACTTTCGTCGGCGAGCCGGCCATTCCGCAGCGGTTCAGGTCCGCGTTCACGTCGTCGAGGGTCCATTGCTCCATCAGGAGGCCCTTGGCCTTGAGTTCCTCGGCCTTTTCGGGCGTCACTTCGGCCGGGACCGCGGCGTGTTTGAAGCGCATCACCTTGCGGGCGGCGAACGGGCGCGGGTCGTTGGCTGTCTCGATCACCGTCACGAGGACCGGGAGCTGAACGTCCACGATCTCAAAACCGTTCCCGGTGTTGCGGCGCAGACGGGCCGTTTTCGGCGTGCCGTCCTTCAGGTCGATGACCTTTTCCAGGTACGTGACCTGCGGGATCTCCAGCTTTTCCGCGATTTGCGGGCCGGTCTGAGCTGTGTCGCCGTCGATCGCCTGGCGTCCGCAGAAGACGAAATCGTAATTTCCGATTGTTCGGACGATCTGGGAAAGAATGTAACTGGTCGCCAGCGTGTCCGACCCGGCCGCGCGGCGGTCCGTCAGAAGAATCGCCCGGTCGGCGCCGCGGTACAGGCACGACCGCAAAACCTCGGCGGCTTTGGGCAGACCCATCGTCAAAACCGTCACGGTACCGCCAAAACGGTCACGAATTTCCAGAGCCGTTTCCAGCGCATGCAGGTCTTCCGGGTTGAAAATCGCCGGGAGAGCCGCGCGGTTGACGGTTCCTTCAGGCGTCATCGCGTCCGAAGTAATGTTTGCTGTATCCGGGACCTGCTTTACACAAACAATCGAATTAAATCCCACGGAATTTGCTCCATTTCTAATTATCGTTAAAGTTTTTACAGATTGGCGTGTTTATAAATTTTGTGTATTTTAGCACAAAACCGGGATTATGTCAAGACGAATCCGAAATTAACACGTTTCCTCTTTTTTCGGCAAAAAAGGAAAAAAACTTTTGTACTGAAAAAATGTCAAGGACCAACAATAAGGAGAAGAAGGAAGACGCAAGATAAAGTACGAAAAAAAGAAAGTCTCCGGAGAAAGCCGAAATCATCGGAACCGAATCGCCTTCTTTTACATTTTGCACTAAAAAATCAAAAATTTCGAAAAAAACCCTCCCTCTCTGCTTGCTTTATTTTCAATTCATAGTACAATAAAAGAAGAAGTATTTTATCCAATTTATTATTTATATTGTCTCGGTATGAATCAGGAGCTTTTCATGAATGACTTTTCGAATGCAAGGACAAATGATCACAAAGGTTTAATTGGTGAGCGGGATCTGTATCTGCTCGGAGAGGGGACACACTGGCGGCCGTACCACGTGCTTGGCGCGCATCCTTATGTGCTGGACGGCGTTGAGGGGGTCAATTTTGCCGTCTGGGCGCCGAATGCCAAAGAAGTTTCCGTCATTGGCGACTTCAACGGCTGGGACCCCAAGGCGAATTACCTCTGGCATTTCCCTGAAAACGGCATTTGGGAAGGTTTCGTCCCGGAAGCCCGCGCGGGGATGCTCTATAAATTCCTGATTCATGTCGAGGGGATGGAACCGTTCGAAAAGTGCGACCCTTATGCGTTTGAATTCGAATGCCCACCGAAGACCGCGTGCCGGATCTTCGACCAGAACGCTTACGAGTGGCACGATTCCGAGTGGCTCGAACAGAAAAAAGATTTCAAGTGGCAGCACCGCCCCATTTCGATTTACGAGGTACATCTCGGGAGCTGGCAAAACGCGCATCCGGGGACGGATCAGTGGCCCAACTATCGTGAAATCGCGGACCGCCTGATCCCCTACGTGAAGAAAATGAACTTCACGCACATTGAACTCCTGCCGGTCTGCGAGCACCCATTCACGGGAAGCTGGGGCTACCAGATCACCGGGTACTACGCGCCGACCGCCCGGTACGGGAGCCCGGACGATTTCAAGTATTTCGTGGACCTCTGCCACCAGAACGGGATCGGCGTTTTGCTGGACTGGGTTCCAGCGCATTTCCCGAAAGACGAGAAAGGTCTGGGGCGCTTTGACGGGACCGCGCTCTATGAACACGCCGACCCGCGTCAGGGCGAGCACGCCGACTGGGGCACGTACATTTTCAACTACGGGCGGAACGAAGTCCGGAATTTCCTCGTCGGAAACGCGGTTTACTGGGTCGATCTCTTCCACGTGGACGGGATCCGGGTCGATGCCGTTGCCTCGATGCTTTACCTCGACTACAGCCGCGAGGAGGGGCAGTGGATCCCGAACAAATACGGTGGGCGCGAGAATCTCGAAGCGATCGATTTCCTGCGCGAAATGAACGAGCGCGTCCAGACGCTCTTCCCCGGCACGCTGACTGTTGCTGAAGAATCGACCGCCTGGCCCGGCGTCACGATGCCCGGCTACGCGGGGGGGCTGGGGTTCTGCCTCAAGTGGAACATGGGCTGGATGCACGACACGCTTTCGTACATGCAGAACGACCCGATTTACCGCAAGTATCACCACGACCAGCTGACGTTCAGCCTTTTGTATGCGTTCAACGAGAATTTCGTGCTTCCTTTCTCGCACGACGAGGTGGTTCACTGCAAAGGCTCACTCATCGGCAAAATGGCGGGGGATAGTTGGCAGAAACGCGCGAATCTGCGCCTCCTTTACGCGTACCAGTGGACTCACCCGGGCAAAAAACTCCTCTTCATGGGGGGTGAACTGGGGCAGTGGTCCGAGTGGAAAGACGCTGGCGAGCTTGACTGGGATCTCCTCCAGTACGAAGAGCATCAGGGGATCCAGCGCTGCGTGGCCGATCTGTGCAAACTCTACAGCGAGGAGCCGGCGCTCTACGAGCTGGAGTTCAAACAGGAAGGTTTCCAGTGGATTGACTGCTCGAACCGCGACGCGAGTACGCTTTCGTACCTCCGTCGGGCGAAGGATCCGAACAATTACCTGGTCGTCGTGTGCAATTTCACGCCGAACACGCCGCACAATTTCTGGGTGGGTGTTCCGGAAGACGCCGAGTACCGGGAGGTCTTCAACAGTGACTCGTGCTATTACGGCGGCTCGGGCCAAATTTCGAACCAAAGCGTTTTTTCCCAGCCGGTCCCGTGCCAGGGTTTCGCGCACCACATTGAAATCACGCTTCCTCCGTTGGGCGTGGTGGTGTTGAAGCCGGTCAAATAGAATGGAGCTGGAAAGTTTTTTTGAATTCATCCATGATTAATATTTTACGTCAGGAAATCCTCACTGAAGCCACGACCATCGTCGTGAAGGTCGGAACACGCATTCTGACCGACGCGAGCGGACACTTGAGCGAGTCGCAGATCGAATCGTTCGCGAACCAGCTCGCCGAAGCGCGGGCCAAGGGGTTTCGCATGGTCCTGGTCAGTTCGGGCGCCGTCGGATCGGGAATCGGCCGGCTTGGTCTGCCCGGCCGTCCGAAAGACCTCGCGCAGCTTCAGGCCGTCGCCGCCGTGGGGCAGAGCGCCCTAATCGAGGCGTACAATCATTTCCTTGAGAAACTCGGCCTTCATGCCGCCCAGATTTTGCTCACGGCCGACGATCTGGAGCATCGGACCAAGTACCTGAACGTCCGGAACACGCTGAACGCACTGCTCGAGTTCGGCGCGATCCCGATCATCAACGAAAACGATACGCTGAGCGTCGCGGAGTTGAAGACCACCTTCGGCGATAATGACCGGCTGGCGGCGCTCGTCGCGGACCTGATCCACGCCCCGCTGCTGATCCTGCTTTCGGATATTGACGGGCTTTATGACGGCGACCCGCGCAAGCCCGGCGTGAAACTGATCCCGACGGTCCATCAGATCGACGCTTCCATTCAGGCTCTGGCGTTCGACCGTCTGACCGGTCTGAGCAAAGGGGGAATGGCGAGCAAACTGCGCATCGCGCACCAGATTACGAACGCTGGCGGCGCGATGATCATCGCCAACGGCCGCGAGCCGAAGATCCTCCAGAAGATCCTGAACTGCGAGGACTACGGGACGCTTTTCCTCCCGCAGGGGACCCGGATGGCGGCGCGGAAACAGTGGATCGGCTACGCCATTTTCCCGCGTGGGCGTGTACTGGTCGATGACGGCTGCGCGAACGCCCTGATCAACAAAGGAAAGAGTCTTCTGCCCATCGGAATCCGCGAGGTGCAAGGCGATTTCGACCACGGCGACGTCATCGCGGTCTGTACGCTCAACGGCCTGGAAATCGGGCGCGGGCTGACCAATTATTCGTCCTCCGAGCTGAAAGAGATCCAGGGGAAACGCTCCTCGGAATTTGAGGCGGAGTACGAAGAGGTGATCCACCGCGACAATCTGACGCTCACGAACATGATAAAATGATGAAGTGATAAAAAAACGGGACTTCCCAAGCCTCGAAGCCTTGAAAACGGTTTCGGGGTTTCGGAAGTCCCTTTCTGTTTCTGCTTTTCTTTCGTCAATCGTGGAACTTCAAGAGCCGCGCGCTGTTGATGATCACGAACGCTTCGCCCACATTATGGAGCAGGGCGGAGGTCAGCGAGTTGATCACGCCAAGCGACGCGAGCCAGATGAAGAAGAACGTCATGCCGAGGCCCACGATGATGTTCACGTGGATCGTCATTTGCGTCGCGCGGCTCAGGCGGATCGTCATCGGGAGGCGGCGCAGGTCGTTCGTCATGAGCGCGATGTCGGCGCTCTGCAGCGCAATGTCGGACGCCACGGCGCCCAGCGCGATCCCCACGTCACCGCTTGCCAGCGCGGGCGCGTCGTTCACGCCGTCGCCGACCATCATCACGGAGCGGCCGGACGCTTTTTCCTGCGCCACGACGTCGAGTTTCTGCGAGGGGAGCACTTCCGCGATCACCTGATCCATGTTCAGGAACTTCCCGATTTCCTCAGCCGTTGCGCGGCGGTCGCCCGTCAGCAGAACGCACCGCTCGATTCCAAGGTCGCGCATTTCCTGAAGCGCTTCGCACGCCTCGGGGCGCGGACGGTCGGCCATCAGGAAGCACCCGCCGATCTCGTCCCGGGTGGAGCCCGAATCGTCCGTAATGCGGCGGCCGAGCCAGACGGTCGTGCCGATGAAGTTTTCGGGGATCAGCGCCTCGCAGCCGGTCATATCGAAGCCCTCCTCCTCGAGCCAGCCGAAGCGGCCAAGCCAGGTGGTTTCGGAGGTTTCCTTCAGGACCACGCCTTTGCCCGGCACTTCCTGGATCGCGGCGCTGGGTGGGGTCAGCATCGTAATGTCCCGATCCTGCGCGGCCTTAACGATCGCTTTGGAAGCCGGGTGACGCGAGCCGGTCGCGCAGCGCAGGGCTTCGACCATCAAATCTTTTTCGTTCGCGGAGTCTTTCAGGACCATGCCGGAAAGCTGCAGGTGACCGATCGTGACCGTGCCGGTTTTGTCGAGCACCACCGTATCGATGTTGGAAAGGGCCTCAAGGAAGCGCGTGTTCTTGATCAAAATCCCGAGTTTCGACGCGGCAGCCAGTGCGGCGATCATTGCCGTGGGACCCGCGAGAACCAGTGCGCCCGGGCATCCAACGACCAGAACGGCCATGGCCCGGTCGATGTCGCGCGTGAGGAAAAGGACCACGCCCGCGATCGTCAGAATGATCGGAATGTAGTACGTGGCGTACTTTTCGATCAGTTTCATGACCGGGGTCTTGGCGTTTTCCGCTTCCTGCAGGAGTTCCATGACGCGGCCCAAAGCGGTTTTTTCGCCCGTTTTGGTCACGCGGATCTTCAAAACGCCGGTCATGTTGATCGTGCCGGCAAAAACGTTCTTCCCGACCGTCACGTCTTCCGGGAGAGATTCGCCCGTGATGGAGGACTGGTCGATCGTGGAGGTCCCTTCCGTGATCTCGCCGTCAGCCGCGATGATGTCGCCGGGACGGACCAGGATCAGGTCGTTCACCTTCAGCGTGTTGGGGTCCACTTCGGTCTGGGTCCCGTCTTCGCTCAGGAGCGTCGCGTTGCGGGCCTGGAGGGTCTTCAGCCCGTCAATGGCGGCCTGCGCGCCCAAAATACTGCGTTCCTCGAGGAAGTGCCCGAGGTTCATGATGATCGGGATCAGCGTCGCGACGATGAACTGCTGGTTCATCATGGCGGCGAGCGTCGCCAGTGCCACGAGCTGCTCCATCATGGCGTGTGCGTCCGCGTCCCGGGTGAAAATTCCGTAAATGGCCGTCACGAAAATCGGGAGGGAAACGATGATCGACGCGATCGCGATGATCAGGTTCCCCACGACCTCCATATCAAAGAGCTTCCACTCGACCAGACCCACGATCAAAAGACCGCCGGCGAGCATCGCGGAGCCGAGCTGAGTGCCGATTTTGAACCGTTCCATGAGCGTAAGCGGAACGTCCAGGTCGTGCATCCGGCTGGAAATGGGTTTTTCAAATGCCTGTGTACTCATTGCTGTTCGGCCTCCTCTTCATCCTGAAGCACCACGCGGGAATTCGCAGGCACAAATTTCAAAGCTCCAACGTTGGTCCAGACGTTTTCCATCGCGTTCAGGTATTCACGCTGCCAGACGTACTGGGGCGCGTCCAGGTACTCCTTCAGCTTCGGAAGGTACTCACGCCCGTCGCGGATCGCTTCGGCCAGACGCTGCTGACGGTAAATCTTCGCGTTGTTCACGAGCTGGATCGCCTGCGTCTGCGCGTCGTTCCGCAGTTTGTCGGCCTGCTTGAGCGCTTCGTCCGTCGCGACCTGCACGGCAATTTCGGCCGTTTGTTTGTTTTCAAAGTCGGCTTTTACGTGCCGCAGGTGGTGAACGTCCACGAAGTCCACGTTACTGATGCGGATGGCGCTTCGGCCGGTTTCCGCGTTCCCCACCGCGTCCAGTCGCTTCTGGAGGTTCTGGACCACCAGCGTGTCGAGCGTTTCTTTGCGTTCTTCCTCGACGGTCGTTTCTTTCCCGTCCACCACGGTCTGAACCGGGACCGTTACGAGCCGGTTCATGTGCTGGACCTCGTCGAACTTCCACGACGCGATGCACTGGGTCAGCGCCGCCACGGTCATGGACTCGATCATCTCTTTCGGCTCGATCGTGTTGAACTCGAACTCGACCGGGTCCGAAATGTAGTACTTGACCACGACTTTGACCTGGATCACGTCGTCCTCGGCGGTGAGGCAGTACCCCTCGATGGTCGGGTCGATCTCGTCGTTCCATTCTTTATCGTCGAGCGGCGCCCAGACGGTCGTGACCTCGATCTGCTGCTCCAGGTCCTTCGGGATCTGAATGAGCTGGTCGATCGGGTACGGAAACGCGAGGACGAAACCCGGCTCGTGAATATTATTCCCCGGGCCCACCGGCACGAGCTTCCCGAAACGGGTCAAGATTCCGATGTGCGTCGGCTGGACTTTCGCCAGGCCCGAGACCATGAAGAGGATCACGAGCACAAGCACCATCCACCGGAAGACTTTCATTCCGGCTTCAATGCCCTGAAAAAGGACTTTTCCTGGTTTTTTCTGTGCCATTTTAGTTTATGATTGAATCGATTGATTTTAGGTTCTGATGAATTTCGCCGCTGAAACTACGGAGCTGGAATCTGGGCGGGAACCGGGGTGAAAAGCTGAGCGGGCGCCGGAGCGGAAGGCTGAGCAGGAGCCGGAGCCGACGGCTGAGCGGGCGCTGCGCCGCTGATCTTTTCTTCGCTCTGGTTCAAAATCTGCTCGGCGGCCTGAATGTTCGCCTGAGTCGCCTCCGAAGGTTTGCTCCATTTCGGCATCTGGAAAATCGGGCTGAAAACGCTCGAATCGTGTTTCAGGATCAGCGTCGTGCGCGGGCCGATCGTCTTCTGGATCGTGCTCATCGCCTTCCAGAACTCGTAGAATTCCGGGTCGAGCTGGTGGACCGAGGCGGTGATCGTCATGGCCTCGGCGTCCGCCTGCTGGGTGATTTTCGTCGCTTCGTTGATCCCCTGGGCGATGATCTGCTGGGCGTCCACTTCCGCCTGCTTTGTGATCGCTTCCACGTCGCGGCGGCCTTTCTGGGCGATCTTGCTCGCTTCCAGACCGCGGTTGGTGCGCATTTTCGCCACGATGTCCTTCATGTTCGTTTCCGGGAGCGAAATGCGTTTGATCCCGATCTGAAGGACCTCGATCCCGGAGTCTTTTTCTTTCAGCACTTCGTTCACCGAGTCGCAGATGCGCTTTTCGATTTCGGGGATTTTGACCTCCGTGCCGTTCACCGAGATCAGGGCGGACATCGGGTAGTCGCCGAGCACCGGGTTCTTCAGACCCACGACGGAGGATTCGAGGTTTTTCTCTGCCGCCTCCACGTCACCACCGAACGCGCGGATGAATTTCAGAGCATCGCAGACGCGCCACATCATGTAGGTCTTCAGCATGACGGTTTTGTCGTCTTTCGTCTGGTTGGAGACCAGCGGCGTTTCGTAGATCCGCTTGCGCATATCGACCACGCGAACCTGATCGATCGGCCACGGAAGTTTGAAATGAAGCCCCGCCTCGGTCGTGACCGGTTCCATGGGCCGGTCGAAGCGCGTGACGACGACGTTTTCGTACTCGGAGACCTGGTAGCTCATTCCGTACGCGAGGACGATCGCAATGATGAGAAGCGAGAAAACAATGCGGAAAATGTACGTCTTCCACGACAGTTTGTTCTCCGGGTCGTGGCTGTGGCAGTGGCAGTGACCGTGATGGTGATGATGATCCGACATTTATGAACTCCTATGAACTCCGTTCTTTACTTTTATTCGAGGAATGAAAGGGAGGGGCGAAACTGGGGGAAAAGGCCCGGGAAAATCGATCCCGTTTTCACCTTTCGTTTCTTTGGCCCCAGGGCTTCCATTAAATTTTTACTTGCTCAGGACCGTGCGCGGGATCCCGCCCGACTGGTTTGGCTTCTCCGTATCGAAGAAAACCTCCACCGTGTCATCGACGAGGATGAGGCGTTTGTTCGCCAGCACGCTCTCGGCATTTTCGAGCCAGTACTGGAACCGGTAGCAGCCGGGATTAATTTTGTACGTCTCGTACGCCTTCAGCACGCCCGCGGTCTCGCTCCGGGCCGACTGGACCTTCACGATCCCATCGACTTTGGCCTGCGCGACCTCGGCGGCGGCCTGAACCTCCGCGTCGTACTGCTTGCAGACCCCGTTTTCCTTCGCAGCGTGCAATTTGCTGTCCTGGCGGATCTCTTCGGAAAGGACCTCCAGGTAGTCTTTTGCCGCGGCAATCGGCGGGTGAAGGTTCAGAAGCGAAACTTCCAGGATCTGGATCCCGATCTGGTCGTCGTCCAGATGCTTCTGGAGTCGGTCACGCAGTTCCTTGGCGAAAGCCGCGCGGTCCACGCTCATCACGTACGCCATCGTGCGGCCCATCGTCGCATCGACCAGAGCGCGGTACGCGTACTCGGAAACCGCGTTTTCGGGATTCTGGCATTTTTCCACGTAATCGAAGAAGCCCGACGGATCCTCTTTGATCTTGAACTGGACCATCGCGTTCACGACGAACGATTCTTCCTGATTCAGCGGGATTTCAAACTCCGTGCCGTGCTCTTTCGTCCAAATGTACGAGTACTCCGTGGCCGTCACTTTCTCGAAGCCGACGGGCAGCATGGAGATTTTCTTGACCGGGAACGCCATGACCGTCCCGAACGGGTACGGGATTTTCAGGTGAATGCCCGGCTGAATGATTTCGCGGTGGATCTTCCCGAAGTCTTTCCGGACGCCAAACTCGCCCAGCCGCACAACGTACAGCGAGGAAAGGCCCCACGCCATGATGCAGACCATCACGATCGCCGGGACCATTGCACGGGCGACGAAGCGGATCGACCACGAGGAGCGGAAGCTCACGCCCCACTTTTTCTCCATCGTGAAGAAGAAACTCTTGATCGGATTCCCGCGGACGAAAACCATGTAGCGCAGAAAGACCGTGGTGGGCGACTTGAACGTTTCCTGCGTCCCTTTGGTGGTCATCCAGCCGGAAAACAGGCGGCAGAGCTGCTCGACCGAAATGAGCAGGATCCAACTCAGGAAGAAAATCACCAGCGCGGTTTCCGGCCACGTGACGATTTGCCGCAGGAGCATCGCGATCGAGAAACCGGCCAGCGACCAGCACGCCTCCCACGCCGCTTCCATCATGGATTCGGCCTCAGGGAGATCCGTCGCCCGGGCGGCTTCCGGGTCGTTTGCGATCGCGTCGTATGCACGGGCCATCATGAGCCAGACGATGCTCCCGGCCATCGCAAGAATGGCGATCAGGACGCTCTGCCCCTCAGGAACGAGGAGGATCTTTTCGATCGGGAAGGTCCATTTCCAGAAGGCGTAAGCCGCAAAGGCCGCAAAGATCACCGTCGGCAAAATCCCCATCAGGAGGAAGTGAATATTGGCCGCCTGCTCGAATTCGATCTCGTACGGATTTTCGACGTTGGTCCCCCATTCAGGCTTTTTCCAGGCCTTGACCTCGGCGAGTTTCGCCCGCATCCGACCGGCATGAAAAACCAGGAAGGCCGTGACGGCGATCAGCGAAAATTCGATTCCCAGGACGGTCATCAGGAGCGAGCCGGAGCCGTAGATCCGCAGACCGTAAATGAAGAAAATGAGCGCCAGAACGGTCGCCATGCCAGCCGAGGCCAAAACCAGCCCGCGCCAGCCGCCGCTTTTTCCGCCAGAAGGACTGGGCGCACCGGACGATGGGGTTTTGTTCGGGGCGTTTTCAAATTCGGAATTAGTCATTTTTTCTCTGTGTATGGTGAAATGTTACTTGACCGTTTTTCGTGAAAAGACTGAAAAGGACTTTTTCTCATTTTCAGCCAAAGGCAAAAAATACTCATGGACTATTATACCACGATTTTGTTTATTTGCAATAGTTTGCCCATTTTAACTTGTGAAAAAGTTGGAAAATTTTGCTTGTTTTGTTCAAAATACGCATATTTTCGCGAATCTGTTTACTTTTATCGATTTTTTTTCCGGGTGACTTTCTTTTTTTCCTAAAGGGTGGTATAATTGAAACAGTCAGTTCAGGACGCACCGATTCCGTTTTCAGGGGCGAATCGCCGCGCGTCCTCCGTCTCCCCTCCCTTTCCTGCCCATTCCAGAAACCAGTCCCCAAGATGTTTCGTTTCGCCTCAATATTAATTTCAGTTTTCTTTCTCTCTTTACATCTTCCCTCGACGCTTTTCGCGTGGGGCGGCGGGCATGATCTGGTCGCCCAGCAGGTCGCGAAGTTCCTGCCGGAGCCGTGGTGCAGCAAGCTCGCGGAGGACCCGGCTCTGATGCGTCAGTTTCTGGCGGACGCGCACTACCCGGACTCCATGGAAGACCTCGAGCTGACGCGCTGGGGCGAGGCCGATCTGAAAATTCTGACCGACCGCGGCATGAAAAACCGCTACGGGTTCCATCAGATTTCAAATGTTTGCCTGGCTTTTCAGCTTCTGGTGGACGCGATCCGGAACGAGGACGAGCCGCGCGTTTTCCTGCTCACGGCGCTGATTTCGCACACTCTGGCGGACCAGACCTCCTTTAACCACGAGCCGCTCACCCATTACGCGACCTACACGCTCGGGAACGAAGGGCTGGGGATCTTCCCGTCGGGGAATCTGGACCTCAGCTGGGTCGGAAGTAAGGCCGGGACCCGCAAAGTCTGGGAGGATTTCTGCGCGCAGGCGGCGGCAGAAGAGCCCGCAATTTACGGCGTCCCGGAAGTCTGGAACGTCATTTGCCGCGCGGAGTGGGCAGGGTACGATTACGCGGAATACGGCGCCAAAGTCGCGTCTCTGGCCTGGGCCGTCGCGCAGCCCGGCGACTACCCGCAGCTTGAGCGCGAAATGGCGGAAGCCTTCACCGCGTCGGGCCTTTTTTCGGTCCGTCTGACGCTGAACCTTTTCCGTTCGGCCGTTGAACTGGCCAAAACCGGCGAACCCGTCGTCTGGAGCGGCAAAATCACGGACTACTACCCGGATTTCCAGAACGATTTCGTCGCTTACGTCCAGGCGCGGCCGGCCGAAAAAGACGGTTTCTGCGTCCCGTTCCTTCCGAAAGCGGGGGAACCGACCGCCGAATTCCAGATTTTGTACGACTCGACCGGTCACTGGGCGGCTGGCTTCTTCAGTCCGGGCGACCGGATCTTCGCCTGCATGATCGCGGGGACGTTGCGCAAAAACGGGAAGTCGGCCCAGCTTCTGGACGTCCGGAAATTCAACGCCGACGGCGTGCCAGAGCCGGAAAAAGTCCGGTGCGTGATCGTTCCCGCGCAGGTTTTCCACTCCTTTTCGGGGACCAGCGCAGAGGCCTTTCTGAAACAATTGGCCGACTGGCGAGAAGCGGGCGGCCGGATCCTCTGGGTTGGAAATTCCATCCCGGCCGAAGTGTACCCGGAAGGAAGCCGTGCGCTGGACTGGATCCCGGAAAAAGACTGCTACGCCGTCCCCGCGTACCCGGTGCCGCTGGAGCAGATTTTGGACGCGGGAATCGGGATTCCACGCGAGAAATCGTGGAAATTCCAGCGCGTACCGGCGGGGAAGGCGGGGTGGTTTTGGCCCTCTGGCCGCACGTTCGTGAAAGCGGACGCGCCCGAGGAGATCCGGCCGGCCGTCGAGTTCCTTTTCCCGGACGGCCGCCGCAGCGTCATCGGCTTCACGGCCCCGAAATTCGGTTTTGTGCCGACATACGCCCTTTCGCCGTACTACTTCACGGAGGAAAAACCGGTCTTCTGGCCGCTCGACCTGAAGCTGGACTCCGCGGGAGAAGAGATCCTGCTGGAACTGATTCGGAGGCTGGAGTGAAAGAGGGGGGTGATTTCGTTTGACCCGTCTTAATTTCCCCATTTTACCTTTTCGTTTTCACTGGTTCTTAATCTGGGAAAAGTGTTTTGGCGCGCGTCAAATCCCCTCAGAAACCGTCCTGAAATGACGATGAAACGAAAAGATGTGCACCACTATGGAAAAAATTTTTAAAATTTTTGAGAAAAATCCATAAAAACCCCCGGCCCGGTCGTTGACCAAACACTCAATTAATATTAAAATAAAGGTCTGGGTTCCGTAAAATAAACGCTTTCCCGAAAGGGGACGAGGACGTAAAAACCGGAGGGGTTTTCGGAATTGGGAAATTTTTAATTTTTAATAGTCAAACCTCCTCCGCCGCCCCTGGCGGTCCTCCTCTCTTTATAGGGGAGGGGTTCAATATTTAAAAATCAGCAAGGAAAAAACAGATGGCTCGAAGCAATGCAGTCTGGGGAATTGACATTGGAAACTGTTCGCTCAAAGCGATGCGCGGCTACACGGATGACGCAAATCCGGGTGCGGTGATCGTTGACGCGGTCGATTACATTGAATATTCGCAGATTCTGACCCAACCCGGCGTCGATGCGGACGCGGAGGTCCGGGAAGCGCTCAAACTTTTTCTTTCCCGCAACTCAATTAAAGGGGACAAAATTGCGTTCGCGATGAGCGGCCAAAACGGTTTGGTCCGTTTTCTGAAGCTCCCGCCGATCGAACCGAAAAAAATCCCGGAAATCGTAAAATATGAAGCAAAGCAGCAGATCGCCTTCCTGAATGAAGTCATTTGGAAGTGGCAGCGAATGGGCCAGCAGGCTCAGGAAACCGCCTTCCCGCTCGAGGTTGAGATCGGTCTGTTTGCCGTGAAGCGCGACCAGATTTTCAAGATGGTGACGATGAGCGATTCGCTCGGGATCCCGATCGACACGATCCAGCTCACGCCTCTGGTGCTTTATAACTACCTGATGCACGACGAAATGGGCGAGCTTCCGAGTATGGACGATTACGACCCGGAAAATCCGCCGCCATACGTCGTGGTTCTCTCGATGGGGACCGACTCCACGGACCTCATCCTCACGAACGGATTCCGCGCCTGGCAGCGCAACCTCCCCATCGGCGGTAATCACTTCACGAAAGCGCTGATGAAAGAGCTGAAGCTCACTTTCGCGAAGGCGGATCACCTCAAGCGGAACCTGGCCGCCAGCCAGGACAAAGTGGCGGTTCTGCGCGCCATGCAGCCCGTTTTCAACCAGTTCCAGAACGAAATCCAGCGGTCCCTCGGATTCTTCTCAAGCCTTGACCCGAATGCGCAGTACGAGCGCGTGATCGGGCTTGGAAACGCGATGAAGCTGACCGGTTTGACCCGGTACCTCTCCCAGAACCTGGGGATCGACGTGGCGACGGACAAACTGTTCCCGAACCTGGACACTTCGAACCTTGCGGACAGTTCGCTCATCAAGGAAAACCTTTCCACGTTCGGCACGTGCTACGGTCTTTGCCTTCAGGGGTTGAAAAAAGGCACGCTGAACACCAACTTCCTGCCGGGCGACGTGGTACTTACGCGTCTGATCAATTCCAAGAAGCCGTGGATGCTTGCCGCGACGGCGCTTCTGATGCTTGGTTCCGCGATTGGTTTTGCCGCTCAAATGAAAGTTCAGCCTTCCGTGGCAGACAAAAACTGGCAGGTGGCCGAATCGAAGGCGGAGGGGCTTGCAACCAAGGCCAAGAGTTTCCAGGAGGCCATCACGACGCAGGAACAAACGTTCCAGACTCTCGACAAAATGGGCGAAGATTTCATCATGGGTTTCCGAAGCCGCACTGCGTGGCTGGAGCTTCTGACGGGAATCAATGCCTGCCTCCCGGTCGAATCGGCGCCGCTTCCGGATGAAAGCAAACTTACTGCCGAAGAATGCGCCAATGCAATCATGAGCCGTAAAGAACTGCACATCGTGAACATCGAGGCGCAGCCGCTTTCGGACTACGAGTCTCAGGAGTGGATGCGAGTCGCCATTACCTCGACCAACGGTGAAATTCTTCCGGACAAACTGAAGAAAACCTACAAAAAAATCGCGGCCGCTGCTGCGAAAGCCGCCGCTGCGGGGGATGACGAAGAGGCTGATTCTGGCGATGACGGAGAAGAAAGCCCGATGGACGCGCTGATTCGCGCCGCGCTCGCACCGGAAAAAATCGCCGCGCTTGCTCCTGCGGCAGAAGACGGTGAAGAAGGCGAAGGAGAAGAGGAGGCCGCTCCGGCAGAAACCGCTTCCGAGGAGTCCGGCGGAGAGGATGAAGATGAAGAAGGCGTTCCCAAGCCGAAAAAACCCGCGCGGTGGATCGTTTCGATTTACGGTTACCACTGGCACAACGGAAACCAGGAAAGGATCAAGCTCGACAAATTCGTGGAAGATTCGTTCCTGAGTAAAATGACGGGTCCAGATGCGCTGCAATTCAAACTCCCGCTTCTGAAGTCGGCGGCCTTGATCGACCCGGATGCTCAGGGCGCGGAAGTCGTCACGATGAGCGATTTGGGAGTTCGTTACCCGGTCATCATCAATAAAGCGATCGAAGCGAGTTTCAACGGAGGCTGGAAAGATAATCGGACCCGTGAGATCCGCGATGAGTATATGCTGGATCCGATGGCTATGAACGCCCGGACGAGAGTCCCTGCGATGGGGATGGATCCGACCAATCCGGAAGGCATTCAGGAAGTTCCCAGACGCATGGGGCGCCGGTACGATTTCGTCATTCATTTCCTCTGGGAGCCGAAATCAGCGGTGGACCGTGCGGAACTTCGTGTTGCCGTTCAGGCCGCGGAAGCAAAACGGGCGGCAGAAGAAAAGGAAGCCCAGGAAATGCTTGACGGCGAAGATTCCGAGGACTCGGATGATTCCGAAGAATGATTTCCTGACTTTTATTCACTTCCCAAGATTGACGGCGCGGCAAACGCCGTCCCGAAATGCGCAAAACAAAACCTTTCAGTGTGGGGCTGAATCATGACTAAATTCCAAATCGTTTTAACCTATATAAAGAAGTACATTTTCTGGGTCATCACCGGACTTTGCCTCGTCGTTACGTTCATCGTCGGAGCTTCCGTCACCGGGAGCAAACAGGCTGAATTTAAAGCCAAAGTCGCTGAGATCGACAATCATTTCTCGGATATTCAGCGCCTCGCCGGTCAGGAAGTTCCGAACGAAATGGTCGTGGACCAGAAGAAAAAAGACGTCCTGACCCTGAAAGAAACCATTATTGACGCATGGTACCAGCTCTACAATCCCCAGGTCCAATACTTCGAAAACCTTTGGCCGAATTTCCGTAATGCGAAAGGTGATGTGGACGCACAGGCTGCTGATTATTTGGATGAACTCCAGAAAACCTGGCGCAGTCAGACCGTTTTCGACGCTGCGGACAATATGCCGTCGGAAGTTCAGGACGCTTACCGCCAGTACGTGACTCAAATCCAGGAATTTGACTTCATGACCCGCTACAAAATTTACGTTCCGCAGACCGGAGTGGACGGAATGGACGGAGCGGGAATGATCAACGGGATCATCAATAATCAGGTTCAGGAAACGACCGGCACCACCGGCGTGGAACTCCCCTCCGAGGGAATGTGCACGTGGGATGATGTGAACCGCCAGCAAATGCGCCGCAGATTCCGTATCATGTCCCGCCGTATTGGGAATGGAAAACCGAATTCGACGCGCAAAGTACTTCTTGTTCAGGAAGACATTTGGATGTACGACATTCTGCTCGGCGCGATTTCCAAAATGAACGAAAAATCGGAAGGTTCCCACGACGCGGTCGTTAAAAGAATTTTCCGGATCGATATAGCCGACGACGCATCGACGCTGAACAGCACCGGAGAGGATGCTTCCCAGCGCGGCTCGGGGCGTGCTTCCGCTCGTGAAAACCGGGGATTTGACGAGAAAAACAAGAACGTCGTTTTTAATGCGGAGGAACGCGTCGTTTCTGTTGCGGAACCGCAGCGGACAGGAAACGAGGAACTCGGCGAAGGTGATATACCGACGGAAATCGTGGAAGAAGAGGAAGGTTCCTCGGGCATGGCCGACTCGGAGTTTGAGGAGATTTTTGATTACCGCTACTGCGATGCCTATGGGAATTTCATGTCCTCGGTCGATCTGGCGGCTTACCTCAAAACCAAGCCGGAATACATCATGATGCCGGTCCACATCAAGATCCTCATCAATCAGAAAAAAATCCCGCAGTTCCTTCTGAACTGTCTTAATTCGGAGATTCCGATTTACATTCATCAAATCAGTATGAAGGCCCGTGACATCGACAGCATTCGCCACCATCTGGAAATCGTTCCGGATGAAGATGACGTTACGGCTGAGAACGGCGAGGGATTGGGTGGTTCGTCACGTCAGATGAGACGCAGTTCGCGTGAAGACCGCGGTAATGATTTGGAGGATAATAGCGATCAGGAGTTGCTGAACGATTCCATGTTGGACCGCACCAACGAGAACGGAGAAATCGACCGCCGCAAACCCGAAGACGTGGAATTCGAAATGTGGGGAATGATTTGCATCTTCAACAAACCGGACGAATCCAAATTTGAATCCGTACTTGGTGAAGCGTCCTCTGAAGGCGAGGAGGACGAAGAAAGCACGGACGACGAGGAATCGGCTGACTCGGAAGAAAACGCTGATGACGAGGACACGGCTGACGAGGATGAGGCTGATGAAGAAGCGGCCGAGATGAATTCGAACGAGGAGGAAACCCCTGAAAACGCAGCTGAACCTGCAGAGGAAGAAACCGAAGAAGCGCCTGCCAAAGACGCGGATGGTTCCGAGTCAGAGGATGCCGGCGAAAACGCTGACGAAAATTAGCGCGGTCCCCATTTTTGCGGTGAAGAACCGGCAAACACGAACAAAAATTAAAAATTTAAACAGGAATATACGACTATGGCCAAATTGGATGCAGATCGGATTAAGGAATTGTGCCTGAACAATTTCGAAAAAGTCATATTTGGGGTTTTGGCTTTATTCTTTTTGATGATGGTTTTTTCCGCCGTTAAGGTAAAGCCCTACGCTCAAAATCCTAACCAGCTCAGCAGCGCGTGCGAGCAGGCTTCGGCAAAATTTGAAGTGGAGCAGGATGTTCAGCCGGTCGTCCGGAATTACGAAAGCCTCATCAGTTCCGTTCAGGAGCCGATTCCTGCCACGGACTACATAACTGCCGTTTCCTGGAACCCGATCCTTTCCAAGGAAGGCCAGAAACGCCGCGCTCCCAAGGCATTGGGCGTTCAGAATCTCGTCGTCAAAGAGTGGCACGGAAGTGTTCAGAAGCCGCAGCAGATCGACGAGGAAACCGGCCGTCAGATTATGGACGATGGTTTGGGTGGAAGACGAAACAGCACCACCATGGGCGTGCGCTGCTGCATCATCCTCGGCGAAATTCCTTACTTCGACCAGGAAGAAGAATTTCAGACCAAGCTCGGCACGCAGGGAAATCTGGCCGAAAGAATGAACGCCGGCGGTGGAATTTATGGGAGCAATCCTAACGATCCGGACGCACCGTATTATCACAATTTCGTCATCGAGCGTGCGGAAGTCCCGGCCGACGGGAACATGGATAATCTCGTATGGGTCGATCTCCATAAAAAAGGCTCTGAAAACGAAAAGCAGATCCGCTACTTCAACCCTGTAGGCGCAGACGGATCTTTCGTTTCGAACAGCGGCGGCGGAATGGACATTCCGGAAAAGTACCGTCCGCCGCAGCTTTGGCGCCGTCCGTCCAATGCTGATAAAACCGCCACAACTGAAGAAGGTAAAACGACCGGAAAATCCAACCAAAACACCGGGCGCAACCGTCCGGGCATGACCCCTGAAATGATGGGTGGAATGGACATAAACGGCATGAGCGCGAACGGTCTGCTCATGGCCCGCGATACTTTGATGGCCAATCTGCCGCAGGTCGTTCAGAATGGTCAGGGGGGTGGAGTCGGCACGTTCAACTGGGCCACGTATCTTCCCTATTCGGACGCTTTTGAGTTCGATCTGAATTCCATGTACGGCTATGGAATGGGGGTCAAGCCAAAGAAAAAAGACAAAAACGACGAAGAAGAAACTCCTGAAAATCAGTCCCAGGACGATGAGGATGACGACGAGGACGAAGACGACGATGAAAGCGTGGTTCGGCCAAATCAGATGATCACGGATCAGATGAGTCAGGACGCGGAAATCCGCCTCTTCCGTTACGTCGATTACACGGTGAAGGAAGGCAAGCAGTACGTTTACCGCGTCCGTCTGACGCTTCATAATCCAAACTACCAGTACGAACCGGCCTTCTCTCTGGAAAATCCGGAAGACGCGAAAGTCAAGTTTCTGGAAAGTCCATACTCCAACGTGACGCACCCCGTTTCGATTCCGCTGGACCGTCACTTCTACGTGCAGGGCTTTTCCAAATTTTATCCCCGGAAGGCTGCGGACAAAAAAGACCCGCGAATCAAGAAATGGTCGTATTTCCTGACGCTGCTCCCGGTCAAATACAATCCGGAAACGGGAAACGAAGACTACACGTTCTTCAAGCAGCTCGCGCCGGATGTGCCGGCCCCGACGAAAGACAAGAAGAAAAAGCCAGGCCTCGTCAAGAAGGAAGAACCCGTTCGCATTTTGCCGGGCCAGTTGCTTGACCTGATGGTTTTTGAAGATGATATCCGCGACCTCGGAAACATGGAGGGGCGTTACTACACTCCAACCAATCGTTTCGACGACGAAGAGGAAGAGGACCGCGAACAGAAGCGTTTCACGACGCAGTTCGTCCTGCTGGATTTCCGCGGAGGCCAGGAGCTTTACAAACCTCTCGAGGATAATGAGTTGGAAGGGGCGGATGAGCAGCTCAAAAAAGACCCGACGGGCATTTACTCCCCGGCCTCGGTGCTGTTGATTGGGCCCAAGGGCGAGCTGGTCATTCAGTCGGAGCTTGAGGACGTCGCGGAAGTTTACCGCCGCCGCGACACGAATGAGCTGAACGATATGCAGATGGAGCCGATGGACCGGATGGAGCCCGAACAGGATAAAAAGGCGAACCGTCGCCGCCGTGGCAAGAATGGCGAGGGTGATATTGCACCGCCCGAACCCAAGCGCGGCAGAAGAGGCAGATTGGACGATCGACTTTAATTTGAAAGGATTTCCTGATTGATTGAAAGGCCGTAACGTGGTGTGATTTGCCGCGTTACGGCCTCCCACTTTACACACATGATTCGAAAACTTCCAGTTGGGGACCTCATCTTTCTCGGAACCGGCACGTCTCACGGCGTTCCCATGATCGGCTGCGACTGCCCCGTCTGCCAGAGTACGGACCCGAAAAACAAACGCACGCGAAGTTCCGTGATCCTCGGGTTCCCGGAAGGAAATCTCCTGATCGACACGGGCCCGGATCTTCGTCAGCAGTTTCTTCGTGAGGGCCTGGTTTACGCCAACGCGATCCTCTACACGCACCCGCACGTGGACCACCTCTTTGGGCTGGACGACACGCGGCTCTTTCCGCGTCGCAACGACGACAAACCGACGGAGATTTACTGCGACGCACGGACGAATCGGGCGATCCACCAGTCTTTCGCGTATATTTTCAACCCGGAGCTTCAGAAGTTTCCTGCGGGGGGGATCCCGAAACTGATCATTCATGAAATCGAGCCGTTCCGCGAGTTTGAAGTCCTGGGGCGCAAAGTCCTTCCGCTGACGATCGACCACGGCTGGATGCAGATCCTGGGCTTCCGCACGGGCAATCTGGCGTACTGCACCGACACGAAGCGCGTCCCGCCGGAGACTCTGGAACATTTGTATGGCCTGGAAACGCTCATCATCGGCTGCCTGCGCTACGAGCCGCACCCCACGCACATGGGGCTGAGCGAGGTCTTGGAGCTGGTGGAGAAGATCCAGCCGAAGCGCGTCTTTTTCACGCACATCGGGCACAAATTCGACCACGCGACGCTTTCGTCGGAGCTTCCGCCGCACATCCAGCCGGCGTACGACGGTCTGCGTCTGAGCAGGATTTTTTAAAATGGCTTGCCGCCAAGGGGATTTTTCGATGGCAGACTTCGATCCGTATCACGAATGGCTTGGTATCTCGCCCGAAGATCGCCCCATTAATCATTATAGTTTGCTGTCGCTTCGCTGCTTTGAGTCCAATTCCAAAGTCATTGCCAACGCGGCCGACCGACAGATGGCGTTTGTGAGGACGTTTCAAACGGGACCGTATGCGGAGGAATCTCAAAGAATTCTGAATGAACTTTCCCAAGCCCGCGTTACCCTGCTGAACCCAAAGAAAAAAAAGGAATACGACGCACAACTGCGCCAAGAGCAGTCCGCCCGCCAGGTCTCGCTGCCGCCTCTGGTACCGCCGCTGAAAAGACCCGAACCTTCGGTATTGTCCCAGCCCAAACGTCCGGAACCGGTGGTTCTTTCTGCCCCGAAGAGGCCGGAACCCGAGGTTCAGTCTGTGGCGAAACGTCCGGAACCACCGATCTGCGCTCTTGATGAGAATTCCGAAGTCGTACGGGAAAACGAGCCGAATCCTCCTGATTCAGAAGACGAATGTCAGCAGATCCTGCAAGTTTTTAATCAGGAGAAACTGCTTGAGTCCATGATTGAGGAGATCCAAACCAATCGGGAGGATTTTCAATTTCAGTGGTTTGGCCTGATGCTTGTTTGGAGTCAATTATTTCCTTCGGAAAAATATAATAAAAGCCTGCAAAAAATGCAAAGGGATCTTCTGCAGGCGAAAAAATTGCACGAGCAGTGCTTTTTGAATATTTCTTACTCTTTTACGCCTTCGGAACGTGAAAAATGGGACTTCCTCAAAAATCGGATCGAAAATCAGCGTTCCGATGCGGGTCTGCCTGTCTGGAAAATTATCGCAGAATTTCCTTCCGATCTCTATCAGGCCGAAAATACCAGGTATAATGTATCGAACTTCAGGTTAAGGAGCAATTCGATTTCTGTAGGCCATCTGGACGTTTTGCACTCTTCGGAACCTTATATTTTTTTGGGAAAGGAAACGAATGTTTCCCTCTACATTTATCCGTCGTTTGTGATCATAACGAATCAGGATGAGTGGGAAATCCTGTCCCATCATGATTTGAAAACAAGCATTTCAAGGGTTTATCTTGTTTCAGACCGTGTTCCGCAGAATGTAAAAGTAATCGATTCCGTCTGGAAACAGGACAAATTGGACGGAGAGCGGGATTTCCGGCATACAAACGATGAAAAGTTGTACATTCTGGAACACTTCAAACTGGAAATATTCACAAAATCGGGCAGGAAGCTGACGTTCCTTTTTGATCGGGAAGATGTCGTGGAATCCCTGGCCGCGATTCTTGATCAGCAGGCGAAAATGACGCTGATCCCATCAGAAAGTCAGGACGCTTTGAATGATTTGGAGAAACAGTTAGACTCTTCCATCGCCCAGAAGCTGCAAAAGCAGGGGCCGGAAGATGGCTGCTGCGGCTGCCTGCTGGTGATTATCATCCTCGTTCTTTTTTATGTTTTTATGGGGCACTAGAGCAGAGAGGGGTATGCGCCTCCTTGGTGATTCGAACCGTCACAGATAACGCGTGAATCCGTTCGATGGAATGGACCATTTGCCCCTTCGAGACGCTTTTTGAGAAAAAAATTTCAAATTTCTTGCCGCTCTTTTGCCGCTGATTTGCCGCTAAAAGCCGTTAAAGTCCATTAATCGCGGCAAAAGTGCCGTTTTTACGAGTTTATTGGCAAAAAATTGCCGCAATCCCTCTTGATTTTTTCTCCCGGCGTGTTAAAATGAACGTGTACTTGAGGGAAGCATCCCGAGAGCCGAAATGAATTTTTTACTTCGTTCTTTTCAGAACCAGACCTTTTTAAATACGAAGGAGAATAAGATGTCCCAGTATTTGGATTCCGTGATGGAAACCGTCATTAAGCGCAACGCAGGCGAAGTGGAATTCCATCAAGCCGTCAAAGAAGTTCTCGAAACCATTGAGCCGGTTCTCGCGAAGTATCCGGAATTCGAAAAGGCCAAAATCGTTGACCGTATCGTCGAACCGGAACGCCAGATCATGTTCCGCGTCCCGTGGGTCGATCGCAATGGTGAAGTCCAGGTGAACCGTGGTTTCCGTGTTCAGTTCAATTCTGCCATTGGTCCGTACAAGGGCGGCCTTCGTCTCCATCCGTCCGTTTATCTCGGGATCATCAAATTCCTCGGTTTCGAGCAGATCTTCAAAAACGCTCTGACCACCACCCCGATCGGCGGCGGTAAAGGCGGTTCTGACTTCGACCCCAAAGGCAAGACCGACCTGGAAGTCATGAACTTCTGCCAGAGCTTCATGACCGAGCTGTTCCGTCACATCGGCCCCGACACGGACGTCCCGGCCGGCGACATTGGAACCGGCGCCCGTGAAATCGGTTTCATGTATGGCCAGTATAAACGCCTCTCCAACACGTTCACCGGCGTTCTGACCGGTAAAGGTCTCCAGTGGGGCGGTTCGCTGGCGCGTACGGAAGCCACCGGTTACGGTCTGGTTTACTATGCAACCCGTATGCTTCAGGATGCCGGAACTGACTGGACCGGCAAGAAAGTCGTGATCTCCGGTTCCGGAAACGTCGCGATCTACGCCAACCAGAAGGCGACCAGCCTCGGCGCGAAAGTCATCGCGATGAGCGACTCGAACGGTTACGTCGTTGACGAGGCCGGCATCAATCTCGACGTCGTGAAAGAGATCAAAGAGGGCCGCCGCGGCCGTATCAAAGAGTACATCGACGCCGTTCCGTCCGCGCAGTACGTCGAAGGCTGCCGTGGTATCTGGACCGTTCCGTGCGACATCGCTCTCCCGTGCGCCACGCAGAACGAGATCAACGGCGACGAGGCCGCCACGCTGGTCAAGAACGGCGTGAAATTCGTCGCTGAAGGCGCGAACATGCCGAGCACTCCGGAAGCCATCGCCACGTTCCAGGGCAACGGCGTCGCGTTCGGTCCCGCCAAAGCCGCCAACTCCGGTGGTGTTGCGACCTCCGCGCTTGAAATGTCCCAGAACAGCATGCGTCTGAGCTGGACCTTCGACGAAGTCGATCAGAAACTGCACGGCATCATGAACGCGGTTTACGATCAGTGCACCAGCGCCGCTGAAGAATTCGGCATGAAAGGCAATCTGGTCGCTGGCGCGAACATCGCCGCCTTCCTGAAAGTCGCGAAGAGCATGATGGCTCAGGGCGTTGTTTGAGTTCCGGTTTTAACCTGATTTAGTTTTTGGATCCTGCAAGAAAAACGTCGGCGCTCCCTCTACGTCGGCGTTTTTCTTTAATGATTTTTAGAGGGACGGAGAATTTTTATGCCTGAAGACTGGTCCGCGCGTTACTACCTTGAGCCCGCGGTGGCGTACGTGCGCGGTGCGGCCATTCAGGCGGCGGCGAACGGCGGGAAGATCGTCTCCCGGGACCCGGAAATTGCCGGGCGCGAGTTTCTGCTTGAGCCGGAACTGACCGCCGGGCCGCTGGAGCTCCTGGAAGACGCGCAAATCGATGCGATCCTCTCCGCCGGCCGCGAGGCGGGACTGAAACTTTACCGTTTCAAAAACTCGCACGATACGCTGCCGCGGATCCAGCGCTCCCTGGGGCTTCTGCAAGGGCTGGAATTCCGCTCGCTGCTCGACGTCGGCTCCGGGCGCGGCGTGTTTTTGTGGCCGTTTCTGGAGCATTTTCCGGCGGTGCCCGTCACGACGCTGGACCTTCTGCCCGAGCGGATCGAGCTGTACGAGACGGCGCGTCTGGGCGGGCTGGAGCGGCTTCACGGAATGACCGGGAATTTGTGCGCGCCCGATTTGCCGGCTGGGGCGTTTGACGTCGTGACGCTTCTGGAAGTCCTCGAGCACATTCCGGAAGTTCAGCGGGCCGTGACCAATGCCGTGCGGCTGGCGCGGAAGTACGTCCTGGTTTCGGTCCCCTCGAAGCCGGACGAGAATCCCGAGCACATTCATCTCCTGACGCGGGAAAAACTGACGGAACTGTTCGGAAACGCCGGCTGCGAGTCGCTGCATTTCAGCGGAGTGCCGAACCACCTGATCATGCTCGCGGCCTTGAACCCGAAAGAAAACGAATAAAATGCCCACTCCCGACCTTTTGAAGTACCCGCGCACGCCGCATTTGGAAGGTTCCCGCCTCCAGGAAGGGGATGAGGACCTCGCCCAGATCCCGTTTGCCGAGATTGCGGGGAAGTACCTCGTCGTGGAGGAAAAGTGCGACGGCGCGAACTCGGCGATCTCCTTCGGCGAGGACGGGAAAATGTACCTGCAAAGCCGCGGGCACTACCTGACCGGCGGGGCGCGCGAGAAGCACTACAATTTCATGAAGCAGTGGGCCGAGATCCACCGCGCCGATTTTTACGACGTGCTCGGGAGCCGCTACGTCATGTACGGCGAGTGGATGTACGCGAAGCACTCCATTTTTTACGACGCGCTCCCGCATTACTTCCTCGAGTTTGACGTTTACGACCGGGAGCAGGGGATTTTCCTCGATACGGACTCGCGCCATGAACTGCTTTCACTTCTCCCCGTCGTTTCCGTGCCGGTTTTGAAGCGGGGGACGTTCAGTAAATTGGACGAACTCAAGGCGTTGATCGGCCAGTCGAATTACATCCGGGACGGTTTCCGGGACCGGCTGCGTGAGTACTGCGAAAAAGCGGGCCTCGATGCGTACCAGATCCTCGGCGAAACGGACGAACGACCCATCATGGAGGGGCTTTACATCAAAATCGAGGAGGGTGGGCAGATCGTCGGAAGGCTCAAGTACGTGCGGGCGTCTTTCCTCCAGACCGCCCTGACCTCGCAGTCGCACTGGCTCGAGCGGCCGATCATTCCGAATCAGCTCACGTGCGACATTAATGACCTTTTTACGTAGAAAACCATGCGCCTTCACGATTTTTTCCCCATCCCCGACGCGCCGGACTGGCAAATCGACTGGCCCCGGCTGAAAAGCACGGTTTTTGCGCCGTGGTTTGAGAGGATGAGCCGCACGCCGCAAGATCCCGACTGGCACGGCGAAGGTGACGTTTGGGCGCACACGCAAATGGTCTGCGAGGCGCTCGTCGGCCTGGACGCGTGGCGGGAACTGGCCCCGGAACGGCGGGAGATCGTGTTCGTGGCGGCCCTCCTGCACGACGTGGGGAAGACCGTCTGCACGACGATCGATCCGGACGGGCGCATCGTTTCGCGCGGCCACAGCCGGCACGGCGTCGAAATCGTGCGGGACGTTTTTTGGCGGGATTTGGGGCTGAGCGGCTCCCCGGAAGCCCAGCGCCTGCGCGAGGCGGTCTGTTCGCTCATTCATTTCCATTCCGTCCCCCAGCACGTTCTGGACGCGGAAAACCCGACCGAGCTGGTCGTCCGCAGCGCGTCGGACGGGGGTTTGGTCCCGGTTTTTACGAATCGGCTCCTTTCGATCCTTTCGGAAGCCGACCTGCGCGGCCGCGTCGCGAGTGACGTTGGGCGGACGGTGGACCTCGTGCAGTTTTTTCGGGAAGAGGCCGAAGAAAACGCGTGCCTCGACGCGCCGTTTCCATTTGCGTCCGCGTTCAGTCGATTCGCGTGGTTCCAGGGCCGAACCGCCCGGCCGGAAATCGATCTTTTCGACGATTCCTGGGGCGAAGTCGTGCTTCTTGCCGGGCTTCCTGGTACGGGGAAGGACTTTTACGCGGCGGAAAAACTCTCGGGCCTTCCCATGATTTCGCTCGATGATTTACGGGTGAAAATGAAAATCGACCCGGAGGATGACCAGGCGCCGGTCATTTCCGCCGCAAAGGAGCAGGCGAAAGCGTTTTTGCGCGCCCACGAGCCGTTCGTCTGGAACGCGACCAACCTCTCCCAGACGATCCGCGGGCCGTTGGTCCAGCTTTTCAGTAATTACGGAGCGTCCGTGCGGATCTGCTTCCTGGAGACGGAATGGAACGAAATGCTCCGCCGGAACCAGTCGCGGGACCGGGTCGTTCCTCAGTCAGCGTACAATAGATTAATGCGGAATTTCGAGCCGCCGAGTATTCGTGAAGCGCATCAAGTCGAGTGGCTATGCAGGTGATTTATGGATAAAAAAGACCGAAAAAAGACTGAAATCCTTCGGGTCCTCAAAGAGGAGGGGAAAATTCTGACCTCGTCGCAGATCGTGGAGATCTTGCAGAACGCCGGCGTCCATTACAGCGACCGGGCCGTGCGGATGTACTTGCAGATCCTCGACGAGCAGGGGCTGACGGAGCCGCACGGACGAAAGGGCCGCGCCATCACCAGCGCCGGGCTGCGAGAACTGGAAGGGTCGAATCCCGTGACCCACCTCGCGTACCTTTCGGCCAAGATCGACATCATGACGTACCGCATGACGTTTGACCTCCCGACCTGTTCCGGGGCCGTCATCGTGAACATGACGCTCCTGCCGATCGCGGACTTTTACGAGTGCATCGACGACGTGTGCGAAGTCTTCCGCCAGGGCTACGCGATGGGCGAGCTGGTCTCGCTCCTGAGGCCCGGCATGAGCTGGAACGGTACGGTCATCCCGGCGGGGCACTGCGGCTTCTGTACGGTCTGCTCCGTCACGTTCAACGGCGTTCTGCTGAAGCACGGGATCCCCATGACCTCGCGCTTCAGCGGCCTGCTGGAAACGAAGAACGGGAAGCCGTCCCGATTCACGGAGATCATCAACTATAACGCGACGACGGTGGACCCGCTGGCGATCTTCATCCGGGCGGGAATGACGAACTACCGGGACGCGCTGCGGACCGGGAACGGCCTGATCGGCGCCGCGTTCCGGGAATTGCCGGACGAAAGCCGGCCGCGGGTGGAGGGGATCATCGAGCGCATGAAGAAAATCGGCCTGGGCGGGTTCCTCAAGTTTGGCCTTCCGAACCAGTCCATCCTCGGGATCCCCGTCAGCGACGGCTACCTAGGCGCGATCGTCGTGGGCGGGCTGAACCCGATCGCGGTGCTGGTCGAAGCGGGCAAGAAAGTCTTCCAGTCGTGGGCAATCTCCGGCCTGATGGACTACCACCGGCTCTTCCACTACACGGAACTGAAATCCCGGCTTAAAGATTTGATGTAAGAAAGCCCGTTTTGCTCACGTCTCGCGGATCACGGGGAGCGTGATGATGAACCGGCATCCGTGCGGCGTGCGCTGCTCAACGTGGATCGTTCCGCCGTGCTCCCGGACGATCTTGCGGCAAACCGGCAGTCCGAGGCCCGTCCCGCGGTTTCCTTTCGTGGATTCAAACGGGCGGAAGATCACGGCCGCCTGCTCTTTCGTCAGGCCCGGGCCAGTATCCTTCACCAGGATCCGAATCACGCTTTTTCTCGCGTCGTATTGGGTCAAAACGTCGATCTGGCCGCACGGCTGCGTCAGGCTGCTTCCTGTTTCGTTTCCGGAGTCGATCAGGGTCCCTTCGTCTTTGCCGCTCTCGTCGAAAATGTGACTCCCGTCGGAAAAAATCGATTCCGGCTCATCGTAACGGACGGTTTGGGCAAGATCGACGTTTGAACTTTTCCCTTCTTTTGCCTGTTCTTCTCCCATCTCCTCGGCCACCGCGTCGATGGCGTTCGTGACGAGATTCAAAACCGCATGGTTGATCGCCTCGGGATCAAAAAGCGAGTCGGGGACTTTTTCATCCGGCTGCCAGACCAGAACCACGTTGGCTTGCGCGGCACGGTCCCGCATCAGGTCTACGACTTCCTGAACGACGCGGTTGATGTTTTCCAGCACGAGTTCCGGCTTTCGTTCCTTGCTGAACGTCAGCATGTCGAGGATGAGCGCGGAAATTCGATTCTGGTTCCGCTCGACGATTTTCCAGCCCTTCGAGATGAAGGTTTCTTTGTGCATTTCCAGGCCGGTCTGGATGAGGTAGCTGCCGCCCTGGATCCCCTGCAGAATGTTTTTGATGTGGTGCGAGAGCGTGGCCACGGTCTGCCCGATCGCCGCCAGACGCTCGGCTTGAAGCATTCCGCGGTAGTACCGCGTGTCCTCGACCGCGATGGCCGTGTGGTGGGCGATCGTGATCATGAGCTTCAAATATTCTTCGCCGAAACGGTGCGAATCCTGCGTAACGCCATCCGACTGCGAGAAAGTATCGAGGTAAATCGCGCCGACGATCCCGTAGCGGCCCTGAAGCGGAACGCAAATCGCCTCATGGATCCCGACCGAAAGGACACTCGCGGCGTCGTCCCAGCGTTCGTCGTCCTGTGCGTTGCTCGTCCAGACCCCTTCCTGATGTTCGAGCACGTAGTCAAGAATCGATTTGCTGATGATGAAACGCTGATCCCTGAATTCGTCGCGGACTTTCTTCGCCTGGGGGATCAGGCGGTTCGACGAACTGTCGAAGAGAAGGATGCAGCCGCGGTCCGCATCGACCCACTGGAAAATCAGGTCCAGAAGCTCGGCCGTCAGACGGTCAATGTCCGTGCAGCGGCTCAGCGAAAGCGTCATTTCGTAAAGAAGATGCAGGAATCCCTGTGCGCGGGTCGCCCACGAGCCCTCCGTCTTTAGTTTCTCGGTTCGCTCGGGCGAGAGCAGTTTTTCGCCTTCGGTGTGGGGAATCGTCCGAAGGATCCGGTCCTGATCCTCGGCGGAACCGACCGTCACATCGAGCGAATCCGATTCTGAATCCTGAATGGGGGCAAATCCCGGGTCAAAAAATCCTGCGGCGGCACGCGGACCGAGCAGCGAGCCCGGACTGGCCGAGGAATCCTGAGCCACCGAATCCTCTGGCATCGTGTCGGAACTTACGGGCGTATCGTTCGAAAGGTCCGGCTTTTCTTCTTTGTAAACTTTTTCGAGGTCCAACGCCATGAGCGTTCCGCCGATCTGAACGCGGTCGCCCACGTGAAGCTGGATCTGCTGGACCTGCTGGCCATTTACAAACGTTCCGTTCGTGCTGCGAAGGTCCTCCAGAAAAACGTTAGGGACCGCAGACGGATTTTCCTCGGAACGTTCCAGACGCAAAACAAGATGCCGGCGCGAAACCTCAGAATCCTGGAGGTAGATCTGGCAGTTGTTTTCGCGCCCCACGATGTATTCTCCCTCCGTCAGTTTTACCTGCCGCAAAGGATTGGACTGTTCGTAAATGTTCAGGACCAGTTGGGAAAACATTTTAAAATCACTGAAAAGTTTAGCGAGTCAGAGGGGTAAATGCCCTGTAACTGCTTCTGAATGAAAAGCGAAAGAGAAGATTTCATCTAAGGGATTCCCGGAATTCCTTTTGCAATCCCCTTAATAATACCCAATTTTTCCAAAAATTCAAGGGTCCCGGGGAAAAGTTTTGGGATTTTTTCAGATTTTTCAAAAATTGGACTTGACTTTCGGGGCTGAAAACACTATAGTTCGTATAATTCAAGTGACAAAAAAAGTCACTTTACTTTCCGTCCAATCGCTCCCGGTATAGCCACCGAATCCATTGCCCCCCTGGGATTTCGCTATCCGGGAGATTTTTTTATTAAGGCCCTGGAGTCCACCTTTAAAAAAAGAAGGGGCCGCTTCTTTCCGGCCCCTACGTTCAAAAACTCCTCAAAAACTCTCAGGTCAATTCTTCCCTTGCTTCCTGCGGCGCAGGAACGGCAGACCGAGCAGAAGCAGAAGCCACGCCGACGGTTCCGGCACGCCGCTGTAACTGCTTTCCGCCAGCAGTGCGAACGAAAGCCCGTTCTGGACCAGCGTGAAGTAATTGCTCAGGTTCGCGTCGCTTGCTAGCGCGTTGGAGATTTTCGTCGTGAAAAGCGCATTCTCGTTTTCGAGGTCCACCAGCGGAAGCCTCAAGCCCTCCTCGATGTTCGCCAGGAAATCTTGATCATAACTAAAAGCTACGTTCGAGGACGAATCCAGAGTGATCGTCGGAACGGAAAGACGACCGGTGCTGAGCGGGTCGTTCGAAAGCATAAACTGAAGCGTGGAGTTGGGATTCAGCGTCAGGCTGCTCGTGATTTCCTGCCCGGCGTTGGCGATGGTGAGCGTCGCGCCGTCGGCGACCGTCACGTTCTTGGCCGAGGAAAGGCCGTTCTTGCGCGCCAGAACCAGTTCGCCGTCGGAAACGGTCAGGTTCGTGACGTAATTGTCGATGTTAGAGGCGTTTTTCGTCGATTCGCCCCAAACCCACGTTCCGTCGCCGACTTTCTCAACGTTCAGGACGGAAGTGCCCGCCTGATTCACGGCTTTGTCCGCGAACGCGCCGGTGAACGTCGAGGTTTCGCCTGCCGGAACTTTGTCGCCGACCTGGATCGTAAAGGTTCCGGTGCGGCCATCCACGCCCGTCATCACCAGGCCGTCGCCGCAAATGTCGCCTAACTGTGCCTTGAGGCCGGGCCGAGCGAGGTAAATGCCGCTGAAGGCGTCGTCCGGAGTGTTCAGGTTCATCGTGATGTCGGTGTAGTCGGAATTAATGATGGCGCCGTTTTCTTTCTCAAGCCCGAACGAAACGATCGAGTAGCCCTCCACGTTGATGGTCCCATGGAAGTCCTTCGCAAAGCCGGGATTGATGGAATCCAGATTGCCGCCCATGTTGATTCCGCTCATGATTTGTCCCTGATACGCGGCATGGGAGAATGTGATCTCCACGTCATCGGCCCCCTCTGCGTTTTTGAGGGAATCAATAAATGAAGTGGAATTATAGTTGACCACTCCGCCGTTATCGGTGACTTCCATATTCAAATGATGGTTGGAAGCGGTAAAGGCCCCTCCGTCAAAAACAAGTGAAAGCGTCCCTTGGTCGATCGAGGTAATTCCTTCTTTGAGCGTGGCTTTCGTGATCGCGTTTCCAGTGCCGCCAAGATACAAAGTCTTCTCGCCGGTTTTAATGAATGATCCCGTGGCTTTTCCCTTGAAGGAGGTATCGGCATCTGTGCAGATGGTCGCCCCGTCCGTAGTAAGCGTAGCGGTGATTGGATTTTCCCCGCCTACGGTATGCGACCTCTGGAACTGAACGGTCGTGCCATTAGCCAGGTCGAACGATTCGGCGTTGGTCAGCGGAACGTTCTCGCCGAAAATGACCTTTCCCTGATCAATGTCCCACTTTTTCAGCGTGTTGTTGCCGCTGATGAAGTTAATGGTCCCGCCTTTGACGGTCACGCCTGTTCCCGCGACACTTTGGTTGATTACCAAATCGCTTGCCAGACTGACCAGTTGGCTTCCCTCTTCGAAGGTGAGCGCAGCAGAGCAGCCGCCCGTGCGGTCGGCGGTAAATTCCAGCGTTCCGCCCTCATTGACCGTAATGGGGAATAAACGCAGGTAAGTGTTATTCCCAACGACGACCGTCGCGCCGTCATTGATCGTCGTGGTGGTCCCGGCATCGGTGGCGAAACCGTTCTTCAGGTAGAATCTCCCGCCGTCGAAAACGGCCGCGCCTTTGAGGTTGCCGCTCAGCGTGATCGTCTTGTCCGGGTTCAGGTTCTTGACTTTCCCGCCGGTGAAGTTGAAGTTCGCGCCGGTGGTTGAGTCGGACGCAAACGCAAAGGTTACTTGCGCGCCTTCGGCGATCGTCACGGTGGTCCTGACGCTGGACACTTGCGGGCTTGCCTGATTGACGTTGGTGGGGAGCATATTATTTTCGAGGGTCCCGGTTCCTGTGCCTTTCGCGCCTTCGTCGTAGATCATATCATCCGTGCCGTACGTGTAATCCAGGTCGCCGAACTGAAGCGTTCCTTCGTTGACGTTCACCGTACGGAAGAGGTTCGCGCCGTGCCCGCCTCTGCCGGAGAGGATCCAGGTGCCTGCGCCGAGTTTCGTTACATCATACGCCCCTGCGCCTCCATTTCGGGTGAACGAGCCGTGGAAGACGGCCGTGTCCGAGGCTTCCGTCAGCGCTGCGCCGACCTGGATCGTACGGTCCACGCCGTCAACACGCAACCGGCCGTTCCCCGTAATGGAGCCGAAATTGACCGTGCTGCCGGACCGGAGCAGAATGCCCGAGTCGGCGGTGCCGGTGTGAAGGTCGAACGTGGCGTATTCGCTGCCCGTGCCGTTCCCGTCAATGACGAGCCAGTCGCGGCTGCTTTCGTTGTGGATGCTATCGCCGATATGGACCGTGCCTTTGAAGTCCTTCAGGAAGTCAGCGACGAGCGTGGCCTTGCTTGTGTTGCTCTTCCCTTTGTTTCCGTGGACGTGGATCGTGCCGTAACCCGCCGCGGTGCTCGAAACATTGCCGCCGATCCGAATGTCGGCCACCGCATCGCCGGCGGTGCCGGTCGAAGTCGAAAGATCCAGCACGCCGTCCGCTGCGGTGAACGTGATCGGGTTGCTGTAGGTTTTCCCGGCCGGGAGCTGGATCGTGCCGGAACCGATCGTGATGGCGGCGTCCGACGCCACATTCGCGGTGGTGTCGAGGATCAGCGTGCCTGCCGCAGCGGTGTAAGACGTAATATTATTCGTGCCGCCGGTGATCTTCACGTTTCCGCCGCCCGCGACCAGCGAGCCGGTCAGAACGCCGGAAAGCGCGATCGTCGAGTTGGGGTTTACGTTGGAGATCGTGCCGTTGGTGAGCGTCATGGCGTTGGTGATCTCCGTGTCGGTACCGTCGGAATTCTTGGCCAGACCGAAGGCCAGCGTGGCGTTCGTGACCTGGATCGGGTTGGAGGCCGCCTCGTTGGATCCATCGGAGTGACGCTTCGTGGAAAGAACGGTTTCCACGCTTGACGATCCGGTCCCCGTGACGCCTTTGCCCAGAACGCCGTCGCCCGTCGCGCCTGCGGCGTAGTAGAGGTTCCCCTCGGTGTACACGTGGCCGTAGTCACCGATCTGGAGCGTGCCGCCCGTGACTTTCAGCGTTCCGATCTGGTTGGAGGCATACACTCCACCAGCGTTAAATGCGGTCAAATCAGGAATGACGTTTCCGGTCCAGATCCACGTCCCCGCCCCGGTTTTTTCGACGGTGTAATTAGATCCACTGCCAATCATTTGCGTGAACAGACCGTCATAAACGTGTACGTCCGAGGCGGTCGTCAGCGCCCCGACGGTGACGGTCGTGCTGCCGCGCGTGATGCCGGAGCCAGCGAGAGAGCCGAATGTTGCCGGTCCCGTATTAAACAGGATACCGGAGTTCGTGCCGGTATTGAGGACCCAGTGCGCGTTGGCGCTTCCCTTGGCGTCGGTGTTAAAAACGACCCAGTCGCGGGCGAGCTGGCTGCTCGTCGCGTTTCCAATGGTAACGGTACCGGCAAAACCGGAAAAATCTTTATATAACCAAAGCGCGGGTCCCGTGTTGGACTGGCCTTTATTTCCGGTGACATTGATCGTTCCGGAGGCCCCGGCATCTGTAGTGAACGTACCTCTGAGATAAACGTGGCTGCCCGTCGTGCTGACGTTCATTGTTCCAGCATTTCCGACAAAGTTATAATTCGTAGTATTATCGGTTCCAGGACCGATATTCACCGTGCCGGAAACGTCCTCGGCCTGCGCGCTGGTCCAAATCCCCGCCAAAGCGCAAACGAAAACCAAAGCGAAACTCCCCGAAATGCGCAGACCATACCCACGCCCTGATTTCATAAAAGCTGCCATTTTACTCACTGATTTAAGCATATTTCCTCTCCAAAACGAGTTGGTATTCTTATTCTATAACTTATTATTATACACAGTTTAGGAAAAAATCATGGAAAAAATCCTAAAAAAAGTGAAAAAAAAGGGAAAATTTTTTGGGGATTGGTGCCGGAAGGGGTCTTTTAAAGCCTCCCCTGAAAGGGGAGGTGCCCCGAAGGGGCGGAGGGGTTCTGAAACGGGGGAAAATCCAGCCTTTGGTCGGAACCCCCCAGTCTCGCTGCGCGAGCCAGTTCCCCTTTCAGGGGAGCCTTTAACGCATCGTCCCCGTAGGGGGTCCCCCTTCCAATTTTCTGGGAAAATGCGAAAATAATCAGATACGTAACGAAAAATGTCCCTCAAATTCCCTCATTTTTAAAGGATTTCCCATGAAGTATCCCCCGCTCGTCCTTGGCAGTCACAACCAGAAGAAAAAGGCGGAGCTGATCGGCCTTCTGGCGCCGCTTGGCTTCGAAATTCACGATCTCTCCCAGTACCCCAACTCCATCGACGTGGAAGAAACCGGCAAGACTTTTGCCGAGAACGCCCGCCAGAAAGCCGTCGAGCAGGCGAAGATCCTCAACGCCTGGGTCATCGGCGAGGACAGCGGTCTGGAAGTCGAAGCCCTTGGCGGCCGCCCCGGCGTGTACTCCTCCCGTTACGCGGGCAAACCGTTTGCCGAGCGTGAAAAGAACGACGAGGCCAACAACGACAAGCTCCTGGCCGAGCTGGAGGGCCTGCCGATCGAAAAACGCGGCGCGCGGTACGTCTGCCACATCGTCCTGAGCGACCCGAACGGGAAAATCGTCGCCGAGGCGGAGAATTACTGCTACGGCCGGATCCTCACAGAGCGCCACGGCTCGAACGGCTTCGGCTACGATCCGCTTTTCGAGATCGTCGAGTACCACAAGACGTTCGGCGAGCTGGCGCCCGAGATCAAGGCGTGCATCAGCCACCGCGCCTGCGCCCTGCGCGAGTTTTCGGAGAAACTGGTCCAGTTCTTTGAGCAGGAAAAAGGAGAAAAATGATGCTTCTGAACTTTTGCCTCCCGGTTTTTCTTGCCCTCTTCGGTGGGGTCAAAGACACGCTGATCGTTTATCCCGAGTACCCCGCGGTGATCGAGCGGGACAAGGCGTACAAAGTCACCGTCACGCAGGGCAAAGTCACGGAACCGCTCGTCGTTTACAATCACTGCGAGAAATCCACCCTCACCACCCGGATCCACGGCGGCGACGTGAACCGGCGCTTCTGCGAGTTCGCCTTCCGCGGCAAACCGGTCCGGGTCGATATTCGCGTCCGGCAGGACGTTTCGGCGTATAAGGTTTTCCCCGCGCGGCATCGTTTCCGCCACGAATTCAAGGACGGCGTGATCTCCGTCTGGCTCGACAAACCCGAGTATTTCGGGATCCAGCTCAACGACGACAACAATACGATCCTGAGCGTGCTGGCGGACGAGCCGGAAGACCCCGCCCTGATCCCGGACAAAAACGACCCGGGCGTACTGTACGTCGAGAAATGGCTCGACGCGCCGGAACGGGACGGGAATTTGATCACGGACGAGTCGATCCATCAGGTTTACATCGCTCCGGGAGCGGTCCTGAACGCCCGCCTGAAGATCCGCGGAAAAGGGACGCTGGTGAACGGCCGCGGCATGATCCTCGACCCGATGAGCAACATTTTCCGGTACGACCAACTGAAAAACGGCGAGCTTGGTTTCCTCTCGATCCAGGCGCCGGACGTGACCGTGCGCGACATAAAACTCTGCGACGCCCGCACGTTCAACTACATCGTGGGGCGGGATAACGCGAAGCTGATCAACGTCAAGGCGTTTTCCTCGATGATGTGCACCGACGGGATCTCGTTCTTCGGCGGGAAAAACGTCCTGGTCGACCACGCCTGGCTGTACGTTGGCGACAATGCGCTGGTTTTGAGCGGTTCCTGCCCGCTGACGGTGAAGAACGTGGTCATCGGGACCTCCTGCAAGGCGGTTTTCCCGCAAAGCTCGTTCAAGACGGTGGACCTGGAAAACATCGACATTTTCCGCGCGGACGAAGGCGTCGTCCAGAACATGTACAACGGCACGGAGTTCCCCGCGACGAAGCCCCAAACGACTTCCGTCCGGTTCAAAAACGTTTCGGCCGTTGATTCGACGTACATTTCGTGCCTCTTTGCCGGGTTCAACATGGGCGAGCTTCCCAAGCCGTACTGGTTCGAGAACTGCTCGATCCCGGAACCGACGGGCGCGGCGCTGTACACGTCCATCGGGAAAAAAGGCCCGGTCCTGGTCGTCAGAAACGAGCCGAAGTACCTCTTCACAAACAATTACACGCTGGAATTCGTGAACCTTTTCATCGCGGGCCAACCCGTGACGGAACTGCCAGACGACCGCATCGTCGGGAAGGAAAACATGACGGTCTCGTTCAGCCAGCAGGACCTTTCCGACTACCTCCCCATGGCCCCCGATCGTGTGGAAGTCTCGTACACGTACGAGCGCAAAAAGCCCCGCAAACCGATCCCCGCCGGGACGAATCTGGTCCGCGAGCGCCACGAGATCCGGAGCGTCTGGCAGCGCTGCCCGTCCTACATGGCCAAGCTGGAAACGATCATCGAGCCGGATGGGACCGTGATCTACTCGGTCTCGAAGGTGAACAAATCCGGGATGCAGTGCGTCCTTTCGGACGAGTTCCTCCGCAGCGGAAACGGGACGTACACGCTCGAGTTTGAGGCGAAATGCGCCGAGGGCGAAGCCCCGCTGAACCTGAAGCTCCTCTCGAACGAGAAAACCTTCACGCAGGCGGTGAAACTCACGACGGAGTGGCAGAAGTTCAAGGTCGAGTTCCAGACGGATTTTGACCTGGAAGTGACGAAGCTCGTCTCGCTGTTCTTCCAATTCCCCGAGCCGTGTGCGAACGCCCAGATCAAGAACATTTCGTTCGTGAAGGAGTGAGGCCCGGCGCCCAAATCAGTTTCACTCCCCCAACGACCCCAAAACCCTCGCCCGTGAAAAACGACTTTCACCCCGGCGGGAGCTTTTCATTGCCGCAGGCCGGTTTTTTGCGGCCGGGCCGGCCGCGGACGGTGAGACGCCGTCCCTCCGAATTGACGACGCTGGAAGCGTCGTCCCCGTAATTCATAATTCATAATTCTTAATTCATAATTTCCCCCCCCCTCCTTGCGTTTTTTTCGGTCTGGTGTAAACTATAGGGATTAGTTTTTGCAGATTCCCAGACTTTACTTGAAACGTTAGGAGCACACGGTGTACAGAACTCATACTTGCGGCGAGCTTCGGAAAGAAAATGCCGGGCAAATCGTCACTCTTTGCGGCTGGCTTGACCATCAGCGCGACCAGGGCGGGCTTTCGTTTATTTGGCTGCGCGACCGTTACGGGATCACCCAGGTCACTTTCTCCCCCGAAGCCGGCAATTCCCCCGAGGAGGCCGAGGCGCTGCTCCAGAAAGTGCGCACGTGCCGCATGGAATTCGTGCTTCAGGTCAAGGGCGAAGTCATTCGTCGGCCCGAAGGCGGTGAGAACCGCGCGCTGGCGACCGGTGAAATCGAGATCCGTCCGCTCGAACTGACCATTCTGAACCGCAGCGACGTGCCGCCGGTCCAGCCCGGAATCCCGGATCTGCCAAGCGAAGACGTGCGCCTGCAGTACCGGTACCTGGACCTTCGCCGCCCCGACATGCAGAAGGCGCTGGCCCTGCGTCACCGCATCGTGAAAATCATGCGCGACTACACCGACGAGCAGGGCTTCCTGGAAGTGGAAACCCCCATGCTCGGTCGCAGCACGCCGGAAGGAGCGCGCGACTACCTCGTTCCGAGCCGCATCCACGCCGGGAAATTCTACGCGCTCCCGCAGTCGCCGCAGCTCTACAAGCAGCTCCTGATGATCGCCGGTTTCGACCGCTACGTCCAGGTCGCGCGGTGCTTCCGTGACGAGGACCTCCGGGCCGACCGCCAGCCGGAATTCACCCAGATCGACATGGAAATGGCTTTCGTGAAGATGGATGACGTGATGGGGATGATGGAAGGCCTCATCGCCCGCCTCGCGAAAGAAGTCTTGGGAATGGACCTTCAGCTCCCGCTTCCGCGCATGAGCTACGCCGAGGCGATGGAGCGTTTCGGCCACGACGCCCCGGACCTCCGCTTCGGGATGGAGCTGATCGACCTGACCGACCTGGCGAAAGAGTGCGAATTCAGCGTTTTCCGTTCGACGGCAGACGCCGGGAACCGCGTCCGTGCGGTCGTTGCGAAGGGCGCGGCCGACAAATACTCGCGCAAAACCATCGACGAAATGACCTCGTGGGCGAAAGAAAACTTCGGCGTGAAGGGCCTCGCATTCTTCAAAGGGGCCGAAGGGACGCTTCAGGCGCCGATCGCGAAATTCTTCAACGCGGATTTCCTCGCCCGATTCAAGGAACGCTTGGGAATGGAAGACGGCGACATCGCGTTCATCATCGCCGACACGTTCGAGACGAGCTGCCGCGCCCTGAACGGCTTGCGCCGCAGACTGGGCAAGGAACTCCAGCTTTACGACCCGAAATCGTTCAGTTTCTCGTGGATCGTCGATTTCCCGATGCTGGAATGGGACGACGAGGAAAACCGCTGGGTCGCCGTGCATCACCCCTTCACCGCGCCGCTTCCGGAGGACGAGCATTTGCTGGATTCCGACCCGCGTGCGTGCCGTGCCGCGGCGTACGACATCGTGATCAACGGCTTTGAGGCGGGCGGCGGCTCCATCCGAATCCACGATAATGCGCTCCAGCAGAAGATTTTCAAGCTCCTGAACATCGACGAGGAGACCGCGAAAGACCGCTTCGGCTTCCTGCTCGACGCGCTTCGTTTCGGCGCTCCGCCCCACGGCGGCATCGCGTTGGGTCTGGACCGCCTGACGATGATTTTCGCCGGTCTCGACTCGATCCGCGACGTGATCGCCTTCCCGAAGACGGCCCGTGCGACCGACCTGATGAGCGGCGCGCCGGGATTCGTGGACGACAAACAGATGAAAGAGCTTTCGATCAAGATTGATAAATGACGAGAAACGATTTTTCACCCACGCATTTCCGCATCGGTTCGGTCCAGTTTCTCAACGCGGCGCCCTTGACGTGGAACCTCAAAACCGTGGCGGCCAGCCAGGACGTCAGCATTGAGGAGTCCCTCGCCGTTCCGTCACGCCTGGCGGAGGACCTGGTCGCGGGCCGTTACGACGCGGCCCTGATCCCCATCGCGGAGGCGATCCGCCACCCGGAACTGCGCCAGGTCTCGGACGTTTGCATCGCGAGCGAAGGCCCCGTTTGGAGCATCAAATTCGTGGCGTTTCGTCCGCTTGGCGAGATGAACCGGATCGGCCTGGACCCCGCGTCCCGGTCGAGCAGCGCCATGCTCCAGATCTGTGCGGCAGAGTACTGGAAACTGAACGCGGAGTTCGTCCCGTTCAGCATCGGAGAGGCGCTCGGCTGCGGCTTCGACGCGAGCGAAAACCTGGATTTTTCGTTGAAAGAAAACCGCGAAGAACTGGTCGAGATCGGGCGTGCCCATGACCTGGACGGGGTCCTGCTCATCGGCGACAAAGCGCTGAGAATGCCGCACCAGTGCGAAGAATTCGCGGGGATTTACGACCTGGGCCAGGTCTGGACCCAATGGACCGGCCTGCCGTTCGTCTATGCGAGCTGGTTCGCCCACCCCGGCGCGGATCTGGAGCGGCTTTCCACGCTTTTCAATGAAGTCCGAAGCCAGAGCCAAATCGAAATGGACGAGGTGGTCCTTTCGACGTCCCGAACGCAAAACTGGGAGCTGGAACTCTGCCGCGACTACCTGGTCCGGAAGATCCGCTACCGGCTCGGCGGCCGTGAACGCCGGGGCGCGGAGGTCTTTTGCCGCATGATGCAGAAGTACGCGCTGGCCCCGCTCGGGACCGAGCTGGAATTTGAAGCGAATCGCTGAAGTTAAAAGTCTGAAACGCCCGAAAAGCCTGAAAAAACCAAAACGCCTGAAAAGCCCGGAAATCTCAATCGTCCGGGCTTCATTTTTCTACGATTAACCCCGCGTGGCCGCAGGGGATCACGGCTTTTCCATTCACGAAGACCGGGATTTCCGGGTGGGCGTGCACGCTAAAACGCCGCGTGATTTTCGGGTTCTGCGGGTCGTTCACGTCGATGAACGCGATTTCTCCCTCGCGGCGATTGGTGAACACGATTTCTTTTCCGTTCGAAGCGCATTTCCCAAATCCCGAAAGCGGTTTTCCGGCCGCGTCTTTGCAGACGTGCAGCGGAACGTCGTCGAGTTTCCGCGCGTCGCACTCTTCCATCAGGCGGAAGCCCCGATCGGCGAAAAAGTACCATTGGCCGCGGTGCAGGCACGCCCCGTGATTGAACCAGACTCGCGGGTCGTACGAGGTCGTTTTCACGCACGGGGTTTCGCCAGTGCAGTCGAACCAGACGATTCCGTTGGTCATCGCGACGAGCGCCACCATCCCGCTGGGGGACGGAGTTTCCACGACGTCGCGGCCATACAGGATCCCGAACGGATTGCGGAACGTGAAGGCGTTTCGCGGGCGCGCCGGGTCCGAAATGTCGAGGAACGTCACGGAACTGTTCCCGCTCTTCGAGATCAGCCACTTTTTCGGGTCCTGAACGACCACCTGGCGCACGGGCCGAAGCTGGTCGAAACGGCCGACCGGTTTGGGCTCGCCGTTGGGTTTCAGCTCGTAAATGCCGGTTCCCGCCTCGCCTTCGGCCGTGAACATCAGGCTCCCCGCGATTTTCACGTCGTAGGCAAAAGACCGGATCGGGAAGGTCTTTTTCACGACCGGTTTTCCACCGCCGGAAACCTCTGAAACGTCCACGAGCAGGAACCCGTCCGTTCCCGCGGCGACCCAAACCAGTCCGTCTTTCCACGGGGCCGCGGCCATGCACTGGCCCTGGGTCGGGAGGACGGCGAAGTCGGCGCGGACGTCCGCCAGTGGGTCGAGAGTCGGGAGGACCGGCCCGTCAAGAGTCGGGGCTTTGCGTTCCTGCGAAACCGGGCGCGCGATCCCGGGAGCCTCCACGATGTAGATCCCGCCGTTCATCCCGGCCGCGTACAGGATCCCGTCTCCCGCGACCACTTCCACCGCCGGGTCCGGTCTCCCGTTGGACGTTTTGGGAAGCACGGCGTTCGCCACGCATCGGGGCCGGGTCGGATCTTTCACGTCGATGCAGAAGACCCCGTTGTAAGTGTCGGCGACGTAAGCCATTCCGTGCTCATCAACCGTCACGGTCCAGAAGTCCGGGAAAACGTGCTGGGCCTGAATGGGGAGGTCGATCCGCCCGAGATGCACGGGTTTTCGTGGGTTTTCCACCGAAAAAACGTCCAGCCCGTGCCCCTTCACGTCGTAGAGAGGGTGCTCGATGTGGTCGGGTCCCGTGGCGGCGTACGCGATGTTTCCACGGACGTACACGCCGTCCCCCAGCCCCGCGATCGGGCTTTCCGAGATGATCTCCGCGTGCTCAGGATTCCTCACGTCGATGATCGTCAGCTTGCGCGTCCCCCAGTCGCCGGCGTACAGGACGCCGTTTTCCAGATCGACCGACTGCGCCTCACCGGAAACGACAAAACTGACGTTTTTCAGGTGGCTCGGGTCCGAAATGTCGATGATCTCCGTGCCGAACTGGCGCTGACAGACGAAAGCGAGGTCGCGCCCGCTCGTCGGATCGGTCCCGCAAACGATTCCGGTCGCCAGCTCCATCGTGTCGTAGTGCGAGCGCAGGCGCGGCAGGTCCGGCTCGCTCACGTCCACGACGTAAAGCCCGCCCATGCGCGCCGTGATGAAAAGGTGGTCCTTGAACCAGACGAGCTGCCGCGGCTCCGCCATCCCGAACATCGTGGCGGTTTCGCGCGGATTTTTCGGGTCGGAAAGGTCGTAAACGGTCAAATGCCCCCGACCGATGGCGAAAAGCCGGTTTCCGTGAACGGCCAGATCGGACGTCGCCTGCGAGTTTTCGACTTTCCGGACGCTCAGCGTTTGGCCGTAAAGGGCGGGATTGTGCGACTCGGCAAACTCCGGCTCCGCGGCCAGGGCGAACGAGGAAAACAGAAGAAGGAAAAAGGCGAAGCAGCGCATGGCAAAAATTGAATTTGAAGTCCTCTCAACGAAATCTTTCATCCGTCTATTCCTAAAGCACCAAATCCAGTCAGGTGCAAACCGAAAAAGGCCCCGCGGATTAAGCGGATTGGGCGGATTTAAACGGATTTTAAGGAAATAAAAAATTCTTTTTGATCTTGCAATGAAAATTTTTAAATTCTTAAAAATCCGCTTTCATCCGCTTTATCCGCTTAATCCGCGGGGCCTTGTTCGGTCTGCGAGTTCTTACGGATTTTGTGTTTAAGCGTGGCTCAATTCTCCGCTTTGGTGGTGGGGGGCTTTTAAAACGCCCAGCCACCGTCGCGGAAAATCTCCACTTCGCGGCCGTCGCGGGTCGTGCCTGTGATGCAGAGGTCGGGGGAGCCGATCATGAAGTCCACGTGGATCATCGAATTGTTGATCCCGCGCTCGCTGCACTCGTCCATCGTCAGGTTTTCAAAGCCTTCGAGGAGATTGCTGAAGCCGCGGCCCAGAGCGAGGTGGCAGCTGGCGTTTTCGTCGAACAGCGTGTTGAAAAAGAGGATCCCCGTGTTGTTGATCGGCGAATCGAACGGGATCAGCGCGCACTCGCCCAGCTTGGACGCGCCGTCGTCCATCGCGATCATCTGGCGCAGAAGCTCGACGTTCTTTTCCGCCCCGACTTCCACGGCCCGGCCGCCTTCAAAACGGACCCAGAAATTTTCGATCAGCGCCCCCTGGTAGGAGAGCGGCTTGGTCGCGTACACGATCCCTTCCGCCTCGCCGGCCTTCGGCGTCGTGAAGATCTCCTCCGACGGAATGTTCGGGTTGAAGAAATTCCCGTTCAGCGTGACCTCGCCGCCGCCGAGGAATTTGCATCCGTCGATCAGCCCCACGGTGAAATCGGTCCCGTTTTTGCTCGTGTAGTGCAGGGACTTCAGCTTCAGCGCGTTCAGGTAGTCGTAGCGGCGTTTCAGGTTTTGATTATGCTCGGCCCAGTTTTCGAGCGGTTCGCCTTCCAGCGCGCGGGACGTGGAGAGGATCGCCTTCCAGAGCGCCTCGACCGCCTCGGCTTCCGGCAGGGCCGGGAAGACTTTTTTCGCCCAGGCTTTTCCCGGGACGGCCGCGATGCACCACTGGTATTTGTTCTCCATCGCGTCACGGTACGGTTTTATGAGCGGGAACTGATTTTGCCGCGTTTTCGAGATTTTGTCCTGGTCCGCGCCCGCCAGACCGTCCGGATCTTCCGACTCGATGTAGAGTTTACACGGGAGCTGGTCCACCTGCCACGCCCATTTTTCGAGCTGCCACTTTTCAAGCGTCGAAAGGGTTTCGAGCGTCTGGTTTTCGTAGTGAAGTTTCGTGACCGGCTGGTGAATCCAGTCCACCAGGACCTTTTTCGCCCCGGCGCGGTAGCACTCCTCCACGCACATCGTGACGAATTCCGGCTGGTCCAGGTCGGCGATGATGAGGACTTCCTGCCCCTTTTGAACGTTCAGTCCGCAGCGGGCGAGAAGTTCTGCGTACTTTTGAAGAGTTTGTGAGTTCATGATGTGGGTTCTTGGGTTAAATTTTAAGGAGACGACGCTGGAAGCGTCGTCCCCGTATTAATTACTTCAGCGCTTCTTTCGCGGCTTTGACCTGCGCGACGGCTTTCAGGTGGTGCTCAAGGCGCTCTTCGGTCGTTGGATGCCACGGCGTTTGGAGGAAGCCCTTGAGGTGCTCCTTCGAGAGGTTCTTCATGCAGAACTCGACCGTACCGCCGAAGTTCACGTCATTGGACCAGTTCGAGGCGGTCGGGACCTGATCGAAGCCCGCTTTGTCGAGGTCGAGGTAGGTCTGAACGTAATTGCTCTTTTCCGGGTCGAAACTCGCACCGTAGTACCAGTTGCTCTGAAGCACGCACTTCGGCATTCGCTGAAGGAACGCTTCTTTGTGATTCCAGCAGTAGTCCGACCAGATCCACGGGCGGACGTTCTGCTTGTTCACCGTATCGACGAAGAAGAGGAAGTCGTGCCACCACAGTTCACCCTGGCGGATCACGACGTAATCGAGCGTGCGCTGATGCTCGGCCGTTTCCTCGTCGTAGCCGAGATGCAAGAAGCGCGGCGTTTCGAAAATCTCGCAGACTTCCTGGATCAGGTCGGTGCAGACCTCGTAGTATTTCTGCGTCGAAAGCATCCGGGAGTAGTCGCCGAGCCATATATCATGGCAGGCCGAGAAATTGAGCTTCGGGATCGGCTCGAGCCCCATTGAGCGCAGGCGTTTGAGTTCTTTCTGGAGCTTTTCGATGCTCCATGAGCCCTCGATCGCCAGTTCCGGGTGGCTCTTGTACTGGATCCCTTCACCCAGGTCGATCACGATGAGGTTCATCCCGGCGGCCTGCATTTCGTTCGTGACTTTTTCCCAGACCGCGTCGTTGCAGAGCAGTTTATCCGTCTTGGGAGTGTAGGCGGTCGGGACGTCCCCCCACATGTTGTAGCCGAGGTGCATCAGATTGCCCCAGATGAATTTCCCTTCTTTGGCGGGTTCCGCGGCCATGGAGGTCAGATTCGTGAACGCGCCGGCAGCGAGAACGGAGGCGGCGCCGGTTTTGAGGAAACTTCTGCGGTTAAGCATGATTTGCTCCTTGAGTTAGAGAAAAAAGGCAGGAAATTGGATCGATTTCAATTTTAGCACGCGGGCCGTGCACTGTCAAGGGGGCGCAAAGTCCCCCAGGCACGGCCTCCAGCGTGAAAAATGAGCAGTCAGTGAACGCTTCGCTCAGTTCAGCTTCTCCTTCGCGGCTTTCACCTGCGCTATTGCTTTCAGGTGGTGTTCCGTGAAATTGGACGTCGTCGCGTGCCACGGCGTCTGGAGGAAGCCCTTGAGGTGCTCCTTCGAAAGGTTCTTCGTGCAGAACTCGACCGTCCCCTCGAAGTTCACGTCGTTGGACCAGTTCGAGCCGGTCGGGACCTGATCAAAGCCCGCTTTGTCGAAGTCGATGTACGTCTGGACCCGCTTCGCGGTGAACTCGCTGGTGGTCTTGAGCTTTTCAATGTCGAATTCCGCGCCGTAGTACCAGTTGCTCTGGAGGACGCACTTCGGCATGCGCTTCATGAAATCTTCGTCGTGGTGCCAGTAGAAGTCGGACCAGATCCACGGCCGGACGTTCTGTTTGTTCACCGTATCGACGAAGAAGAGGAAGTCGTGCCACCACAGTTCACCCTGGCGGATCACGACGTACTCGTAGCTGCGCTGGTGATCGGCCGTTTCTTCGTCGTAGCCGAGATGGAAGAAGCGCGGCGTGTCGAAGATCTCGCAGACCTCTTTGATCAGGTCGGTGCAGACTTCGTAATATTTCTGCGTCGAAAGCATCCGGGAATACTCACCGAGCCAGGTGTCGTGGCAAGCCGAGAAGTTGAGCTTCGGAATCGGCTCGATCCCCATTGAGCGCAGGCGTTTCAGCTCTTTCTGGAGTTTTTCGATGCTCCAGGAGCCTTGGATCGCCAGTTCCGGGTGGCTCTTGTACTGGATCCCTTCGCCCAGGTCGATCAGGAGGAGGTTCAGACCGGCGGCCTGCATTTCGTTCGTGAGTTTCTCCCATAAAGCGTCTTCGCAGAGCAGTTTATTCGTCTTGGGAGTGTAGGCGGTCGTGGAGTCGCCCCACATGTTGTGGCCGAGGTTGAGCATGTTGCCCCAGATGAATTGACCTTCTTTGGTGGGTTCGGCGGCCATGGAGACCAGGTTCGTAAACGCGCCGGCGGCGAGAACGGAAGCGGCGCCGGTTTTAAGGAAAGTTCTGCGGTTAAGCATGGATTTGCTCCTTGGGTTAGAGAAAAAAGGCAGGGAAATGGATCAATTTCAATTTTAGCACGCGGGCCGTGCACTGTCAAGGGGGCAGGCACGGCCTGGAGGTGCGCTCTTTTACTTCGTTCCTTCCAGTTTTTCCTTCGCGGCCTTCACCTGCGCGACCGCGGTCAACTGGCGGTCAAGGAATTCTTCGGTCGTCGCCTTCCAGGCCGTCTGGAGGAAGCCTTTCAGCAGTTCCGGCGAGAGATTCTTCGAGCAGAACTCGACCGTCCCTTCGAAGTTCTCGTCGTTGTTCCAGTTCGAGCCGGTCGGGACCTGATCGTACCCCGCCTTGTCGAGGTCGAGGTACGCCTGCACGTACTTGCTCTGCGTGGGGTCAAAGGATCTGCTGTAGTACCAGTTGCTCTGAAGGACGCACTTCGGCATCCGCTTGTAAAATTCCTCTTTGTGGTCCCAGCAGTAGTCGGACCAGATCCACGGGCGGACGTTCTGTTTGTTGACCTGCTCAACGAAGTAGAGGAAGTCGTGCCACCACAGCTCGCCCTGACGGATCACGACGTACTCGTAGGTGCTCTGATGGCGGGCCGTTTCTTCGTCCATGCCGAGATGGAAGAAGCGCGGCGTGTCGAAGATCTCGCAGACTTCCTGGATCAGATCGGCGCAGACTTCGTAGTATTTTTGCGTCGAGACCATGTGCGAATACTCGCCGAGCCAAACGTCGTGGCACGCCGAGAAGTTGAGCTTCGGGATCGGTTCAATGCCGATGGAACGCAGGCGTTTCAGCTCTTTCTGGAGCTTCTCGATGCTCCACGAGCCGTTGACGGCCAGTTCCGGGTGGCTCTTGTACTGAACGCCTTCGCCCAGGTCGATGACCAGCAGGTTCATCCCGACGGCCTGCATTTCGTTCGTGATCTTCTCCCAGACCGCGTCGTCGCAGACCAGTTTGCCGGTTTTGGGAACGAGGGCCGATGGCGCGTCGCCCCACATATTACGGCCGAGGTGCAGCAGATTGCCCCAGATGAATTTCCCTTCTTTGGTGGGTTCGGCGGCCATTGAGACCAGGTTCGTGAACGTGCCGGCAGCGAGGACGGAGGCGGCGCCGGTTTTGAGGAATGTACGGCGGGAAAGCATGGTTGACTCCTTGGGTTAAAGAAAAAAGGCTGGAAAATGGATCAGACGTTTATTTTAGACCAAAGCAAAAGAAATTGCAAGGGGGGGCAGGACTTAATACGGAGGGACGGCGGCTCGCCGTCCGCGGCCGGCCCGGCCGCAAAAACTGCGGGTTTTCTCTATTTGGCCTCAAAGGGGATTTTATTTTCTTTGGCGTATTTTTCCACCGTGGCCCCTGCTGGCGCATGGATCGTCAGGTTCGGGCAATGGTTGAACGCTTCGCTTCCAATTTCTGTCACTCCTTCCGGGATCTCGACGGAGGTCAATGCATCGCAGAAAAGAAACGCCGCCTCGTCAATCTCCGTCACGCCTTCAGGAATGACGACAGACGTCAGGAATTTACTGCCGCCGAACGCATACTCGTTGATTTTCGTCACACCGTCCGGGATACGGTATTCTCCTACAGCGCCGTGACATTCGAGCAAAATCTTGCCGTCTTTGGTCAGCAGACCGGCTCCAGCGCTCTTGAAATAAGGATGAGTGGGAGAGATCGTCCATTCCTTTAACGAATAGCAAAAATGAAACGCGTGGTCCCTGATTTCCCGGACACTATCGGGAATATTGATGGAGGTCAAAGCGTCGCAGGAATCAAACGCCCCCCATCCAATTTCCGTTACGCCCTCGGGAAGGACGACGGAGGTTAATTCCGTGCAACCCGCGAATACATGATCTCCGATCTTCGTCACGCCCTCGGGAATAACGACGGTTTTGATGGAATCGCACGTCAGGAACGCACCCGCTCCGATTTCCGTCGTCCCTTTGGGAATGACGACGTGGGTTTCCTTGCCGATGAATTTGGTGATTTTTGTCCCCTCCCACTCAAAGGAGGCACGACGGATGTGGCCCAAGACCAGGAAGGCCAGGATCAGCAAAGCCAAACAGCAGAGCAGCAGGGTCCAAAAACGGGACATGGAATTGATCTCCTTATAGCGACGACGTTGAAAGCGTCGTTTAAAGGCCCCCTCACAGAGGGGGCTGGCTCGCACAGCGAGACTGGGGGAGTCGGGTGGCCGCGTCTTTTAACTCCCCCCGGCCCTTCGGGCCACCCCCCTCGAAGAGGGAGGCTTTTCGGGGCCATGACTGGCCCCGCTCGCCAGGTTTTTACTTCGCGCAGAGTTTCAGAATCTCGCAGATCTCGTGCGCACCGATCGCGCACTCGGTGATTTTCGTGCCGCGGCGCTCAAACACGAGGACGATCTTCTCGATCACTTCGTCCGTCACGCCGTACGCACTGCGGGAAGCGTCGCAGCCGACCGATTTGAAGAATTCCACGGTCTTTTCAATGGCGGCGTCAATGACCGCGTCTTTGTCGTCTCCGCGGATCCCCCACACACGGTCGGCGTACTGGAGGAGCTTCGCCTCCTTCTCGCGGCGCAGGTACTTCCAAAGGGCGGGCATGACCAGCGCCAGCGTTTTGCCGTGGTCCGTGCCGGTGAAGGCGGTGATTTCGTGCCCGATGGCGTGCGTGCCCCAGTCCTCCACGACGCCTTTGGCCAGCCAGCCGTTCAGGCCCACCGTGGCGGCCCACATCAGATTCGCGCGGACGTCGTAATTTTTCGGGTCGGAAAGCGCTTTCGGGCCTTCCTCAATGAGCGTGAGCAAAACGCCCTCCGCCTGACGGTCCTGGATCGGCGTGTTGACCGGCCGGGTCACGTACTGCTCGCAGACGTGCACGAAAGTATCGACGATCCCGTTCGCGACCTGACGCTCCGGCAGCGACATGGTGACCTCGGGGTCCAGAATGGAGAATTTCGGGAAGCTGAGCTGGCTCCAGAACGAGAGCTTTTCGTCCGTCGAGAGACGCGAAACGACGGACCAGCCGTTCATCTCCGAGCCGGTGGCGGGGAGCGTGATGACGCAGCCGATCGGGATCTCGTCCGTGACGGGCGTCCCCTTCAGGCAAATGTCCCACGGGTCCTCGGTCGCGGTGTATTTTGCAGCAGCGGCGATGAATTTCGTCCCGTCCAGCGTGCTTCCGCCCCCGACGGAGAGCAGGAAATCGACCCCTTCTGACTTGCAAATATCGACCGCCTTCATGCAGGTTTCGTACTTCGGGTTCGGCTCGATCCCGCCAAACTCAATGACTTTTCGGCCAGCCAGCGCGGCCATGACCTGCTCGTACACGCCATTGCGCTTGATGGAGCCGCCGCCGTAAGTCATCATGACCCTGGCGTCTGCCGGGACCAGTTCGGCCAGCTTCGCGATTTGGCCTTTTCCAAAAACGACGTTGACCGGATTGCAGTATTGGAAATTCAGCATGAAAACCTCCTTTTAAGGAATGAGTGACGAAGTAATTCGGGGTCCTTCTTGACAAAAACGATTAATACTGTATTATAAGAAGAGGAATAAAAAAATCAAGCCCTCACACGGGGACGTTTTCATAAATATTACAAGAAAAGAAAAATAAAATGCTGATCCGCCTCCTCATCCTGTTTCCAGCCGCGGCTTTTCTCCTCACGTGGACGTTTTTGGCCATTCGGCTTGCGTCGGGGAAAGGGATTTTGCCGAAGCAGAACCCGCTGCGGCGCGCGCGGTGGCGCGGGGATGCGTGCTTTTTGATCCTCGGGGCGTTCGTGGCGATCCCGTCTTTCGCGCTGGCGGTCATGATGTTCCTCTCGCCGGAAAACCCGACCGGAAAGTCCACTGGGGATTCGGCCGAAAAACCGGCCCTGGTGCAGGAAAACGATTCGCAGACCGAACACTCTGCGCTGGTTTTTCTCGAAAAGAATCCCTCACCGCTCAAGTTTTTGTTCATGGCGTCGTACATCGCGCTGGTGGCACCATTTTTCGAGGAATTCATTTTTCGGCTCATCATTCAGGGCTGGTTCGATGCGCGGGAGCGGGAATTTTTCCGGAAGCGACGCGGGAACGGCTGGCGCAGTGTGATCCTGGTCGCGCTTCTGTTTTCGTTCATGCACTTTCGAAAGGCCACGCCCACTTACCCCTCGGAACACGCGCTTGGGGTGCAGTTCGGCACTCTGGCCGTCACGTCGATTCTGGTCCTGGCGTTCAGCATTTGGCTCCTGAAAGGGCCGCTCGGTCTGAACTGGCGGGAAATCGGGCTGGATTTCCGGTTCTGGAAGAAGGATTTGTGCCTCGGAGCGTTGGGTTTTGGTGCGGCGGCGGAACTCACGTACTTGATCCAGGGGATTCTGGCGGCTCCGCTCAAGAATTACTGCGCGCCGGATTTTATCGCGCTGATCCCGATCGCGCTCGTGTTCGGGATCCTGTACTGGCGGACGCGGCGCCTCCTGCCGGGATTCACCGCCCACGCGATTTTTAACGGGTTTTCGATTTTGCAGCTTTTCGCGCTTTATTTGATGAAGTCAACCAGCCTGACTCTTTGAGGGGGCCTTTAAATTTTACCGCCCCCCGATTGACTTTCCGCCGATTTCAGTTAAAATACGCGGAAAGTTTTTATTTTTTCAGACTTTTTCATTTTCAGATTGAGGGAAAACTCATGGCTGATTTGCTCATCGTTGGCTCGTTCGCGTTCGATACGATCAACACGCAGACCGCCCGACGCGAAAACGTCCTCGGCGGCACCGGCTCCCACGCCTCTTACGGCGCGTCCTTTTACACGAAAGTCTTTGCTTCCGGCCGGGTCGGCGGCGCAGACTGGAAGGACGAAGACTCCAAAATGCTCCAGGCGCATAACATTAATATTGAAAACCTCCAGATCGTGCCGGGCGAGAAAACCACGTCGTGGGAAGCGGTTTACGAGGCCGACATGAATAACCGGTCCACCCTTTCGTTCTGCCCGAACTGCTGCGTCGAGTTCCACCCGAACCTGACCGAAGCGGCGCGGAAATGCCCGTACATTTTCCTGGCGAACAATTCACCGGCGTCGCAGATGGAAGTGATCGAGTCGGCGATCGCCCCGAAGCTGATCGTGGCCGACACGATGGACTATTATATTAATGGCTTCCGCGGCGAGCTGGACGAGGTCCTGAAAAAGGTCGACGGTCTGATCCTGAACGACTCGGAGGCGCAGCTTCTGGCGGGGAAGACGGATCTTTTCGAATGTGCGGACGAGATTTTGAAGATGGGGCCGAACTTCGTCATCATCAAGAAGGGCGCGCACGGAAGCCTTTTCCAGAACAAAGACGGGAAAGTCTGCGTTTTCCCGGCATACCCGTCCCGGAAAGTCATCGAGCCGACCGGCGCGGGCGACTGCTTTGCCGGCGCGTTCATGGGCTACCTCGCCTCCCAGGAAAACTGCGACTTTGAGACGATCAAAAAAGCGATGATCTACGCCACGGTGACGGCCAGTTTCACGATCGAAGACTTCAGTTTCGACGCTCTGAAACGCTCGACCCGCGCGGACATCGACCGCCGGTTTGAAGAAATGCGCGAAATGCTGAGATTCTAAAAGCTTTTGAGTTGGAGAATTCATCAGTCTTCACCTGAAGCACCAAATCAGGCGAAGAGTTCACCCGAACAAGGCCCCGCGGATTAGGCGGATTAAGCGGATTTAAACGGATTAAAAAAATGAATTAAAATCATTTAAAAAATCCGCCTCGATCCGCTTAATCCGCCTAATCCGCGGGGCCTTATTCGGCTTGTGCGTTCTTGCTGATTTGGTGTTCAAGTGTGACTTTTGAAGGAGTTTAGCCCATTACTCCAGCTCATCCCAGCGCGCGTAGAGACTTTCCAGCTCGCGCTGGACTTTCTCCGCTTCGCGGGTCAAACGGATAAATTCCGCCTCGTTTTTCTGGAAGAAATCCGGCTCGGAGAGTTTCGCGTTGATCTCCTCCTGACGGGCCTCCAGCTCCTCGATCTGGCCAGGGAGTTTTTCCAGCTCCAGCTTTTCTTTGTAGGTCAGGCGCTTTCCCTGCGGTTCCGCCTTGGGCGCAGGAGCGGGTTTTGGCGCCGCCGCTTTTTTCTGGTTTTTGGCCGCCTGACGTTCCTCCTCGGCCTTTTCCTCCTGACGGCTTTGCGCGTACCAGTCGTCGTAGCCGCCGACGAATTCCCGGACCCGGCCGGCCCCCTCAAAAACGAGCGTCGAAGTCACCACGTTATTCACGAACTCCCGGTCGTGGCTCACCAGCAGCAGTGTGCCGGGGTACTGGGCCAGCTTTTCTTCGAGCAGGTCGAGCGTTTCCAGATCCAGGTCGTTCGTCGGCTCGTCCATCACCAGAATATTCGACGGTTTGATGAACAGTTTCGCGAGCAAAAGCCGGTTTTTCTCGCCGCCGGACAGAAACTTCACCGGCATTTTGGAGCGTTCCTCGGAAAAGAGGAAGTCGCGCAAGTAGCCCAGCACGTGCTGCTTCTGGCCGTTCACCGTGACGTGCGTCGAGCCGTCGCTGACGTTTTCCAGCACGGATTCTTCCTCGTTCAGCGTCGCGTGGAGCTGGTCGAAGTACGAAATTTGCAGCTGGGTCCCGTGGCGGATCTCGCCGGCGTCGGGCTTCAACTGACCGAGCAGAAGGCGGAGCAGGGTGGTCTTTCCCACGCCGTTCGGGCCGAGGATCCCCACGCGGTCCCCACGCATCAGCTGGAACGTGAGGTCCTGGACCACCGGGAATTCGGGCGTATTTTCCGTCGCGGGGAACGTGAAGCTCAGGCCCTTCGCCTGGATCACGAGCCGGCCGGAGGTGAGCCCCTCCTGGATCCGGATGTTCGCGACCCCCGGGTCCTTTCGAATGAGCGCAGCATCCCGGCGCATCTGCTTCAGGGCGCGGACCCGGCCCTCGTTGCGCGTGCGGCGGGCCATGATCCCGGTCCGGATCCAGATTTCTTCCTGAGCGAGTTTCTTCTGGAAGTGCTCCAGTTCCTTTTCCTCGGCATGAAGCCGCTGCTCGCGCCGGTCGAGGTAAACGTCGTAGCCGCAGTCGTAGCGGAACAGATTTCCGCGATCCAGCTCCCAGATCGACGTGGCGACGTGCCGCAGAAACATTCGGTCGTGCGTGACGAAGATCACGGTCTTCTCGTACTTGTTCAGAAACTCCTCGAGCCAGAGGATCGACGCGAGATCGAGGTGGTTCGTCGGCTCGTCGAGCAACAGAACGTCCGGCTCCGCCACGACCGCACGGGCGAACAGGACGCGGCGTTTTTTGCCGGCCGAGAGCGTGGAGATCTCCGCCTCGCCGTCGATTCCGATTTTCTGCAGAACGTTTTCCACTTTGCGGTGAGCCTCCCACGCGCCGGAAATTTCCAGCTCGTGCTGAAGCCGATCCAGTTCTTTCTGGAGGGACTCGGCCCGGTCCACCTCGCCGGTTTCGTAGGCTCGGGCGATCCCCGCGGTGACTTCGTGAAAACGGCTCAGAAGCTCGCCGTCCTTTTTCAGGCCGCTCGTGATCACGTCCATCACGCGCCCGGTCAGCCCGACCGGGACCTGCTGGGTCAGAAGCATGGTCTGAAGCCCCTGCGAGCGGGTGATCTCGCCCGAGTCCGGGGCCAGATCCTGATTCAGAATTTTCAGAAGGGTCGATTTCCCGGCGCCGTTCCGCCCGATGAGGGCGATTTTCTCGCCCGGCTCGACTGTCTGGTTGACGTGATCGAGCAGCGGCGGGTAGCCAAGAGCGTAATGAACGTCACGGAGGATAAACTGGGCCATAAATGATGAGGAATCGGGAATAATGAAGGGGAAAAAGGGAAAATGAAGGCGCGGAGGTCTATCGTGGGTGAACACGAAAATGGGCCCGGAAGGGTAAAAAGTGAAAATATTATACACGTACTTTAGAAAAATTCAATGGTGCAGAGGAAAAAAAGACAAAATTTTCAAGAAATATAAAAAAAAAGCAAAAATTTTGGGTGCGGGTCCTTGCAAAAAAATAAAAATAAGTTAAAATATGCTTTCTTATGGTATATTTGGAACTTTTAATCAGGAAAAACGAAAATGAAAGTCCGTGCCAGTGTGAAACGTATCTGCGAAGATTGCAAGGTGATTCGTCGCCAGGGCATTGTTCGCGTCATTTGCAAGAACCCGCGCCATAAGCAGCGTCAGGGTTGAGGTTTTGTTTTGATGTTTGGTGCCGCCGCGAACGGTGCAGGTTCGTTGCCTGCGTTTTCGGCGGAACCCGGTAAGCATCAAAGAAGAGTTTACAGTATTTGTTTGTCAGGAGAAATTTCATGCCTCGTTTGTTAGGTGTTGATATTCCGAACGATCGCCCCGCAGCGCATTCGTTGACGTATCTTTACGGAATTGGCTTGAAAACCGCTTTGGATCTTTGCCGCACGGTTGGTGTTGATCCGACTATCAAAGCGCGTGAAATGACCGAGAAGCAGGTCGCTGAACTTGCGGCTCTGCTCGATTCGGACGACTACGTCGTCGAAGGTCATCTTCGCCGTACCGTTGCCCAGAATATCGCGCGCCTGAAAGAGATCGCCTGCTATCGCGGTCTCCGTCATCGCCGTGGTCTTCCGGTCCGTGGTCAGCGTACCAGAACCAATGCTCGTACCCGTAAAGGTCCGGCGAAAACAGTCGCTGGTAAAAAGGGTGTTAAGGACATTCGTTAATATTAGTATTATACGAAGTCCGTATCGTGTCGAGATCGGATTCGGATGGTCCGAATTCCGGTGTAGCGTATTTAATCAAAAAATCAGCGGCGGAGCTGGACTTTTTCGGCATTTCCGTCCGCTGAGTCAAGTTTAGGAGTGTCCCAAGTGGCGAAGGCAAAAAAACGCAAAGTTCGTCGCAACGTAACGAGTGGCATTGTCCACATCAAAGCGACGTTTAACAACACAATTGTTACCATTACCGATACCAAGGGCGATACTTTATGCTGGTCCACCGCTGGAAACAGTGGTTTCAAAGGAAGCCGTAAGAGTACGCCGTTCGCTGGTCAGCTTGCAGCTCAGTCTGCCGCGGAAAAAGCCATCAAGTTCGGTCTGAAAGACGTTGATGTCCGTGTCAAAGGTCCTGGAAGTGGACGTGAAAGCGCGATCAACGCTCTGGAAGCTGCCGGTCTGACCGTGAAAACCATCGAAGACGTTACTCCGCTGCCGCACAACGGCTGCCGCCCGAAGAAACGTCGTCGTGTCTGATTCGCATCAGGCAGCTTGTCCCCCCTCGTAATTTGAGGGGGCTGCAACTTATTCCTGTTCCTAACTCCCAACTTTTTTTCTCCAGGAGGAATTGAATGCTTAAGCGAACGCGATGGCGCGGGCTGGAACTGCCCAGTATGGTTTCTTGCGACAAAGAAACATTGACCGACCGTTACGGCAAGTTCGTCGCGGAACCCTTTGAACGCGGTTTCGGTACGACTGTCGGAAACAGTCTCCGCCGTATCCTCCTTTCCAGTTTGGAAGGTGCCGCGGTTACGCAGATGAAACTTCAGGGGGTTTCCCATGAATTCACCACTCTCGAGGGTGTCCTGGAAGATGTTACGGATATTGTATTGAACGTGAAATCCCTCATCGTGCGTTCCGAATCGGAAACGCCGCGGGTTTTGCGCATTGAGAAACATTCCGTCGGCCCGATCACCGGCGCGGATATTCAGACGGACCATCAGGTTGAGATCATTAATAAAGACCACCTGATCGCGACGCTGACCAAGGACGTTAATTTTGCCATGGAAATGGTCGTCGAAAAAGGCCGCGGTTATGTCCCGGCCAGCGAACGGCATAATTCCGTGCAGGAAACGATTCCGCTCGATGCAACGTTCAGTCCTGTCACGAGAGTGCGTTATGAAGTCGTCGAAACCCGAGTCGGACAGAAAACGAACTACGACAAATTGATCATGGAAATTTGGACGGATGGTTCGATCAATCCGCAAATCGCTCTGGTTGAAGCAGCGAAGATTCTTCGCAAACATCTTAATCCTTTCGTCCAGTGTTCGGAACTTGGTGAACAGATCCATACTGAACGAAAAGTTACCGGAAATGAGATCGATCCGATCATGGAAGCCAAACTTTCCATGAGCGTTTCGGAACTGCATCTGGGCGTCCGTGCGAGCAACTGTCTCGAAACCGCTCATATCGCGACGATTCGCGACCTCGTTTCCAAAACCGAGGACGAGCTTCTCGAAGTGCGTAACTTCGGCGAAACTTCCCTCAAAGAAATCCGTGAGAAACTGCAGGAAAACGGACTCCAGCTTGGAATGCGTCTTCCGGTCATGCGTACCCCGCAGTTCTGACATTACGCGGGCCGGTGTGTGCCGGTCCGTTTGGCATTGGGGCGTGAACAGACACCCACGAAATCAATGAATAATGAATAACGAATGAAAGGCGGTAATGAAGGCCGAAGGCCGGAATTACGCGCCGGATTGAATCGAAGATTTATTCGTTAGTTGTTCCGGTTTCGCTGAAAGATTCCTCGTAATCGTGTTTGGGCATGGCTCGTTTTTAACCGAAACTCGTTTGAGTTTCTAACCCCAGAAAGAAGGTAATCCCATGAGACATCGTTTTGCAGGTCGTAAATTTGGCCGTAACCCGAAACACCAGCGCGCTCTTCTCCGTATGCTGGCCAACTCGCTTTTCCTGACCGAGCGTCCGGAAGAGGCCTACGCGGATCCGAAACAGGCTCCGAAAGTCAAAGGCCGCATCATCACGACGATCCAGAAGGCTAAAGAAGTCCGTCCGTTCGTCGAGAAGTGCATCACCACTGCGAAGAACGTTCTGGAAGCGAAAGCTGCCGCAGACGCCATGATCCCGACCGCGGACCGTCGCAGTGACGCCTACAAAAAGTGGCGCAACAGCGAAGACTGGCAGAAGTGGAACAAAGCGAACGCGCCGGTCGTTGCCGCTCGCCGTCGTCTGGTCCAGCTTCTCCATGACGAAGAAGCCGTGAAGGTCCTGTTCGACACGATCGCCCCGATGTTTGTGAATCGTCAGGGTGGTTACACCCGCATCCTGCGCCTTGCCAAACCGCGTTTGGGCGACGCTGGAACCCGTGCGATTCTTGAACTGGTCAAGAACGACAAAAAGGCCGAAGCCGTGAAACCGACCTTCGACGCCGAATGATTTGAATCATTTACCGATAAAAAAAGCCGGTCGGTAAAACGATCGGCTTTTTTCTTTGGATCGATCCCAAAGTTTTCCTTAATGCTGGAAAAGCCACCTTTTCGCGATCTCCCGATCGTCGTGTTTCTTTGCTTCTCCGCCGATGTACTGAAATTTCTCGTTTCCTTTTCCCACGATCAGCACACAGTCCCCCGGTTCGGCCAGGGAAAGCGTCTTCCGGATCGCCTCCGCCCGATTGTGGCAGACCGTGACCCGCCGCGTATGGCGTGCCTGAACGCCGCTCATCAGGTCGTTCGTGATTTCCTCCGCGTCTTCATTTCCGGGATTCAGATCGGTAAAAACGACCCGATTCGAAAGCCGTGAGACCAGATCCGCAAGCTTGGGCCTTTGCGCCTTACCCGTCTCTCCCGGGACGCCGAAGACCGTCAGGATCCGCCCTGACGTCACTTCGTGAAGGAACCGGAGCGTGGAACGCAGTTCCTCCCTGGTATGGGCGGCATCGACCAAAACCGAAAACGGCTGGCCGCACTCCAGGCGTTCCATTCGGCCGGGAATCACGTCAACGGATTCGATTCCCCGGACGATCGTCGTCAGGTCCAGACCGTAGCGCAGACCGATCGCGGCAGCGGCGAGGCAGTCGTAAATGTAATGATTTCCGACGATTCGCGTCCGCAGAGGAAGAGTTTCAGAACCGGCAGTCAGCAGAACGGTCTGTTCCTCCGCGTATTGTTCCAGAACGATGGCAGAAACGTCCGCTTCCTTTTTCATCCCGTAGCGGATGGTCGGGATTTCGAGCCAGTTCGTCACCTCCGACACGATATGATCGTCCGCATTAATGATGGCGGTTCCGCCGCAGGTCATGTACTCGAAAAGGCGCATTTTGGCTTTGCGGTACTCGTCGAGCGAGCCGTGAAAATCGAGGTGGTCGCGCAGAATGTTCGTCAAGCAGACGGTCTGAAACTCGATCCCCTCGAGCCGGGACTGGGCCAACGCCTGGCTGGAAATTTCCATCACGGCGCATTTGCAGTCGTTCTGGAGCATCCGCGAGAGCCAGCTGCTGGTCCGTTTCGGCGGAAGGGAAGTGATCGAGCAGGAAGAAGCGTCCACGCCGTCGTAGCAGCCGAGCGAGCTGAGCATCCCGACGTTCTGGTTGGCGGCGCCGAGAATCGCGGCCGTGAGGAATGCGGTCATGGTTTTGCCGCTCGTTCCGCTGATCCCGACCGTATTCATTTGCCGGGCGGGGAAACGGTAAAGGGCCTGGCACGCACGGGCGTAGGCGGCCTGGGTTGATTTTACCAGAAACAGAGGAACCAGCTTCCCGTCCGACGTCATTTTAAAGGGATTCGAGGTCATTTCTTCCGAAACGATGGCCCCGGCCCCGCGGCGAATGGCGTCATCGATCGCCAGATGGCCATCCTCCCGAGGGGTGCGAAGGGCGAAGTAAACGTCCCCGGGATGGATCTGATGAACGTCCGTGACGGCGTTGAGCATCACGAAATCATCCGCGCCAAAAAGCTCTGCGTCCGAGAGTATCGTGCGAAGACTGACGGGTGAAATTCCCTGGTAGCAGGACTGCATATTCGACTTTTCCTCTGTAAAAATGGGTTCTTCAATGATGAAGGAACAATAGTCCATTTTTCGTTTTTTGTCAAGAGGAAAAACCTTTCGAGGCAGTTCTGCGTACCGAATTATTTAAAAAATTCGTCCAGCGAAACCGCGTATTTCCGGAAAAGGTCGGTCGGCATCGTGACGGTTTGCCACTGCTGGGAAAGGTTTCGTTTGTGGTCCCGGTAGATGATCAGAGGGACCGCGAAAAATGCGTAGCGCGTCCCTTCAAACGTGAAAAGACGATGCTCGGGAACGGGAAGTTTCGGGCCGCAAACGTCGTAAACGAAAACGAAAAGACCGTGGAAATTCAGCCCGAAGAAACTCTCCCAGCGCGTCAGGCAGAGTAGATCTTCCTCCGCGATCCAGTTCCGCCAATACTGCGGAGATTTAAAGCCGGACGGGAATTTGCGCCCTTTGATGTCGATGAGCCAGATCGGTGGGAGAGAGGACTCTTTTTTGCCGATGGAAAGCTCGTTCAGGTAGTTGGTCCCCTCGCTTTCCGACCAGGATTTGGGAGCCGAGATTTGGTGGGAAGAGACAATAAAATCGAAGTTTTTCAAAGAATCGTCAGGATTTTCGTCAATTAAATTTCTTTTTTGTTCCCGGGTTGCGAGGCAGGGAAGACCGAGAAATTGCATATAAGCCTCAAAAGCGCGTTCGTACTGGTTGTTTTTTTTCATGGGAGATTGACCTTTGGGGAAAAAGGCGAAAACCTGACAGTTTTTGGTACACTTTCTTCATTATAAATTTTTTAGTTTTTTTTTCAAGTATTTCCTATAATTTTTTGAGAAAATTTCCAGAATTTTGGAAAAGGATTCGCGCCGTCATTTTTTAGGGATTTCATCTCCGTGAGGTCGCTTTTTCGTAAAAAGAATAAGAAAAACGTGAATGAAACGGGAAGGAGGAGAAAATAGACAAAATAAGAAGGATAAAATGTAAGAAAAAAAGTCGAAGTCATTGGTTGAAACGTCAAATAAAATGGTCTGTGAGGAAAAAAACGATTAAAAATTAAAAAATTTCAAAAAAATTTTTTCCTCCCCCCTTTTATTTTTGATTATTATGGTTTAGAATATACCTGCATTAATATCGATCTATTTAGGACAGTTGACATGAACGATTACATTAAAGTACCTGAAGAATTTAAAATTGAGTTGACGCTGGAGGGGCTGGAGATTAACACCACGAACTCCAAAGAGCCTTCTATTTTAAAACCGAGTAAAGAGTTTGACTGGGATGATTTTTATCGGCAGGGCACGCCGCCGTGGGATACGGGGCTGCTGGAGCCGGATTTTAAAAGCGTTATAAACTCGAATATTATACCGCCGCACTGCTCAACGCTGGAAATCGGCTGCGGAAGTGGTATTGAGGCCCTTTTCATGACGCAGCATCGCTTCGAAATGACAGCGGTGGACTGCTCCGCGATGGCCATTGACCGCGCTCGTATTCGGGCGAGGGAGAAGAATCTCTTCCTGCGTATTGTTCACGAGGACATTTTCAAATTCGTGAACCAGTCCAAGCAGAAATTCGACTTCGTGTATGATATTGGATTTTACCATTTCATCCGGCGGTCGTTCCTTCAGCAGTATTTCAATCTTTTGTGGCGTGTAACGAAGCCCGGCTCGTATTATTATACGCTGGCGGGAAGCAATGAGGAAGAGTTCACCCCCGAAGATGTGCGGCAATATTTCCTGCCTACGGTGGGTCAGGAGGATATTTTCAACGAATTGGGCGCGCTGTTTGAAGTGGTAGAGATCCGGCCGGGAACGATTTACTCCCGGGCGAGGAAAGAACCATTCAAGGCTTGGTCGTGTTTGTTCCGCCGGCCGTAATGTTGACGGTTTAATTCGTTTTTCCAGTTTTTTATTTTCATGCGTATCTACGGCCTCGGTACTGATATTACGGAAAACGCGCGCATTCAGAAAATGCTCGACAAACACGGGGAATATTTCACTGGTCGGGTTTATACGGACTGGGAAAACGCTTACTGCCTTTCAAAAAAACAGTCTCTGGAGAGTTACTCGGGGCGGTGGTGCGCGAAAGAGGCGATCCTGAAAGCCATCGGGACGGGGTGGATCCACGGGATCGCCTGGCGCGATATGGAAGTGCGCAACGCTCCGTCCGGTGCGCCGTACGTCTGTCTGGGCGGAGGTGTGCTGAAAGCCGTTCTGGAACGGGGCATCTCGGAGATTCTCGTGACGATTTCGCACTGCTCCTGCCACGCGACTGCAACGGCCATCGCGATCATTGAAGAGGGAAAGGATTTTCCGTCGGATCGGCGTTTCGACAGGCCCGCGGATTTTTAATCCTTGATCAAATTGGATTTTCTTTCGACGAGGAAAATTTTTCTGTTTTTTTTCAAGATTTTTTATATTTTTAGGGGGGTAATTTCTTGTAAAAACCTAAAAATAGAGTAAAATAGTAATATTGATTTCTTAGGAATTTTTTAAACCCGATTAATCCTTTACCCTTTTGGGCCGATTTATGAGTAATTTTGATGATTTCCTGAATAATTTAAATTCCGCGAATCAGAATGATGTGCCGGAAAAAAAAGAAGAGTCCAACCTTTTTGATTTGAATTTTGAAGGTTCCGCGGAGCCTCAAAACGTTGAGCCGTCTGAAGAACCCGCGACTCCTGCATTCCCTGAGGAAGTCAGTGAAGTTCCGCCGGTTGAAACGGGTGCTCCGAATGAGGACCTTTTCAATTTTGCGCAGGAAGAAAGGACTTTCCCCGCAGAAGAAGCCCCGGCGGAAGAAGCGCCCGCGGAAGGACTTTTCAATTTTGGAGCTCCGGCTGAAGAACCGGCCCAGGAGTTTGCTCCGGCGGAAGAAGCGCCGGCGGAAGGTCTTTTCAATTTCGGAGCTCCAGCCGAAGAACCGGCCCAGGAGTTTACCCCGGCGGAAGAAGCGCCCGCGGAAGGTCTTTTCAATTTCGGAGCTCCAGCCGAAGAACCGGCCCAGGAGTTTACCCCTGCGGAAGAAGCGCCGGCGGAAGGTCTTTTCAATTTCGGAGCTCCAGCCGAAGCACCGGCCCAGGAGTTTGCTCCGGCGGAAGAAGCGCCCGCGGAAGGCCTTTTCAATTTTGGAGCTCCGGCTGAAGAACCGGCCCAGGAGTTTGCTCCTGCGGAAGAAGCGCCCGCGGAAGGCCTTTTCAATTTCGGAGCTCCGGCAGAAGAAACCGCTGAGGACTCTGCACCCGCGGAAGATGCGACTGAGGAAGAATACGTAGAGGAAATTGTCGAGGAAACGGACGAAGAAGCCGCAGAGGAATCCGCTGTGGAGGGAGAGGAAGCGGCTCAGGAAGAATCGCCCGCTTTCGATTTTGGCGGAATCGGCGGTTTGGGAGCCGGTGAAGTTTCCGAGTCCGAAACGGCTGAGCCCGTGGCCATGAATTTTGGGGCCGAGGCAGGAGCGGAAACCGGCCCGGTGGCTGAAAATCCGGCGGAAAGTGCGGCGGCCGCGGCAGAAGCGCCGAAACCGGTCAAACGAATCGTTCGCCGTGCGAGGCCGAAGAAAAAACACACGGTGGTGGGTGAGCTGATCAAAATCGTGCTTGGCGCTTTGATGGCGTTCCCGCTGGCCCACTACATCGTTTGGGGCTCATACCTCGCCTTTGAAAGACCGGCCCCGGGTGGTCTGTACAAGATCCCGACGCCGTTCATTAAGGCCAGTTACAAATACGCGAAGAATTTCCCCAATGTCCCGGTGGAAGTCTGGAAATACACGATGCTCGGCTTCGACCCGGAACGTGATTTGGCTCCCGATGAACCCGAGGTAATCCCGGTCGAAAATCCGCGTCAGGTCGCTCAGACGGCGGCTCCGGATCAGAAAACTGAGGATGCAACGGACGAAAGCTCGGAACTGGGCGACGGAGATTTCAGCTTCGAGATGGATGAAGATGAAGTCGATTCGGCTGCCGCGGCCGCGACGAAATTCGATTCTGCGCACCTTCCTGAATTCGACCCGGCGTCGGTCGTTCCGGAATGGGATCCGGCCAATCTCGATGCGTTCCAGGATACGATGATGAAAATCAGCTTCCTGAAAGACGGTGACGAGTTAGAATCCCTGGCGAAAGAAAAAATCGCAAAGTTCGGCTCGCTGAAAGAAGCGAAAAAGCTGAATAAAACCATGAAGTCTTTGCTCAAGAAAGAAAATCATGGGAAAGGGATCCTGGTCGTTGGAAAGATCGTTAAGACCGGCAAGATTAGCGGAAAAACGGTCATGACCGTCAAGCTGAAAGGCTCGGAAAAAGAAGTGAAAATCATCGGTCCGGCTCCCAAAAACGGGAAGGGCAAGGAATTCATTTTCACCGGTGTCATTTTCGATCCGAATCAGGACGAAGCTATCAACGCGAAGAACGTTTACATTTGGCGCGGACTCTTCAAGTCGGTCAGTAAAAAGGCCAAAGCCAAGGAAGTGAAGGAAGAAGCGGCTCCTGCGGAAGAGGCTCCGGCTGAAGAAGCGGCTCCTGCGGAAGAAGCTCCGGCAGAAGAAGCGGCTCCGGCAGAAGAAGCGGCTCCGGCTGAGGAAGCGGCTCCGGCAGAAGAAGCGGCTCCGGCTGAGGAAGCGGCTCCGGCTGAGGAAGCGGCTCCGGCTGAGGAAGCGGCTCCGGCTGAGGAAGCGGCCCCGGCTGAGGAAGCGGCTCCGGCTGAGGAAGCGGCTTCGGCTGAGGAAGCGGCTCCGGCTGAGGAAGCGGCCCCGGCTGAGGAAGCGGCTCCGGCTGAGGAAGCCCCTGCGGAAGATGCCGTGGCTCCGGAAGCGCCTAAACCTGAAGAGGACGCTCCGGCTCCGCTTGAATGAGCGATTTTTTAAGATTTGGGGAGCGTGGCGGAAAGGTCACGCTCCCTTTTTTAGTGGTCAGTTCTTTCTGGTTTGGGCAAAATCTTGATTTCCGATCCGTATCTGGTTCCGGGATTGACCAAGGTCGGGGCCTGAAATGGCTGAAGTTGGGCCAGCGCGGTTTGAATTTCTGCGTTTTCCGGGTTTTTCTGCCTCGCGATCATCAAAAGCCGCACGGCATCAGTCGTCCGGTTCAGTTCGGTCAGTGCCTTGCTCTCGCACAAAAGCATTTCCGGCGGAGCGTCCTCGGTTGAACCTTTCAGACGCGCGTGTTGTACCGTTTCCAACGCTCGCTGCGGTTTGCCGATTTTCAAGTAGGTGCTTGCGATTTTTAATTGGATCCTGGAATCCTCCGGCTCGTGAAATGCCGCTTGGTGGTACGCTGCCAGCGCGTCTTCGTTTCGGCCCTGGATTTCGTAAATTTCGCCTTGAAGGACCCACGTGGAGGAAAGAGAAGCGTCGTACCGGAACGAGAGGGATACGCAGTTTTGCGCTTTCTGAAAATCCCCCTGGTCGAAGTGCATTTGCGCCAGCCGCGTGATTTGCTCAGGAGTCACTTCCGGACTGGTTACTGCCTTTTCCATTTCGGCCGTGGCCTCTTTTTTCTTTCCCTGCTTCCAAAGGATCTCGGCCTTCATCGTGCGCGCTTCGAAGTTTGACGGATTGGAATTCAGCGCTTCGTTTAGCTGGGACTCCGCGTCTTCCTCATTTTGCTGCTCGAGTGACTCCGCGGCCCTCTGGACGTACTGCCGGCTTGCGAGTGTTTCCGCAGAAGTCACATGCGTCCGGTTCCAGACCCTGCACCCGGTCAGTGTGACGAAAAGCAGACCCAGAACCATCAGGTTCCAGTGATGAAAATGGGAAAAAACACGCATCGCAGGCAGTGGACGGAAGTCCCCCGAAAAATTAATGGAATAAATCAGTATAGAGTACCAAAAAATGGTTTTTTTGACCAGAGCAATTTTTGGAGAAAGAAGGGAATTTTAAAAAATGAGAAAAAACGTCCCACCACCCCCTTGCATTAATTGAGATTTGTGCTATACTAATTGAATCATTGAGGAATGATTTATGGCTCGCGGGGTAGAGCAGCTGGTAGCTTGCGAGGCTCATAACCTCGAGGTCGCAGGTTCGAATCCTGTCCCCGCCACTGAAAAGACTCCCGATTTTTTGAAAGTCGGGAGTTTTTTTGTGTCTGGCCTTTTTCAAAACGCTTCAATTTGTGAGTGGGCGGGCGTTCTCCAAAACCTTCCGGGCCGCCTCTTCACCTGCGCGGATGCAGTGCGGCAAACCCACGGCCGTCAGGAAATTCCCCGCCACGGCCAGCGTTGGAAACGCCTCCAGATCTTTCCGCAGCTCGGCGATTCGCTCCAGGTGCCCGAGATGGAGCTGAGGCATGGCGTCCGCCCAGCGCGAGGTGGAGACCATCAGGGGTTCACCCGTGATTTTCAGGCATTCGGCCGCCTTTTCAAGCAAAATCTTTTCGACTTCTTTTTCCGGAAGCGTCACCATTTCGGGATTCCGCGCGCCGCCGCTGAAAATGCGCAAAAGGACCGTCCCTTCCGGCGCCCGGTGCGGGTACTTCTCGTTGCTGAAGCTCAGCGCCAGGATCGGATTATGCTCCGCGGCCGGAACCACCGCCCCCATGCCGTCGAGCGGGTGGCCGACGTCTTCGCGCCGAAACGCCGCCGTCACGACGACCGTCCCGGTGTGCTCGATCCCGCCCAAAAGCTCTGCCATTCGGGTGAAATGGGCCGTTTGCACGATTTTGGCCATCGAGTGGGATTCGGTCGCGAGGATCACCGCGTCAAATTCGGCGGTTTGAACCTGATCTTCCGGCGCGTCATTTTTCCGCCACGTGACGTTCCATTTGCCGCCGGGAAGCTGCTCCAGACCGGTGACTTGTACGCCCAAGTGGATCCCCTGCAGGTCGAGCCGATTCTGGATCCCGTCCACGATGCGGCTCAGACCGCCTTTGACGGTCACGAAGAGATTGTAGCGCGGCCCGCTCTGGACGGTTTCGGCGGGGTTTTTCTTCTGCGCCCGGGCTTTTTTGCGGCTTTCGGCCTGATTCGCACGCATGGCGCGGATGAGCGAGCCGTGCTTTTTCTCCATTTCGCGGAAGCGGGGCAGGGTGGCCATCAGGGAAAGCTTCTTCATGTCGGCCGCATAGACACCGCTGACCAGGGGCTCGATCAGCCGCTCGAAGACCTGGGTCCCCAGCCGGCGGACGGCAAAATGTTCCATCGATTCGTCTTCGTCGTCCTTGCGGCCGGGAATGATGTACTCCAGTGCGGCGCGGAGTTTTCCGAGCGGCGAAAGGAGCGGTGTGACGGCCATCGGCCACCACTTCGTCGGGGCCATCATCATGAAACCGTCGGGGAGTTTGCAGAGCCGGCCGCGCCAGAGGATGAACGTCTGCCGGTGGCGCGGCGTGGTGGTCACGACGTCGGACTCAAGCCCCAAACGGCGGCACAGATCGAGGCCGTAGGGAATCGTCGTGATGAAATTATCGACGCTCTGCTCGATTTCAAAACCGTTCTGAATTTCGGTGTGCAGCACACCGCCGAGCCGGTCCCGTTTTTCGAAGAGGGAGATCTGCGCCTCCGGGCAGTTTTCCCGCAGATAAAACGCGGCGGAAAGACCGGAGATCCCCCCTCCCACGACGGCGATTCGGAGTGCGTTCGGCTGGTTTGGCATGAGTCGGTTCCTGATGATGGGAAACAATAAATTCGTATATTCACGTCAATTATACCCGAAAATGAAACCTTTCCCAGTGGGGGGGACGAAATTTTGAAGGAAAAAGCTGAGTTGGGGTTGAAATTTTGAGGGCTTTATGGTAGAATCGGGGAGTCTTTGAGAACGAATAATGAAGAACGAATAACGAATAATGTGCGCTTCGCGTGACGCGAATTAATTCCTGATTTTATGTCCAACGACCTTTCCTTTGAAGAACTGACTCAGGCTTTTGTGAAGGCCTTGCGCGGAAAATCCGGCCAGGAGTCCCAGCCCCGGCAGGAGTCGAAACCCGCCGCGGAGGATGATTCTGTGGAGATTCCGGAAGAGTTTCTCGGGGACGATTTTCCGGACGGGGATCTGGATGAGTTTCCGGAGGAAAACGAGCCGGACCTGGCGATGTACGACGAAGACGAGCCGCGGGATTCCGTGTTTCGGTCGTTCACCGACGAAATCGACGACGACCAGATCGTTCCGGTGAGTCCCGAGTCGATCCTCGAGGCAATGCTTTTCGTCGGGAATCCGTCCAACACGCCGATCGCGCCGGAAATTCTGGCGAACCTGATGCGCGGCGTTTCGGTGGATGAAATCTCCGGGCTGGTCGATGAACTCAACGAGAAATACGAAAAAGCCGGCACTCCGTGGGAGATCGTCTGGTTTGAGGACGAGGGCGGCTACTTCATGCGCCTGCGCGAGTCGTTCGCGCCGCTGCGTGAAAATTTCTACGGGAAGATCCGTCAGGCGAAGCTTTCTCAAGGGGCGATCGACGTCCTGGCGATCGTGGCGTACGAGCAGCCGGTCTCGCTCGACGAGATCAACCAGACGCGCGGAGCGTCCAGCGCCAATATTCTCGCAAACCTCGTAAAACGCCAGCTTCTGCGGACCCAGAAAATGCGCCAGGGGACCAAATTCGTGACGGTCTATTACACGACGGACCGCTTTCTCAAACTTTTCGAGCTGGAATCCATCAGCGACCTCCCCCAGAGCGAAGACCTGGACAGAGAATAGTTAGGAGTGAGGAGTGTGGAGTGTGGAGTGTGGAGTGAATGAGGGGGCAGGCCCCCCTTTTTTTTGCTGGTCTTTCTTGTATAATAGTAAAATTAACTCCTAACTCCTAACTCCTAACTCCTCACTAATGAAATTGTTTCGCTTTCAGGTTGGTCCATTTGCGTATCAGATCGAGTCGAAAATCCCCTGCGTGGTGGAGTCGGTGGAGCGTATGTACACGGACTACCCGCGGCTGACGGCGGAGGACTGGATCGATTTCCACGTTCGCGTCGTGCCGGAAGGGGGGCCGCTCAAGCGTCTTTTGAAGCCGCAGGCGAGGCTTTTCCTCGACAATTCGGAGCCGTTCGGCGTCTTTAGCCAGAATCAGGCCGGTGCCATTCTGGAGTGGGGAATGAACTGGTGCATCTGGCTGAACGTGAACCATTGGATCGTCTTTCATGCGGCCATGCTCGAACGAAACGGCCGGGGGCTGATCCTTGCCGCGGATTCCGGCGACGGGAAAAGCACGCTGGCGGCGGCTCTGGCGTTTTCGGGCTGGAGGCTCCTCTCCGACGAACTGACGCTCATCGACCCGGAGGATCAGGTGGAAATTGAACCTGGTGCCCCGCCCATCGCGCGGATGGTCCCGATCCCGAGGCCCATTTGCCTGAAAAACTCGTCGATCGACGCGATGCAGGCGTTTCGTCCGGATCTGACTTACTCGCTGACCTACCCGGAAACGACGAAGGGGCGCGTGACGCACGTCAAACCCCTGAAAGACGCGGTGGACCGGATGTTCGAGCGCCCGGCGCCGCGGTGGATCGTTTTCCCGAAATACGTTCCGGAAAGCGAGCCGAAATGGACGCCGTGGGAGAAAGCCGAGGCGTTCATCAAGTTCGGCGGCCACGGGCGCGGCTACTCGATGCTGGGCCAGCGTGGTTTCGAGACCGTCGCGAACATCATCCACCACTGCGACTGCTGGAAGTTCGAGTACTCCCGCCTGGAAGACGCGGTGCGGGAATTTGAAACTCTTCAAATCGATTAAAATATTTAAATATTAAAAATTTATGCTTGCAAAACGAATCATTCCGTGCCTGGACGTTCATCGCGGCCGAGTCGTTAAAGGGACTCACTTTCTGAATCTTCGGGATGCCGGCGATCCGGTCGAAGTCGCGAAGCGGTACGAAGCCGCCGGAGCTGACGAGCTGGTCTTTCTCGACATTACGGCCAGTTACGAAGAACGCGGGATCATGATCGACGTCGTGCGCCGCACCACGCAGGAGTGCTTCATGCCCGTCACGGTCGGCGGCGGGATCCGGACCATCGAGGACATTCGCGCGCTTCTGAACGCCGGGAGCGATAAAGTCTCGATCAACTCCACGGCCGTGAAAAACCCGGACCTGATCCACGACGCGGCTCGGCGGTTCGGCTCGCAGTGCATCACGGTGAACATCGACCCCAAACGGGTGAAACGCCCGGACGGGAGCGAATTCTGGGAGGTTTTCATCAATGGCGGCCGCGTGCCGACGGGCCTTCAGGCGGTCGAATGGGCGAAACGGGTGGAAGAACTCGGCGCCGGTGAGATCGTCCTGACGAGCATGGACGCGGACGGTACGAAGGATGGCTACGACCTGGAAATCACTCGGGCCGTGGCGGACGCGGTGAACATTCCGGTCGTGGCGTCCGGTGGCGCGGGAACCCCCCAGCATCTGGTGGACGCAGTGAAAATCGGCCACGCCGATGCGGTTCTTGCCGCCAGCATTTTCCACTACGGCGAGTACACGATCGAGGAAGTGAAGCGCTTCATGGCCGCCGCGGGGATCCCGATGCGGATTTAGTCTTGAGTGAATGGAATTTGACGCAAAATGAAAAGTTTTTGTAATGAACTGTGACAAATGGCGGTTTAACTGTGACAAATTGTACACTCTTAGAATCCGCTAAAATACAAGTATTTCCTCAAATCTTTAATTAACTACCGCAAATTTTAATTGTTTGGAATGAAGAATTTGTTCGGAACTGTGACAAAATCGGTCTGAACTTGGACAGAAATGTAAGATTTCTTTATTTTCTAAAATTTCGCGGAAACTTCAAGGAACTCCCCGCAAAAAAATTCTTTTCCCTCTTTACAGAAAATCATTTCTGGAGTATAATATAATGAGGGAAGTTTTCTTGGGGCATTTTATGCAACCTGGACCCAGCTTTCACATATAATTAATCAGACAATCGATCAGGGGAAGACCATGGCAGAAGAAACACGCTCAGCGGCGCAAATCGCTGCGGAAGAATACAAGCAGCGCCACAGAAAAAAGATCCACAAAATCGACAAATTTTTCACGGCCCTCGTCCGACTCAAGGGAAGCGACCTTCACCTGAAGGCCGACCGTCCGCCGTATATCCGCGTGGGCGGCGACCTCAAAGCGCTGAATCATCCGCCCATTTCCGATGAGGACATGGTCGATATGCTGTTCGACATCATGGACGACCGCAACCGCCGGATCTTCAACGACGAAGGCGGCGCCGACTTTGCGCACGTCGTCGAGGTGGACGGCGTTTCGTGGCGTTTTCGTGTGAACATCCTCCAGCAGCTCGGTCACATGGGGCTGGTCGCGCGTCGTGTGAACAATACGATCCCGGAATTCGAGAAGCTTTTCCTCCCGCAGTCGCTTGAAAAACTCTGCCAGTATTCGCAGGGGATGATCCTTCTGGCGGGGATCACCGGTTCCGGAAAGTCCACGACCATTGGCTCCATGCTGAACTGGATCAACGCGCGGTACAAAAAGCACATCCTGACGCTGGAAGACCCGATCGAATTCACGTTCACCGAGGACAAATGCCTCATCAACCAGCGTGAAATCGGTATGGACGTGAAGGACTTCATGATTGGCATGAAGCACGCCGTGCGTGAAGACCCTGATATTATTCTCGTCGGTGAAATGCGTGACCAGGAAACGTTCGAGACGGCCATTCACGCGTCGGAAACCGGGCACCTGGTTTTCGGAACGATCCACGCCTCGACGGCTCCGACGACGATCAACCGAATTCTGGACCTTTTCCCGCAGGACATGCACAAGGCGCTGCGCAGCGCCCTGGCGTTCAACCTGAAGGGGATTGTGGCGCAGAAACTCCTGAAATCCATCATGCCGGGCGTTTCCCGAGTGCCGACGTGCGAGGTGATGTTCTTCAACCCGACCATTCAGAAGCTGATTCTGGAGGAGCAGGACGAGAAACTCGCCGACGCCATCCGAATCGGCTACCAGGAAGGCATGCAGGACTTTACGCTCTCGCTCAAAACCCTGGTCGAGAAGAAAATGATCACGCGCGAAGTCGCGTTTGAAGTGGCTCCGAACCTCGAAGCGCTCAAAATGGCGCTCAAAGGCATTGAGGTCAAGGAGCCGGGCATCCTTTAAACTAACGAAGAATGAATAATGAATATCGAATAATGTAGAATGAGCGGAAATGAAGGGCTTCCCTTTTGACTTTAAAAATCATTATTCGTTATTCGTTATTCATTATTCATTTTGTAAGAACGAAAGACTACCGTGTCTACTACAAAGTCCACCTCCACATCCGATTCCGCAGAGGCCCAAACGGCTGCTGCTCCCACAGAAGAACAGGCCCCTGAACAGAATTTGGCCGCGTCGATCCGCGAGCTTTTCGAGTCGATCGCGATCGCGCTGATTCTGGCGTTTTTGTTCCGAACGTTCCTGGCGGAAATGTTCGTCATTCCGACCGGCTCCATGGCTCCGACGCTCATGGGTCAGCACAAAGACGTTTTCTGCCCCGAATGCGGCGCGGAATTTCAGGTCAGCGTCATGGCGGGTCACTCGACCGATTACGGCCTTTGCCCGAACTGCAACTGCCTGATGGATTTCGGTGCGGAGGCGATGAAAGGTCATTCCAACCCGAATTTCAGCGGAGACCGGATTTTGGTCGGGAAGTACCCGTACTACTTTTCGGGTCCGAAACGCTGGGACGTGGTGGTTTTCCTTTTCCCGGGCGGTGCGAACACGAACTTCATCAAACGCTGCGTCGGTTTGCCTGGCGAAACGATCCGGATCCATGGCGGAAATGTTTTTATAATGCCGCCCAAGGCCCAGCAGGAGCGCGAGGCCAAGGAAAACGCTCGCGTGTTGGCCAGGATGAAGAAAAACTCTTCGGAAACCGTGCCGGTTCTGAACGTTGATCCGTTCCGGATCGCCCGGAAACCGCCGGAGAAAATCGTCGCGACGATGATTCCCGTTTACCAGAACGATTTCCAGAGCAAACTTTTGCGCAAAGTGGAGGCGGTTCCGCGCTGGCACCAGCTCAACGACGCGCAAATCGTGAATGATACGGTGGACTATACGCCCTGGAAAGTTTACGACGACGGCCGTCAGTTCTACTTTAACGGGAAAGCCGGGGAGCAGACCGGGTGGCTCGTTTACCAGAATCTGGTCCTTTCACAGGAAGAATGGCGTCAGGCGGAAATGGGGCAGAAGCCGGATCTGAAACCGCGCCTGATCACGGATATGACGGCTTACAACACGTACATGAGCGGCGGTTACGGCGACGAATCAGGTCTTTCTTCGACGCAGATCCCTGTGCCGGATTACTTTTACGGCCGGCACTGGGTCAAGGATTTGATCGTGGAGTGCACGATTGACGTCCGCTCGCTGAAAACGGGCGAATTCCGTGCGGGGCTTTCCCGTGGGAACCGGACGTTTTGGTGCACGATCAATCTGAAATCGGGCGATGTGGCACTTGAGATTCCTGCCCGGCCGGACTTTGGAACCAACGTGCAGAAGCAGCTCGAATACGATCAGACCAACGAAAATAAGGAGGAAGCCTACACGACGCACTCGAAATGCGCCATGACCTCCCCGAATATTTACAAATTCCGGATGGCCAATGTGGACGATCAGATTCACGTCTGGATCGACGGCAAAGTGCTGAAATTCGATCTTCCGACTGCGTATAAAGTGGATCCCGAATCCGACGTTCCGACGGAAAATGACCTCCAGCGTCCGGTTCAGATCGGCTGCAAAGACTGCGAGGTAAATCTTTCGCACCTGAGTATTTATCGTGATATTTATTACGTCTCGCGGGATCGTGAATACTCGGATTTGATGTCCGACTTCATTCGTCCTGCTTTGTACGGCGAGTTTCAGGTCTGGCAGCCGGATTACGACTTTTTCTCGGATCCGAGCCAGTGGGACGCTTTCCGCAATATGCGGACGGTTGAGTTTAAAATGGATGAGGAGGGCGAGCGTAAATATTTCATGCTCGGCGATAACAGTACGAACAGTGCGGACTGCCGGTGCTGGTCTTACCCCGACTACGATCCGCGCCGCAATGCGTACGTGATGGAATACTATGTTCCTGAGTCCCTTCTGATCGGCGAGGCGTACTATGTGTACTGGCCTCATCCGTGGGTTTCGTTTTGCCCCAACATCAAAAAGTTCCGAAAAATCAAGTAAACCTGAAACGCGGACCTGTATTCAACTTCCAACTTTCAACTTCCAAATCCTGATAAAAAAATGCCTACTCCAATCCTGAAAGCTGAAAATCTGGTCAGACGCCTTAAATTTTGGAATCAAAAAGTAATTGTAAATGGATTCTCGATCCAAATTAATTCCGGCGAAATTGTGGCTTTGCTGGGAGGTAATGGTGCAGGAAAATCCACCACGCTCGACATGCTATCGGGTTTAACGAGGCCGACGTCCGGAAAGATTTCCCAGTACCAGCCTGAAAAAGATTCCTGGCGTGACATTACGAATGAGCCTTTGTATAAACGCGCCCAGCATGGGATTTGCTATCTTTCGCAAAAGCCGAGTGTTTTTGAGGGGCTGACCACACGCCAAAACCTGCTCGGAATCATGGAGATCATGCACGACCGGGACCTGCGCAGCAGCATGAACGCCTATGATTCTTCCCTGAAGACCCGGGAGGATTTTTGTGATGCGCTTCTGCATCGTTTCGACCTTTACAAACGCCGGGACGAAAAGGTGAATATTCTCTCTGGCGGCGAGAAACACCGTTTGGAAATCGCCCGGTCGTTTATTCGCAAGCCGAAGTTGATCCTTCTGGATGAACCGTACGCGGCCGTAGATGTGGCGGGCATTGAGCTTTGTGCCCAGATGTTCAGGCGGGTCCGCGAAATGGGAGTTTCTATTGTAATCGTGGACCACCGAACCGATGAGGTTTTGAAGATCTGTGACCGTGCGATTTTTATGCACGAGGGCAGAATTCACACGATTGGAACGCCGTATGAAATTGTGCGTATTCCTCTCGTTCAGGAGAAACTCCTCTGTGCCGAAACCCCGCGAATGCTTGAAATGTTTTCTACTCCCGGGCCGTATGTGGAACCGTCTTCCCAGCCGACGGCCACCCCTGAAATGTTTAAGTCCAAAACCGTGAGGATCGAATAAACTTTTCCTGAACGCAAACGGCAAAGAGCGAACCAGGAAATTCATTCGTCGTTTGGCGTTCATCACACGTTCCCCGCTTTGGTTTTTTGTTTTCCCGGATTCGTTTATGTTGATTAATTCCTATCCCGTTTACGTCATTAAAGTGGGTTCCGGCTATGGGATCATGGCGACGCCGGACAGTCCGGAGGAAAAGCCGGAATATGCCGTTCTGGTGTTTCGCAAAGAGGAACTGGCCGACCAGTTTATTGAGGCGGTGGGACTTGAAAACGCGGACGTGCGCTACCTGCGTGATGAACGCGAACTGGGGCGTGTGCTTGCCTCGCAGCCGGCGGAAGTGACGCACATTGCGATCGACTCGAGCCTGAAGGACGGCCACCTGGAAACGACGTGCCTGACGCTCTACGAAATGATCAAAGAGCACATGCCGCTCGCGCGCTCGCCGTGGGACTACCCGGTTTTCTTCCTGCGCCAGAGGAACGGGAATTTTTCGGCCATTCAGACGGAAAAATCGCTAGTGATCGCGATGTTCACGAGCAACCAGCTCACAAAAGATTACCGGGCGAAACTGGACCGGCCGGCCCAATACGAAATCACACGGGTCGAAACGCCGAAAGCGCTTTTGGAATTCCTGAAAGCCCTGCCGGAGGAAATCACGGCCGTGGCGTTTAACCCGACGATGGACGGGCAGAGTACCAAGGCACAGTGCCTTGAAATCGCCAAACTGATTGAGAAATTTTTGAGTTAAAGTGAGGAAAAGAGGCGAGGGAAACGGGATTTTTCACTCCCGGACTTCAACCTTTTGCTCTTGTAAAACCTGAAAAATATGCGTCAAATTTACGTCATACTCCCCTCGCAGGGAATGGATTCACTCTCGCTTGCCGGCTCGGACGAGGACTGCCGCGAGCTGCTCTCCGCATGGACGTGCGTGTACCATCCCGATATTCTGCGCCAGACGCGCAAGATTAACACGCCGATCTACGGCCTTTACGTGTACGACGAGCCGGAAAATGCGATTCTTCTCACCCCCAAACCGACGCAGGAAATTCTGGACTGGAGCTGGATCGAAAGGGCTGAAAACCGCAACTGCGTCTTCGTGAAGAACTGCGCCGATCTGACCGCGCTCACCGCCGAAGTGCTGGAAATCCTCAAACACGACGCCGAATTGGACGCGGAAGCCGCCGCGAAAAATGCCGAGGAGGAAGCCGAGACCGCCGAGGGTGAAACCGCTTCTGAACCGGAACCGGCGGAGGAAACCGCGAAACCGGCCGCGGCGCTTCCATCGGGTGACCCCTGCGCGAAGCCCTCGAAGGAGGAAATGCCGCAAACCGTCGATTTTCTGGCGCTGGGGATGATGCACCTCCTCTCCGAGGTCATGTCGCACAAGCTCCAGTTCATGAGCTACCTCGACTCGAACGGGTTTGCGGACAATATTTTGGCGTCGCTCGACGCGGTGGATTCGGGCGACGCGGATAAAGCGCACCGAAGGATGCAGGACGCGTGGGATCAGCTGATCCAGTCCCGTCAATATTACGCGCCGCAGGATGGCTACGTGTTCGACCTTGCGCTTCTGGATCGGGACTACATTCCGGAGTCGTTTCAGGCGGAACTGGACGAAGGAACGCCGCTGAATGTTCTGGCGGACGGTGCGGTCATTCGTCTGATGGCCGAAAAGTACCCGGCGATGCTGGAAACGCTGAAAAAGCGCCTCGAAAACAAAACGTTGAGTCTCGCCGGCGGTGAGGAGACTGAGACGGAACTCCCGCTGCTGACGCAGGAAGGGATTTTGAGCCGCCTGCTGAACGGTCTGGCCGTTTATGAGAAATTTCTCGGTCGAAAGCCCGATTTTTACGGTCGGCGCAAGTTCGGCCTGACGCCGGTTTTGCCGAATCTCCTGAAACGCCTCGGCTTCGACGGTGCGCTGCATTTCACGCTCGATGACGGAAAATTCCCCACGTGCGAGCAGTCACGCATCGGCTGGAAAGGGACCGACGGGCAAATCATCGAATCGATTGCGAAAGTCCCGATCGAAGCGGCCAAAGCGGAGTCAGTGGCGGGCGCTCCGGTCTCGCTCGTCAGCTCGATCAACGTCGATAATTCGTTTGGTTCGCTCTTCACGCACTGGGCCGGCGAGGGGATGGTCTCAGAGTGGTTCACGCTCCTGAAACGCGCGTGCAAATGGACGCAGCTGCTCGGGATCCTCAGCACGTTTTCCAGCTGCATGGAGTCCACGCGGTACTCGAGCTGCGAGGAAAGATTCAGTCCCGAAAAGTACGTCTCGCCGTACCTCTCTCAGATGGCGGCCGCGAAAGAGCCGAACCCGATCTCCCGGTGGGCGTGTTACCACCAGACCCGGGTGAAGCTCGATAGTCTGGTGAGTCTGGAAAGCCTCGCGAACTGGCTCTTCCCGAAGGACGCGCCGTTGGACGCGGGGAAAAAGCTCCTCGAACGCCTGGAATCCCAGCCGGTCACGACGAAAGAATTTTTTGCCGCGGCCCAGCAGGAGGCGCTGGCTGCCGGGAGGAAGGCGGCGGAGAAAATCTCGTCGTTCCTTTCGGATGGGACCCGCAAAAACGCGCTTCTTCTTCTGAATCCCGCGAGTTTCTCGGCCATTCGGACGACGGATCTGACGGAAGCGGAGCGAAACCTTTCCATCCCGCGGCTCATCCCGGAGGAAAAGGACGCGGTCCAGCGTCATTTCTGGGAAACGCACGCGATGGATTCCCGCCAGCCGGTCCATGCCGCGCGGGTCGAAGTGCCGCCGATGGGCTTTGCGATCCTGACCGATTCGCCCTCTTTGCCAGCGACGCCTGAAAAGCAGAAAACCGCAAGAAACTGGTTTGGGCTGAAGAAGAAAACGCCGGCGACCCCCTCGCCGATCTCGCAGGACCCCGAGACCGGAATGTGGGTCATGCACAATGAATTGCTGACGCTCCGTTTCGACCCATACACGGGGCACTTGCGCTCGGTTTTTGACCTGATGCACCGTGGGAACCGCTTTTCCCAGCAGCTCGCCATGCGTCTGAAATCGTCGCCGCTCGATTCGCTCTCGGATGAAGCTCCGGAGGATTACACGATCATGGCGGCGGACTCGTTCAAGCCGCACGTTTTTGCGGACCGCAGTTCACTTGCCGTGACGGGGCGTCTGATGGACCGCAAGGGGGAGATTTGCGCGCGGTTCACCCAAACGACGACGCTGCGCCGCGGCTCGTCCATCGTGGAGTTCGAGGTCTTTCTGGAGCCGCTCAAGGAACCGGGCCGCAACCCGTGGCAGTCGTATTACGCCAGCCGCCTGGCGTGGGGCGATTCGACGGTCGATTTCTTCCGGAACGTCGGATTTTCGTCCCAGCCCACGTCGGCGTTCAAGATCGAAGCGCCGTATTTCGTGGACATTCGGCCGCTGCATTTTGCCGCTTCGACGCGCATCATGTCGAGCGTGACGCACGAGCTGGCCCAGCGCGTCCGCGGTCGGGAGCTGAACCGGGAAGATTTCTTGCCCGAGCGCGGGCAGGAAACCGAGTACGCCGACACGCGCCTGACGCTTCTGGCAAACGGCTTGCCGTGGCACCGCAACTGCGGGAACCGCCGCCTTGACACTTTGTTGGTCGTGCAGGGCGAAACATGCCGCCAGTTCCGTTTTGCCGTGGCGGTGAACACGCCGTACCCGATGAAGACCGCGCTGGGATTCATGGCTCCGGTCGTTCAGACGGCCGCCGCTCTGAAAACGCCCGAAACCGCCGCGCCTTCTGGCTGGTTTGGCCACGTTTCGCACAAGAACGTGGTGATCACGCACTGGGAAGCGACGGAAAACGGTGCGATCCTGCGCTTTGCGGAGACCGAGGGGCGCAACGTCCGCGTCACGTTCCGGGCGCTCCACCCGATCAAGACGGCGGAGCAGACGGACTTCCGCGGCGGCTGCGTGAACACCTACGCGATCGACGGAGACAAAATCTCGTTCGAGATTTTCGCGAACGAGTTCAAAGAAATCCGAATTCAATTTTAAGGCTCAAAGTTCAAATCCTGAAGGATCAATAAAATATGAAGTACGTGATGATTCTGCCCGACGGCTGCGCGGACGAGAAGATCCCTGCGCTGGGGAACAAAACCATTTTTGAGGCGGCCAAAATCCCGAACATGACCGAGATCGCGAAGCAGGGGATCGTCGGCTGGTCGAATAATACGCCGATGAGTCTCCCCGCGGGTTCCGATCCCGCCACGATGTCGCTTTTGGGCTACGACCCCCAGATTTACTACACGGGCCGCGCGCCGCTCGAAGCCACGGCGATGAACGTGGAGCTGGGCCCCAAAGACTGGGCCGTCCGCTGCAATCTCGTGACGATCGAAAACGGCAAAATGATCAGTTTCAACGCCGCGCAAATCTCCTCCGAGGAAGGGGCGGCGCTGCTCGCCACCGCGCAGGAAAAGCTCGGGAACGACGTGATTTCGTTCTTCCCGGGGGTCAGCTACCGCAACGTCGTGCGCTGGAAAGACCTTCCGGGCTCACCCGCCCCGTTTAGTGCCGGGACCCGGACGTACGCGCCGCACGATTACATCGGTAAAAGCATTTACGGCGTGCATCCCGCTGGGGCCGGAAGCGTGGAACTGGACGCGCTCATGGCGGAGGTCCACAAGATTTTCGCCGACCATCCCGTGAATAAAAAACGGATCGCGGACGGCAAGCTCCCCGCCACGGACGCCTGGCTCTGGGGGCAGGGCCTGAAGCCGGCATTTCCGACCTTCAAGGAACGCTTTGGGAAGACCGGCGCGATGATCACCGCCGTGGACCTCCTGCGCGGCCTGGCGATTTTGCTGGGCTGGGACTGCATCCACGTGGACGGCGCGACGGGTTTTTACACCACGAACTTCAAGGGGAAAGGCGAGGCGGCCGTCGCGGCGCTGGAAAAATACGACGTCGTTTGCGTCCACGTCGAAGCTACGGACGAGGCGGGGCATGACGGCGAGCCGGACACGAAAATTTACTCCCTGGAGCAGATCGACCAGCACATCGTCGGGCCGCTTTTCGAGGCGGTGAAGAAGTACGGCGAGTACCGGATCCTCGTCACGCCGGACCACCCGACCCCGTGCCGGCTGAAGACGCACACGCACGACAACGTGCCGTGGATCATGGCCGGGACCGGGCTGGAACCGAACGGGATCGGCGTGTACTCCGAAGACGCCGCGGCCCGGAGCGAGGTCTTTTTCCCGAACGGCGCGGACATGATGCCGTTCTTCATCGGGAAGTAAAGAAGAAAATGACGGAAATTTAAAAGCGTGAGGGCCGGATTTCGCCGACCCTCCGTTTTTTTGGAATAAAACGTCCAAAAATCTGAAATATTTTTGCCTTTTTTCTTCTTTTTCTCCATTTTTTGCTTGACACGCCTCCGGACCCGCGTACAATATTTCCTGAATGAGTGTAAATGAAACCAAGTATCCATGGGGCACATTCCCCCTTAATTTTATTTTACAGGATTTTATCATGCGTAACCTGCGGCCCTTATTCCTGCTTTTCGCGATCCTCGTGAGTCCCGTTTTGGCGGAGGATTACACGCACCCCGGCTCCGGAACCTGGTCCGACTCGGCCTGGAACGGCGGCACGACGTGGGTTGACGGAAACACGGCGGTCCTTACGTTCACCGACTCCGGCACGCTGACGCTCGACCAGAACGCTACGGTCGCTGACGTGACGGCAAGCGGTACCGGCACGATCTCCGGCACGGCCAACACGCTCACGTTCTCCGGCGGGAATTTCTCGGTCGATGGCGGTTCGACCCTGACGTATGGCGCGAAAGTGGCGGGCTCCTTCACGAAAACCGGCGACGGGACCCTCGATTTTACGGTCCAGAGCAATTCTGGCGTTTCGGCGGTCAACGTTACCGGCGGGACCCTCAAAGCCAGCATGAATCCGGGTTTTGGAGGTTCTATTTTCGGTGATGCCAACGTGAACGTTTCCAACGGCGCGACCCTTCAGATGGCGGCAGATTTCTTTATTAAGAATGGGACCCTTACGGCCGACGGCGGGAACATTTACATCACCGGCCGGCAGAACTACATCAACACGCTCGTCCTGAAAAACGGCGCGACGCTCAGCACGAATTATGAGGCGACCAGCACGGACAATAATTCCTACCGCGTGGGCTACAATTACGCCAGCACGGCCCCGACCTTGACCGTTAGCGGTGAAACCGGCTCCACGATCAATGCCGGCATTTCCATGGTTGCGGGCAACACTCCCTACACGGTGGAAGTCGGGGACACTTCGTCGGACGTGGACCTTGAGATCAAGGGCGTGATTTTCGACTATCCGGGACTTGGCGGCCTCGGCTTCAAGAAAACCGGCGCTGGAACCCTAAAACTCTCCGGTGCGAACACGTGGGGCAGCGGGGTCCAGCTGACGGCCGGAAAGCTCATCCTCGGCAATACCGCCGCGGCGGGAAACGGCGTGCTTGCAACTTCGAGCGGAACGTCCGTCCAGCTGAGCGATGCCGCGACGTTTAACGTCAAGGGTCTGACCGGCGCGGCAGCCATCACCGCGGATAACGCCTCGACGCTCGTCATCGGGACCGGAGTGACGAACGCCACCGTGAGCGAAGAATTTACCGGAACGTTCGGCTCCAATATTACGGTCCAGAAAGAAGGGGCCGGGACGTTCATCATTTCGACCCATCAGCAAACCTACGCGGGCCTGATCGTGAACGGAGGCGTCGTGAAACTCAACACGCCCGGCTCTTACGGCCAGCAGGCGCAGGGGAACACGCCCATCACGATCAACGCCGGCGGAAAGCTGGACGTCGTGACCATCTACGGGATCAAAGGAAGCCCCATCACCGTGGACGGCGGTGTGCTGCACAATTCGGCAAGTGAGGCGTACATTAATAGTGTGACGCTGAAAAACGGCGCGCTCGTCTCGGCTTCCGGTGACGCTACAGTCCATAACCCGGACGCCACCATCCGCGTCGGGAACAATTACGGGACGGGCACGAATCCGGTCTGGACGGTCACCGGCAACACCGGCTCCACCATTTCCGCGAACATCAGCCTCGTGGCGCATGGAAGCACGGAATTCACCTTGAACGTTGGCGACACGAACGACGCCGTGGACCTCACTATGACCGGCTACTTCGTGAATTACGATTACGCCAACGCCAGCGCGATCCCCGTGAAGAAAACCGGGGCGGGAACGATGCGTTTGACCAACGGCGACAGCATTTTCGGAAGAGGCATAATCGTTGACGCGGGCGTCGTTCAGCTTGCCGCCACGCAGGCCGCCGGTTACGGGACCGTGACGGTCAACGGCGGAAATCTTCAGCTTCTTGCACCTTCGGAAGGCGGCGCGAGTGACGGCATTTACCGCGTCATGAATCTGGCCGGGACCGGAACCGTCGCAGGACCGACCAACGCCAACACTCCGGCCACGCTCCAGTTTGGCGCCATTCTGAACCAGTCGAACCAGCTGGTCAGCACTGACTTTGAATTCGGCGGGAACTTCACCGGAGCGGGCCTCACCCTTGAGAAAATCGGGACCGGGACGGTGACGCTCAACAAATCGGGTGGATCTTCCGGTCTGAAAGGGGTTAACGTCACGTCCGGAACGCTCGTTCTGGCTGGCGGCGGATTTGGGCCGACGCAGAACCAGTACGGCTACTTTGGGCAGGCCCCCATTACGGTTTCGGACGGTGCGACGCTGAGGCTCGGCTCAGGCTGGCAGATCCAGAGTACGCCGCTGATCCTGGACGGCGAAAACGCGAAGCTGGATCTTAGCTCAGGCGCCCAGACGTACGCCAACAATACGACGCTGCTCAACGGCGGCGACATTTACATTGGCGCCGGTCAGTACCGCATCGGCTATTTCGGCGCGGGCAGTACCGTGCTGAAAGTCACCGGAAACTCGGAAATTTCCTCCGATGGCGGAAAGTTCCTGATCGTTTCCACGGGCAACGCGATCGAAAAGTACAAGATCCAGGTCGGCGGGACCGGCGAGGACGGCGAGAGCGACTCGACCTTGACGATCTCCGCGCTCATTGCGGACCACCCCAGCTCCAATAATGCCGGCAAAATGGTCAAAACCGGGAACGGAACGCTGATCCTGAGCAATCCGGGCAACACGTTCAAGAACGGTCTGGAGATCGAGGCCGGCAACGTCGTGATCGCGCCGGGAGCCGAAGGAACGGGGGCGATCACGCTCACCGGGAACTCGATCATCACGCCGATGGTGACCGGTTCCGAAAACTACACGAACCTCCGGAGCACCGACTTCCCCGCGGGTACGGCTTTGAACCTCGAACTGGATTCCGCGACCGATTTCAGCCGCTTCACGTTCTCGGACGTTCCGACGTTTGACGAGGCAAAGGGGTTTATTTCGCTGGACTACGAGCCGGTCCTGGCCACTCCGGGGTCTTCGTACAAGGTTTCCGATATGACGTTGGCCGCCGCGGATCTGGAGAATTGGCTCATGGCGGATTACCGCGACGTGTGGAACCTCGTAAGCACCGGAAGCGGGATTTTCCTGAGCGTCGATGGAAACTCGGTTCCTGAACCGTCCGCGTGGCTGATTTTGCTGTTGGGAGTCCCGATGATTCTGTGGAAACGCCGCCGGCGTTGATATGAGTCGCGGAGTCGGGCCTCCTGATTTCCTTTCCTTAGCGAATATCAGGTTAATTCAGGAACAAACCTTTAAAATTTTCCGAAAATTCGCCCCTCCCCCTCTTTACAAAACGGCAAAAACAGTTATAATTCGGTTAATTCTTCAGTGATGAAGATAACGGATTAAAAAATCCGGGGCGGTAGCTCAGTTGGCAGAGCGCAACGTTCGCAATGTTGAGGCCGGGAGTTCGACTCTCCTCCGCTCCACTTTTGGTTTTTAAGCCGGTGTGGGATTTTCCTCCCGCAGCGGCTTTTTTGACGTAGAAACACGTGAACAAAAAAGTGTAGCTGGCGGAGGGGGATTTTGTGCTCGCACCAGCCATTTTGTGTTTAGTTTTTAAGCGGAAGGAATGCAATGAATCCCAGTGAACTGCTGCGTATGGTGGACACGATTCATCGTGACAAAAGTATTGACAAGGAAGTCCTTTTTCAGGCCATTGAGGCTGCGTTGATTTCCGCCACAAAGAAGAATTTCTTTGGTGAGGACAAACAGATCTACGTACACATTGATCGTGATACCGGTGAAATCGAGGCGAATTGCAATGGGGAGCCGATCTCGCCGGATGAAATTGCACGACGTATCAGCGCTCAGACGGCCAAGCAGGTCATGATCCAGAAGATTCGTGAAGCAGAGTGCGAGCAGGTTTACGACGAATTTTACAGCCAGATCAACCAGTTGGTCGTTGGGACGGTGCATCGTTTCGAGAAGGAAGGCTGCACGGTCACTTTGTCGGGCATCGAGGCGTTTCTTCCCCGCACGGAACAGATCCACATCGGCGGCGGAAAAGGCGGCATGAGAGGGGATTCGTACCGGAACGGCGACCGTATTCGTGCGGTCATCGCCGAAGTCCGCAAACAGGGATCCCGTGTGAAAGTGGTCCTCAGCCGTATTCGCCCGGTTTTCGTGACGCGCCTTTTTGAGCAGGAAATCCCTGAAATTGGCGACGGCGTGATCGAAATCAAGAACATCGCCCGCCGTGCTGGCGTCCGCAGCAAAATCGCCGTCTGGAGCGCTGATCAGCGTGTGGACTGCGTAGGAGCCTGCGTCGGTATGCGCGGCACGCGAATCAAGAACATCGTGGACGAACTGGACGGCGAGCGCATCGACATCGTGCCATGGTCCAGCGACCCGATCGAATTCATTTCCAACGCCCTGAAACCGGCCGAGATCGAGGAAGTGATCCTCTGCGAGATGCTTGGCCGCGCCATTGTACTGGTTTCGGAAGAAAACCTTTCCCTGGCGATCGGGCGTCACGGGCAGAACGTTTACCTCGCCAGCAAGCTGGTCGGGTGGGACATTGAAATCCTGACGCAGGACGAACTTCAGAACCAGCTCGACCAGGCGGTCGCGGCGCTCTGCACGATTCCGGGAGTTTCGCAGGAGCTTGCCGAGAGTCTGACGGGCGAAGGGTTCACCACCTACGACGACCTTTCGATCATCGAGCCGGACGACCTGATGGAGATGAGCGGCCTTTCCGAAGAGGAAGTCAACGCGATCATCGAAGAAGCGGAACGCCGTGCTGACCAGCAGGAAAATCAGAAAAAGCTCGTCAGGGACGAGCAGATGTGACGAACGTCTGTTGGTCCTGAATCATTAACCTATTCCGGGAGAGTGCCGCGTCAGGATGGCGCGGGTTCCATTACGGCTGGCTCCAGTTGGGGTCAAGCGGCTCTCCTTCCGATTTGATTAGCCATGCGGCGGAGGGCTTTCCGCCAGGGAGTGTGTCGATTGTCGATTCGTGTTTATGCATTAGCGAAAGAACTGAAGATTGATGCCAGGCTCGTGAGGGATTTGTGCAACAATCTGAATATTGTTCCCATTGGTAACAGCCCATTGGCTAGCATTACTGACGAAGATGCTGCTCGGATCAGGAAGTGTATAGAGTCCGGAACAATTCATTTCGAAGAGAATGACGGACAGGACATTTGCCAGGGGCAAACTGGTGGAAAAGGACCTTTCCGTAAATGAGTAACGTGATTATAAAAGACGCTGAACGTCGTGTTTATGTGCAGGATGCCCAGCAAAATCCTTTTAGAGACGGACTGAAGTGATGAACAGTCTGTTGGTTTCGCATAAAAACTTTTCCAGGAGAGTACCGCGTCGGGATGACGCTGGTTTCCGTTGTGATTGGTCCCCGGTTGGGGGCTTCGGAGGCTCTCCTATGATTTGATTAACCAAGCGGCGGAGGATATCCGCCAGGGAGTGTTTCGATTGTCTAAGTGTCGAGTTTACACATTAGCGAAAGAGCTGAAGATTGAAGCCAAAGACCTGATGGAACTGTGTAGCAAGTTGAACATTGTTACCAAGGGAAGCAGTGCTTTGGCCAGTATTTCTGATGAAGACGCCGTTCGAGTCAGGGAGCACCTTTCGTCTCAGAAATCGAGTTCTGTTCAAAAAGAACAAACTCCTGAGCCTGTGGTTGAGCCTACGGCTCCCAAAGCGAGTATGGTGATGGGCCGCGTCCCGACCCTTTCCTCCAAGCGTCACTCTGAAAAAGAATCGGCAAAGGAAGTTTCAGAAAAAGAGCCTGCGCCGAAGAAAACCTCTAATTCCGAAAAAAGCAGTGAAACTGCCTCGTCGCAGGCCGCAGAAAAGGACGCCTCATCGGAGTCTCCTGCTGCTTCAAAAGATGTTTCTGCGGTTAAAGAAGAATCTGCCGGGAAAGCTTCTTCCAGCTCGGCAGCTGACGCGTCTTCGGCCAGCGTGAAAGACGGCGCGTCGGAAAAAGCCCCGGCCAAATCTTCCAAAAGGGCCAAGGCCGAAACGAAGTCAGAAGCTGCTGCCTCCAAAGAAAAGGCGGCTGAGACTGCGAAAACGGACACAAAAATCAAGGCTGAAACGGAAGCCAGTACGGAAACGGAAGCTCCGAAAGAGTCCGAGCCGGCCAAACCCGCTGCGAATGCCCGCGACGCAGGCGGACGTACCACGAAAGACGGAACTCCGCGCCGAAGAGGCGGAAACGGTCCGCTTTCCAAAAAACTGCGCCGGGAAAACACGGAGCCGATCGTCCACACTCCGCCGCTTTCTGTGGCAGAGAAAATTGCGCAGACGGTCACGCTTGATTCTGTGAACACGGCCATTCCGCAGCAGTATGATAATTCTTTCCCGATGCTTCAGAACCCGCGCATGAACCGTCACGACGAAAACGCTCGTCAGGGGTCCAGCGCCAATAAAGAAAAGCGTGAGCAGCGTCGGCCGGGTCTGCGTCTTGCGCCGCTTCCGACGGCCAAGACTCCAACGGCCAAAAAGCCCCCGGAAGCCCAGGGAATGCGCCCGGAAATGCGTCTGACGCCGGAGGAAATCCAGGCGGCTCTCGCCGGTGACATGTCGGTGCTTCGCCGGAAAGAGGAAGAACTCGAAAAGAAAGCCAAAGAAGCCCAAAACAAAGAAACGGGCGGAAAAGAATCCAGAAAAGCCGGAAAAGACCGCGATCGCAAGGGACAGGGCGCCTCTGGGGCGAACGTTCAGGGCGAACGTAAGGAACGCGGCGACCGGGATCGGAAAAATCGCCGGGATGGTCAGGCCGGATCGGATCGTTCCTCGCGTCAGTCGGGGCTTCAAGCTTCTGGCGAGGATTCCCGGTACGGCGGCAAAAAATCCTCTGGAAAACTTCGCAAAGATTCGGGCAGACGCGGTTCTGGTGACGGGGAGTCACAGCACTCTCCAGGGCGTGATTCCCGCTTCGGCGGCATGGAAAAACGCGGAAAAGGCCGCCGTTTCAGTCTCGAAGATGACGAAGATGAAAATCCGCGCTTCAGGACAAAACGGCATAAAGGAACTTCCTCGGCCGTTGTTACTGCTCCGCGCAAAAGCAGTTACGTCCTCCAGCTCCCGCTTACGGTCCGGTCGTTTGCCGAAGGCGTGGGTCTGTCGGCCGCCAAGGTCCTTGGCAAGTGCATGCTGGAACTTGGAATGACGCTGACGATCACCTCGCCGCTGGATGAGACGACTGCGCTGCTTTTGGCGGAATCGTTCGGGATCCCGGTCGATATTCGTCCGGAAGTTACGCTGGAAGAGCGGCTGATCGGTGCCGTTGAGGAAGAAAAGGACGCGCCGGAAGACCTCGTTTTCCGTCCTCCGGTAGTTACGTTCCTCGGCCACGTGGACCATGGAAAAACCTCGCTGCTTGACAAAATTATTAACATTAATGTTGTGTCGGGCGAAAAAGGCGGTATTACGCAGCACATTCGTGCCTACAACGTGAAGTACCACGACAAATCGGTGACGTTCGTCGATACGCCGGGCCACGAGGCCTTCACGGAAATGCGTGCGCGTGGTGCCAACGCCACGGACATCGCGGTGATCGTAGTCGCTGCGGACGACGGTGTGATGCCCCAGACGGAAGAAGCGATCAGCCACGCGCGTGCTGCGGGCGTGCCGATCATCGTCGCGCTGAACAAAATCGACCTTCCTGGAGTCAATGAAATGCGTATTTTCCAGGAGCTTTCCGCGAACGAGATCACTCCGAGCGAGTGGGGCGGTGACGTGGAAGTCGTGCGCTGCTCCGCGCTGACGGGACAAGGGATCGACGAACTGATGGATACGATCCTGATGGTCGCCGAACTTCAGGAGTACAAGGCGAATCCGAATCGTGCCGCGAAAGGCGTCTGCATCGAGTCCCAGATTCAGCAGGGCCGCGGCGTGATCGCCAAGCTGCTGGTCCAGAACGGTACGCTGCACACGGGCGACGTGATCGTCTGCGGCTCGACGTACGGCCGAGTCAAGGCGATGAACGACACGCTGGTGACGCACAAGAAGTACACCGAGGCGGGCCCCGCCATGCCGGTGAACGTTTTGGGCCTCGATAATGCTCCGGGAGCCGGGGATAAATTCTACGTCCTGGACGACATTGCGGACGCGCGCCGCCTGGCCGAAGAGCGTGCCGAACAGGAACGCCTCTCCGAACTGGCCGGAAGCGCCAAGTCGCACGTCACGCTGGAAGGTCTGTTCAGCACGTTTGGCAGCAAAGAGGTCAAAACGCTCAACATCATTTTGCGTACCGACGTGCGCGGCTCGATCGAAGCCATCAAGAAAGAACTGGGCAAACTCGAACATGAGGAAGTCCAGATCGCCATCCTGCAGGCTTCGGTCGGCGGGATCACCGAGGCGGACGTTCATCTTGCCGACGCCTCCGACGCGATCATCATCGGTTTCAACGTGGTTCCGGACGAAAACGCCCGGGTTTTGGCCGAGCAGAAGGGCGTTCAGATCCGCCGCTACGACATCATTTACCAGCTGACGGCGGACGTGAAGGCCGCGCTGGAAGGGATGCTCACGCCGGAAGAACGCGAGAAAGAACTCGGCCGCGCCATCGTTCAGCAGACGTTCCAGATTTCCAAAGTCGGAACGGTTGCCGGCTGCCGCGTCACATCGGGCACGATCGTGCGTGACTGCAAAATTCGCATCATTCGCAACAATCGTGTGATCGGGACCTACGACTTGGGTACGCTCAGACGCGAAAAGGACGACGTGAAGGAAGTCCGCGACGGTTACGAGTGCGGTATTCGTCTGGCCGGCTTCAACGACGTGAAGGAAGGCGACATTTTCGAGGCGTTCCAGATCGAGTCCGTCGCGAGAACGTTCTGATCAGCTTACGGGGACGACGCTTCCAGCGTCGTTTTGTGGAGTGCGATGATACAGTCGCGCAGCGACCTTCATCGCTTTCCCTTGCGGCAATACCGCCTCGTAGATGCGTTTGCCGCTGAAGCGGGTTGGACGTTTCCCACGCGTAAACCTTTTTTCGTAGTAATATTTTTCGGCCGCTAAGTGAAAGCGGCAAAGGAAGCCTTCGGCTTCTGTATTGCCGCACTCCCAAAAACGACGCTTCCTGCGTCGTCTCCGCAGGTCCGTGCGCGTTGAGCGGCCGCTCTCCGATTTTTTCAATCGAACAGGAATACACGAATGCCCTCAAGAAGAGTTTTAAAAGCCGCTGAAGCCATCCGCGAGGTCGTCGGAATGTCCATTCTGCGCGACATTCAGGACCCAAGGGTTCAGGGCGTTACAATTACGTACGTGGAAGTGTCCGGCGATATGCAGCAGGCCAAAATCCACGTCTCGATCATGGGAAACGAAACGAAGCAGAATCTCTGCTTGCAAGGACTTCAGCACGCGGCGGGTTACTTTCAGCGCAAAATCGCGGATCGGATCCAGACCCGGTACACTCCGCGCGTCCAGTTTGTTTTGGACCAGGGCGTAAAGAAGTCGATCCTCGTTTCCAAACTCCTGAAAGAAGTTCTGCCTCCGGAGGAAGATAAAACGGAAGAAGCAGAAGCCGCGGAAGAAACCGTGGAAGAAGTAATGGATGAAACGAATAATGAAAACGGCTGACCAAAACCCCGCGCCGTCAAGGCACGTTCGGGAGTTTGGGAAAATCTTTTCATCGTTCGTCGTTTAGCGTTTAAGTTGAATATTAGTTTGTTCCAGGTAAAAAAAGGAAGTAATTATGAGTACACCCAGTCGTGCGGATATTTTGAAACGTCTTTATACGGAACTGAAAAAGAAATACACGCCGGTCGTTCCTGCGGAAAGGTCGGTCCTGGAGCATTTTATCTATGCGACCTGCCTGGAGGACGCGACTTACGAAGCAGCCGATGCGGCTTTCAACGCTTTGGTCACCACCATGTCGGGTTGGAATGAAGTCCGCGTGAGCAGCGTGGCCGAGCTGGCGGAGCTGATGCCGCAGCTCCCGGACCCGCGTGTTACGGGCGATCGCATCCGCAAGATTTTGCATGCGGTTTTTGAGGAAAGATACTCGTTCGATATTGACGACATCCGGAAGAAGAACCTGAAGGAAGCGTACGAAAAGCTGGAAAAGATCCCGGGCGGCACGCCGTTTTCGATCAATTACACGGCTCAGGTCGCGCTTGGGCGTCATGGAATTCCGGTAGGAAACGGCGAGAAGCGCCTCCTCTACGTTTTGGGAATCATTAAGCTCGAAGACATTGATGAACGTGAGGTGACGGGCCTGAATCGCGCGATCACCAAATCGCAGGGGCTTGAATTCGCGTCCCTTTTGCATCAGTTGACCGCCGCGTTCGTCGTGAATCCTGAATCGCAGAAGATCCTTTCGTTTGTGCGCAAGTTTGCACCGGATTTCCGCGACAGAATGCCGCGCCGCCGTGAGCCGCGAATCGAGAATTCGATGGAAACGCCGAAGCCGGTGGAGATCAAGGAAAAACCGTCCAAGCGGAACATCATGCAGCTCTTGATGAACGACCCCGACTTCCGGAAGGAACGCGAGAAGGACAAACGGATGGACCGGGACGAATACGAGTTTGAGGATTCGCAGAAAGCCAAGGCCGCATATATTGAGGAGATGGGCAAGAAAGAGCCGCTCTTTGATGAGGCCGCCGCGAGGAAACAGGCTGCTCGAAACAAGAAAAAAGCCGAAAAGGAGAGAAAGGCCGCAGAACTTGAGAAGAAGCAGACCGAAAAGGAGAAAACCGCTCCTAAAGAGAAGAAGGTGACCGAAAAGGAAAAGCCCACTCCGGCCGTGAAAAAAGCCCCCGAGAAGGAAAAGCCCGCTCCGGCCGTGAAAAAGGCCCCTGAGAAGGAAAAACCCGCTCCGGCCGTGAAGAAGGCCCCGGAAAAGGAAAAATCCGCTCCGGCAAAAAAGGCTCCTGAAAAGGCGAAACCTGCGCCGGTCGAGAAAAAGGCTCCGGAAAAGGCGAAACCCGCTCCGGTCGAGAAAAAGGCCCCTGAAAAAACGAAGCCCGCTCCGGCCGTGAAAAAGGCGCCCGAAAAGACGAAACCCGCTCCGGTGGTGAAGAAGGCCCCTGAAAAGGCGAAACCCGCTCCGGTGGTGAAGAAGAAGGCCCCTGAAAAGGCGAAACCCGCTCCGGTGGTGAAGAAGGCTCCCGAAAAGGCAAAGCCCACCCCGGTGGCAAAAAAGGCTCCTGAAAAGGCGAAGCCCGCTCCGGCCGTGAAAAAGGCCCCTGAAAAGGCGAAGCCCGCTCCGAAAGAGAAGAAGCCTGCAGAAAAACCCGCCGCCAAAAATGATAAAAAGGCGGTGAAGAAGACCGAGAAGAAAAAGAAATGAGGGCGTGGTGATTTTCAGACCTGACCCCTTGAATCGCATTTGGGTTTGAGGGGACAGGCGTTTCCGCGTTTTTTCCGATTTGAAATTTGAACTACTTGCAATTTGCTGTTTCCCCAAAGGGAAGGCCTAAAACGACGAGGATTTTCCTATGAAACTTTCCATTCTGACTGCTGCGCTGCGCCAGGTCTGCGTCGTTTTGTCGCTGCTCGCGCTGATCCCGGGGGAAACTCGCGCCGGTCAGGCTCCTGCTGAGGGCGGGAACGCGCCGGTAACGTCGCAGGTACAGAAAAAAGAACCATTCCAGCCGGTGCTCAAAGGACCAACGTACGAAGAGCAGAATCTTAAAACGGCCGAGTATCTTTTCCTTCGTGGCCGTGTTCTGGAAGCCGAAAAAAAGGAGCGTCAGGCCCTTCAGTGCTATGAGAGAGCCTGCCAGTTTGTTTCTTCTGACGCCGTTCTGGTTTGCCTGGTTCAGCTCGCTCTGCAGCAAAAACGCTACGACGAGGCGATCTGCTATTTCGACAAAATTCAAAATCCGTCTGCCATGGGCATCCCTGCGCTGGATCAACTGGCCACGATCTGTATTCGGCTTGCGGATAATTCGCGGGTGGTGAAAACCTACAGAGCCCTTCTTTCCGCGGTCCCGCTGGGAGAATCCGGCCCGCTTCGGATGCTTGTTCACGAGCGGCTTGGAATTGCGGAGTATTCGGCGGATAATTACGACGAAGCGCTTGTTTCGCTGAACGCGATCCACACGATGCTGAAAGACCCGGCCCGGTACGGAATCAATGAGAAGGATGCGGAAATCTTCGAAGATGGCCGCGAAATGAACCTTCAAATCCTGCTTGATGTGCATCTCATCCAGAACCATGCCGTGGAAGCCAAAGCCGCCCTGGACGAGCTGAAAGCGTATAAAGAGAAGGAATTCGCCGAGTCGAACCTTCCGAAAGAAAAGCTCGACGAAGAAAAAGAAGCCTGGGATCTGGAATTCCTTTTCCTCTCGGCCCGGCTGGCGCTCATAGAATCCAAACCGGCGGAAGCGAAACAGCTTGCGCTCAAGGCGTACTCGCAGGGATTCATTGACGAGGAAAAACCGTACCTTCTTCTGGAGCAGATCCTGGAAGAAGAGGGACGGAAAGACGATTTTTTGAAAACGCTTGAAGATTTGTTTCAGAAAACGCCGGAAAATCCCGTTTTGAAAGCGCGTCTGACGGAGCTGTACCTCCAGAAAATGACCGATTGCCAAAACGAAACCGAGCGGCAGGCGTACGCGGAAAAAAGCCTGAAATTCCTGAACGAGCTGCAGGAAGAGACTTCCATTCCGATTCTTCAGCTTCAGTTTATGTATCTGGCCATCCTCCAGAACGACCAGAAACTTTTTATGAAGTCCGCGGGAACGTTGATCAAGGATTTTGGCTCGGGGGATTCCGTTGGGGAAATTTTCCAAAATCTCCAGGAACTTTTCGAGGAGAATGAGGAAGCCAAAACCCAGGGGGAAAAGGACGCTGAAACCCAGGGTGAAAAGAAAGCCGAAAAGGACTCCGAAAAAGAAGCTAAAAAGGACCCGCAGGGATTTCTGCCGGAAGGAAGTCTTTTCAGGAATTTCGCGCAGGAACTGGTCCAGTTCGCCGAGAAACGGTTTGCTGAAAAATCGGACGTGAAACTCACGTGGCAGAACGCATGGATCCTGGGCGTCCTTAGCCGCGAGCTGGATCCCAAGTCGGAGCAGTTTTTGAAGTACTGGGATCTGGCGAGCAGTACGCTCCGCCGGAAGACCTTCCCGAAGGAACTGAAGTCGGGCGTTGAGGCGTTTTTCAACGATTGGGGCGATTTCTTCGTGGAAAACGACCAGCCGGAACGCGCGGAAACGAATTACCGCCTTGCGTTGGAGATTTTCCCGGATTCTCCCGGTTTCTCGCTGGATCTGGTACGTGTGCTGGCGTCGCTTGGAAAGGTCGATGAGGCTCAAAAACGGATCCAGACGGAACGCCGGAAAGACCCCGATTTTCTCGAGGCGGCGATCCTGGAGTCCCTTTTGTTCCACCAGATCGGAAAGAACGACGAGGCGTGCGCCATTTTGCGTCAGGTTTTGGATGAAGTGGCCGACAATTACAGCGCGGAACTGAACCGGAAAGCCGTTTTGGGACTCAAGCTTCAACTTTCCAATCTCGAGGACATTCGCGGGAACGCTGAAGAGGCGGAAGAACTTCTTCGTCAGGCGCTTGACGAGTTCCCGGACAATTTGTCGGCCAAAAACTCCATCGCGTACTTCTGGGCGTGCCAGAACACGAATCTCCAGAAGGCGCGTGAATTTTCGGAGGAAACGCTGAAAGAATCCCCCGATGAGGCGATGTACCAGGACACTTTGGCCTGGATTTACTACCGGCTGGGCGATTTCAAGAAGGCGCAGGAGCTTCTGCTCAAAGCCTCAGAAGACCTGGACGACCCGGTCGTTTTCAGTCACTTGGCCGACGTCTCGCTCGCGCTGGATCAAAAGGAGAAAGCGATACAATATTTTAATCAATCCATGAAACTGTTTCAAGAGTCCAAGCAGAAACACCAGTCCGTCAACCCGAAGGACGAGGAATACGTGAAGGCTCAGCTTAAATCTTTACAGAATTAAGGAGAATATAATGTCTGGTCATTCCAAGTGGGCAAACATCAAGCACAAGAAAGCCGCCGTTGACGCCAAAAAAGGCAAGGTTTGGAGCCGTCTGGCGAAAGGGATCATCACCGCTGCTCGCGGTGGGTCCGACCCCTCCATGAACGCACGTCTCCGTCTGGCGGTCGATGCCGCGAAAGCGGTCGGCATGCCGCGCGACAACATCGAACGCGCCATTAAAAAGGGCTCCGGCGAATCCTCCCAGGGCGCCATCATGGAAGAGATCCTCTACGAGGGCTACGGCGCTGCCGGGACCGCGGTCATTTGCGAGATTCTGACCGATAATCGAAACCGCACCGCTCCGGAACTCCGCAAGATTTTCGAATCCTGCGGCGGGAAAATGGGGAACAGCGGCTGCGTCGGCTACATGTTCGACCGCAAGGGCCTGATCGTCATTGATGAAGCGCAGATCCCCGAGGACGACCTGATGGAACTCCTCATGGAGTGCGACGGTGACTACACGCTGAACGGCGGCGTTTACGAAGTGACCTGCGCGCCGGAAAACTTCACGGCCGTGGCCGAAGCGCTGGAAAGCAAAAAGGTCCAGGTCATGGAAGCGACGATCTCCCGCATTCCGCAGAACACGATCGAGATTTCCAACCTGGAAGACGCTCAGAAGATCCAGCGCCTGATCAGCCGTCTGGAAGACCACGACGACGTTTCTGCCGTTTACTCGAACTACGAGTTCACGGAAGAGATCGAAGAACAGCTGGAAGAGGAAGACTGAATTTTGGGAGTGCGGTGATACAGTCGCGCAAGCGACATTCACCGCTTTCCCTTGCGGCAATATCGCCTCGAAGAGGCGTTTGCCGCTGTAATTTGGTTGGATATTGGGAGGACGATGATTTCTGCATCGTCTATATATTCTGGAGAATGGAGTTGAAAAGCCTTCGGCTTTTACGGTTGAACCCTTTTTGAAAACCACGTAATACGCCAGCGTCAACTCCATTCCCATCACCAAAAACTCTGTGTCGATGTGATAAAGAGTTTGTATTTCATTGGAGTTCCAAATGTCGCCTTCTGATGAAATTACTTACATCTCGCAAAATTTGGAAAAGATTCTTAAAAGTCAGTACGGAGCGGTTGGGAAAGGCCTTGGGGAGATGGTTAGGAGTGTTGAAAGCCAACTTCCGGAGGAGACGGTCCAAAAAATCCGAACTCTTGCGAGATGGCGTAACAAAGTAGCGCATGACGATATGAGTTTTGCAAATAAAAAAATAGAAGCTTTTCGGCAGATTGCCTAGGAAGTATGTTTTAGCCTAATGAATAACCAGCGGGGAATGGGTTCACAAACAGTGACAACATTTAGGAACTGGACTTCCCGTCAGGAAAACACAGGTAATCCATCACAGATCGGTGGAACAGGGGTGGCCTCAAGAGGGACTTCTCGTCAGGGAAACACAGGTAATCCATCACCAATTCCATCTCCGTCTTCAAATTCAAATGATGATGTTCCTGGTTGCTTATTTATTATCTTTTTAATTTTGTTTATTTGGTTTTTTGTATTTAAGGGGTGTTAAGTTTGGATGAAAAAGGCGAAATCGTAATTTATCAGTCCGAGGACGGATTGGCGAAACTGAACGTCAATATGCGGGACGATACTGTCTGGCTTTCGCTGGACCAGATGGCGGAACTGTTCGGACGGGATAAGTCCACCGTTTCCCGCCATATTAGCAATATTTTCTCTGAAGGGGAACTGCTCAGAGATTCAGTTGTTGCAAATTTTGCAACAACTGCCGCAGATGGAAAAATCTACCAGGTCGATTACTACAATCTGGACGTCATCATTTCGGTTGGATATCGTGTCAAGTCGCAGCGCGGCGTGCAGTTCCGTCTTTGGGCGAGTCGTGTTCTGAAAGAGTATATTCGAAAGGGTTTTGCTCTCGACGACGAACGTCTCAAAGGACACGGCGGCGGGGACTACTGGAAGGAACTTTTGGACCGTATTCGGGACATTCGTTCGTCGGAAAAGGTCATGTACCGGCAGGTGTTGGACCTTTACGCCACCAGTTTGGACTACGACCCCTCCAGCCCCGAATCCATCCAGTTTTTCAAAATCGTTCAGAACAAACTGCACTATGCCGCTCACGGGCACACGGCCGCGGAGGTGATTTTTGAACGGGCAGACGCGGATAAAGAATTTATGGGCCTGAAAACCTTTGCGGGGAAATTTCCCGTGATGAAAGACGTGGAAATCGCGAAAAACTACCTGAATGAAGAGGAGCTTCACGTCTTGAATAATCTGGTTTCAGGTTACTTCGACTTTGCCGAAATCAGCGCTATCGAGCACCGCCCCATGCACATGGCGGACTACATCCGGCAGCTTGATGCGATCCTGACATCCGGCAATCGTTCCTTGCTGACGGATGCTGGAAAAGTTTCCCACGCGCAAGCGATCGAGAAAGCCCACAACGAATACAGAAAGTACCAGCAAAAGACCCTTTCCCCGGTGGAAAAAGCCTTTTTTGATAGCATCAAAGCCGCCGAGAAGGAAGTTAAATCCGAAACCCAAAAGAAAAAAGAAAGGAAAAAGGGCTGAATCCTTTCCTTTCTAATTCCTGAATCCTAACGAATCATGAAACCATTCCTCGCGCTTTTTTTCGCTTTGATTTTCCCCGCCGTTCTCTTTGCGCAGAACGTGAACATTCCCGACTCGTACGGCCAGGTCTGGAAGCAGTACGACATTTCGGCCTACACGTCCCGCTTCCCGCAGATGAGCCGGCCGGAAAGCGCCGTCGCGGACTGGATCCTCATGGAGACTGGTTTTGAGGCGTGGCATTCCGAGATCCCCGCGATGCTGAACGTCACGAAGAATTCGGTGAACGTTTACCATGTGCCGCAAATCCAGGTCCAGGTGGAGAGCGTCATCCAGCGGTTTGTGAACGTGGACCCGAATATTTTTCAGTTCCGCGTCCACATTTTCACGGTCACGACGCCGTACTGGCGGCAGAAAATCGGCAATCACCTGATCCCGGTCCCCAGCTTTTCCATGGGGTCGCAGGCGTGGATGGTGCCTCCGGAAAACGCGCAGCCGCTTCAGGAGATTTTAAAATCGGCCGCGGGTTTCGTGAATCACGGGATGGAAGAAAAAGTCGTGCCCAACGGCCAGCGCATGGAGATCAATCTGGTCCGGACACGCCGTTACACACGGAATTTTGCGAGTCCCAGCTACGGCAAAACGCCCAAGCCGGAAGAGGTTCTGCTCGATGACGGTTTCTCATTCGAACTGATGCCGCTCGTTACGATGGACGGCGGGCTGGTGGATGCCCAGATCAAATTTCAGGTGAATCATTTGGATCGGCTTCTCCCGATGAATATTACTCCGGCGGGGGAAGTGACCCGAAATACCGAGAGGATCGAAGTGCCGCAGGTCGGCCAGTTCCGTTTTCGGGAACGTTACCGATGGAACACGGAAAACGCGCTGCTCGTTTCTGTTGGGCTCACCCCGCCGCTTACTTCGACCGGTGAAGGCTCTACGCCGAGCCTCCTCGGAGCCTCACCACGGGTGGAAACGTTGGTTTTGGTAGAGCTTAAACGAAATTACAAGTAGATTTTCGCAAAAAAAATTTAAAAATCGAGTCAAATTTTTCCCAAAATGCCATTTTGCCTATTTTAAAAGCAGGCTCTAAAATCGTTAAAAGTGTAAAAATGGAAAATTTATGGAAATTTCGTAATTTTTTTGCCGATTTTAAATTGAGAGTGCTTGATTTTTTTGAAAATTGAGTTAAAATAGTAATAAGTAAAGAGTGAGGAGAGTAATTTTACACTTTCTTCGCTCCGTCAAGTCAAAAACATTGGAAAATTTTCCCCATTTAATTATTAAGGAGATTTAGGATGCGTCAGATCGCGATGCTGTGTGCCGCCGTGGCGGTTTTGTTTGTCTCTGTTACTGCGCAGGCTTTACCGCGTCGTGCAGTTTTTATTGCCCCGAAATGCTGTGATCAGGTTAAAGAGGATTGCGCAAAGACGATTCCGGCCTGCTGCAGTGCTGTGAAAGCCGCGGAAACCCCGAAAGCTGAAGAAGCTCCGAAAGCTGAAGAAACCAACGTGGAAGAAGTGAAAGCCACGGAAGCCCCGAAAGCTGATGAAGCTCCGAAAGCTGAAGAAGTCAAAGCCGATGACGCCAAAGCTGAAGAAGCTCCGGCGGCTGAAGAAGTCAAAGAGGAAGAACCCGCTCCCGTTGTTGTCGAAGCTACGGAACCGGAAGAATCTGTGAAACCGGCTGAAACCCAGGAAGCTCCGGCTGTCGAAGAAATTAAGGAAGCCCCGGCTGTTGAAGCCCCGGCTGTCGAAGCCCCGGCTGTCGAAGCCCCGGCTATCGAAGCTCCGGCCATTGAAGAAGCTCCGGCGGCTGAAGAAGCTCCGGCGGCTGAAGAAGCCCCGGCTGCTGAAGAAGCTCCGGCTCTTGAAGATGACGCCGACGATGACGACGATGACGA
>JAFSMO010000006.1 GCA_017447865.1 Thermoguttaceae bacterium
CAAACCGATTAACATTTAATTTTCAAAACGTTCATCAAGTGCAAGCATAAAGTCCCCACTCGATGACAAAAATTTTGCGCTTAGGTGGGGGCTTTATGCTTGCACCTGACCCATAATTCATAATTAAAATGGTGCGTCGCGCTTTCACATTAGTCGAGCTTTTGGTCGTCATCGCCATCATCGGGATGCTGGTAGGCTTGTTGCTTCCGGCCGTTCAGCAGGCTCGTGAGGCCGCGAGGAAGATGCAGTGTTCCAATAACATGAAGAATATTGGCCTGGCCCTGATGAACCACGAAAGTCTTCAGGGGGCTTTTCCCGCGACGCGCTACGGGATCGACGCAGACATTCCGGCCGAGTTGGGGACCAGCGTGAAGTGTGACCAGCGCTACGCCGGGAGCGGTTTCCTTGCTGTGACTCCGTACCTCGAACTGACGAGCCTCTTCATCGCGATGAATGAAGGCAAAATCATGCCGTTTCAGGAAGACTCAAGCACGAGCGGCTGGAAAACCTCGGAAATGACCGCGGCGATCGCTGTGCGGCCCTCGGTTTTCAAGTGCCCGTCCGAAATTTCTCAGGACCAGACCAAGTCCGACACGGGGCTCGGGAACAGCGCGGCGGTCGGGCTCACGTGCGGGACGTGCAGCTACGCGCTCTGCTGCGGCACGAACGGGGTCTCGTACCTGAAAATCAAGGATTACACCTCGGTCAAGCACAAGAACAACGGCGCCTTCATTTACCGCATCAAACGCAAGGCGCAGGAATTCCGCGACGGCCTTTCCAATACTTTCTTCGCCGGTGAGGTTTGCGACTCTGACCAGGACTGGTCCCGCTGCTGCTGGGGCTACACGCAGGTTCTGCGCAGTGGGATGCGTGCATGCGAAAACCCCCTGAATACGAAACTCGGCCAGGGAATTTCCCATTCCGGCTCGCCCTCCAATACGACCTACAACGGCGCGTTTGGCTCGCTGCACGTCGGCGGCGGGAACTTCGTTTACGGCGATGGCCACGTGACGTTCATCTCCAACGGGATCCAGCTTGAAACGTACAAAGCCCTCGCCACCCGCTCCGGGAATGAAATCATTGAGGAATCGCTTTAAACGCGGAGCCTGAACTCGGGAGTCTTTCTGGAATTCATTTTGCCCGAGGCGCGGCTCCACCCATCATCCAACCCCTCTTTAGAAAGGTTTCACCATGAAAAAACTCGTGATTTTTGCTTTGCTTTTGACTCTCTGTTCCTTCGTCCGCGCGGAGGATCCGATTACAATCGACTGCAATTTCCCCGGCGGGAACATCCTGGTCGATTCCATCAAAGACGGCGTGGCGCGCGTGCGGCCGGACCTTCGCGACACGACGAAAGAGTGGTTCTACTTCGCTTTCCGGGTCCAGAACGCGCAGGGGCAAAAGATCCGCTTCGACTTCCAGGGCCCGAACCGGGTCGGCTCGCGCGGCCCGGCCGTCAGCACGGACGGAGGAAAAACCTGGTTCTACACGAGCAAGACCCCCAACCACAGCGACCGGGAATTCACGTACCAGTTCGGCCCGGACGAAAAGTCGGTCCTGTTCGCGCTGGCCCCGATGTACACCCAGAAAAACTGGGAGGAATTCAAAGAAAAGATCAAAGACCACCCGGGGCTGAATTTCACGACGCTTTGCAAAAGCCGCAAGGGGCGCGACGTCGAGCTTCTGCGCATCGGCGAGGGGAATCCGGACGCCAGGTTCGCGCTGGTGCTGACCTGCCGTCACCACTGCTGCGAGATGACCGCGAGCTGGGCCGTCGAGGGGATGATCACCGAGATGCTTTCCGGTTCCGAGGCGGGAAACTGGCTTTTGGCTAACGCGGAAATTTTCGTCGTGCCGTTCATCGACAAAGATGGCGTGGAAGACGGCGACCAAGGCAAAATGCGCGCCCCGCACGACCACAATCGGGACTACAACCACAGGCTGTACCCCGAGATCAAAAACCTCGAGGACCAGATCCAGGAGAATTTCAAGGACAAAAAACTGGTTTTCTTCGATAATCACTGCCCGTGGATTCGCTACGGGATGAACGAGTACTTCTACTCGCCGATGGGGCCGAACGAGAAAATGACCGCCGCGTGCGACGAGTACTTCAAAATCTTCGAGAAGTACCAGAAATCGGGCCAGATCCCCTACAAAGTCGAGAACAATCTGCCGTTCGGCAAAGACTGGAACACCGAGCAGAACTACTTCAAGTACGAAAACGGGATCCTGACGACCGGCTCCAAAATGTGGGCGGGCAAGCTCCCGAATACCATCCTGGCCGGGACGATCGAACTGCCGTACTCCAACGCCTCGAACGTTGAGGTCACGCCGGACAACGCGCGGGAGCTCGGCCGCAACATGCTCAAGGCCTTCGTGGAGTTCATGCAGCGGCATGAGAAGGATTAAGAGTTCAGAGTAACGCCCCACTTCGTTTCTAAGGACCCAAAACGATGAATAAAAACTTTCCTTTAACCTGCCTGTTCCTCCTGGTTCTGGCGTTTGCGTACTCCCCGGCCGATCTCGCGGAGGCCAAACCCGTGATGGGGATCAATTTCGGCGGCCCGGCAGACTGGAGCACGGAGCTTCCTTTCGCCAACGTTTTCATGGAATCCCGAAAATGGATCAGCCAGCGCCAGGGCATGGACTGGGGCAAAGGGCCGGAGCTGGATCTGGACGCGCGGGGCTGGGTGCGCCGCCTCGAGCCGGGCTGCTACGCCGAAACGCCGCTTTGCACCATCGACGGCGGGCACTACCCGTCCGGGATCTACACGGTCCGGTACCGCGGAAAAGGGAAGCTGACGTTCATGAACGCGCAGATCGTCGATGAGAAACCCGGCGAGATCAAGATCCGGGTGGAAAGCCAGCACGGCGCGTTCTGGGTCCAGCTCCGCGAGACCGACCCGGCCGATTACATCCGGGAAATTCAGGTCTTTCTTCCCGGTCTGGACCAGCCGGAAACCCAGCCGTCGGGGCCGTGGAACCCGGAATTTCTCGCGCGCTGGAAGGGCGTGCACACGGTCCGGTTCATGGACCTCCAGCACACGAACGGCTCGAAACTGGAGAAATGGTCGGATCGGCCCCGGCTCGGTGACGCGACGTTTTCCCAGAAAGGGGCACCGATCGAACTGCTCTGCGATCTTGCAAACCGCCTGAACGCGAATCCGTGGTTTTGCGTCCCGCACCGGGCCGACGATGAATTCGTACGCAAAATGGCCCAGAAAATCAAAAAGACTTTGAACCCGAATTTGAAAGTTTACGTCGAGTACTCCAACGAGGTCTGGAACGGCCAGTTCGAGCAGTGCCGCTACGCGCAGGAGCAAGGAAAAGCGCTCCTCCCCGACGAGAAGCCGTGGGTTTGCGGCTGGGCCTGGATGTCGCACCGGTCGCGGGAGATTTTCAGGATTTTCGAGAAAGAATTCGGCGGGACGGACCGCCTGGTGCGGGTCCTTGCGACGCAGGCCGCCAACCCGTACGTTTCGGAGCAGCTTCTTAAATATTCGGACGTTTCGGAAGTGACGGACGCTCTGGCGATCGCGCCGTACTTCATGAATTGCGTCACGAAAGAGTACGCGGACGAATTCATCCGCGGCGGCGTCTCCGGCGCTTTGGACCACCTTGAAAAGCAGGCCCTCCCCGAGGCGATCGAGTGGATGAAAAAGCAGAAAGAGCTGGCGGACCGGTACGGCCTGGACCTCGTTTGCTACGAAGCCGGCCAGCATCTGGTCGGGCTTTGGGGGGCGAATGACCTCGAGGAGCTTAACGCCATTTGCCTCGAGGCCAACGCCTCCGAGCGGATGGGGAAACTCTACGACGCGTACTTCCAGGCGTGGGAAGAAATCGGCGGCGGCCTGATGTGCCACTTCTCCTCGACGGGGAACTGGAGCAAATGGGGCTCCTGGGGCCTTTTCCGTTGGGCCGACGAAAAGGCGGAAGACTCCCCGAAGTACCGCGCGTTCGAGAAAGCGCTCAAAAGATGGGCGGCTAATCGGGGCTGAACCCGGGTTCACGTCCAGTCCACTTTAACCTCCAGTGACTATAGGCCCCGCGGATCAGGCGGATGAGGCGGATTTAGGCGGATCAGATTTAAATATTTTAAATGGCTTAAACTTTTGCGGTTTCGCGCCGATTTTAAGTGATTCCATTAATTATTTAAAAAATCCGCCGAAATCCGCCTCATCCGCCTGATCCGCGGGGCCTATTGCGGCTTCAGGCGTTCCCGGAGGGTTCAGGCGTCGCGCACACGGGATCTGGGCGTTTTTCTTTTTCGTGTTCTACTCCACCGGCTTTTGCTCCAGCGACTTAAGCGGGAACCGCGTCACGCCGCAGTTGCGCAGTTTGTGGTTTCCCGTGTAGGAAACGTACACAAATCCATCGTACTCCAGAACGGTCGGGTAGTGCGAGGCGCTCTGCTCCGTCGAGCCGGTCCGGTCGCTCACCTTCCAGACGGTCGAAAAGGCCGTTTCCCCGGGCTTCGCGATGGCCATGACGAGCGTTCCTCGGCCCATCCCGATCCCTTCGCGCGTCGGGTTTCCGTCCGCGTCGGTTTTGTAGATGATCTTTCCGTCTGCCGTCCTTCTGAAGTTGGGCAAATTGTACACGATGTAGCGGTAACCGTTCGAAAACGTCCCGGCGGCGAACTTGGAATTGCAGGCGGCAAAGACGCGATTCTCGATTTTGCGCCACGTCTCGCCAAAGTCCCGGCTTTCGTAGAAATTCGGGAACGGCGTGTCCTCCACCCGCGTGACGGCCAGCAGATTCGGCCCGTTCGCGAGGACCGCCGTCTCCGCGAAAATGTTCACGTAATCTTCAGGATCGATCCGCACCATCCGCCACGGCTTTTCGATCTCTTTTCCCTGCGAAATGAACACGACCGGCGTCGTGCCGTTCCCCTTCAAATGCCGCGACGGTGGGTTCAGGCTCCCGGACATGCAGTAGTTTCCGTTCTCCATGAGGATAGGCGGCTGCATGGAGAGAAACTTTTCCGCGATCGGGCCGAGCACCTCCCACGTTTTCGTCTCGGGCTTCCAGACCTGAAGGATGCACTCGGTCGGTTTTTCCGTGCCGAATTCCTGATTCGAGAAGCAGTACAGCTTGCCGTCCAGCGTGAGGAACTGCAGGCCGACGTACATCCAGCCCTCATCGCTCCCGCGGTCCTGAACGATTTCCAGCCCGGACCAGTGGAGGAAGTCTTTCGAGCGGCGGGCGCGCTGAATGGTTTTGCCTTCCAGTTCCTTCTCCGGATTGTTATACCACGCGACGATCAGCTCGCCGTCGAGCTGGCCGATCGACGTCTCGTGGAGGAAACCGTACTCCGGGTCGGTGTCGCAGTCATGAACGATGACGTGCTGCGTGCCTTGGGGAAAGACGATCTCGGCGGCCGTCGGATACGGAACGCCCTCCGCCCACGGCTTGAGGAACGGCCCGTTTTCGTCGGCTTTTACCGTACCGGCCGCGGCCAAACACAAAGTAAAGAGAATGAGGAAACGTTTCATGGGAAATCTCCAGGTCGGGAGGGAATGAAAGGGCAAGAGCCCGAACAAAAACCTTTTCTCTATTATAATTTAAAGGTCGCTGAAAGTCAATGACTCGCAAACGCTAAAAGTGACAATTTTGTCAATTTCTCTGTTTTTGACAAAATCTTTTCAATTTCTGTATTCTTTTCAACCGATAAACCAGACAAAACATTAGAGATACTATGCACATGGTGCGTAGCAAACCACGAAAGGACGCAAGGATGCGGAATTACGTAAGAGGATTCGCCGGGATCACCGGTCTGATGTTCATACTCATGATGAGCCTGGTTTCTGTTTGTTCGGCCGACATTATCGCGACGAACGGGAAATACTATGTTTATGAATACGACTCGGGAGATCGGGCCGTTTTTTACCAGTCGGGCAGCGAGCAGGATCCCTCGACGGACGAGGTTTTGCACAATAAGAACTCCTATGGGATGCTCAAGGACAAAGAAGGCAAAGTCCTGATCTTTGAGGTTGAGATCACCTATGGCGGAAGCACCTACAAAATGCCCAGCCCGGTCTATGAAAGCGGCAAGTTTGCAAATCAAAAAACGGATGGCGAAGGCTATTGGCTCGATCAGATCAGCAATTTTGTCATGGATGCGTCAACAAACCAGAGGCTGACCGATCCGAACGACCCGCTGGTCTTTTATTACTGTAATGAGCAGCCCTCCTCGCAACTGGATGCGAATGGAGACCGGATCATGTACGATTACCAGGGCAATGAAGTCGCGCGGATTCCCGCTTCGGATATTCAACCGTATGTTCCCACAGACCCGACCGATCTGCATTTCCATGACGCATACATGAAACCGGTCTGGAATGACCCGATCGATCCGACGGCCGACGGTCAACACAAGTCAGGGGTCATTAAACTGAATGGCGGGACCGATACCGCGGGCTGGAACGGTTCCTCCTTACATTATTATTTCGTGGATACTTCGGAACAGAGCGCATTCACTAAAAACCACCTGATAGCCGCCTCGACCATTGCCTCAACACAGGCTGCGGCGACCATCGCGGCGCAGGCTTTGAATATTCCTTTCCCGAACGGAACCGCAGCAGCGGTCGCAGCGGCATTAGCCGTTGGATCAACCGCCAACGCCCTGAACCTCATCACTCAGGCGGCAGGCGTCGATACATACACTGCCCATTATGTAGGAGCGATCAGTTACAACGGCGACTTCATCGTTACGGGCGGAGGTACTCTGGCGGGTACATATCAGAACCTGAACACCATGTCGCTCGACGCGAATGACTATACGATTTCCAAACAGGTTTTCACGACGGACCTTCTCGAAGCGCAGGGAAATCTTACTGTGACCGAGAACGGGAATATTTTCGCCGTGAACAATATCAGCGTGAGCCAGAACCTCACCAACGCCGGCAAAATCGAAGGGGTCGATTCTTTCTCGGTCACTGGAGACCTCACCAATACCGGCACTATAGCGAACGTCAATCACCTGACCGCTGCTTCGGTGACCAACTCCAATTTTTTGACGGTGAACCAGATGAACCTCACCGGCGCGCTGACGAACTCGGGGAACACCAAGGTTTACGGCTCGATGACCTCCGCCTCGGTTCAAAACACCGGGTCGTTCATCACCACGGGCTCCGTGGAAACCGGCGAGTTCACTTCCAATGGAAGCGGTGATTCCTGCGTCGTTTTCATCGGCGGCAACCTGATCGCGGGCGGCGTCGAGAATACAAGCGGAATGACCGTCTATGGCCGAATGACGGCTTCGAATTTGAGCAATACCGGCACGATGAATCTTTCCGACGTGATATTGACGAATAACCTGCTCAACAGCGGCGTCATTTATTCATCAGGTTACTTCCAGTCGTCTGAGGGAACCATCAGTAATGCGGGCTCCCTGATCACGATCAAAGGGATCGAGGCCGCCGGAGACCTGACCTCTACCGGGGCGGGTGAGTCCACCCTCATTTACACGCAGGGACGAGTCAAGGCCGCCAATATCACGATCAGCGAAGGGGCGTTTTATGCCGTGACCGGCGTGGAAACCGGCAATTTGGTCATCGACGGCACCGACGTGATATTCAATGTGGACAGTATCGTGAAGGCGACGGATATTTCGAACGCCGGCACGGCTTCCATCGCGGGGGCCATCCAGGCTCAATCACTGACCAACTCCGGCACGTTCCAGACGCTCAGCAATGTGCAGCTCACGAGCGATCTCGAGAACACGGGAACTTTCACCACGCTCGGCAACGTGACGGCCAGGAACGTGGCCGTTACCGGTTCGAACGCCCAGTTCACCGCTCAGGGAAACGTGGTTTTGACCTACAATTTGATGAACGAAGGAACGACGACCATTCAGAACAATCTGTCGGCCGTGAAAGTCACGAACAAGAAGAACGCCACGCTTGTGGTCGGCGGGAATACAACGCTTACCGGTGAACTGGAAGCCAACGGCGAAACGACCGTCGCCGGGAATGTGAAGGCCAACTCCGCGAAAGTCGGTGAAACCGGCAAACTGGCGGTCGGCGGCGACGCGGAACTTACCGGCGATCTGGAAGCCAACGGCGAAACGGGCATCGTGGGGAACCTGAAGGCGAACGGCGCGAAAGTCGGTGAAACCGGCAAACTGGCGGTCGGCGGAAACGCGGAGCTTTCGGGCGATCTGGAGGCCGATGGTGAAACGGCCATCGCCGGAAACGTCAAGGCGAACGCCGCGAAAGTCGCGGAAACCGGCTCTTTGGCGGTCGGCGGGAACGCGGAGCTTTCGGGCGATCTGGAGGCCGATGGTGAAACGGCCATCGCCGGAAACGTCAAGGCGAACGCCGCGAAAGTCGCGGAAACCGGCTCTTTGGCGGTCGGCGGGAACGCGGAGCTTTC
>JAFSMO010000075.1 GCA_017447865.1 Thermoguttaceae bacterium
ATAAAGTATTTATTTTTGTTATTAATAACATATTTCATACATATTAATGATAGTAAAACGAATTTTTTTGTCAAGAAGATATTTGGGTTCAGGAGCCAAAAAAAAATTTTTTAGAAATCACCTTTACAAAAAAAATAAAAAAATTAATGGAATAACAGTGCCTGTCTTTTTTTGTACTTGGCTCGAAGCCTTGATACGGAAAGTTCAGTGGCGGTTTTGTTTTTTATTTAAGCCGGCAGGTAAATCTTGACCGGGATACAGGAGAGTGTTATGAAAAGAACAAGCTATCTTAAACGGATTCACAAGAAAAGAAGACAAAGAATACTCGAGACCTTGCATCACCTGAGACTCTACATGCAGAAATTCCCTGAAGTTCGCTCGGAAGAGGTCAAAGTCTATCTGAGGCGCCGAATCGGAGAAATGCAAGTTTGTGGAACTAAAATGCCCTCAAAAAAGAGAAATTTTTGCAGATCGGTTTGTTTTTGTGATCTTTGCATCCATGTCAAAAAAAAGGGCTATGTAAAACAGATTGATAAATTCTTGCAGAAAGAGAAGACCCCATTGTACATGTTCGTCCGAAAGGAACGATTTGTTGACAAAATCCTATCTCCACAGGACATCGACAAGCGTCTGAAGTACCTTGAGAAGCAGAGAACGAAAATCAACCGCAGCATGATTAGTGGTATGGCCAAGGTTGATGGAGTGATTCATCGCATTGAAGTTTTGCCGCTGAAGAATAGAGTAGTAACATGCTTAACCACTCTGTTTGTCACCAGAAAGCCAAAAGTGGTTTCGGATTCTTATTTCTGGAAAGGGTTTTACACATACGACGATCATCCCGATCACAAAGCAAACAGAAAGAAGCTGGGAATTGTCGTAAGTAACAAGAAAGAAGCATTAAAAGCAATTCATAAGGTTTTTAAATCCAGAGTGGGAATCTATACCAAAGCGGATTATGATATGCTGCTGGATCTGATTGTACTTATGAAAAGAAGGCATATTTGGACCTCTGGAGGTAAGATGTTTAAACAGGAGAAGTGATTTGGGTAAGATGGTTCCGGGGTGATTGCGAGCCGCGGCGAGCAATCATCCCTGCCGGATAAACTGGCAGGTCGTTCAGGTGGTTGCGAGCCACGGCGAGCAATCATCTCTGTCTGGCATACTGGTCACTCAGGAGATTGCGAGCCACGGCGAGCAGTCATCCCTGTCAGATAAACTGGCAGGTCGTTCAGGTGATTGCGAGCCGCGGCGAGCAATCATCCCAACCAGATAAACTGGTCACTCTGGTGATTGCGAGCTGCGCGAGCAATCATCCCAGCCAGATAAACTGGTCACTCAGGTGATTGCGAGCTGTGCGAGCAATCATGTCATGAAGGCAAACAGGTTGCCAAAGAGATTGCGAGCTGCGCGAGCAATCATCTCAGGAAGGTAAACAGGTTACCAAAGAGATTGCGAGCGAAGCGAGCAATCGTCTCAGAAAGGTAAACAGGTTGCCAAAGAGATTGCGAGCGAAGCGAGCAATCATCTCAGAAAGGTAAACTGGTTGCCAAAGGGATTGCGAGCTGCGCGAGCAATCGTCTCAGGAAAGTAAACAGGATGCCAAAGAGATTGCGAGCAAAGCGAGCAATATCTCAGGAAGGCAAACTGGTTACTAAACAGGGATGTTAAGGTGATTACAGGAGATTGCGAGCTTTGCGAGCAATCTCTTTTGCATATTTATCATTCCTGTTTTAAAAAAAGAAAAAAACAAACTGCAAAAGAGAAGCTGCCGAGCGAGGAGTGAGCGGTAGCGAACGACGAGTAAGGTCAGCTTATTCTTTGCAGTTTATTCTTTGTTCTCGAACTATAAAGTGTTAACTTTATAGTTTGAAGCAATATGTATGAATAGTTTATCTTATCTATGAAATCTATGTAATAGATAAGATATAACTATTTATGTTATTGGGTGAGAATGTACGTTGGCTTTCGTTTCTGTATTCAAATATGAGGGATGTTTGTATGAGTTTTGTGATGGCTTGCATGTGCTTTGAGACTGATCCTAAAGAAACGGCGTTTTTGTGGCATATTTATGGTATGATTGAGCCACGGCGCTGTCAATGCCCCGACAGCGCCTGCTCTTTCATGGCGACGATCGCTGATGTCAGGCTGCGGGAGGATGGAATCGCACCACTCCCGCCCTGTTTAGTTTTCATTTTCAAGGCACGATACATGAACCCCCGATTGGGTTTGAGGCTGGCTATCACATGGATGCCAGCTGCAACCCGGACGGGGCAATGTACAAGCCGAATTTCGAAAGGAGTAGCCATGTCTGTGGCTATGAACAATCTGGAGGAGCTGCTGAAGACACGCTGGCGTTTAATAACAACCAGCTGTAACTCTCTGAGGTTCTTTGAAACCATTATGGAGCGCGAAGCTCCGTCCGACTGGAGTATTTTTAAGTGGGAGCCCATGTCCCTGAACTGCGTCAGGTACGTGTCTCAAGCCAAAAACGAGCCAACAGTCGTCTCCGATTCCATGAGAGCCGTCTGGAACAAAAAGCACGAAGCTATTAACAAGGAGGGCGTGGACGTGGAGACCGTCTTTGATCTGGTCCAGCGGTCGATCACGCTGGCGGAATCGGAGAGGGAGGGACGCAAGGACTACGTCATCCCGCCAAAAAGTCTGATTCTTCTGGTCAATCCGCTGGAGGAGTTTACGTCACCGATCCTGCGGACCAAGTTCCAGAAGGTGACTTCCTATCCCGGCTTCGGGAATTATCAGGTCGCATTCGTGGTGTACTCGGACAATCCCATCACGAACCGGTTTCTCTTGCAGCACGGGATCGGGTACGATCTGCCGCCGTGGTCTGAGAAGGAGATTCAGGAGTATCTGGAGAACATCAAAACGAGCATCGGAACGGTAAAATCCAAGACGATGTTCATCTCCCGGAAGCCCGTGATTGACGGTCTGGTGCCGTCGCTGATGGGGATGACCCCCGACGTGGCGGAGCACGTGATCAAGTATGGCTTTCTGAAGCACATCGACGCGATGGAGCCGACGCCGATCACGGACTACGCAGATAAAGTTCAGGCGCGGATCATCAGCCAGTCCGATATGCTGAGCTTCCTGCCGGTCGAGAAGCAGATCAATCCGAAGTTCATCGGAGGGTTTGATAATTTTCTGGAGTTCATGCAGGAAAGCGCCATCGGATTTAGCCCGGAGGCGCGGAAACTCAATCTGGAGCCTCCCAGAGGAGTGGTTCTGCTGGGACTGCCCGGTACTGGCAAATCGATGGCTGCGAAGGCTCTGGGGCATATTTTGAGCCTTAGAACGGTCATTATGGATATGTCCAGCGCTTTCGGCAGTCTCGTGGGTGAGTCCGAGTCGAAGATCCGCAAAGCCCTCCAGCAGGTCGAGGCGTTCGGACGCTGCGTCCTGCTCATCGACGAGGCGGACAAGGCGTTTGCCGGTGCGACGGGCGCGGTAGGAGATTCGGGCACGACCCGCCGCGTGCTGGGCACGTTGCTGACGTGGCTGCAGGAACAGCGCAAAGAGATTTACGTCGTCCTGGCCATGAACAGCATCGAGACCATTCCGCCTGAATTTCTCCGGGCGGGAAGGTTTGACAAAGTGTTCTATACCGACCTGCCGGATGAAGAGGATCGCATCAATATCCTCCAGCTTCAGTTTGCCCGACGAGGGATTGAAGACCTCGATCTGACGGACAAAGAGTGGCAGAGGTTGGCGGACGCGACGGAGGATTTCACCGGGGCGGAACTGGAAGAAGTGGTCCGCGAAAGTCAACGACTGGCTTTCAAAGACCGCAAGGACTCGCGTCCGACATTCGATGAAATCTACGCGAAGGCGATCAGCCGGGTGCCGATGGCGAAGTTCGACAAGGAACGGATCCAAGCCATCCGGAACTTCTGCCACGACCGGGCGACCCCCGTCAGCAAGCGCGTGGTGCAGAAACTGACACTGGAAAACAAAATTCTTGAGAGAGTGAGGTATGAAGAGTAATGTCACACACGATCACCGCGGAGTTCAAGCTCAACGAGAAGAATCTCAAATACTTTGAGAAATCCGTCATGGAAGCAGGCGGCAAATGTCTGGGAACCGGGCAGCATAAACTGTATGCCGGGACGGTAACGGGCGATGGATTTCTGCTTCCCGGCTGGAGGTATCCCATTGTCATCACCCCGGAAGGGGCCCTGAAGTACGATAACTACGGGGGCAACTGGGGCAAGCAGGAAACGCTGGATCGGCTGATTCAGAGGACCGTTCAGAAGTCTCTGCTCGCAGCCGCACGAAAAGCCGGGTTTTGGAGGAAAACGGTTCACGTCGATGATGAAGGACGAATGGTCGTCCGGATTCAACAGTATTAGTAGTCTGTTATTAATAACAAAACAGGCGAAGCACATTGCTGCGCCGTTTATTTTTTTCTTGAGAAAGGAGTAAACCATGCCCAAGGAAATCGAGATCGTGATTGAAAAGGACGGCAGTTTTCGCATCATGGCGCAGGGCTTCAAGGGTCCTGCGTGTGAGAAGGCACTACAGGATGTTATGAAAGGAACCGGTGCTCATGTCAAAACCGACAGAAAGACCAAAGAATTCTACGAACAGGAAATCCACGATGAAAGGAGCCAGCAATGAGAGGTTTCGCTATTTACGACGAAGACGTAAGGAGCATATTAAAGGAGTGCTGCACCTGCATCATCAGGCGGGCAAGCTATGTCGAGACCAGAAACAACCTTCCCGAGAGCGTTCGGCAAAGAATCAGCAACCCTGACGAAACACTTTGGTACGTCAGTTTTCTCCCCCTGAATGACGACACGCTGCTTGGACCCTTCGAGTCCCGGCAGCGTGCGCTTCAGGAAGAGACGAATTATCTCTTGCGTTACCTGAAGAATAATTGATGTTCTTTCGCGCGGCAGATCGGCAAAACCGCTCTGCCGCTTCGTTTTTGAGTATAAAACCGACAAGTCAGAAAGAATCCGTTTTAGTATGAGTTTTATAGTAGCTGGAGACATTCATCTCAGTGAGTTAACGTTCAAGACCTGTCCGGATGTGAAGTTTGACTCAGTTCATTCGTTGGAGATCATCTTCCGGTGTGCGAAGAACAGGTTCAAGGAGCCTTGGATATTCTTCATGGCACCGGACTTTGATCCGGAGTTGTATGCGTCTCTTAGAGCCAGAACGGATTGTCATTTCATTCTGAAGAAGACGAAGAATGGCATTTCGGAGGCGTTGGAGTCGGAGAGTGTCACCTATTCCGCCTCGAACATTAAAGAATTGACGGATCTTGTTATTAATAACATAAACACAACAGAAGCAGTCCGTCAGATCATCAGGTCCATGCTGGCGAATGACAAAGAGTTCTTTGACAATTTGCCCAAGATACCGAATTAGACAAAAAAACGACTGGGCGCATAGAGGAGGAGTACGCCCAGCCGAACGACGCGACTAATATTAGTAATTTAACATAGTTAAAATTCACCTCACGTAAAGGAGTTACGATGAAACTTTTGCTTTTACAGGCAAAAAACATTTTCCAGCATTCCGAGCTGGATCTTGCCTTCTCGAATGGCTTGACGGGTATTCTGGGGCCTAACGGCTCAGGAAAGTCCAACCTGATCAATGCGATCAAGTTCGCTCTCACAGGCTATTTGAGCCATAACAAGACGACCTGCCTGAAGTACGGTACTTCTTCCGGGTTCGTCTCCCTCGATGTCCTCTGCGAAGAGCAGCATGAGATCTATCGCATCCGACGGAACCTGCATAACAGTTCGGTTTACATCTACCGGAACACGGGTCACGAGTTCGAGCTTCTGACCGACAAGGCTACGTCCGCCAATGCGTTTCTGGAACAGAATATCCCGATCTCCAAAGAGGTTGCCGATCGTGTGCTTCTGACCCCTCAGGAAGATATGTGGGCATTGTTCCGCATGACTTCCGCTGAACGGAATAAAGTGCTCCAGAGTCTGCTGGACCTGAATATATTCAATAAGGTCCGGGAGAAACTGCGAGTCTATCTCCGTGACACGGGTGACTTCCTGGTCCGGCTGGATGCGCAGGAACGGATGCTGGAAGAGCAGGAATTAGCCAAACGGCAGTACCTTCTCTCCTTCAGCTTATGATGACACTGACATTGTGACGGACTGGAAGCCTTTCAGAAGTGTGAAGTATGTAGAAGTATATACAAAAAATGTTATTAATAATATTTTTTAGAAACAAAACGGATGTTTTTTGTTCTGAAAATCCTCTTAAATCCCACTTTCTTTTGTGGCATATTTAAAAGTCACTCCGAATGAGGTTTTCGGAGTCAGTCGATTGACGCTCATTTTGTCTGAGTGTTCTGCTTTTTATCAATACAATGGATATAAATGAAGCAGGCGTCAAAATGAGTCATTTTCTTTAACCCAGGAGCAAAAATGAAAGAAGTCAACAGAGGGACCGTCCGCGCGATCTCCATCAAAACCGGGAAGTTTATTTATGGTTCTCCCTGCTGCATCCCGGGCCGGGGTCGGGACTCCATCATCGTCAACACGGGAACGCATGATGCGCCGGTGTTCGAGCTGGAGTCCGTCTTCCCGACGACCATCGGCATGTACGCCACCACCGATTCCCTGGGGAACCCGGTGTTCGAGCACGACATTGTCTGGATTCGGTATTGCCTGAACCCGTACGGATTTTTCGGGTCTCTTTACCGGGAGCTGGATCATGGGGTCATCAAGTGGGTCGACACCTTCGAACAGTTGTGCGTATGTTTCGGCAGTGACCATGGTTGCCGCACGATCAACATCGGGCAGTACGCGGAGTTCGAGGTCGTCGGGAATATTTTTGAATCCCCTGTCCTCGGTCGCTGGGCACTGAACCATACGCCCATTTGCCAGGGCCGGGACGGTCGGCTGATCTATGATGGGGACGTCATTCGCCAAAGCCCGGACGACCCCGGCTGCCTCGTCCTCTGGAACAGCCAACGGATGGAGTACGTCGCGATCACCACGACGGGCGAACGCTTCCCCGTGAACACGATCGCAGATCGGTACTACTCGGTTGGCTGCCATGTGCCCAGCAAACGGGAATTGTGGAAGCCCGACAAAAACGAGCGGATCTCGTGGAACATGGAGCCAGAGGAAAACGAGGAATAAACAGGTGCAATACACCAGCCGCCTTGGGGCGAATGGGAAAAAGCCACGCCTTCAAAGAAGACGTGCCTTTTTTTAGGTATTGGAAGGTTTGTGAATGTTGCCTGTCTTCCAATCCTCCGGAATTCTATCCGAGTACCATCGGTCGTATGCAATCTTTTTACTCCGATATTGGCGATATGCGTCTTTAAACCATCGATCAATACTATCTCCTGCATGAAATTTCAGGCCAAAAAGGTATTTTGCCAGAGGTGACGCGTCAATAGTTAAATCACCTAAAATCCGTTTGGCAGCATCCGTAAATTCCAGTTTGTAGTCGTGCATTCTCATTCGGGCTTTATCAATGAGAAACCTTTCCTCTATTTCCATTGATTTCCGAATTCCACTGTAGTTTTTGAGGGTTTCAACGTATTCACGAATGTATTCTGGTAGTACCGTCTCTTGTGGTCTGTCAATGTGATGTTTTTCCATCACGGTTTCAAGATAGTGAGTTATATCGATGTCATGTTCTTTTAGTTTGGCAACCAGTTTTGGCCACAAAGGTCTATGGTTTCGTCCACTGCGATCTTTGCCTCCATCGTAGAGAGGGTAGGTGTTTCTGCCATAATAGGTCTTGTGAAAACCGTTGTACATATAATAATAAACATGCCGAAATTGTTTGGATTCGGGGTCCAGTTCATCAATTCTGCCCATGGTTCTTCTTTCTCCACGTTTACGGGAATAAAATAAAACAATTAAAGATAAGCAGGCGGGTTCATATCCGCCTCTGCTTTGGTTGTATTAGATTATACCATGAATCTAATAAAAGTAAAGTGTGTATTAATTAAATTTCTCATCATTTTTTTGGATTTTTTTAATATTTATGGAAATGATGCAACTTGCCTCCCCAGAGGGCGATTTTGGGGCAGGCAGGATTTGTCTTGGCAGGTGCATGAGACCAATGTGTTCTGCCGGGAATTTGCCTTTTTTCCGTGAAGGAATTCCTTTTTTTAGCTGTTAGAAGTTTGGACAAAGATGTTATTAATAACACCCAGAAAACCATTTCCTCTCTCACGTTCGGTGATGCAAGGGTTGGGGGACGACGCTTCTGGAGCCTATGTCTTGTATGAATCTTAACTCGTGGTGAGAGTCGAGATAGGCTTTGCAGCAGGAACTGTAGTCAAGCATAAGGGAGTCCGTCCGAGATGGAATCTAAAAAAATGGGATGCAAGTTCCGCTCCGACATCGCGACACGTGGCTTAGCCCCACTTTACCCTCTGTCGAACGACGCGTCAGTGGTGTGAGAGGATGTCAGGCCCAATAATGAGCGGTCTCCGACTCGATCAAAGGATTTTCTCCTGATAGAAAAGAAAAGGAGTTTCGTTATGGTGAGATTCCGGAAAACCCTGGTTTTCCCTTAAAATATCAAGCCCCCCCTCTTGACGATCTGATATAAGTTATGTAAACTTAAATAAAAGGTTCTTTGTCGGTCCATCATTAAAAAGAGTTTGTGGAGGGGATATAGAAATTTTGATCTAAAACCCTGAAAAAACCACATATCTCTTATGAATTGGTCACGTTGAAACTGGTCATCAGACTTGAGTGTGAAGAGAAAGCGTTATCCCTGCAGGAAAAACAATGACACCAATTACCCAATTAACCATTCACGGCTTTAAATCCATCCAAAACCTGAACGAGTTCGAACTCGGAAACCTGAACGTTCTGATCGGCGCGAACGGCGCGGGGAAGAGTAACTTCATTTCTTGGTTTGAGATGATGAAAGCCTTGGCTAGCCAGAAATTGCAACATTGGATTCACTCGAATGGAGAACCAGATCGCTTTCTTTTCAATGGGGTTAAAAATACCAAACAGATTGTTTCAACTATAATTGCAGAAGGCTTTAAGTACCACTTTAAATTAGAGCTTACCAATTCTGGAACTCTTATGTTCACAGAAGAACAAATAGAGGCATATTTGAGAGAAGAGTCTCCAATGCCATCTTATGAATCCTATTTATTAAACCGTAATATTGAAGGCGATTTGCCTTCTGAAATTCAGAATACTCCTTTTTTCCGAAATTGGTCAATTTATCATTTCCAAGACACGACCTCCACTTCCGGTATGGTTCGGTATCACTCACTGCACGATAATGAGTATTTGCGTCCTAACGCAGAGAATATCGCGCCGTTTCTTTACCGAATACGGCAGGAATCTCCGAAGGCTTATCAGCGAATCCGGAAAATCGTACGTTTGGCAGCCCCTTTTTTCGATGATTTTGATCTGAAGATCAATAAAATGAATTCAGGTGAAGAACAGGTTCTCTTGTGTTGGACCCAGATAGATAGTGACTACCCGTTCTACCCAACGCAGTTTTCGGATGGAACGCTCCGTTTTATTTGCCTTGTGACGGCGTTGCTCCAACCGAACCCACCTTCTACTATCCTCATTGACGAGCCGGAACTTGGTCTTCATCCTTATGCGCTGGTAATTCTTGGGGATTTGCTCCGAACAGCTTCCCAACGGATGCAGATCATCGTTTCAACACAATCTGTCTCGTTGGTAAACCAGTTCTCAATCGACGATTTGATCGTTGTAGAACGGCAGAATGGAGCCTCAACGTTCCAGCGTCTCAAAGAAGAAGATTTTCAGGCTTGGCTTGAGGAATACTCTACTGGTGAACTCTGGGAAAAGAACGTTCTGGGGGGGAGACTGCCACAATGATACAAATATTTGTAATTTGTGAGGGACAGACCGAGGTCGATTTCGTTGAAAAGGTTTTGAAAGAGGCATTTTTGTCTGAAGGAATTTGTTTCGCCCCCAAGACTATAGGAGAATCAGGACATAAAGGGGGAAACGTGACCTTTGAACGGATCATGAAGGATATTCGAGTTTTTCAACGTATTCCAGGTTGTTATGTCACAACGTTTTTTGATTTTTACGGTTTGAACTCGCGTTTTCCAGGAAAATCTGAGGCAGAAAAAGTCAATTCATATAAAGAACGTTCAAAGATTTTACTGGAGGCTTTTGAACAAAAACTCGATGAGGAATTTTCGGAAAAGAATTACGACTATCGTCGGCGTATCATTCCTTACGTTCAGATGCACGAGTTCGAGGCTCTTTTGTTCAGCGACCCGGCAGTACTCGCCCAATCACTGGGGCAAAGCAGACTGGAGTCCGAATTTTTGAATGTCCGGGAAAAGTATAGTACTCCAGAAGAGATTAATAACAGTGAACAGACTGCCCCTTCAAAAAGGATTGCTCGTATTTTCCCTGAGTATGGAAAACCTGAGGATGGAATTGATGCAGCAAAACAAATTGGACTTGAAACGATGCGCAGAGAGTGTCCGTTGTTTAATGAGTGGCTGGAGAAGCTGGAAAAACTCGAAGACCTTTAATAAAACGATTCCGTCTTTTCACTTCGAGCATTTTTATCAAGTAATGGCAGCAAGACGTGGGAAACGTTTAAACTTCAGAACCTCAACGTAGTTTGAAACCTGGACGGCTTTGGGCGTTTGTGGTGACGATGACATCTGGCAGTTCTCAATGACATGATGTTTTTTTACATTGGGAGTAAATCCCGATATTGTAACACTCCCGACAAACATTTTGTCATCGGGTGTCTGCTTTTCGCTTTCATTGATCTGTTATTAATAACACCCTGAAAACCATTTCATCTCTCAGGGGCTGCGACGTGGTCTTCTTTCCGGGGAATTCGGTCGGTAGGGCAAAGGTCGGGGGACGTTTACGCTTTCGGAACCTTTGGGCTGCTGTACCGGTGGAAGGGCTGCGCAAATCCCGGGCCGACTTCAGGACACGCGGCTTTGAATCACTTTACACTTGCTGCCGTCAACTCAGCTCAAACGACTGAGCCGTCGTATGCCGAACGACGCGTCAGTGGTGTGAGAGGACAATCGCCCAAACAATGAGCGGTCTCCTACTCGATTCTTTTCCAAAATTTATGGTTTTTTTCCTCTGAGGCCTATCAAATTCTGGAACATCTGGTATAATAATTTTATCGTGTTACGTATTGACTTTGCCAATGCCGTGCCGGAACCGTCCGCGTGGGTGATTCTTCTGCTCGGCGCGTTCGGGCTGCTTTACGCACGGAAACGAAAAAGAGGGTGAGCAGGTTTTGCAGAAGATTTACTTTCTTTATTAGCCCTTGGTCGCCGTCCCGGTTTTTCATCGATTCCGGAAGAGCCGAATCCCCCAATACAGGAAATTTACGAACAATACCGTCAGGATCGTTGGCGTAAAATACGGCGACAGGTTCCCGCCCTGCACAGCCATTACGATCAAATACGCAAAAATCCCCATGACGACCAGCTTGGTGGTGCTGAGCAAATGCCATGTCAGGGTCAGCAAACGCAGCTGGTTTTCCTTCGTGACCTTGAAGGGAATGTTCCAAAGTCCAGGAAACTGTTCGACCGCCGTCATGCCGACGAAGAGTCCCCACATGATGGCAGCAAGGAACCAGATCATGATCTTGTTTCCATACGCGTCGATCACTCCATTCGCGCCGTAATGAGCAGGGATGGAGTCCGGCAGAGCGGCATAACGCCCCCCGACCCAGATCGTGATTCCGATCAGCGCGGCGGCACACAGCAAGTCCATGATCCAAACAAGCGGCGTGCGCCTCATACAGCAGTCACTCTCAAGTCTCATTTCTCTCCTCTTTGCGTCCTTTGCGTTCTTTGCGGCTAAAATTTGATCGACTGTTTGGGTCATTCCAGGTTCCCGCAGAGGATCAACGCGTTTTTGCCCGTTCGACCAGACGCTTGCCCAGATCGTGCGCGTTGGCAAGGTCTGTGGCGAAATGCGCATCGCGGTAGGCCCGCTTTTCTTCTTCGGTGAAGAGCGTCATGTCGTAGCGCGAGTAGTCGGCAAACTGGTACGTGTTGCAGACGTAGAGGGTTTCCGACGCTCCAAAAACCGCAGCCAACACTTGCGTGTTTGCTTCGAGGAGGGTCGGATAGCCGACGTCCTTCATCATCTCTTCCGGACAGTTCATCGTGAAGATGTTTGCCGTCTCGATCACCTTGTCGCGGCATACGAGCGGCTTACCGTCCTCGTAGTGGTAACTGTACACCGGGAACGCCAGCCGCTCGAAAAAAGCGCGATATACGCCTGTCGGGTAGCTGAAGTAGATCGGCGAGCCGAGAACAAGCACGTCCGCCTGACGTGCGCGTTCAAGGACGGGGCGCAGGTCGTCGCGGATGGCGCAAATGCCGTTGGTTTTCGCGTTCTTGAGCTTGCAGGCAAAGCAGCTCTTGCAGCCAGCAAACGGGAAGTCGTAAAGGTTCACGATCTCCGTTTCGGCCCCGGCCTCGCGCGCCCCCTCAGCGGCACTTTCGAGCGCCTTTGCCGTGTTCCAGCCTTTGCGCGGGCTGCCGTTGAAAAACATGGCAAACAGTTTTCCGTCTTTCATATTTCACTCCTCTTTGTGTCCTTTGCGTTCTTTGCGGCTAAATCAAAAGGGCGTCATTTATCCAGCCACCCGGCGACCGCGTCCCGGACCTCGTCCGGCTCGTTTTGCGCGACGTGTCCGAAAATGTCGAGGCCCTTCAGTTCGAACTTCACCTTGGGGTACGCTGCCGCGAGTTTGCGGGCCGTGGAGCCGAGGCCGGAACCTTCGTGCGTGCAGAACGGCAGG
>JAFSMO010000076.1 GCA_017447865.1 Thermoguttaceae bacterium
GACGCGGGTCAGATCGCCGGTCTGGAAGTGATGCGAATCATCAACGAGCCGACGGCCGCCTCCCTGGCCTACGGGCTTGACAAGAAAAACGAAGAGAAAATTTGCGTGTTCGACCTCGGCGGTGGTACGTTCGACGTTTCCATCCTGAACGTGGCCGACAGCGTGTGCCAGGTGATCAGCACCTCCGGCGACGGTCACCTCGGCGGCGACGACTTCGACAATGCGTTGGTGACGTACATCGCCGACAAATTCCAGGCCGCCAACGGGATCGACCTGCGCAAGGATCCGATGTCGCTCCAGCGTCTGCAGGAAGCCTGCGAAAAGGCCAAGAAGGAACTGAGCTCCGCCGCGACGACCGACATCAACCTCCCGTTCATCACGGCTGACGCCACGGGCCCGAAACACCTGATGGAGAAACTCACCCGCGCCCAGTTCGAGCAGTTGGTGAACAATCTGGTCGAGCGCTGCCGCGGCCCGGTGAATCAGTGCCTGCGCGACGCGAACCTCAGCCCGTCCGACATCGACGAGGTGGTCCTGGTCGGTGGTTCGAGCCGAATCCCGATGGTGCAGGAACTCGTGAAGAAGATCTTCGGCAAAGAGCCGCACAAGGGCGTGAACCCGGACGAAGTGGTCGCCGTTGGCGCCGCGATCCAGGGTGGTGTTTTGAGCGGCGAAGTCAACGACATTCTGCTCCTCGACGTCACTCCGCTGACGCTGGGCATTGAAACCCTCGGCGGCGTCATGACCCCGTTGGTCGAGCGTAACACCACGATCCCGACGACCAAGAAGCAGGTCTTCAGCACCGCGGAAAACAATCAGTCGGCCGTGACGGTCCGCGTTTTCCAGGGCGAGCGTCCGATGGCGAACGACAACCGTCTGCTGGGCCAGTTCAACCTGGACGGAATCCCTGCCGCGCCGCGTGGGATCCCGCAGATCGAGGTCTGCTTCGACATCGACTCGAACGGCATTTTGAACGTTTCGGCCAAAGACCTGGGCACGAACCGCGAGACGAGCGTCCGCATTGAGCAGTCCTCCGGACTTTCCGAGGAGGAGATCAAGAAGATGCAGCGCGAAGCGGAAGCCCACGCCGACGAAGACAAGAAACGCCGCGATTTGGCCGAGGAACGCAACAAGGCCGAGTCCCTCTGCTGGCAGCTGGAAAAGACCATGAAGGACAATGAGTCGGTGGTGACCGAAGCCGATAAAGCGGCGATCAACCCGGCCATTGAAAAGGTCCGTGAAGCCGCCAAGGGCGACGACATCGACGCGATCAAATCCGCCGTCAACTCGCTCGAACAGGCGTCCCACGCTTTCGCGACCCAGCTTTACCAGAAGGCCCAGGCCGCTCAGGGAGCCGCGGGCGCTCAGGCTGGTCCGCAGGGTCCGTTCGGTGGTCAGCCGGGACCGGATCAGGGACCGAAGGACGACGACACGATCGACGCTGATTTCGAAGTGAAATAATTTTTCAAGACCCGCAGCGTCGCGCCTTATGATCAGGCCCGGCGCTGTTTTTATGTAGTTTTGAAAAGTGTACACAAGGAGGCCAAACCATGATGTTCAACATAAACAAATTTACGACCAAATCGCAGGAAGCCATCGCGAACGCGCAGCAGCTCGCCGCCTCGGCGCAGAATCCCGAGGTGACCGCTCTGCACCTTCTCACGGCCCTGCTTCAGGAAAACGACGGGATCGTCGAAATGCTCCTCGAGCACCTCGGCGTCCGCAAGGACCAGATCCGCGCGATCGCCGAAGCCGATCTGAAATCGCTGCCGAAGATCAGCGGCGGCGACGTGGGCCTGAGCCGCGACTTGCAGAATCTGCTCCAGACCTCGCAGACCGAAGCCGAGAAAATGAAGGACGAATTCGTTTCGACCGAGCACCTGCTTCTGGCTTGCGCGATGGTTCCGTCCAAGGCGCAGGAAGTCCTGAAAGTGGCGCAGATCACGCCCGAAAAACTCCTTGCGGCCCTTGCGCCTCTGCGTGGCTCGCAGCGCGTGACGGACCAGAACCCCGAGGCCAAATTCGCCGCTCTGGAACGCTACGGGATCGACCTTTGCAAGTGCGCCCGGGAGGGCAAGCTGGACCCGGTCATCGGCCGTGATAACGAGATCCGCCGCGTGATCCAGGTCCTTTCCCGCCGGACCAAGAACAACCCGGTGCTCATCGGCGAGCCGGGCGTGGGGAAAACCGCCATCGCGGAAGGCCTCGCGCTGCGAATCGTCGAGTCGGACGTTCCGCAGTCGCTGAAAAACCACTCCGTGATCGCGCTCGATATGGGGGCGCTCGTCGCGGGAGCCAAATTCCGGGGCGAGTTTGAGGAACGCCTCAAGGCCGTGCTGAAAGAAGTCCAGGCGGCCAACGGAAACATCATCCTCTTCATCGACGAGCTGCACACCGTCGTCGGCGCTGGCAAAGCGGAAGGCGGGTCCGATGCGGCCAACCTCCTGAAACCGGCTCTGGCGCGTGGTGAGCTGCGCTGTGTTGGCGCGACCACCCTCGACGAGTACCGCAAGTACATCGAGAAGGACCCGGCCCTGGAGCGTCGTTTCCAGCCCGTCCTGATCGGGGAGCCGTCGGTCGAGGACACGATCTCGATCCTGCGTGGGCTGAAACCCCGCTACGAAGCGCACCACAAAGGCGTGAAGATCAAGGACTCCGCTCTGGTCGCCGCCGCGAAACTTTCGTACCGGTACATCACCGAGCGTTTCCTCCCGGACAAAGCGATCGACCTGATGGACGAGGCGACGTCCCGTCTGGCGATGGAGCTGGAAAGCGTGCCGGAACCGATCGACCAGATCCAGCGGAAGCTGGTCCAGCTGGAACTCGCCGCCCGTCAGTTGGCCGACGAGACGGAAGAGCACGCGAAAGCGCGTCTGGCCGAAATCGAAACGGAAATGCGGCAGAAGCGTGAAGAACTCGCGGAACTCCGCCGTCAGTGGGAACTGGAAAAAGCCGGCGTGGTCGATACGCAGGCGATCCGGAACCAGCTCACGACGGCCGAGCACGAGCGCGACATGCTGAACGCCTCGATCCGCAACAAAGCCTCGATGGGGCAGATCCCGAGCGAGGCCGACTACCAGAAACTCTACGAGCTGGACCTCCACTGCAAGCAGTTGAGCGCGCAGCTTGAAAAGAGCTCCAAGGAGCAGGACGAACTGGAAGAATCGGAAAAGACGAACGGAAAACGCCGTCTGCTCCGCAAAGAGGTCGGGCCGGAAGAGATCGCCGAGGTCGTCAGCGCGTGGACCGGGATCCCCGTCTCGAGGATGATGGAGACCGAGCGTGAAAAACTGCTCGATCTGGAAAACCGCATCCACGAACGGGTCGTGGGCCAGGATGACGCGGTGAATGCCGTGGCGAATGCCGTCCGCAGAAGCCGCGCGGGGATCCAGGCCGAGAACCGGCCGATCGGGTCGTTCATTTTCCTCGGTCCGACCGGCGTTGGGAAAACCGAGCTTTGCAAGGCTTTGGCCGAGGTCATGTTCGACGACGAAAACGCGATGGTCCGCATCGATATGTCGGAGTTCATGGAGCGTCACACGGTCAGCCGTCTGATCGGCGCGCCTCCCGGATACGTCGGCTACGAAGAAGGCGGCCGCCTGACCGAAGCGGTTCGCCGCCGGCCGTACTGCGTCATTCTGCTCGACGAAGTGGAAAAAGCGCACCGTGACGTTTTCAATATTCTGCTCCAGGTGCTCGATGATGGTCGACTGACCGATAATCAGGGGCATACGGTCGATTTTTCCAACACGATCATCGTGATGACCTCGAACATCGCGAGCCGGCAGATCCAGGAGCTGACCGCCGAAGGGGCGCCCGACGTGGAGATCGAACAGGCGGCCCGGAAGGAACTGCAAAACATTTTCCTGCCGGAGTTCCTGAACCGTGTGGACGAGACGATCATTTTTAACCCGTTGGGACGGGATCAGATCGGCGACATCGTGAAGATCCAGCTCAATCTGCTGAAGAAGCGTCTGGCCGAGCACGACATCACGCTCGAAGTGACCGACGCGGCAGTCAACGCGATCGCCGAGGAAGGCTACGACCCGATCTACGGTGCGCGTCCGCTGAAGCGAGTGATCCAGCAGCGTCTTGAAAACCCGCTGGCCGTGCGTTTGCTGAAGGAAAAGACGATCGAAGGGTTGAAAGTCGGCGTCGATTTCCAGGGCGAGCAGTACGTTTTTGACGTGAAATAATCAAGAGAAAGGATAGAATCCCTCCGAGGGTCCCGTTTCGGCGAGGCCCTCTTTTTTTATTAATTCTTTTTTCCGGAGCTTGCGGTCAGCAGAATCGTCATGACTCCCATCGCGTAAAGGCAGTACTCCACCCCCGGCGACGACACAAACTCACACGGTTTTGCGTTCACATCTTTGGCATCTACGTTTGAAGGGAAGAAAGTAAACGTAATTTTCTTTAGGCAATGACATTGAAGTCCCAAAATCAGAATAAAAACGCCCAGAGCGTACATGAAAACTTTAAACATTTTGGCCTCTTTTCCCAGAACATCTTCCATTGAGCGCTTCGACCTTTTGCAGAAGTGACTTTAGAGTTTCGAGACGATTTTTTTCTTTTTTTACGACATAAATTCCATTTGTAACGATTACGCAGACTCGGGGTCTAAAATTTTTTCAAGAATTCTCAAAAAAAAAGTTGAAATCCTGCTAAAAAATAGTACATTAGAAGTGAGGGCCAAATAACAGGCCAAGGGAGTTTTCACCTCGCCCTCACAAGCAGATCGTCAAATAAGAACGGATTCGGAAAATGTCAGAAATCAAGAATCATTCGTCATGTGAAATTGATGCCATCCTTCGGAACGCGGAACTTCGCAGTGAACTCGAACCTTTTTATGATGAGTCCATCGTTCAGGTCGAGGATTCCCATCTGCCGATTGAAGTGGAAAATGACTATTTGGAAATGATGCTGGCGTGGGAAGTTGCGCCGGTTTTGCCGATCGCGCAGTGGTTTAACCCGCCGCTCAAACCGGTTCATCCCTCAAAGCTGACTCCTGATGAACTTCACGCTGCGCTTTATCGGCTGATTGATCTTCTTTATGAAAAGAAAATCGTTCTTGATTTTACCGACCATCTTTCCGACGAAGAGCTTTACATGCTGATTTGCCGCGACATTTTGCCGTCACGTGAGAAGATGCTGGCGGTTCGTGACGGTTACTTGCACTGGGACTGTGCTATGGTCGGCGAGAATCAGGACATTTGGCTCACCTATTACGCATCGGACGAAGAACGTGAAATGTGGGAAGAACTCAACGAAACGTCCGCACCGTACAAACAGATCCCGCCGTATCCGCGTGATTTGCCGAAAGATGACGAAGAATAAAAAGCGGATTTCGGACTCGAAATCTTTAAGGAATTGGGGACCTGCGAGTCCCCTGTTTTTTTATCTGGAAAATCTGCCGAAAACTGGAAATTCTGTGTTGACTTTGTGGGCCAAATCTCCTATTTCTTGAAAAATTTTCTGAAAACGACCTAATTAAAGGTTGAAATTTATGTTGGCTTGTGTTATAATTTAAAAGTAATATTGTGTAAAAGCCCCCGAATTTAACGAGGTGTCGCCATGGTTAATTTTTTTGTTCGAGAAAATCCTCTGCTGAATCTTCCTCACGATGACGATGACGATTCTGAGCGGCAGGATTACGTACCGAATAATACATCTAACGCGGAAGCTCCGACGATGTTGGACTACGGGGAGTTCGGCTTCCCCGACTCTCAAGTCGTGAAGGAGTGGACGATCATTGGATGCCTGACGACCGCGATTTGTGTCGGTGGTCTTCTGTTTGGCGTGATCGTTTTGATTATTACTGGCTGGAAGATGTACGCGGAACAGCACCGGCCCAAAAATCCGGCTCTTGCGGGTACGGTCGAAATACAGAATAAGGGCAAAGGCATGAAACGCGATGAAGTCAAGGCCTTTACCGTGGACTGCAGATGGAACTACCCGAGCGCCATGACCGTCACGCCGGACGGGAAATATTTCATTACTTCCGGAGGACCGCGAACTCGGGCGGAGGATTCCGAAAGAAGGGTCATGCCTCGCGAAAAGGCCGAAGAAGCACCGGATTGGAGCGATATGAACGATCTGGACGATCGTGCTTTTGCTGAAGCTCCGGACATTCGGCTCCTTTCCTACGACAGCCGACCGGCGGACCTTCCTTCCGGCGTTTATGTGGACTACCTGAACCTCGGCAAAAACGGCAAACGCATCGTGGAGCATTTGGCCACCAAGCCGCAGCTCGACAAGGAAAAAACGGAAGATGAGCTGGACATCAGCTACGACTCGTCCTTTTCGGGAACGGCGCTTCCGACCCTTGCGGAACTGGAAGCCGAGCATCATGGCGACATTAACGACGGGGGCGTCTGGAGCAAAACCCGGCCCAGCGTGGAAAGCTACCCCATGGCCTTCTGGTCGATGGAATCCATGCAGCCGCTGGTCGTGTACTGGAACCACGAGTACCCGATCGTGGACATTGCGGTCTCGCCTGACGGAACGAAAGTCGTTTCGGCGGACTCTGGCGGAAACGCGATTTTGTGGAGCCTCGATTCCCTGCCGGGTGAAGATGGCGTGGAAACGCCAACCTGGCATTTCGTCAACAAAATGCAGCCGAATATGCGTACTTTGCAGAGAATGGGCAAAGTTCACACGATTCACGCGGTAACATTTACCCCCTCTGGCCGCCAGTTTGTTTTGGCTGCCACGGTGGACGCTTTGGATGAAACGGGCAATTCGTACACGACGTGCGGCGCGTTGATCCTTTGGGACATTGAAAACTGGAGCGAGGTGCTTCGCAAGCGCGGCACGGGCGATCTGCTCTCCAAAGTGGACACGTACTACCAGACGTTCCAGCCCGTCGGGAAGTACTGTGACGTTCAGTACACGCCGAACGGGAAGTACCTGATCGCGGCCGCGGCCGGTTCCAATGCGGGCATTTATTACTTCGACAATCGAACGAACAATCCGGCCTACGGGACCTGTATGGCGGATCTGAAGTCGGAAGAACAGCGGCCCCGCAAAGGTTACACATCGGAATTCAAACCGAATCTGGTTCAGGGCGTCAGTCATCATGATTTTCCGAACGCGGAATCGGTGGTTTTGGCCATTTCGCCGGATATGACGTCGGAGTCAAAAGACTCGGATAAAAAAGCTCTGACGATCGTTTCCGCCGACAATTACGGGCGTATTGTGTTCTGGGATTTCGCTCCGAGAACGAACCGGCCCCGGGAAGGCGTGAAATGCGTTGCGTTCTGGTCTCCGAAGAACTCGGAGAATACGACCCGGAACGTCCGTCACGTTTTGTACTCCATGGACCAGAAAACGGTCATGATTCTTGGAGACGAAATTCTGGTTTATAAAGGAAAAGCGCCATACGATTTCATCGGGGTTTTGCGCACGATCGTGAATGGTAAAACGTCCGTCGAGAAAGGCGAATACTACCTGGTTTCCGGATTTTTCACGCAGGATAGCAAATACTTCTTTGGCGGCGGTGATGACTGCTTGGTTCGCATGTGGCACGTGGATGACATTCCGTTGAATTCGCGCTTCATGATGGATGAAAGTTCGACGAAAAACGGAAAAGCTGTCACGGCAAATGAAGACTCTTTTGCGGAGATCCAAAAGAAATTCAGCCAAATGACCACCAATCTTACGAAGGAAGAACGTGAGGAAGCGGAAGAAGAGGCCCGCGCTCAAAGAAAAGAAGACGAGAAACTGAAGTCCAGAGTGCCGCTGGATCCCGAGGATGGGAAAATATTCAAGTCCTTAGATGAATAAGGAGAATTCATGGCAAAGAAAAAAAATGAGGAAGCCGCTGTAAAGGCCCCCAAGCGGAAAATTGATGTACTTCTGGAGCAGAACGACATGCTGCGTTCCACGGTCGCCCAGATCGAGAAGGAATTTGGTTCCGGCGCGATTATGGCACTCGGATCCAATTCTTCGTTGAATATTGAAGGGATTTCGACCGGCTGCCTCTCCCTCGACATGGCGCTCGGGGGAAAGGGCCTTCCCCGCGGTCGAATCATTGAAGTCTTCGGGCCGGAATCCAGCGGGAAAACGACGCTCACCCTGCACGCCATCGCGCAGGCCCAGAAAATGGGTGGAATTGCCGCTTTCATCGACGCGGAGCACGCTCTGGATCCCAGCTGGGCCAAAAAACTCGGAGTAGACCTGGAAACGCTGCTCGTCAGCCAGCCGTCTTGCGGTGAGGAGGCGCTTCACATCGCGGAAATGCTCATCCGTTCCAACTCCGTGGACGTGGTGGTCGTGGACTCCGTGGCGGCGCTCGTCCCGAAAAAAGAGCTGGAAGGCGAAATCGGGGACCAGTTCGTCGGTTTGCAGGCACGCCTGATGAGCCAGTCGCTGCGGAAACTCACCGGTGCGATTTCGAAAAGCAAGGCGATCGTCATTTTCATCAACCAGATCCGCGACAAGATCGGAACGATGGGTTACGGCTCCCCCGAAACGACGCCGGGCGGCCGCGCGCTGAAGTTTTACTGCTCGTGCCGCATTGACGTCCGTCGCATCGGCCAGATCAAGGACGGCGAAAACGTGATCGGCCAGCGTGTCAAGGCGAAAGTGGTCAAAAACAAGGTCGCGCCGCCGTTCCAGACTGCCGAGTTTGACATGATGCACGATTCCGGGATCAGTCTGGAGGGCGACATTCTGGACCACGCTTTGGCGCAGAAAATCGTCATCCGCAGCGGTGCGTGGTTCCGTTACGGCGAGCAGCCACTCGGGCAGGGCCGCGAGAAAGTGCGTCAGTTCCTGCGCGAGAATCCGGACTTTCTGGAAGAACTTCGCGAAAAGGTTTTGGAAAATCTCCAACCGATCACGGAAGAAGGCGTTCCGGACCCGGAAGAAGAGGCTCCGCCGGAGTTTGATTCCTGACGGAAAAGCTGGTTAATTCCATCGTTTAATAATCGTAAGAAAAAGAACCGGCCGGGGAGCATTTGCTGAAAGTCCTCGGTCGGTTCGCTTTTTTTCTAGTTCAGTTTCCAGATCTGGTAGTTCAGGATCATGGCGTAAATCGTCCAGATCACCTGCGGCAAAAGCAGGATTCCGGCCAATCGCGAAATCTTGATCGAGCTGAGGAACAGGAGCAAAAGCACCGTGAAAACCCACACCAGATCAATGAACGCTCCAAACGGGTTCTGCGTGTAGAAGAACGAGTAGCACCACACGATCTGGAGCAGAAGCAGGAACGCGAAAAGCATGAAAATCCGCGTGAATCGGGAACAATCCGTCAAACGGCGCGAAATCCAGACGGACGTCCCAAGCAGGAAGTAAAGCACGAGCCAGACCGGGAGGAAAAGCCAGGAAGGCGGCGAACATTCCGGATGATTCAGGGCCCGGAACCACTCGTAGCCCGCGGGCTGCATGAACAGATTGGCGATCCAGCCCGAGGCCATGGCGATCGCGACGAATCCGAACCATGGGAAGGTTTCGCAGCAGCAACTCATGTCGCCGCAGCCGCACGTTTCTTTGCCGTACGTGCAGCACTCAGAACCGGTACAAGCGTCCGATTCCCGCCGAAATGTGGCGAAGAGTCCGTACCAGAACCCCTTCGGCTTGGCGTTTTCTTCCGGGGACTGCGGAGCCTGTGTCTGTTCATCCTGAGTTTCCCCGACCTTTTTTTCTTCGTTAAATTCTTCGTTCATACGATTTTCCTTTCGTAAAAAGTGAGTTGATTGGGGGGACAGAAACGTCCGTCAAAAGATTATAACCCGACCGTCAAGGAAACAGGGAACAGAATCAGAACTTTCCAGAAAATAAAAAACGCAGGGAATCCTTCAAGAACCATCCCCTGCGAGCATCCACGGGTCCATCTAGTGAACCATCAACGACCCAACAAACGTCCAAACCGCCAAAAAAATGACGTTAAATATCAGAAACAGAACATCCATGACACACACTCCTTTACAAACAATTCCCTGATTCGAGAATTACTCACATTCCAATTATTCGTTAACTTCAGAAGGAATTATAATCCTTTTTTTTCTTTTTTGATAGACCAGAATAAAATAATTTCAGGATTCTTCGGAAAAAAAAACAGAATCATTACAAATGTACTGAAGAAATAAAAAAACGGTACACGCCAACACGCGTACCGTTTTTTTCAGCATTAGAATCAGGCAGTTTCGCCTTCGGATTTCTCTTCTTCATCCTGCTTCAGCTGTTCGAAACCAGCGGAGCCTCCACCACCTTTCAGGTCTTTGGCCGGGGTAGAAGTATGGATCGGCGCAGCGGTCGGAGTGTTATCTTCCGGAACCGGTTCTTCAGCGTCTTCCGCCCATTCAACACGTTTGCGGGAAAGACCAATTTTGCGGTCTTCCGTATCAACGCGGAGAATTTTGACCTCAATTTCCTCGCCAACCTTCACGATGTCTTCCGGATTCTCGACTTTGTGGTCCGCCAGCTCGGAAATGTGGAGCAGGCCTTCCAGGCCGTCTTCCAGTCCTACGAAAACGCCGAAATTGGTGATCTTCGTAACGGTACCCTTGACCAGCTGGCCGGGTTCGTACTTGCTCGGAATATCGTGCGCCCACGGATCGTCGGTCATCTGTTTCAGACCCAGCGCGATACGGCGGCGAGCCTGGTCAACCGACAGAACGCGGCATTCGATCTTCTGGCCTTTTTCGACCATTTCACTCGGATGAGTGATGCGGCGGGTCCAGCTCATGTCGGAAACATGGAGCAGACCATCAATGCCTTCCTGAATTTCGATGAAGGCGCCGTAGTTGGTCAGGTTGCGGACGGTACCAACGACGGTGCTTCCCGGCGGATACTTGTTCGCGACGGCTTCCCACGGATTCTCTTTCGTCTGCTTGATGCCCAGCGAAATTTCCTGCTTGTTCTTGTTGATAGAAAGAACGACCACATCGATCTCGTCGCCGGGGGAGACCAGTTCGCTCGGATGGTTGATGCGCTTGGTCCAGCTCATCTCACTGATGTGAACGAGGCCTTCAACGCCCTCTTCCAGCTTGACGAACGCGCCGTAGGTCATCACGTTGACCACGGTACCATGAACGACTTTTCCCGGCGGATACTTGGCTTCGACTTCTTCCCACGGGGAGGCCGTCTTCTGCTTCAGACCCAGAGCGATCTTCTCCTTCTTGTAATCGACGGAGAGAATAATGACTTCGATCTCCTGGTCGAGAGACAGCATTTCCTGCGGGTGATTGATGCGGCCCCAGCTCATGTCGGTGATGTGCAGCAGACCATCAATTCCGCCCAGATCGACGAACGCACCGAAATCGGCGAGGTTCTTGACGATACCTTTGCGGATCTGACCGGGTTTGAGCTGCTGGAGGAGTTCCTGCTTCTGGGTTTCACGCTCTTTCTCGATGAGGTAACGGCGGCTGACGACGATGTTGCGGCGCGGTTCGTCAATTTTCAGCACGGAGCACTGAATTTCACGTCCAATGTATTCGCCAATGTCGGCCGGACGGCGAATGTCCACCTGACTGGCCGGGAGAAAAACGTTCACGCCGATATCGACGAGCAAACCACCCTTGATTTTGCGGATGACGGTCCCTTTGACCACATCGCCTTCGTGTACGGATTCCATGACTTTTTTCCAGGCTTCGATTTTCTCAGCTTTGCGTTTGCTGAGCATGATCATGCCTTTGGATTCATCCATCTGGGGCATTCCGCCTGCGTTACTTCCGTCTTCGACTTCTTCGATCAGAACGCGAATTTTGTCGCCCGGCTTGGGAAGTTCTTCACCTTCTTCCCATTCGTTGCGGTTGACAAGACCTTCGCTTTTGAAGCCGACGTCCACGATCACGTAGTCGCCTTCAACGCGAACGACCGTGCCTTCGACGATCTGGTTGACGGTCAGATTGCTGCCGCCCCAGTCAATGTCTTCCATTTTTTGATCACCGAAAGAAGAATTGATCTGGTCGTCCCAGCCGCCTTCATTCTGATCCAGTCCAAGAACTAAGTTACGATTAACCATTAAAAAAAACCTCTGAGAGCTGACTGAATCAGCTCCGACACAAAAATTTGTTAAAACCCTGATTTTCCGGCCGAACACCATAAATCAGCTAATCGGAAAATCTTTCACGAACAATATTAGCAGATTTTCAAATAATTGCAAGGGGTGGGAGGAGAAAAAAGAAAAATTTTTCTAAAGAATTTTGATTAAAAGCACAAATAAATCGTTTGGAGAAAAAATGAGCGGGGGAAAAAACGCTTTCCGCCCCGCTCATCAGAGAATTTCAGAGGAGGCCATTTTTAAAAAGCCCCCTTCCCTCTTTTTCTTTTTTACCGATCCTCGCTGCTTTAACCCAAATCGGGGCAGAGGATCCCGTCCCGGAAGGCCGGCGTGATGTAGTCCAGGCGCATGTCCAACTCGTCCATTTCGTCCTGGCTTAGCTTCATTTCGGAAATGATCGGTTTTTCCGGGATCGAACCGTTCGGGCCGTAGTTGCGGGAAAGCCGGTTTTGGAACACGCCGCGTTTCTGCCAGCAGTAAAGATGGAAGCCGCGCAGCTCGGCGCACGGGATCGTCTCTTTGAGGTTCAGCATGAAGACGAGCTTGCTGTACATGTCGCTGGCGGTCATGTAGTCACCGGAATCGTACGCACGCCACAGTTTGCCGAGCAGATCGGCGTACACGGCCCGCTCGGTGACGAGGCCTTCGATCCCGATGCGGCAGTTATGCAGCCAGGTGAAACCGCCCCAGGCGCTCATGACGCGCTTGATTTTCGGTTTGGCGGCGACCAGTTCCTTCATGCGGGGCACAAACGGCGCGGTCTCTTCCTTGACGTAGCCGAAATACTCGGATTCCTCGCCAAGCTGGATCAGGAGCTTCGTGGACGGGCTTTTGCCGGGGCCCGAGGTCTGGATGATGACCGGTCGGTTCACGATTTTCATCAGTTCGTGCCAGTACGCGTACAGATCGTCCTCGGTTTTGGCGTCGTTCGGCGGACGGGAGATGATCGCGGCCGGTTCCAGCGACTCGGCATGGCGCGCGTAGTCCAGCATGTCGGCGGTGTTCCGGCCGTTCACGCCGAGGCAAAGCGCGGATTTGCGCCCTTTCATCGTCTCGGCCAGGACGGTCATTCCTTTGAGTTTTTCTTCTTTGGTAAGAAGGTCCACCGCGTCGTTCGCCTGCGGCCAGATCATGCCGTGGCACTGGGCCCAATCAACGAATTTTGCCGATCTGGCGAGGGTTTCGTAATCGACGTCCCCGTTTTCCAGGAACGGCGTGGAAAGGATCGGGAACGGCCCGCGGACGCGCGGGTCGCCGGTGATCACTTTCGCGGAGGCGTCACGAATCGGAAGTTCATCTTCTTTGATCTCTTCCTCGGCGTTTTCTTCCGCGGCCAAAACTGCGGATGGGGCCACCGCGAGGCCCATCAAAGTGCCGAGCATGCCACGGCGGTTGAGTTCCAGTTTTTTCATGACTGAGGGACTCCTTTTAAAATTTAAATGATTTTGAATGAGTAACTGAAATCAGTCCTCGACGAGTTTTCCATCGCGAAAGACGACCGAAACGGCCGTCGCGCTGTTCCTTTTGGTTTCTTCGTCCCGATGGTGGATCGCGCCCATCAGACGCGGCTCGCCCTTTTCCGAGGCGGGAAGCCCGAACAGACCGACGCTGAAACCACGGTTTTTGGTGGAAACGACGTTGAAATTTTCGTCGGCCTGGATCGTGTTCAGGTCGCTGTAAGTTCCGGCCCAGAAGTACCCGCCGGACCACGTGAGCGTCTGCACGCCGTAGGTCGTTTTGCCGTCGAGGTGGAACTCGGCGACTTTCTCAAATTTCGGGGTCATTTTCAGGATGATGTTGTACGGCCGCGGATTGTCGGGGTCTTTGCCGACACAGACGTAGAAGAAACCGTCCTTGAACGTGATCCCGTCCACGCCGTCGTAGTCGTATTCCGAAATGCTGAACTTCTCGACGAACGAAAGGTCGGAGCAGTTGTAGACGTAGATCCACGAGGTGCGCCCTTTGCTGGGCCAGTTGAGATGCGTACCGACGTAAACTTTTCCGTCCACGACGCAGCAGTCGCCGTGATGGGAGGGAACGGGGACTTCCTGGAGTTTTTTGCCGTTCAGGTCGGTCTTGACCAGAACGTTCGTGAACGTCCAGAAGATGGACTGGCCGTCCGACGCAAAACCCTGCAGGTGGTACTGGTAATCGCCCTCACACCGGATCTCAGCGGCGGAAAGGGTGGTGACGAAAAGAGCCAAAACGAGGCTCACGATGATGGGAAGGAAACGTTTCATGGTGAGTTTGGTGTTAGGAGTTGGTGGGGTTAAAAAACTTGAACTTCTACGCCGGTTTGTTCCGTGATTTTCCCGGCGTATTCGTGAAGGATCTCGGGTTCGAGCGTCTGCGCCTCCGCGCAAATCGGGGGACGGCAGACCGAATGGAGTTGAATGTAGCGCACCTGGCCGTCGGCGTCGAGGATCTGCCGGACCCGGCCGATGTACGCCGCCAGCTCCGTTTCGCCCGGGGCCTCGCCGTTCATGCGGGAAAAAAGGGTCTGAAGGATCACCGGGTCACGGCGCGCGAACTGCGTGATCCCGTCCAGAATCGTCTGGAATGGAACGGCGGACCGGTTGATCCGGCGGTAATATTCCTCCGTGCCGGCGTCGAGTTTCGCCCAGATCTCGCCGTGATTCTCGAGCAAACGCTCAAGCGTCGGAAGCAGTTCCGGCCGTTCGAGGCGCGTCGCGTTGGTGATCAGCACGATTTTCATTTCCTCGGCCGCTTTCCGGAACGTTTCGTCCGGTCCGGCCTTCATGCAGGTACGACGAATTTCTGCCGCCAGTTCGACGGTTTGCGGAAAAAGGGGCGAAATCGTCGGCTCGCCGTTCCCACTGAACGCGATGTCGTTCACCCGGCGCTGGTGTTCCGGCACGTCCTGAAAATACGGATGCGCGAAAATCTCACCGGAAAGCGCGAAATGAACGCACTGTTCCAGTTCCTCGCGGAGTTTTGGGAAATCGACCTTCATCCCCGGGTGGATCTGCTCCGGGATCACCTGGCAGTACACGCAGTGGAAATTGCACTCGTTGGCGGGGGAAAGGTTGATCCCGACGGAAATTCCGCCCGCTCGCCGGCTCAGGACCGGGTACGCGTACTCGTTGTGCTGCCACTCACGCGTGTGGTTTTGGTAAAGGTTCAGTTTGCTGTAATCGGGAAGCATTTTTTTATTCGGACCGATGTGCCGTCACGACCGTTAAATATTAATGGACCAAGCGGTCCCGGTTCAGTATGAATCGGGAGTAGATCAGGTACCACAAAACCTCAATGATGATGAGGAAAACCAGGTACTCGACGAGCGCCACGTACCAGAAATGGTGTTCCAAATTCCGGAACGTCGAGCCGATCGTTTGCTCATAGGATTTTTGCGAAATGACCAGCCAGTGGGCACCGGAACCGATTTTCAGGTCCACGTCGGCGCAGGAGGCGAGCCAGCGCTCAGAGTACTGCCCCTTCGCCTGCGGCGCTTCGCTCAGCGGGTCGGTGTAATTCTCACCGATCTCCAGGGAGTAGGGGATCCGGTCCGCGGTGATCCGGTACTTCTGCCCGAGGAGTTCTTCGGGGAGCGGTTTGCCGTTTTTCGTCAGTTTGTGGTAAAGCGGATGCTCGAGGATCAATCCCTGCGTTTCCCCGGGGCGCTGGTCAACGAGCGTCGCGAAACTGTTCGGCGTCTCTTTGATGTTGACGAGTCGGCAGAAATTCACCGCGATGAAAACGAAACCAAGAAACTTCGGCTTTTCCTCCATGCTGTGCACTGGTACGGAAATGGCCACGGCCCACTGCCGGGTCACGGAATCCCGGTACACGTTGGAAATCGCCGGGCTCCCCACCAGGGAATCCTCGGCTTTCAGCGAGTGATCCTTGCTTACGTACGGGATGAAATCCGCGCCAATGTCGCTGATTCCGGGGAACTGCGCGCTGTAGATCCCGTTCAGGTCGCAGAAGTACAAGTAGTCGTACCCCATCCGGAAATTGTTCGGAAGAAGCTTTTCAAGCAGGTGCTGTACTTCCACCCGTTTCGGGAAGAAAAGGAACTGATTTTGAAGGGTTTTCCGCTCGTCCGCAGGAAGGGACGGATCCCCGAGTTTCCGCGTGATTTCGAGCCACTCCGGGTCCTCGCTGAGTTTCTGCATCAACTCGCGGAACTGCGGGTTTTCGGCGATTTGCGAGATGATCCGGTGGCGGCGCATGACCTCTTCTTCCACGTTTCGCGCCACGGCTTCTGCCGCGAACCGGCCGGAAACGATCGAGGAACGCACGAGCACTTCCTGCGCTTCGTGCAGGGTGCGGGTCACTTCCGTGCTCACGCCTAAAAGTCCGCAAATCAGGATCAAAATCGGCATGACGGCGCCCAAAATGTACATCGGGAACGTCGCGCGGTGCTTTTGGCAGACCTTCCACGCTTCCATGAGCTCGTTGAGCGACTGGAACCGGTTTTCCGGGTCGGGCTGGAGGCATTTCTCGATGATCTGCGCCATGGGAAGCGACATTCCGCGCAGCTGGCGCGTATCTTGCGGAACCGGCTGCTCGCAGATCAAACGGCGGTAAGCGTTCAGTCTGGAGGAGAGACGCTTTTTTTCCTGGATCTTTTCGACGAAATACGGTGTATAGTACGGCGGATGCCCCATCAGCATCGTGTAGAAAATTGCTCCCAGCGCGTAAACGTCCCAGCGGACGTCCGGTTGGGCCGTGATTTGCGCCTGCTCCGGCGGCATGTAAAAGAGCGTCCCCAGCGCGGGGGTCATTTCGCTCGAAAGGCGCGACTGACCAAAGTCGGCGATCCTCGGCTTCCCGTTCTGGTCGATCAGAATGTTTCCTGGTTTCAGGTCGCAGTGAATGATCCCCTTCTGGTGGGCCCGCTGCATCGCTTCCAAAAGCGCGCCGAAAATTTCCACCGAGTCCTCAAGCGTCAGTTTTTTCTCGGAAATGGCCTCGGCGAGCGAGCCGTTTTCCAGGTACTCCATGATGTAGTACGGCACTTCGGCGTTCCAGCCGACCTCCAGAAGCTGCACCATGTTCTGGTCCGAAAAAAGAAGCGAAAGCTTTTCCACTTCCTGCGCCAGTGAGGTCGAATTCGCGGCCTGGTGCGTGTAAAACTTGACCGCGACGCGGCGCTTTGTGTTGATCTGGATCGCCGTCCACACTTCCCCGTACGAGCCGTTGCCGAGAAACTTTTCAAACTCGTAGCCGATGATCTGGATCGGCGGAGCCGTCGGAGAAATCGTGCGCAAAGACCCTTCCCCGGTAGAACCCGTAACATTCGTCAGGGAATCAACGGTTCCCGGAGGGTTTTCCCTCGGGGTTTCAAAGGCCACCGTCCGTTCCGCGAGCGAGAAGTCACGCGGTTTCTGGTCTTTTGGCCCGGCCGCTTCTGCATCTGGCCCCGGAAGCTTCGAAGGGGCTTCATGCGACGCATCGGGACGCTCGACAAGCGTGGGAAGATCCTGCAAATTGCAGGTTTCCGCGGCTTTGGGGGAAGCATTTTGCCCGGTATTTGGCTGTTTTTCCGACATGGTTTCCAAAAACGAGTGATGAACTGTAATTCTGAGTGACGTTTCCAGCGTCGTTTCAATTGAGGAGTGCGGAGTGTGAGGTCAATGCCGGACTTTCATCACGGTCGTGACGAACATTCCAAGCAGGCACGCAGCAGAAGCCACGCCGCAAATGGTGATCCAGCGCCAGCACATTTTGATCGCGTCGGTGCGCAGAAACTCACTTCGGCTCGGTGGCGTGTCGATCCCGGTCCTGAGCGTCTGCCACACCTGCCAGACCTCAAATGGAGATTTTGCTCCCGCGACCGTCGGCTCTTTCGGGCAAGTCTGAAAAAAATAAATCGCCAACCCCCCAAAAAGGAGGAATCCGACGAAAAAAAGGAACAAAAGCCCGCCGCGGCGCTGGCGCTGACCCGAGTGACTGTGAAGGGTGAGCGATTCCTTCCGCGTTTCTGAACGTTCCACGATCGGAAATTTGTCGATCTCGCGCAGCGTCGGCACGGAAACGGTTCGTCCGCACTCGCACGTCAGTTCACTTCCCGCCTGGGGTTTTGTTACTTCGTGAATTCGCCCGCACTCGCAGGGGATTTGGTAAAATCGCAGCATTTGGAACCTCGTGAAAATTTCTTCTCTTTTCTATCATACCTGATTTTCCTGTTTGCGCAAGGCGGACTGGGAGGTTTTCGGGAGATTTTTCGGTAAAATTCTTCATTTGAGTGCAAAGTTGAATGGAAGTTGAGTGGAAAGAAAAGGGAAACTTTTAAAAATCCTTCATTTTACCTAATCCGTACAATCGTTTTAACCGATAAAAAGAGTAGAGTTAATCCCTTTTTTGGAAGGATGGTATAGGTATGAAAAAAGTACAAAATCTCGTTTCGATTTTTGGGGCACTTTTTTTGCTTTGCGGTCCAATTTTCGCGGAGGAAAAGCAGCTTCCGGCCATTCATTTTTCATCGACGGACATTGAAAACGTGGAAGAGGCCCAGCCTAAATCAGAGGCTCAGCCAGAATCTGCGTCCCAGGCTCAGGAGCCATACGAGCAGCCTGTGGAAACGGTGGCTTTTAATGGGATCACACCTTCCAAAACGACGGTTGAAGAACTTCACAAGATGCTCGGCAAGCCGGAGAAAGTCCAGAAAGACGGAATGGGAAAAGGGATTGATGTTGAGGAGTACAAAATCGACGGTTTCAAAGGCGTCAATTTTCATATTATGGGAGGAAAAGTGTTCGGAGTCATCGCGGAGTTTCCGGAAAGTATTAACGCGCGAAAACTGGCGGCCGACCTGGGAATGGAGCACATTCAATCCGTTTTTCTCACTAATGAAAAAGGCGTCATTCAAGGGGAAATATTCCCGGAAATCGGCGTCGCTTATGCCTACGATCCTTCCCAAAAACTCGGAACGATTGAGGAAATGCAGAAGGATCCGAAGAGCGTTCCGATGAACGTGATCCAGCTCGTTTTTCAGCCGGTCGGTCCGGAACCTTTCCTGCTCCGCGCAGAAACCTGGGTGGATATTGATCAAAAGCGGGCGTACAAAGACGTTTTGCAGGCCCTGAAACTCGACCCGAAAAACAAACAGGCGCTTGCTTATAAAAAGGTCCTGGAGGACGCGGTTCCAACCCTGAAAGACGAGGTAAAGCTGAAGGCCGACGCGCCGAAAAAAGAGGGGACCGAAAAGGACGAGTCGATGCTTGAGTCGCTGACTCCGCCGCCGCTGGAATCCCTGGCCGAAGATGCAGATGAATCAAAAGGGAAGGATGTGGCTGCCAGCAAGGACTCGAAGCCGGATGAATTGGAACTGGAGGATGCCAAGCCGGAGGAGCCAAAGCCGGAAAAGTCGAAGTCGGAGGGAGCAAAGACGGAGGATTCGGAATCGGTCGATTTGGAACTCGAAGATCCGTCTGAAATCTATGAATTGAATCCTCCTGACGTGGATTCTCTCACCGGGGAAACCGGGAAAAAAGACGCCCAAACGGATGAAAAGTCCGGAAATATGGAAGCGGAGGAATTGCCTCAGTCTTTAGATTTGGAAGAGATCAAGGACGATTCCAAAAAGGAAGCGACCAAGGCACCGAAAGAGGAATCAAAAACCAGGCCTTCGACGGAAAGTGCTGGAGGAAACGATTCCCCTGGATCCACTGAGGACAAAGAAGGGGATTCAACGCTTGGTTTACCGAACGAAATTAGTGAGAATCTGGAGGAATTGAACAAAATCGACGCGGAAAAGCCGCGCCTTTCCTCGAAGGAGCAGCCGGTTTTGTCTTTTGAAGATGAATTGTTCCAGAAAGTCGAAGATCTTGCTCAAACTGGAAAATTTCAGGAAGCGCAGGATCTACTGATGGAAATTCGGAAGCGTTTCATCGAAAATCCGTTCATCTCGTTCCGGGCGAATCTGGTTGAAGGGGACATTTGGATGATCCTCCCGACTCCGGACGCGGAAGAAGCGTTAAACTGTCACCGAATTGCTGCGGAGCAGGGCGAAAAACTGCTCGATGGCAAAGTGTACCAGGGCAGAAAGTACCCGCTGACGAAAGAAGAAAAACGCCGTGTGAAGCTTTTCCTTCTGGACGTTTGGCTCGGCGCGGCGACGGATTTGGTGCTGAGTTCGTCTGAAGCGAAAAAGGAATGCGTGAAATGGATTGAAAAAGTCACTGAATCGATGAAGGGGCTTTTGCCGGAAGACGTTGATAATTTTTCGTGGGAAGACACGAATTTGTGCTACAAAATCAGCTACAGAACGCTTTCCATCCTTTTGAAATTAGGGGACGAACAGAAAATCGCTGAAGAGGTCAAACGTCATTTGGCCATCACGATGAAAATGCTCAGCCTCGCGAAGAATTCGACTGAATACTTTAATATTTGCATGAAAACGTCCCTTTTGCTGGACGACGCGAGCACGATCATGATTTTGAAGGAGTACTATGAGACCGCGAAGGAGTACCTGGACCAAGGCATTAAGTTCATGGAGCAGGTAAAATCTCACCGGAAGAAAATCATGGTTCAGGAAGAATTCCTTCTGGCCCAGCTGTACTACCATCGCGGGCAGGTGATTGTGCTGGAGGCGAAGAAACTTTCCGAAGATGAAAAATTCCAGGCCCATGAAGAAGCGGTGGAGTGGTACGAGAAAGCCATGCCGGTTTTGCTGGAAGTCGTTAAGACGCGCGAGTGGAAAGATCTGCTTCAGCTTGGAAAAATCATGAATGGAATGAGTGTTTCCTATGCGAAACTGGGAAATTCCCAGAAGGCGCTGATTTTGTTGAAAACGTGCATTTTCTGCCTGGAACAGTACGTCGAGAGTAATCCCGACGACGCGATTCAGCTGCAGATCCCTTACAAAAATGCGATTCGGATTTTGAATTACCTCGACCAGAAAGACGAGGCAGAGGAAATACAGAGGAAAATGGATGATCTGAACCTTTGACTTTCAGGAAAACGTTCAGGATGTAAAGGAAACGCTTTTTAGTCCCTGGATTAAGGAGCGTTTCCTTCTTTTGTGGGTGGTTTTCCGGAAAAAACGTAAAAAGTGGAAATTTTTTTGGAAAAAACAGAAAAATATTCGTCTCCACTCCTTGAAAAGAATCAGAAAATCGGCTTCAATAAAAGGAAGCCTTTTTTTATTTTCGACCGACCCTCATTTCAGGAGAGAAATCATGAAAAAATTTGCGCATTTCGGTGCTGTGGCTTCCGAAAAAAAGGAAGGAATGTTCTACCTCGAATCCATCAAAGTCTGGGCGACGGATCCGTCCAAAGACCCGAACTCGATCGAGTATCTGTTCTTTGAGGATGATTCCCCAATGAAAGATCTGCCGGTCGCCAAAGGTGGGCACATCGCATACCAGGTGGATGAACTTGACGCGAAATGCGAAAACAAAAAGTGCTTCTGGGCGCCGATGGACGTGGTTCCGGGGATCCGCATTGCGTTCTTCGTTGATGAAAACGGCGTCGTGACCGAGTACTGCCAGATAAGCTGATGAAATCCCGAAGAAACGGTGATTTTTGATGAGAATTAGAGGGAGGAGCCTTTTGAAATGTTCCTCCCTTTTGCTTTTTTTCTTTTTTACCTGTACCGCACGCGGTTCGTAGCGGTGAAAATATTCTCGTGCTGAAGCACGACCGTGAAGTCCAGGTCTTTCCCGATGCTCTGCAAATCGCACTGGAGCAGGGCCAGATTCCACTTCGAGGGGATCTCAACCTGCGCGGTGAGCAGGAACTGCACCTCACCATCCACGTTCTTCTGGCGGCAGCCGTAGAGGTCCAGAATATTCATTTCGTGGTCGGAAAGGTACTCGCTGAACCGCCGCACCACACCGGGCTGGTCCTTTCCGAAGGCGGTCAGAACAAAGCGTTCCGCCGTTGGTTCGACCAGCGATTCCTGATCGGTTTTGCGGACCGAAACGTCGATCTTGCAGGATTTTGACGTGTGCTGCAAAATGTGGGCCTGCAAATCCTCCGTTTCCATTTCGGTCGGAAGGGTCACGATCATGATGAGCGTGAAGTACCCACCCAGAACGGTCTGGCTGCATGATTCGATGTTTGCGTTGACTGCCTCGGCCGCGGACGTGACTGCCGCGATGATCCCGGGGTGGTCGTTTGACATAATATTCAGGACGTAAGTGTACATGGTGTTTCCTGCGAAAAAAGTTCAATAAAAACGCCACTATTTTACCACAATTAGGTGAAGAAAAAAGGGGGGGGCCTTTAATTAAGGGCAGATTGGACCGAAATTTTCAGGAATGCTCAAACCCACGGACGGGCAAAAGCTCGCGCGTGCCGTTTCCCCGCAGACCGTAAATCCCCTCTTCATCGGTAATTCGGCCGATTCGCCAGACGGGGATCCCGAATGTATTCCGGAGAATTTTTTCTGACTCTTTCCACCCGGCCGTGAAAAGGACTTCAAAATCCTCGCCGTCCCCCAGTGCGTGGTCAAGCGGCGAGCCGGACGCAAAACCGGCAGGGATCCAGTCGTAAATCTTCGACTTTTCCGGCTTGAGTTCCGAAAGTTCCCGCGCGGCGTCCGAGATCGGGATCTCATCGAGAAAAAGCTCCGCTCCGCATTGGCTCCGGCGGCAAAGCCGGCTCAAATCGAGCGTCAGGCCGTCGCTGATGTCCATGCCCGCGTGGAGCTTGAACGCTTCGTTCAGGCGCAGCATCTCGTCGGTCCGGGGCGTACATTCGAACTGGTGGCGTAAAATGCTCCCGCCAAGCGGCCCGGTCACGAGGATCGCGTCCCCCGGTTTGGCTTCGTGGCGGCAGAGGGGTTTTCCGGCGACTTCCCCCAGAACCGTCACGGAAAGAACGAGCGGCCCGTCCCACGTATTCGTGTCGCCGCCGGCGATCGCGATCGGGATTTCAGAAACGGCGTCAAGGAAGCCCTCGCACAAAAGTTCCATCAGCTCCGGGATGCTTTTCCCGTGGGGTTTACGGTTTTTTGGCAGAAAAATCTCGTCGGGGGAAAGGTCCTTCGAATTGGGGAAAACCGGCAGCTTGGGGATCGCGACGGAAATGACGCACGCCAGCGGTTTGGCCGCCATGGCCGCCAGGTCGCTCAGGTTTGCAGCGAGGGCTTTCCGTCCGATCTTGCGCGGGTTCATTCGGGCGAGCAGATAATCCACCCCTTCGGTCAGGAGATCCGTGCTCACGACGATTTCCGGCCGGGTCCCTGCGAGTTCCAGAATGGCCGCGTCGTCACCCGGCCCCAGCTTCATCTGCGGATGAGCCGGGAAACGGGAGCAAAGATGGGAAACGAGTTCGATTTCCATGGGAGTATTCAGGGCCCCTCCTGGTGGATTTGATCCTCCAAACGTTTTGGAAGGTTTTTTATTTGTAGGCTGGTGAGGCGGCGGACGCGGTGGTCAAGGCGGATTCGGTCGCAAAATCGCTTCCCGAGAAATGGCCCAGCATCACTTTCCCATTGCGGGCGAGAAGGAATTTGACCTGCTCGGCGCGCTGGATTTCCGGCTGCTCCAGGACGAAGATCACGTTTTCCAGTGAAAGAGTTTCCCATCGCTGGATCCCGAGCAAAATGTCGCCGTTCTGGATTCCCTGACGTGCCGCGGGACTGTTCGCACGGACGTTCTGGACCAGAAGCCCGCCGTTATATTTGCGGTTTCCCGAAATCGTCAAAGTACTTCCCGCCACGGATGAGGTCAGGATTCCAAGATGCTTCCAAACGATTTCTTCGTCGGTCAATTTCTGGGCGTTAAACGCGGGCCGGCCTTTAATTTCCGGCGTGTATTCAGAAACGACGCGGTTCTTTTTCGAAACGGCTCCCATGGTCAGCTTCACGTTTGCACTTCTTTCGTTGCGCGAAACGGTCAGACGGATGGTTTCGCCCGGATTCCGCTCCAGGATCGAACAGGCAAAATCGAGTTCATTGCGCACTTTCTGATTGTTCACCGCGAGGATCACGTCGCCCGATTTCAGGCCGATGGATTCGGCGGGACTGTTCGGTTCAACGCTCTGAACGACCGCGCCCTGCGAGTCCTTTAACGGGAGATTGACGAAATGGATTCCGTGCCAATTATTCTCCGCACTGCAGGATTCGACCATTTTTGCCACGACGTCCATCGCGCGATTTACCGGGATCGCGAATCCGATCCCCTGCGCTCCGGCACGGACTGCCACGTTGATCCCGATCATTTCGCCATTAATATTCAGAAGCGGACCGCCGGAATTCCCCGGGTTAATGCTCGCGTCCGTCTGGATCAGATCTTCGTACGACTGAACATCACTGACCTGGACGGAACGGTGCAGCGCGCTGATGATCCCTTTCGTGACGGTGTGCTCGTAGCCGAACGCATTCCCGACCGCGATGACCGTTTCACCGGACATTAAATCGGTCGATTCACCAAACGCGAGCGTCTGGAAAACCTCACCGGCCAGCGCGTCGATTTTGATGATCGCAAGGTCCGTCTCTTTATCGCGGGCAAGCACCTGAGCGACGTACGTTTTGGTTTCGGCGGTCGTGACGTGGATTTCCTGGATCCCGTCCACCACGTGGAAGTTGGTCACGATGTAGCCGCGCGGGTCGAAAAGGACCCCGGTCCCCATCCCGTTCACGTGCTGGGAATCCTGCTGGACTGCGCTTTCACCGTTGGGGTTTGACGCGTCGTAAGGAACCGATTTCAGCACTTTCTCGCCGCGAATATTCACCACGGCCGGCCGCGCAGCACGAATCGCCCGCACGATCGCGTCTTCACGCAGATTCATGACGGTCGTTTCGGGGAGAAGCGTTTCGGAGGAGGGACGATTTACGATGGATTGCGCCCGGGAAGAATTTTTTTCCGTTTTGGCGTTTGATGAAACTTTCGGCTCGTCCGCGGAGACCCGCCCGGCTTTGGCTTTCATTTTGGGGGCCTCTTCGGCTTCCACTGGGGATTCCGGTTTGAGTTCCATTTCAGGCTCAACTTGGGAGCTTTCGGTCTTTTCAGCTTTGGGTTTTTCTTCTGATTCCGACTCCATTTCTTCCTGCCCGGGTTCGGAAGCGGAGGCATCGGCATTTGCTTCGGAAGCCTCAGACTCGAATTCAGGAGCATCGGAATCAGACTCGGAAGCGTCGGAATCCTCTTCAGAAGGCGCGGCCTCGGATTCAGAAGAGTCCGCCTCCGGGGCTGCAACATCGCCTTCTTCCTCCGCGTCATTGGCGGGTTCAGAAACGTCTTCCAAAATAAAATCAAACGAATCCGGATCTTCTTCGGTCGTTTTTTGTTCAGCTGGGACGTCCGGGTCGGTCAGCGCCGCCGCGTTCATCATCAAATTATCCGCGAAAGCTTCCATCGAGGCGGTACAAAGGAAAACCAAAATAAAAAATCTGGTTAATTTGCCCCAAAATGGAAGTCTTTCTTTAATTACTATTGGACTCATGGCTGTAATACGCTATACTACTATAGTCGCCGCGCGCCTGAATTCCCATCAGAGGCCCCAAAAAATACCGAAATGCGAATCAATTGGGAGGACCGTTTTTCTGGAAATTCAAAAGGGACGCGCTACAAATTAACCGGAGAGCGAGCCACTGCCCCGAGGCTCTGAAGCTTCCGGATGATTGTTTTTTTGAAACGATTGTAACGGTTGCGCAATCTTTTCAGTGGTAATCATCGACAGATAGCCAGAAAACCTTGAGAAAATTTGACGATTTTGAGGATTTTATCAGATGTATGACGGGTTCCTGAATATTTACAAACCGGCGGGAGTCACTTCCTTCGACGCGGTGAAGATGGTCTTGAGGGAAATTCTGGATGGAAAAAAGCCTGAAAAGAAAGTAAAAATCGGTCATGCCGGGACGCTCGACCCTTTGGCGGAGGGCGTGCTGGTGATGGCGCTGGGGCGCGCGCTGAAACTCATTTCGCGGGTCCAGGAGCAAAAGAAGACTTACGTCGGAACCTTTCGGCTGGGGTTTTCCAGTCCGTCCGAAGACGTGGAAACGGAAATGACTCCCGTGCCTGCGGGGACCCCGGCCCCCACGCTGGCCCAGATCGAGGCGGTCCTGCCGGAATTCCTGGGCGAGATCATGCAGAAGCCGCCGATCTATTCCGCCCTGAAAGTGAACGGACGAAAGGCGTACGATTTGGCCCGCAAGGGGAAGGAGGTGGAGCTGAAGGCGCGCCCGATCCGGATCTATGCGCTGGAGGTTCTGAACTACGACTTCCCGCAGCTCACGCTCAAAATCGTTTGCGGAAGTGGAACGTACGTGCGCTCTTTGGGGCGGGATCTGGCGCGCAGGCTCGGGACTGAGGCGGTCATGTCCGCGCTCATTCGGACGGCCATCGGAAATTTTCGGGCGGAGGACGCTCTGGAAATTCGGAAGCGTGACGACCCTCGGCCCCTCAACCGGCCCCATTGCACGGAGCTGATCCGGCCGTTTTTCGAGGCGGTGCCGGACCTCCCGCGTATTACGTACGATTCGCAGGATGTGCGCCGCTTGCGGACCGGCATCGCAGTGATCCATCCGGCCGCGAAAGGAATGAATCCCGGCGACGAAGCGGTGGTCCTGAACGAGGCCGGGGACTTTCTGGGGATCGTCAGAAAAACCGAATCGGGAACACTCCGGAGCGTTTTGAACTTTGCAAATGAGATGAACGGCGCGGATTTCCCGAAAGAAAAATAAACGGACGGGAGTTTTCTGAACTGCAGGGAAACATTAATATTAATTAAGGGAAACGTTCATTAAGGAAACCTGGTTAAAACCACCGGCATTTTCTCAATGAAGGTTTCCCTTTTTCATCTTTTGAGGGGAATTTTGCGTTTCAGGAAAAATCCCCCGACTGCGGCATCCGGCGGCGAAGATTCAGCATCGCGCACGCCACGCGGCGGGTCGGAGTCTTCAGCGGCATCTGGCACTCCAGAATGATTTCCGAGTCGCCGAACGCTGATCTCACGGCCAGGATTTTTTTCGTCAGCGTTTCTTCCGTCTCGCTTTCCACGATTTGGGACTTCAGTATGGGCTGGAAAGTTACCTGATGGCCGTAACGGTCGGCGAGGAGTTTGGAGTCCATGACTGAGGAGTCAAAACGAATGCAGTCCACGCCGGCGGAGATCAGGCCGGGAATGTATTCCTCAAAATTTCCGGTTCCGGTGAAAAACGAGAATTTGTCGGAGTTTTTAATTTTGGCGAAGAATTCTTTGTACATCGGGACCAGGATCTCGTTCCAGCGTTTCAGGGAAATTCTTCCGCTGTTTTCGTCGGCCAGATCATCTTCGATTCCAATTGCGTCGGCGTCGGTGAGGCACCAGGCGTTGAGCTGTTTGCGGTAGTACTCGTAGAAACGGGTCATAATGTCGCGCAGCTCACGGGGTTTGCGCTGGAAAAGTTTGCAGGCGGCGTCAGTCCCACCCAGGGCGCATAAACGCCGGAACGGATGGATCCTCGTCTGCACCAGCACAAAATGTGGGTTGGAATCGCATACTTGATTTACGTTTTCCGTCATTTCGGCAGTGACGGGATTTTGGGGGAAACGAAGCTGCACGAGTTCCATGATGTCGCCGAAACACGGTTCCTCGGAAAGAGACCAGACGTCATCCTCGGCGCGATTCCAGACGCAGCCCCATTCATCGACGCAGCTGGAAACGTTTTTGCTGTTCGTCTTTTGAATTGGGAGAGTCGGCAGACTGTAGTCCACTAAATCCAGGTCGTTCTGAAAACGCCTTCGCAGCTGGTCACAGTCGCTGGTTCGGCTTTTCTCGACCGACTCTGGAATGGTCAGCAGAGAAGGAACCGGCGCACAAATCTGATGGCATAAAGTATTAATAACGCGGTCTCTGGCAGTCATAGGAATATTAATTTTATAAAATATAATTTTGCGGTAACAAATGGTGAAAAAAGGGTAAAGTCAGTAAAATGGTCTCTCGCTTGTTTATTATGTAGAAATTAGGAAAAAAAGCAAGACCATTTCCCTAAAATATGGGGAATTTTTTGTTTATTTTCTAAAATTTTACCGGAAATGATTCATTTTTGAAACTAGGTGTATAATTCATCGAACAAAATCGCGCAAACAGGAGCCAAAAAGATGAGCGGGAACCAGGCCCCCCACGCGGCTGGGATTCCGTCCTGAATTACAAGAAGTTTCCCAATATGGGCCAGTCCAACGTTCAATCCCATCAAGGTGGTAATAATGACGAAAATCGCGACTTTGTACCTGAGCTCAGGGGCACTGAGTTTCGCGGAGAGAATGACCGGAATGCAAAGGAATAAAAGGGTGCACTCCAAAAAAGGACGAACCAGACGCGAATGTAAATTGAAACGCTCTTTATATTTCGGTCCTAATTGGCGCTTGCTGTTTATTTTTTTGTAAAGGTCTGGAAGCGATTCAGGCAAAAACGTCGATTTGTCCTTGGTCAAATCCTCCGGGATCAGCGAGGAAATAATAAAAATATTCCCCGGCGAAACCCAATGAGCGACTTCTGACGTGTAAAAAACCGGGAGTTCCGTATTCAGGTGAGGGAGCCAGACCGGTGTGTTCACGGCTCGTGCAAGCCAGTTTTCTTTGTCAAGGTCCATGACTCCTTCCAGCATAAAACCCGCGGGATGGTCGTCACTTTCCGGGAGCCAGTACGCCTTGGAGGCCAAAAGTTCATCGAGCTGGCCCATTGTACGTTCCTTGGGGATGCCAATCCTGGGATTTAAAAATGAATTGGTTTGTAAATCAAGGTTTGTTCCGTAGATTTTCAGACCGGTGGAAACATCGTTTTGCATGTCCATCGTTTTGATTTCAACTTTGCCAAGGAGTGAGTTGGAATTTGCTCCCGGCCAGTCCCGGCAGTAAATATAAAAAGCTTCTTCCGCGAAGCACATAAAAAAAATGAACAAGCAGCCCACGATGAAAAAGGGCATGGCGACCCGTTTTCGTGAAAAGCCGGAGGTCAACATTTGGATCACCTCGCCGCCGCGGACTTTGCCGCTGTTATTTTTTTCCAGCATGAAAAAAGTAATGGCGGTCGTAAGCGTGATGAAGGCGAACTGAATGTAAAGGAGGAGGTTCATCATGCGAAGCGTGTAAAACTTCGCCATAGTGATGATTGCGTGTGTTTTGGAACCCTGGAAAAGGATGGACAGTTCATCGTTTTTGGAAAAAATATCAAAAAGCAGGAACAGTGAACCGCCAATAAAAATGAGTGCAGTCGCTACAAAAAGGAATTTCCTCATAAAGTAGCGGTCGATGATCGTGAAGTAGGGAAGAGGCTTCATTTTTTTCTCCGTTTTTTGACGTTTGGGGGACGAAAACTTCCAAACGAATATTTATGCAAGAACGAAACTTGGTTTTAGACCATTTTACACCATTTTTAAATTTTTGACCAGAGGGATTTCCAAAATTTATTTTTTGTGTTATAATGAGACAAAATTTGGGCTTTTTCCTCCTTTTTCCACCGCGTTTTTTAGTATGATCCGCCTGTTTTTCAATTTTTGCTACTTTTTGCTTTTGCTGGTTTTTTCTCCGGTTTTGATCTATTCGGCCCTTTTTAAAGGAAAATATCGCGAAGGATTCGGCGAAAAATTCTTCGGCAAAGCCCCGGTTTTGGAGAAAAAAACGTCAAGACGCCGGGTCTGGATCCATGCGGTGAGCGTTGGCGAAGTGAATCTGGCCGCCTCGATCCTGAAGGAGTTTGAAAAGCGCCACCCGGATTTTGAGTTCGTCGTTTCGACCACGTCGCGTACGGGGATGGAGCTCGCCCGGAAAAAGTTCGTGGGCAAAAGCGTTTTTTATGCCCCGCTGGACTTTTCCTGGGCGGTGCGCCGCGCCATGAAACGGGTCCAGCCGGATTTTCTCGTTCTGGTCGAGCTGGAGATTTGGCCGAATCTGCTCCTGACGGCGGAAAAACTCGGTGTTCCGGTCGTCGTGATGAACGGTCGGCTCGGTGAAAAAAGTTTCCGGAACTACTCGCGGATCCGGCCGGTAATGCGGCGCGTGATGCGCACGTTGACGCTCGTCACGGCCCAGGACGAAGCCAGCGCGGAGCGTTTTCGTGCGCTCGGCGTGGCCCCGGAGCGGGTTTTCAACGTCGGCTCCATCAAGTACGACGGCGCGCAGTCGGACCGCCAGAACGAAAAGACCCAGCGCTTCTCCCGCCTTTGGAATATTACGCCGGATGACCGGATCTTTCTCGCCGGCAGTACGCAAGATCCCGAGGAAGAAATGGCGGTGGAGGTTTTCAGGCGGCTCGCGCCGACGCATCCGGAGTTGAGGTTGATCTTGGTCCCGCGCCATCCGGAACGGTTTGCCGAGGTGGGGAAAATGCTCGAAAAAACCGAGTTCCCGACGCAGTTGAGGACCGAATTGAGCGAAAACCCGGAGGAAAACGGCCGCGCGCCGATTCTGCTCGTGAACACGATCGGTGAGCTGGGCGGCTGGTGGGGGACCTCGTTCGTCGGGTTCGTCGGCGGAAGCATGGGTTCCCGCGGCGGGCAGAATATGCTCGAGCCGGCGGCGTTCGGGACGTGCGTCTCGTTCGGCCCGAACACGTGGAACTTCCGCGACATCGTGAAGAATCTCCTGACGCACGACGCGGCGGTCGTGGTCCGCGACGTGGACGAAATGACGGAATTCGTCCGCCGGACGCTCGAAGACGCGGATTTCGCCCGAACGCTCGGCCAGAATGCGGCCCGGCTCGTGGCGAGTCAGCAGGGCGCGCTCAAAAAGACGCTCGACCAGTTTGACCGGTTTTGAAATTTCGGAGTGAGTGGAGGGGGGTGACCGGACGTTCAAAAAGCCCTTTCCACCCTCCTTGACGTTCACCCCGTTCTCTGCTAAAATTAAGGCTGAACTTTTTCGGTTTTCCTCTTTTTGGTGTGATCACAAAATCATGATCGAAATCATCGCCACTTCCACGATGGGCCTGGAATCGGTCGTCGCCCGGGAACTCAAAAGTCTCGGCTACGAGCCGAAAAATATTGAAGTCGGGCGGACTCTGTTCACGGGGTCGGAACGCGATATTTGCCGGGCCAATATTCACTTGCGCTGCGCGGGGCACGTGCTGATCCGCGTCGGGGAGTTTCCGTGTGAAGATTTCGGCCAGCTTTTTGACCAGACGGTCGAACTGCCGTGGGAGCGGTGGCTTCCGAAAAACGCCTGCTTCCCGGTCGATGGGCGGAGCGTGCGCTCGACGCTTTCGAGCGTCCCGGCCGTGCAGGGTGTCGTGAAAAAGGCGATCGTCACGCGCCTGCAAAAGGCTTGGAAGACCGAAACTTTGCCGGAGGACGGGCCGAAGTACCCGGTGGAAATTTCGCTTTTGAAGGACCGCGCCACGCTCACGATCGACACGACGGGGGAAGGGCTTCACCGCCGCGGCTACAGGAAACTGGTCGGGGCCGCCCCGCTGCGCGAAACGCTCGCCGCCGGGCTGGTTCTGCTGAGCTACTGGAACCGCGAGCGCCCGCTCCTCGATCCCTTCTGCGGGTCGGGCACGATCCCGATCGAGGCGGCGCTGATCGGCCGGAACATCGCGCCGGGCCTGCGCAGGAGTTTCGTTTCGGAAGCGTGGAGCCAGATCCCGTTTCAGGACTGGGTCGATGTACGTCTGGCGGCGAAAGAGGCGATTTTGCCGGACGTCCCGGCCCCGATTTTGGGCTGCGACCTGGATCCGGAGGCGGTCGAAATGGCTCAGTACCACGCGCAGATGGCGGGCGTTTCGAACGACGTGCGCTTCGAGTGCCGCGACTTCCTCAAAACGGAGTCCTCCGATGAGTACGGCTGCACGATCATGAACCCGCCGTACGGGAAATGGATCGGCGAATATTCCGAGCTGAAGGCCCTTTATTTCGCGATCCCGTCGGTCCTGCAAAAGCTCCCGACCTGGTCGCATTACATTTACACGGCGTTCCCGGACTTCGAGCGGCTGATCGGCCAGGAAGCGTCACGCCGGCGCAAGATTTACAATTCGCGGTTGGAGTGCACGTACTACCAGTTTTTCGGCCCACGCCCGCCAAGGGAAACCGCGCCGGCCGAAGTTTTGGAAACTTCAGATTCTGAGCCATTGGATCAGCCCGCCGCGCCGGTTCAGGGCGTTTTCGGCGGTTTGAGCGACTCGGTCAAAAACTCCGCGGGGGATTTTGAGCGTCGGCTGGAAAAACTGAACCACCACTTGCGCCGCTGGCCGACGAAGCGGGGAATTACGTGCTTCCGGGTTTACGACCGGGACATTCCGGAGATCCCGCTGGCGATCGACCGGTACGAGGATTGCCTGCACATCGCGGAGTACGACCGCCCGAACGATCGGAATGCCGCGCAGCAGGGGCAGTGGATGGACCTGATGGTCGAAATCGCGGGGCGGGTTTTGGACGTTCCGAAGGAAAAAATCTTCGTGAAACGCCGTCAGCGCCAGCGGGGTGCGTCGCAGTACGAGCGCTGGGACACGCGCCACTTCGTCATTGAAGCGCACGAAGGGGGCCTGAAATTCTTCGTGAACCTCTCGGACTACCTCGACACGGGGCTCTTTCTGGACCACCGTCTCACGCGGGAAATGATCCGAAAAGAGGCGGCGGGGAAACGTTTCCTGAACCTTTTCGCCTACACCGGCTCGTTCAGCGTTTACGCCGCGGCGGGGGGCGCGCAGTCCGTCACGACCGTGGACCTTTCCAACACTTACCTCGACTGGGCGCAGGACAACATGGAGCTGAACGGCTTCCGCGGGCCCCAGTTTGAGTACGTGCGCAGCGACGTTTTCCGCTTCCTGAACGCGCTGTACGACGACGAAATTTTCGATCTGGTGGTCCTCGACCCGCCGACCTTTTCGAACAGTAAAGACCTCGACGACTGGGACGTTCAGCGGGACCACGCGGAAATGCTGAACCTGCTGATTTCCCACCTGGCCCCCGGCGGCGTCATTTACTTTTCAAATAATAATCGGCGGTTCAAGCTCGACGAGGACGCGATCCAGGGCGTTTCCATCCGCGAAATTTCGAATCGGACGGTCCCCGAGGACTTCCGGAACAAACGGATCCACCGGTGCTGGAAAATGATCAAAAAAGCGGCGAGTGAAGAGTGAAGGCTGGAGGCGGTGCGCGATGAACTACGACGTAAAACCCAATCCGCTTTCCTCCACCGAGTACCCGGCGGGGTTTCGTTTCCCGGAGCTGAAAATCGGCTCGATCCCGATCGGCTTCCCGTGCATTCAGGCGGCCCTGAGCGGCGTGAGTGACTGGGCCGAGCGGCAAATCGCGCGGCGTCATGGAGCCTCGGCCACGATCAGCGAGGTGATGCTCGACGAGTTCATCGTTTCCGTCACCCGAGGCAAAAAAGCCCGCCGATTTTTGCGCTGCGAGGAGGACGACCACCCGGTCGGGGCGCAGCTGATGGGCGTCGCGCCGGAAGAATTCACCGCGGCCGCGCGGCGGGTTTTGGACTGGGGTTTCGACTGGATCGACATTAATTTCGGCTGCCCGGTCAAGAAGATCCTCGGCCGGCACCGCGGCGGTTTTCACCTCTGCCAGCCGGAAATGGCGCTGGCGATCGTGCGGAGCGTGCGCGATGCGGTCCCCGCCGACGTTCCGGTTTCGATCAAAATGCGGCGCGGCCTGGACGATTCGCAGGAAAGCCGGGAAAAGTTTTTCCGGATTTTTGACGGCGCTCGCGAGCTGGGGATCCGGGTTTTTACGATCCATCCCCGGACGGTCCTCCAGCGGTACGCCGGGACCAGCGACTGGACGTTCCTGCGCGAGCTGCGGGAGTACGCCCCCGACGTGACGATCCTGGGGAGCGGCGACCTTTTCACCGCGATGGACTGCGTGCGTATGATGCACGAAACCGGCATCAACGGCGTGACGATTGCGCGCGGAGCGATCGGAAACCCCTGGATTTTCAGCGACTTGCGCGAGTTGGCCGCGGGCCGGCCGCTTCCTCCCCCTCCGACGCTTGCAGAGCAGCGGGCGGTGATCGAGGAGCATTTCGCTCTGGCCGTCGAATTGTACGGCGAGAAACGGGCCGCGTTCAACATGAAAAAGTTTTGCATCAAGTACGCGCAGCGCCACCCGGAATTTGAATCGGTCCGCGAGGCGTTCATCCGTTTCCACACGCGGGAGCAGCTCACGGCCGTGCTGGACGAGTGGTACAAGTAGCGGCAAGATCGCAGCCGACTTTTTCCGCGCTTTTTAGGGCAAGTTTTTGAGGAACTTTTCCAGTGAAAGTGCGTCCCCTAAAACCCGCTCATTTTGACTAACCGGAACACTTTCCCATTTATTTCCGTAAAACTCATGGTGAATCCTTGAGTTTTAAGTGATTTTGTGGGAAAATACTAATAAAGAGATTTTTATTTTAATTAGAATGGTTTAGTTTGGGAGGAATTTATGAAACTCGTTCCGCTGGGAGAAAAAGTAATCGTTCGTCAAATGGAAGCTGAAACCGTGACCGCTGGCGGCATCGCCCTGCCGGATTCTGCAACCGAAAAACCGGCACAGGGAAAAGTGCTCGCGGTGGGTGACGGAAGGCTTTTGGAAGACGGAACGTATGCTCCGCTCCAGGTTTGTGAGGGCGATAAAGTCATTTTCGAGAAATTTTTTGGCTGCAAAATTACTCTTAACGGTGAAGAGTACCTGATTCTGAACGAATCTGAAATTTTGGCAGTGATCGGCTGAAAATCCTGATTCCATTTTAAAAGGCCGCAGTGTAAAGCGTTTTTCAGCCCCAAGTCTTGCTTTCCTAAGATCGAATTCAAAAATGAACGCTAAAAAAGTCCTGGTGACCGGGGCGACCGGTCTGATTGGAACGAAAGTCGTGGAGAAACTCCTCGCGAAAGGTTACTGCGTCCGCGGAATGGCCCGCCGTGAGAAACCTACGTACCCGCGCGGCTGCTCGACTCCACCGGAAAAACTCTGGGACCACCCGAATTTTGAGTACTTTCAGGGGGACGTCTGCGACTACGACTCGGTTTTCAACGCCATGACCGGGTGCGATTTCGTGATCCATCTTGCCGCGTACGCCAAAAACTGGTCCAAGGACAAAACGATCTTCGCCCGATTCAACATCGACGCGATGGAAAACGTTTTCCGGGCGGCCAAGGCGCAGAATATTGAGCGCATCGTCTGGACCTCGACTATCGTGACGCTCGGCCCGACACGGCCGGGAGTCTGCGGTGATGAAGAAATGGAACGGATCACGGACCGGTATTTCACTGAGTACGAAGAAACCAAATCGATCGCCGAGAAAAAAGCGTTTGAGTGGGTCGAAAAGGAACATTTGCCGCTGGTCATCGTGAACCCGACGCGGGTTTTCGGGCCGGGCCAGCTCTCCGAGTCAAACGCGGTGGTGGATCTGATCCGCCAGTACTGCAATGGGACCTTTCCGTTTCTGCTGAATTTTGGGCGAAACGTTGGAAATTACGTTCTGGTCGATGACGTCGCGGAAGGTCACATCCTGGCGCTCGAAAAAGGCCGAATCGGTCAGAAGTACATTTTGGGGAGTGAAAACTACACGCTGGGCGAGTTCTTTAAAACCGTGGGGGAAGAGTACGGCCGGAAACGGTTCCAGTTCCCGATTTACAGATTCATCCCGCTGAGCATTGCGATTTTCCTGAAATTCCTGGCGGAAACCTTCGGGATTTACCCGAAAATTACGCCCGGCTGGATCAAGACGTTTTTGGCGGACTGGGAATTTTCCTGCGAAAAGGCCAAGCGAGAATTGGGCTACGATCCGGTGCCGGTCCGTGAGGGAATTCGCCGCTCGATCGAGTGGCTGAGGGAGTTGAAAGAAATCCATTAGACCACCAGATCGGCTTTTCTGAAATCGGTTTTGGCAAATAAAAAAAGGGGGGACGCGCATCCCCCTTTTCTGTTTCAAGGGACGCGCGTCCTGAATCAGGAGACCCCATTAATTAATATTGACTTGAATTAACGGGCCGTGGTTTTCTCATTCGACCTGGCTTCCAACCGCCGGGTATGGCTGGTACTGAAGCGGCATCGTGGTCGGCTGCGAGCTTCGGGTCGAGGTCAGAAGGGCGACTTCAGCGAACTCTTCCTGAACTTCCGGGCTGAGGTGATTCAGACGGCGCGCCATATTCGCGACACCAATGCCGTTTTTCAGCGTGGTTTCCGAAAGTTCGCCCAGAAATCCGACGATTTGGTTCAAATTATGGTCGGCGACTTTTCCAACGAGCGGCTGGAACGTCTTGGCCAGAGCTTCCACGCCCTCATTTTCGATCTGCATGAACGCATCCAGACGCACCGCCAGGAAATTCTTCCCATTCGCGTCCTTCAATTGCTGGTTCTGAAGGATGATCAGCCCGGAGCCGCGGACCTTTTTGGGGAACGGAATGCCTTCGTAAGTCCCGAAAACGTAAAGGATCAGCATATCGGGCGATTTGTACAAATATTCGGCCTTCCCGCGGGTTCCGGCACCATCTTCCAGGTAGAAAGTGCCCGGCTTGAGTTCCACGAGCTTCATCTTGCTGACTCCCATCAGCTCCCAAATGTTGACCATCGTTTCCGGATGGCGCGTCATGAAGTCGTACATTTCCTTCTCGCACGGAACGACCTCGACCGGCAGACGGCGGTACATCGTCGTCGTGCTTACGACCTGACGGACGCGTTCCTGGGCTTCCGGCGAAAGCGTTTTAAAGGGGATCTGCCTCAGAATTTCCTTTTTCGTTTTATTGGAAACCGATGGATTTTTGTAATCGGTCACTCCGAGAATCTGACTTGGATTCTGGATTTGCGATTCTGCTGAGCGGACCGACTCGTAAAGAGTCTGACTTTGAATGGAGGTGGAAATCAGTGAGTTCAGAAGAAAAACACTTACAAAACCTAAAATTAACTGTGAAAATTTCATGAACCGCATCATTCGGTCGTCCTTTACCAAAGTTTAAGTCACCGCAAGCCATGAAGCGTCCCTGCTTCAGCCTTCCCGCGGTGGTTTGCCATTTCTGCAAGGAAAAAACGGGAATGGTTTTTTCTTATTTAGTATTTCGGCCTCCCTGAATTTTTCCAAAAGATAATTTGTAGGGATTATTCCGGTTTTTCCAAATCTTCCGTCAGACTGTACCGGTTGTTCCGGTTAGCTAAAATAGACAAAATTTCCGATTATTTTAAATGGGCAAAATGAAGAAGATTTAACGGTAAAATTCAAGAAAATCAAAGAAAAAGGGAGGAACTTTTCTGTCGGTTCCTCCCCTGGGTCTCATTTCCAGCAAACTTTCAGCCGGATTATTTAAATTAATAAAATGGTCTTCCCTTGAATTACCGGGGGACTATTTCCGCTTTCCTCCCCGTTTGTTCATGCGGGCAATATTTTCCACCATGCTGGACGGCTCACGCTTGCGGGCCTTGAGGTTGGAGTTCACGATGAAATCGATGGTGTAACGCCAGCCCGGCACGTCGTGCTGGGAGAAATCGGTTTCCCATTCGTCATCCTCTTCGTCCTCTTCGTCGTCGCCGACTTCCGTAAAGACGTGGTCTTCTTCATCCTCAAAATCTTCGTCCGCATCGCGGCTTTCCTGGAACTGGTTTCTTCCGCCTGAACGACCGGAACGACGCTGACGGCGGCCGCGCGGGGCCTCGTCCTCTTCTTCGTCCTCCTCTTCGGGCTCTTCCTCAACGTCCATCCACTCGTTCTTCTCGTCTTCCAGTTCCTCACGGAAACGATTCCGACCATCCCGGCGTGACCGTTTTTTCGGCTGGAAAGAAACTTCCTCGGCTTCGTTTTCAACATCCTCTTCTTCGGTTTGAGCCGCAGCACGGGCTTTTGTCTGCTCCATTTTATCATGCTGAGCGCGGCGGCGGCGACGCGAACGTGCACCGTTCGGAATGGCGGTTTCTTCGTCCTCGTCCTGCTGAACGGCCTGGTTGGTGAAATCCTCGTCCGCCACTACGAAATCATCCTGCGGAACTTCTTCCACCGGAGCTCTGCGGGAGCGGTGGGAACGTTCACGACGAGAAACAGTAGCGTCCTCTTCCTGGAATTCGGACCGTTCTGCGCGGCCTTTGCCGGACTTGCGCCCGGATTTTTCCGCTTCGTCTTTCGCTTTGCTCGCCACGACTCCAGCGACGATCGCGCTGATGGCCTCGGATTTCTTTTCGTTCGCGGAAGATTCCTGGGAGGCATTCCCTCTGCGGCGGCGACGGCGAGGCATTTCCGCTTCGGCGTTTTCGTCCATCTCCGGGATCGGAACCTGCTTCAGGCCGAAATCGGAAACGGCTTGACGTTCATCCCGGCGGCTGCGGTCGGGCCCAGCGCCGTGGTTCGAACGCGTCTCTTTCTCCGAAACCGCGAAAACGTTTTCGGGCGAAATGAGGTCTTCATCGTCCAGATCGATCACGATTTTGGACTCGGTTTTGGGCGCACTCTCCTCAGAACGGCGAGATTTGGAAGTTTTTTCTTCCTTGGCCGACCTGGAGGGTTTTTCTTCTTTTTTCACTTTCGCGGGGGCTTTGAGGGCCGACGCTTTCGGGGCGGATTCCGGGACCGTTACGGGCAGACCGAGCTCGAAGGCCAGGCTTCCCCAGGAATCCAGCCCATCAGGGGCGACCGGCGCTTCCGGTTCTTCGGCCGCGGGAGCGTCTTCTTCAGGCGCTTCGGCCTGAGCGGTTTCTTCCACAGTTTCCTCAGTCACTTCTTCGGTTTCCGCTTCTTCAGTTTCCTCGGAGTCCTCCAGAAGTCCGAAACCAAAGCCCTTGGTCGGATGCTTGTAAGTATTCAGCGTGATTCGGAGTGAGCCATCCTCGGAAAGGATCGGTTCATTGGTGGCCTCAGCTTCTTCGGCTTCCGCCACGACTTCGACTGCGCCTTCTTCGGCTTCCGCTTCGTCTTCGTTTTTGTCTTCCGCGGTGACTTCCGCGACTTCCTCCGTCAGGACCTCGGCGGGCTGGTTTTCTTCGTCTTCGTCCTGAATTTCAGGAGCGGCTTCCGCCGTGGTTTCCTGCTTTTCTTCGTCTTCGATATTCAGCGAGGAGTAGGTTTTAGTCGTTTGAGTCCAGCCAAAGAAAAGGTCTTCCTCCGGAGATTCATTTGCCGGGGCTTCTTCATTTTCCGCGGCGGCTGGTTCTGCTGCGGGAGTTTCCAGTTCAAATTCCTTCTGCAGCGCGGCAGTCGGGGCGGCATCGGGTCCTTCTTCTTCGAAAAGAATTTCACGAACGTTCTGATCAAGCTCGTGAGTGCTGGCGGCGTCCGTGGATTCGGGCGTGTTTTCTTCATTTTGGGAAGCGTCATCCGCTTCGGGGGACTGATTTGCGAAAATCTGGTCCCAGTAGTTTGATTTTTTCTGTGACATAATAAAAAAGTGATTCCTGAATTGAATGATTTGGGCGCTCCCCGAAACCTTCCTGGGGAGCTTGAACGCAATTCTTCTGCGGAGTCCACTGGCTCCAAATTTTTAACCCTATTTTTTCTTGCTCTAATTATCCACTTTTATTGAAACGTTTCAAGGGGGAGAGTCAAAATTTTGTCCTATTTATTTATAAAAAGAGTAAATATTTTTGAGAATCGGGGGCAGAAACAAAAAAAGACGTCAAAAAATGAAAAAGAAAAAAAGAGCGCCATACGTTTGACGCTCTTATATTTTAATTGGATCAAAATTAATGAATGGGCTTCATTTATTAATGAACATCGAGTTCGCTGCTCAAATTGCAGACGTTTTCAGGAATGACTTCCGCGGTATGATTCAGGGCCGTGCGAAGGGCGCCCAAGGCGCTGATCACGCCAATGACCAGGAGGGTCGTGATCGCGATCCACTCAAACGTCAGCGTTCCACGACGAATCGTCTTTTTCACGTTTGACTTCATTTCAGCCTCCATCCGAAGTCACGAAATCGGCATCAATCAGGTTCACGACGTCGATCGTGTCGTCGATTTCGCTCAAAAAAGCGTTTCTGGCGGCGGCCAAACCGCCCAGAATCCCTACGATCAAAAGCACGCAGATCATGATCCACTCAAATGAAAGGACGCCTCGTTTTTTTAAGGTTTTTTTCATGATTTCATCCATCCTTTCAGCAAAATCAGGGATTCGTGGGGGTGGATGGCTGAGAGGCTGCGGTGTTCAGTGTTTCCACGCTGGTCGTTAAATCATCCAGTTTCTGGACTACGGAGTTACGCAGTGCGCCTAAACCACTAATCATCCCAATGACCAAAAGCGTCGTAATTACGATCCACTCAAAAGAGAGGGAGCCGCGCCGATTTCCTGTCGTTTTTTTCATTCTTTTCCTTTCCGTTACGCGATAAAATGGATCCTCTTATGCCGTATCGGATTTTATATTAATTCAAATTGTATATCGTGTAACTGTTATTACCGCGTCAATAAAAAAATCAGAGGCGGAAAAGTTTGCGCATTTTGTGTGAACTAATATTAAAACCGCCCAAACTTCCAAAAGGTTTTTAAGGCTCGATGGAATCAACTTCCTCTTATTTCTCCAGTTCCACCAATTCTCCAATCCCCTTCCTGGCGAGTTTCAGCAACTCGGCGAGCTGATTCTCATCGAACGTCGCTTCCTCGCCGGTCCCCTGGATCTCGATGAAGCGTCCGCCGGCGGTCATGACCACGTTCATGTCGACCTCAGCGGCAGAGTCCTCGATGTAGCAAAGGTCCAGGCGCGGCTCGCCCTCGACCAGCCCCACGCTCACCGCGGCGGCGTAGTCTTTGACCGGGAAACCTTCGTCGCCCGGTTTCTTTCCCGCAAATTCCGGGAGGGTTTCCAGCGCGTCGAGCAGGGCGATCATCGAGCCGGTGATGGAAAGCGTGCGTGTGCCGCCGTCGGCCTGCAGGACGTCGCAGTCGAGCGTGATGAGCCGCTGGCCGAGGAGTTCCAAATCGACCACGGCGCGGAGGCTGCGGCCGACCAGACGCTGGATCTCGGTGGACCGGCCGTCGATTTTACCGTTCCGGTCGCGAGATTTACGGGGCGATGTGCTTCCGGGCATCATGGAATATTCGGCCGTAACCCAGCCGCGGAGTTCTTCGGGATTCATCCACGGCGGGAGTTTGTCCGAAATGCTGGCGGTGCAGAGGACCATCGTTTCGCCGGCGCGGATCAGGATGCTTCCGGGCGTTTTGTTCGTAAAATGGTGCGTGATGGTAATGGGCCGAAGTTCATCAGTCGGGCGATCATCGGGGCGCATGGGGGTTTCCTTTCTCTTGGTGTGGTCGTTGCGTTTGAAGTAGTCAGTGGTCAGTAGTCAGTAGTCAGCGTTCTGCCTTCGGCAGAATTAAGGAAACCGTCTGGAACCTGAATCCCATATTTCGACGAAGCCGAAACACTGACTACTGACTACTGACTACTAAAAAAGGCCGAACTGGCGCTTCAGCGCGGCGAGTTCCTCCTGAAGCGGGGGCATTCCGCCCGAGCGAGTCGCGACGAGCGTGCCGACTTCGTTGGCGAATTCGGCCTGGATCTGAATGTCGGAGCCGCGCAGCATCGTGTAAATCAGTGCGGCGGAGAAGGAGTCGCCGCTCCCCACCGTGTCGGCCACCTGGACGATTTTGCCCGGTACGTCGGCCGTCTGACCGTCCTTCCGCACGAGGAAGCACCCTTTTTCGGCGCGGGTGATGCAGACTTCCTCAAGGCCGTACTTTTCGCAGAGGCTTAGGGCGAAATCGACCGGCGCGAGATCCTGCGGCAAGCCGAAAACCGGCTTGAGGACTTCCATCTCGCCGTCGTTCATCTTGGCCACGTTGGACTTTTCGAGCGAGGTTTCCAGCAGCTCGCGGCTGAAAAAGTCCTGGCGGAGGTTCACGTCGTACACTTTCAGACAGTCGGCCGGGACCCGGTCGAGGATCTTCTGGATCGTCTCGCGGGTCGTTTTTCCCCGCTGGGCCAGCGTGCCGAAACAGACGGCGGAGAGCGTCGGGAGGAGCGCTTCCAACTCGGGCGTGAGTTCGAGAAAATCCCACGCGACGTTTTCATGAATGACGTACGAGGGAGTGCCCGTCGCGTCGAGCTGGACCGTTACCGTCCCGGTGGGGTGGCCGGCGTCGGTCTGGATGAAGTCCGTGGAAAGGCCCATTCCCGAAAGGAACTGGGTGATCTCCGCGCCAAGTGGGTCCGCTCCGACGCGGGAGGCGATGATTCCGGTCAGGCCGAGCTGGTTCAACTGGAACGCGACGTTGGCCGGCGCGCCTCCCGGTTTGCGTGAATCCTCAAAAACGTCCCAGAGCAGTTCGCCGAGACCCAGAACTTTTTTTGACTGCATGATTTCTCCCCCGACTTGACGGATACGAACAAAGGAAAGACCGATTCAATATTAATTGAATGGATGAATATTCACGAAAATCTTTCAATCAAATCGACCTGCTGAGGGTTAAATTTCATTTTTCTTTTTTTTCTCCCCGCAGTAATACAATCGTTAAATTTTACTCAAGTCTCCAAACCGGTTTAACCGATACAACTAGAAGAGTAGCTTTACAGTTTTTTTGTATACAGACTGTAGAGTCAGGATCATAGCATTTAAACATTTCATCAATGGCCGACTTTCCTCAAGATAAAAATAAGATTCCGCCGAAACCGGTGAATCCACTGGGTGCGAATCCACCGGGTATGAACCCGTCTGGCACGGAGGAGGAACGTACGGACGAGAAGGAATCTCAGCCCAAAGAAATTCTTCGTCCGCTCGGCTCGGTGAATATTCAGCCGCCGCTCCCGGTTCAGGAAGACGAAATCGTCATGCGTACGCCGCTGACGGTCTGGGATTCCAACTACATGGGGCCCCCTGAACTGGAAGGGCTCGATGAGTCCCGGATCCGGGTGAATCGGCCTGAGGAGAAAACCGGAGAGGAATGGCTGAATTTTGTGCCTCCGAAGGATATTCCCGTCGTGGGAGACGAATCGGGAGCACGTACGCTTGATGAAATTCAGACGAGACTTCGTGAAAAAACCGCGCAGGTTCGCACAAAGACCGACGAGGTTCGTACCAGGACCGAGTCGCCAAAGCCTTCACCGGAGGGATTGGTTTCCCGTTCCGATCGTTTAAAGGCGTTGGCGAGGGAAAACCGCGAAAGACGTTTTCAGGAAGAAGCCAGTCTGGCGGCGCGTGCCTGGCAGGAAGAGGATGCCCGATTGGCAGAACTCGCCCGGGACGCTCGTGAAGCGCATTTGGCCGAGCTTGCGAGAAAAGCTGCGCTGGAAAACCAGCCAGAGCCGGAACCCGTGGTGGAGCCGGAACCCGTGGTGGAGCCGGAACCCGTGGTCGTGCCAGTTCCCGTGGCGGAGCCGGAACCCGTGGTTCTGCCGTTGGTCGCCAAGGTTCCGGAACCGGAAGTACAGAAAAAGCCGGAATTGGGTCCCGCTCCAGGGCCAATGCCGGAAGTGGAAGAAGTCGAAGAGGAATTCCAGGATAATTGGCTGGTGCGCTACCTGATCCGGGTCGGCGAGACGGTTTCGGGCTGGCTGTACACCATTGGGGACTTCACGCTGTTTGTGTGGAATGTTTTCGTTTGGCTCCTTCAGGGAACACGGCGGGGAACGCTTTTGCCGTGTATGTACGAGATCGGGATCATGAGCCTCCCGGTGATCGCGCTGACCGGAACTTTCATCGGAATGGTTCTGGCCGTCCAGAGTTACAATCAGCTGAAGGACTTTTACCTCGAAACGCGCATTGGCGCTTTGATCAACCTTTCGCTGGTCCGTGAGCTGGGGCCGGTGCTCGCTGCGACGATGCTCGCGGGGCGGATCGGAAGCAGTATGGCGGCCGAGCTGGGCACGATGCGCGTGACGGAACAGATCGACGCGCTGGGAAGCATGGGCGTGAACCCGATCCATTACCTGGTCGTTCCGCGGTTCCTGGGCTGCGTCCTGCTGATCCCGGTTTTGACCATTTTTGCGGACTTCATGGGGGTCGTCGGCGGCGCGTATTTTTCCGTTTGGATTTACAATATTGACTGGCACTTTTATCTGTCGAACTCCAACAAAATCGTTGGAGAACCAGATATTTTCCTGGGAATATTCAAGAGTTTCTTCTTCGGTGCGACCATCGGGTTGATCGGCTGCCACCGGGGATTCAACAGTCGCGCAGGTGCGCAGGGCGTAGGACGAGCCGCGACGGAAGCGTTTGTTTTTTCGTTCGTTTTCATCCTCTTGGAGGACCTCGCGCTCGGTACGTTGTTCGAGTCAGTCGAAAGCCTGATTTTCCCGCACATGCCGAGACAACTTTAGGAATGAATAATGAATAACGAATAACGAATAATGAAAAGGCTGGTTTGCGAAACCTCTATCGTTATTCCGAATTCACAATTCATTATTCGTTATTCATTATTCATTATTCGTTTTAATTGTTATGAGCCTCCTTTCCGTTCAAGACCTGACCGTAACGTTTGGCATGCAGACCGTGCTTCGGGATATTTCGTTCGACGTTTCAGCCGGCGAAACGCTCGCGGTGATCGGCGAGAGCGGGTGTGGAAAGACGGTTTTGCTGAAAACCCTGATGGACCTGATCCAGCCGACGTGGGGACGGGTCGTTTTCGAAGGGCAGGAGCTTGGAAAACTGACCGAGGCGGAATTGACCAAAGCCCGCACCAATTACGGTTTTGTGTTCCAGATGGCGGCACTTTTCGATTCGATGACGATCGAGGAAAACCTGCTTTTTCCGATGGTCCAGCACACGAAGCAGCCGCGTCAGGAAATGATGAACACCGTGCTGAAACTGCTGGACGAAGTGGGCCTTTCGACGAATATTTTGCCAAAACATCCGGCGGAACTTTCCGGTGGGATGCGCAAGCGTGTGGGGATTGCCCGGGCGCTTGTCCTGCACCCGAAAATCGTCCTTTACGACGAGCCAACGACCGGGTTGGACCCGATCATGACCGACGTGATCAATCGGCTTATGCAGAGAATGGCGGAAACGTACGCCATCACGAGCGTCATCGTGACACACGACATGACGACGGTCCGGAATGTGGCGGATCGGGTGATCATGCTTTACCCGACGGCATTCCTGAAGCCGAAGCAATCGCAAATTTTGTATGATGGTCCCGCGAAACTGATCGAAAGAAGCGCGGACAAACGAATTCATAATTTCGTCTTCGGAGATGGGTCCGAGAGACTGAATGAGGTTTGAACTCCGCAGGAGTACACACTATGAACGAACGCACAATGAAATTACGTCTGGGCGCCGCCGTGGTGCTGAGTATCGTGATCATCATAATATTCCTCACTGCTCTCGGTTCCCGGGAAAAGTTTTCGATTTCGAGTTACACGATCAAGATCCAGCTTGTGGACGCTCCAAACGTGGTGGAATATACGCCGATCTATCAGAGCGGGATCCTCATCGGGCGGGTTTCCAAGGTGGAACTGATTCCGGGAAAAGGGGTCCTCGTTACCGCGCGCATTTTCAACGATCATAAACTTTTCCACGATCAGGAGTGCCACCTCACCTCCACGCTGCTGGGGGATGCGTCGCTTCGTATGATCACGCTCCCGAAAGATACGGAAGGTTACCATCCCCACACGGAGATCAAGCCCGGTGAGCTGATTTACGGCAAGACGATGATCGATCCGACGATGCTCGTGGCGCAAATGCAGGAAAAACTCACCGTCGCGATTGACGACGTGACGAACGCGGCTTCGGTGATGACCCAGGTCGCTACGACCACCAATGAGATGCTGGAAGAAAACCGGGCCAATGTCAAGGATATCATGATGAATGCCCGGAATATTACGGCCCATACGTCCGAGATCGTCACGAATTTCTCGAAGATTTTGGACGATGAGTTCTGCACGAATATTCAAACCTCCGTGACAAACATCCGCGACGCGACAGAACATCTGCCCGAAACCATCGCGAAGGTGGATCAAACAATCGATGAGATGAAGAGCGCGGTCCAGCTCACCAGCTCGACCATTACCAACATTTCAGAGCGGCTGGGAACGACGATCGACGGCGTGGAAACGCTCGTCGGGTCGATGAATTCTTCGCTTGTGAATATTAATAAAATCACGGAATCGTTCGCGGATGAGGATGTTGCGAAAAAATGGATCGCGAACTTGACGAACATTCTGCGCAATATCGATGCGTTCTCCGAGACGCTCAACCGAAAGGATTCGACGTTGGGGCTGCTCTTGTACGACCGCGCGATGTATGACAGAATGAACCATACCATGTCACTCGTTTCGGAACTTCCGCGGAAACTCGATCCGATCCTTTTCAACGCCCAGGTCCTGACGGAGAAACTGGCCCAGCATCCGGAATTGCTCGGTATTCGCGGCGCACTGAAGAAAGACTCCGGCACGTCGCAGCCGATTCCGTGGCCGAAGGGGATCACGCCGTATAACGGGTCGTATTCGAGCGGCTACTATTCGTCCTCGGTGTACCCGAGTGGAAATTATTACATGACGCAGCCGGTCCTCATGCCATCGACGGTACCAGCAGCGAAACCTGCGGCTCAACCAGCGGTTCAGCCAGCTGAGCCTTCACCGGCTCCTTCCGTCCTCCAGCCCCAGCAGACGACTTGCCGCGGAACCTTGAAAAAAGCGGCGCCGGCCAGTTCCGCAGTGGTGACTCCCGAAATGCTCGGACTGACTCACGAGGAATTCCAGCGTGCGAACGTTCAGGTTTCCGATTCGGTCTGGTATACTCAGGAGACCGAAACGGAAACGTCGGCCCTTCCGCCGGCTCTCCCGCCAGTCGTGGCGCAGCCCGGACCTTCGACCGGCATGAAAGCTCCGGAGGAATGATTCAGAAAAAGATTTTAATGGGGGCAGGACGCTGGAAACGGCGTCCTTTTTCTTTTGGGAAACCATTCGTCGTGTTTTTTCAGACATACACCTTGACGAAAATGTAAGCTTTTGACTTTTTTAGAGGGTTAGGCCCTTTTTTAAAAATTTTTTCAGAAATTTTTGGAATTCTTGTGAGCTTTGTTCGTCTATACTTTTAGAGGGTGAAAAATCCCGGTGCACATTTTTACTTTCAAAGGAGGCAAATCATGAAAACGCTTCGCTTGGTTCTTTTTACGTCCGTTTTGATGGTCTGCGGCTTGTGCTTCGCGGAGACTCAAAGATTTTATGGATCCGATGGTTCCTATAAGGGCAAGGCCGAGACATCCGGCACTACGACGTGGTTCTATGGGCCTGATGGCTGCTACCAGGGCAAAGCTGAAAAATCCGGCGACACGGTAAGATTTTACGACTCGAGCGGCTGCTACAAGGGAAAATCGTCCAACTCCGGCGACACGAACTGGTACTACGACGCGAGCGGCGTCTACAAGGGAAAATCGTCCAATTCCGGTGATACGAACTGGTACTACGACGCGAGCGGCGTTTACAAGGGAAAATCTTCCAACTCGGGTGGTACGAACTGGTACTACGATGCAAGCGGCGTCTACCGCGGCAAATCTACCAAATAAAGTGAAACCATAAAAAAACGGCGCGGCTTTGCCCTTTTGAGGACTGAGCCGCGCCGGTATTTTTATGAATGGTTTTCTCGGAGTTTTTAAGTCTCGGGGCGATTTCTGCGGATTTTCTTGTAAAGCTCCGCGTACTTTCCGGCGCTCTGCTTCCATGAAGTATCGAGATTCATGGCGGTTTCCTGCATCTGTTTCCAGACGTTCGGACGATTCCGGTAAATGTTCAGAGCCTGGTCAATTCCCCACGTGATCCCCTGAATGTCCGCGTTGCAGAACAGGATCCCCGTCGCGGTTTTGGCCGCCTCGGTTTCAGGGTTGAGATCACGGACGGTATCGACCAGTCCACCCGTTGCGTGGACTACCGGGATCGTGCCGTAGCGCAGACTGTAAAGCTGGGTCAGGCCGCACGGTTCAAACCGGCTCGGCATGAGGAAAATGTCGGAGCCGGCGATGATCTGGTGGGCCAGCTCGTTCGAGTAACGAATCGAAACGGCGACGTTTTGGGAATACCGGGACGCCAGCTCCCGCAGACGGTTTTCCAGGATCGGGTCGCCGGATCCGAGCAGCACCCACTGGATGTCTTCGCCGGCCGCCGCTTTGCGGTAAATCAGCTCGACCGCTAGGTCAAACCCTTTTTGCTCGGTCAGCCGTCCAACCAGCCCAATGACCGGAACGTCTGCGCGCCGCGGAAGGTCCATCCGGTTTTGCAGGTCCAGCTTGCAGGCGGTTTTGCCCTCGGAACGGGTCGCGGCGGTGTAGTGGTTTTCGAGAAATTTATCGGTCTCGGGATTCCATTCTTCTACGTCGATCCCGTTGGTGATCCCCCACAGAACATCACGCCGGGCGCGCAGAACGTCCTCCAGGCCGCAGCCGCCGGGGGAGGATGTGATTTCCCGCGCGTAGTTCGGGCTTACGGTCGTGATCCCGTCGGAAAACACGATGCCGGTCTTCAGGAGGTTCAGGTGGTCGAAACACTCCATCTGGAGCCAGTTGAAGTACTTCCAGTGCAGCCCGGTGAGCGTCATGGCGGAAGCCGGGAAAACGCCCTGGTACGCGATGTTGTGAATGGTGAAAAGGACCGCGATTTTCTCGTAGCCGGGTTTGTCGCGGTAGTAAATCGTTTGAAGTGCGGCGATCAGACCGGTCTGCCAGTCGTTCAGGTGAATGACATCGACCTGAAGGTTCAAAAGCCGAATCGCTTCAAGGACGGCGTAGGAGAAAAAGACGAAGCGCTCGCAATTGTCGGCGTAGTCCTCGTTGTCACTGTTGTAAAGACCGTCCCGATCGAAGTAGCCGTTATGCTCCACGAGGTAAACCGGTACGCCAATTTCAGGGATGAAACATTTGCGGTAGGTCCCACGGACTTCACGTCCGGCGATGGAGATTTTCAGCTCGACGCCGGTCGGCTCAGATGGGAATTTCTTCGTGGAGCGGTATGCCGGGATGATGAGCGCCACGTTGTGCCCGAGCTGGGCCAGTGCTTTCGGCAGAGCGCCGCAAACGTCCGCCAGACCGCCGGTTTTCGCCAAAGGGGCCGCTTCACTCGCTGCGATAAGAATATTCATGGGAACCTCCAATAAAATGCCTAAATTTCCTAAAATACATGAAAAAAAGAAAAGTTTTTCTCATTATACCACAAAAAGGAAAAAATTTCCAGTGATCTCGTGGAGATTTTGGAAATTTTTTTGAGAAATCGTGAGGCTCGCCCTCTTGGCGGAGTTTCCTGATCATTTGGGGCCGATTTTGGAAATTGTTTACCAGCAAAACCCAAAGCCGCCCTGGCCGAGATGCAGAACTTCGCTCTCGTTGAAAAGGGCGATGTAACCGACCCAGAGGTGAAGGTTTCCGCGCTTCCAGTCCAGCGTCGGCGCCACGACACCCCAGTCACGGCCGTTTTTCTGCTGGCCGATTATGTACTGCACCAGTTGCCCTCCTTCCGGCTGGAAGTCCATGGTGCCGCCCCCCAGATCCCCGTCGTTGAGAAATTCGTGGAACCAGAACCCGAGGCAGTTCAGGCTGAGCCTCTGGTTTTCAATGACGTACACCGGCACGCCCAAACGCGCCCCAAGGACGTTCCGCAGCGAGTTCGTTTTCAGCGGCGAAGCGGAGACCTGAGTCGTTTCATCAGCCATTTCGCCCGATGAGGAGCCATTTCCTGCGTAGTAGTACTGAAGGCCCCAAAACGGCTGGAAATCTATGGATCCGAAGCGGAAATTCAGGCCGGTCTCGCCGTACACGAAGCTGCGAAAAGCGTTTGCCGTGAAGTCGGTCGCCGTGTGGGTGAAACCAATCGCTCCGGTTCCGAGAAAGTAGGCATTGGCCCAGTCTTTCTTGCCGTAAATGCCCCAGAAGCCGTTGGTCGTCTCGACTTTTTCGTTCGGCTGACTGGTCTGTAAGGCGGTATTGAACGCGAAAAAGCCGCCGAGACGTGACGTGGTGCCGAGGTTTGTGTCGGCGCCGACCAGAAATCCGCCGAGAGTGTCCCGGAATTTCGAGTCGAGAACTTCCGAGGAGCCGTCCTCTGTAAGGTCCACATCGCCTCGGGAAACTCCGCCCAGCCCGTAGCCGAGCGCCCAGTAATTTTTCCCGATGCAGTCGTTTTGAGGGTCCCGCAGATTCTGCAGGAGCATGATGTTTTCCAGAGTCGCGGTCTGAAGTCCCAAGTGCTGGCTGGACGGGTACAGAACCTGCGCCAGGGCGCTCTTGCTTCCGAGGAAGCACAGAACCACGAGCCAAAAGCCGATTCTTTTCATCTTTTTTCTCCTTTATTGGGCCATAGTTATTGGATATTCTACGGCTTATTTTAGAGAAAAATTCAAATTTTAATAGATTCTCTTTTGTTTACCGTTTGCGGTTTTCAGTGCCGGTTTGTGAGTCTGGAAGAGAGAAAAAAGACCGTATTTTCAGGAAGATGAAAGAGTCTGGATTTTTTTGGAAATTTTTTGGAATATTTTTATAAAAAAAACGAAGGACCGGCAGAAACTCCAGCCCTCCGAATTTTTTTGGATCTTGCTTACTTGCTCAGTTTTTCTTTCAGAGCTTCAGCTTCAGGACGCATCACGAATGGGGCAGTATTCGTGAGCGTTTTGGTGATGATCTCAAGAGCCTGCTTCTTGGCGTTGGCCTTCTGCTCAGCGTCCTGGATGGAATCAAGCTGCTTTTCCATGTTGGCGGCGAGATAGTAAGCCGTGTCGGGGCTCATCTGGCCGTTGGTCATCTGGATGTAACGTTGCAGAAGCTGCGCGCATTCCTGGTACTGGCCTTTTTTGTGCATGACCCAAGCGGCGGTGGAGAAAACTTCCGGCTGCTGTTTGCCGAAACGGTCCACGTTCACCTGAGCGTACTCGACGGCTTTGTTCAGCTTCGCAGGATCATCCTGTTCGCAAAGGGCCAGGGCCAGATTGTTCGTCGCGGCGAAGTTACTCGGGGATTCCGCCAGAACGACGTTGAAGAATTTCTCGGCTTCGCTGAATTTCTTCTCGTACAGCGCAATGACGCCGCGGAGCAGATTCGCTTCCATGAGCAGACCGTTTACGAAAGCGTCGTCAGCGTTTTCAGCCTTTTTCTTGGTCAGAAGCGTGATCGCGTAATCCGCCTGCTGAGCGGCCTGAGCGGCGCGGTTGATCGTCAGGGACCACTGCGCAGCGACCAGACGAGTCTGCGGGTCAGATTCGTATTTGCCGATCGCTTCTTTCATGTATTTCGCGGCGAGCTTTTTGCTGTCGTCCGTGTTTTTCTGCTGGCACATCATGGCAAGCCGGGCTTCCGGAACGAGAAGATTCGGCTGGATCGCACGCGCCTTGGTGTAGGCGTCGATGGTCGCGTCGTAGTTCTCGCTGTTGAAGTTGATCAGACCAAGCAGATTCAGAGCGCCGATGTTTTTGTCGTCGGTTTTCAGAACGTCGTTCAGGCGAGCGATGGCCTGGTCGTTTTTGCCGCGAAGAGCAAGGACCTGAGCCTGGCCAAGGAGGATCCGTTTCTGGATCTCTTCCTTACGCTTGGCGCTTTCGGTGAAGCCGGTGTTCAGAATCGCGCCTTTGTCGAAGAGGGCTTCGGCTTCCGTGACGCAGGAGTTCTGAAGGTTCAGTTCGGCCAAAATGACGTAGGCTTCCGGGTCGGCCGGGTTCTTCGTCACGCCGACTTCGATGGCCTGACGGACTGCCTGCGGCTGGGCCGGCTGAATGCGGGCGAGCCACGTCGCCAGGATCAGCTGGGCCGGAGCCATGTCTTTGTCGTTTTCGCGGATTTTGTCGAGTTTCGCCACGGCATCATCAAATTTCATGTTGGTGAAATCGTCAAAAGCGGCTTTCAACTCGGGGGAAACTTCGTTCTGCTCACCCGCGGACGCAGGGGCGTTGCTCACATCACCAGGAGCGGTCAGGGCGGCATTTGCAGCGCCGATGAAAAGGAGAGTGCTGGCCGCGGCTCCACAAAGAGAAGCGAACAGTTTGCCGGTAAAATGTTTCATTTGTACCTCACTTTTATCTGGGTTTTCAAAAATTTTGCGGACATAATAATAGTTTATATGGGATTATACGGATTCTGGTTTTAAAAAGCAAGAGCAATTTTCGGGTTTTAAGAAAAATACGTCAATTTTTTAGAAGTAGTCACTGTTTCGGCTGAGCCGGGATCAAGTTTTCAGTTGCCAGTTTTCAGTTACAAGTTAATCCTAACAACTGATAACTGATAACTGATAACTGACAACTGAAAACTTTAAAAATTACTTCGTGATCGGCTCGGTGCTGAACGGGCTGGCCGGGAAGCCTGCCGAATTGTACAGGTTGCAGCCTTCCGGGTTCTGCTGGAACGCGTAGCGGACGTTCACCGGCTCGGCGACTTCCGGAGCGCTCACTTCCACCTGGTCTTTGCCGACGATCTTCGCCTCAGCCCAGAAGAATTTACCATCGGCTCCGGCCACGGCGAAACGCTGGAGTTTGCCGTCCTGATCGACGCTGAATTCACGGACGTTCTGCTTGCCGACGACCAGACCGTCGTAAACGTTTTCGAACGTCAGGATCGCTTTGTTTCCTTCGACTTTCATTTCCTTGAACATCGGGGAGGCGTACGGAATGTCCTTGCCGTAGTCCTTCACCAACGCGTTGGCGGCGAGGCGTTCACCGACCACAAACTTGTTGATCGGGTGAATGTCTTTTGCTTCGCCGACGTCAATGATGACCGCCTGACCGGTCTTCGGGATGCTCAGGCACAGGCTCTGGGCGTAACGAACCGGCACGAAGCCGCCCGTCGTGTTCGGGTCCGCGTTCGGGGCCTGGTAATTGGCGAGCTGGACCCAGTAGAACGGGAAGTCGTAGCCCCACGCGGCGCGCCACGCTTTGATCATGCAGTCCATTTTTTCGAAGTAGAGCTGGCCCTGGCCGCCGTTCGAGCAGCCCTGATACCAGATCGCGCCCTTGATGGTGTATTTGGTCCACGGGTTCATCTTCGAGTTGTACATGCAGCCGATGAACTTGCGATTGTCCTGCTTGACGTGGGTCACGAACTCACGGGCGTGTGCGGCGGTTTCTTCGGAAAGGGTGCTCATGGCCTTTTCCGGGATCCATTCCTCGACTTTGGAGCCGCCCCAGTTGCAGTCGATCAGGCCGATCGGGCAGCCGAGTTCTTTGTGCAGGCGCAGGGCGAAGTAGTACCCCACGGCCGTGCAGGCCTTCTGGGCGCCGTCTTTGCAGAGGGTCCATTCGCCGCCCGTCAGATCGTCCTGCGGTTCCGGATTCGTGACGTGCGGGTCGCGCAGGAAGCGGATGAAACTGTTATCGCCGGTCAGCTCGTCCTCAGTCGCCTCAACGCGTCCCCAGCCGCCGACCGGGTACTGCATGTTGGACTGGCCGCCGCAGACCCAGACTTCGCCGACCACGACGTTTTCAACGGTCACGACGTTCTTGCCGGTGACGGTCATCGTCGAGCCTTCGCACTTGGCGGGCATCGGCGCGAGTTTGACGAGCCATTTGCCGGCGTCGCAGGCGGTAGTTTCGACTTTCTGGCCGTTGAACTCGACGGTGACTTTTTCACCCGCGTCGGCAAAACCGAAGACCTGAACGGCCGCGTCGCGCTGAAGGACGCAGTTGTTCGTGAACATTTTGGGAAGACGTACATCAGCCGAGGCCAATGAAACAAGAAGGAGGGAAAGAATCGCACTCCAGAGGAAGGTTTTTTTCATGGGAACTCCTTGAAAAAATGAGGTTTAAGGAAGGAATAAAACTCAAGATTCCTCTATTTTACGCCCTTTAAAAGAAAAAACAAGAGGGGGGAAATATAAAATTAAGAATTATGAATTATGAATTAAAATGGGAGGCGGTAATGGAGCGCGCAGCGCGGAATTACGCGCAATTCATAATTCATAATTTCACGCGGACGTGACTTGCGTTCCGTTGATTTCTCGTGTCCAGCCTTCGCCGGGGCGGAGCCAGATCTCTCCGAAGAGCTGGTACTGCTCCACCACCACGCGGTAATTGCGCACCAGTTCCAGCGACGCAAGGAAAATGCCGACGAGCGTCGTTTTGTGCATCCCCGGCTTGAAAAGTTCCGAAAACGACGTCACGCCATTCTCCGCGAGCCGTTCCTGAATGCGAGCCATGTGCGCCTCGATGGGGGTTTCCTCGTACACGATGTTCGCCGGGATGGGTCTGTTGGGTTCTTTGATGATGCGGCCGAACGCGCTGACCAGGTCCCAGAGGTCCACGTCGAGGATCGGTTCCTCCGCCAGATCCCGGGTTCGAGGCGGGCAATCGTTCGCCAGCCGGGCGTAGTTCTGCTGCCAGCGCCGCCCGCGCTCTTCCAGAAGGCACGCCGCGTCACGGTATTTCTTGTAGTCAAGCAGCTGCTGGACGAAATCTTCCCGCGGGTCCTCTTCTTCCACCACAGGCTCGGCTTCGGTCGGGAGCGATTCGATCGACTTCATCTCCAGGAGCCAGCTCGCCATCGCGATGAAATCGCCCGCCAAGTCGCAGTCGATAAACTTCAGAATGTCCACGTATTCGTTGAACTGGTCGATGATCTCGCTCACGCGGATCGTTAATACGTCCAGTTCCTTCCTTTTAATTAAAAAAAGGAGGAGATCCAGAGGACCACGAAATAAATCGAGCTTGACCGAAAACATAAAAACAACGAATAATGAATAACGAATAACGAATAATGAAATAATTCGCTTTTAGAATTTTTCGTGAATATTATAACAAAGAAACCACGGTGAGGAAAGAGGAATCTGGAACAGAATTAAGGAAAGTCGGGATTTTTCCATAAAAAAACCGGCACGTGAGTACCGGTCTTTTGAATTCAGAATGGATTCATTTCAAGGCTCATTTGCCGCAGCCGCAAGCCGGGGCAGCCGGAGCAGCGCCGCATCCACAAGCCGGAGCAGCCGGAGCGCAGCCGCAAGCCGGGGCGCAGTCGCAAGGCAGATCGCAGCCGCATTTCGGAGCGAACAGGTTGCGGAAGAAACCGTTGAACGGAGCGCAAGGAAGCGCGCAGGGAGCGCAGCCGACGCAAGTGTCGCAAGCAGCGGCCGGGCAAGCCGGAGCCGGAGCGCAAGGAGCCGGGGCACACGGACCACAGGTCGTACACGGAGCCGGAGCACACGTGTCACAACACGCGCCGCAAGCCGGAGCGCATGGACGGAACAGTTCCAGGAAGAAACCGTTGAACGGGGCGCAAATCGTTTTCGGACCACAGGCATCACAAACCGGGCCACAGGAATCGCACGCCGGAGCCGGAGCCGCACCGCAACCGCAGCTCTGAGCCATGGCAAAACCACACATGCAAAGGGAAAGAAGAACGGCAGCAAATAAACGTTTCATTAGGAAGTACCTCCATTGATTGGTGATTTGAACCTAATCCCTGGTTCAAAATAGGATTTTTCACGAAAGGAAATCATTTCCTTTGATGGTGAAAATATCGGATGGGGACATTTGGAATTTTTGTAATAATTGGAATTTTCGGCAAATTTGACACTATTTCCCCCTCCGGTGTTCCGGTTGGTTAAAATACATAAAGTTTAACACTGGTTTTCCTGACCCAAACATAAGAAAAAGTTTCCAGAATCGTATTAACCGTTTTGAAATTGAATGGAAAAGGAAGAAAATTTAGAAAAAACGGGTCGAATTACTTGCCAAGCTCGGGTTTATGGGGTAAAATATGAGAGGAAGATTAGGGATTGATGATTCCACGGGATTTTGTACCGTTTAACGTTTGGCCCAATACAATTCGTGTTTTCAAATCAGGAGTAAAAAAATGAAAAAATTGATCGCTTTCACTTTGGTGCTTTCAATGATGGTCCTGTTTGCCGGGTGCAAGAACTGTCATAATACGTGCCGCTGGACTCCCTTCAAGAAAGACCAGACGGTCTGCTATACCCCCTGCAACAGCTGCGACATTCCGGTCGTTGACGACTGCTGCCCGTCCACGTACAGCAGTGCTCCGGTCATGACCTCTGGATGCAGCTCCTGCTCCATGGGCGGCGGAGTCTCCACTTCCGTTCCGATCGTCGAACCGATCCCCGGAAACTGACATTCTTTTCGCTGTGCGAAAAGAAGTGAGGAGTTAGGAGTTAGGAGTTGCGCTGGCGCGTAACGTCAGCATCAGAAAGACTTCGGCCCGTAAAAGCCGAAGGCTTTTCAACTCCTAACTCCTAACTATTTCTCCTCCCTCGCCGGTTTTCCGTGTCCGCCTCGCCGGTCAGGATTTTGATGTAGTTCGGATTTTCGGCGTGCCCGGTCATTTCGTAGAGGAATCGGCTCGGGATCGTCTTTCTTTTTACGCCCCACTTCATTCTTTCGAGCGCCAGCGAGAGCGTGAGCCGTTCTTTCGCGCGGGTCATGCCGACGTAGCACAGACGCCGCTCCTCCGCAATGTCGTCTTCGCGCATGCTTTCCACCGACTTCTTGTGCGGCAAAAGCCCTTCCTCCATCCCGACCATATAAACTTCCGGGAATTCCAGCCCTTTGGCCGAGTGCAGCGTCATGAGGATGACCGCGCCGTTTTTCAGCTGCTCCTCCTTTTCGCTTCCCGAATCGTCCCGGTCCATGAGCGAAAGCTGCTGGACGAACGTCCCCAGCCGCGGCCGTTCTTCCTTTTGCACGAACGTGGCGGCCGAATTGACGAATTCCTCGACCAGGTTCCAGCGCAGTTCCCGGTCCGTCGGTTTTTCGTTGAGCCGTTCAATTTCACTATAATAATTAATGGAATCGATCAGTTCCCGGATCAGCCGGTCCACCGGGAGCGTATGCGCCTTGATCTGGAGCGTCCGGATCAGATCGCGGAACCCGCTGATGGCCGTAATGGCTTTGGGCTGGATCTTCGCGGCCGCCAGATCCATCTGATTCCCGAGCATTTCCCAGAGGGTTTTATGCCGGGCCAGCGCCGTTTCCATGCACCGGATCATCGTGGTCTGCCCGATCCCGCGCGGAGGCGTGTTGATGGCCCGCAGAAGCGAAACCTCGTCCTTTGGGTTCAGAATGACCCGCAGGTACGCGAGCAGGTCGCGGATCTCCTTCCGGTCGAAGAACGACATGCTCCCGATCAACGTGTATGGGACGTTCTGCCGCTTGAACTCCATCTCGAAAAGCCGCGACTGTTCGTTCGTGCGGAACAGGACGGCGATCTCGTTCGGTTTGCGGACGTTGATCTGGATCCGCCGCCGGATCTCCCCGACGACTTTTTCCGCTTCGTTTTCGGGGTCCTGGCACTGAAGCACCCGCGGCATCTCCCCACCCCGGGTCGCCCGCAGGGTTTTGGGATGGCGCTGACGGTTGAACTCCACGACCCGGTTTGACCATTTGATGATTTCGTGCGTCGAGCGGTAATTCGTTTCGAGCTTGATCACTTTCGCGTCGGGCCAGTCATTCCGAAAGCGCAGAATGTGCGTCACTTCCGCCCCCCGCCATGCGTAGATCGACTGGTCGTCGTCCCCCACGACGCAAAGATTCCGGTGCTCCTCGGCCAGTGCCTTGACGATCCGGTACTGGCTCTGGTTCGTGTCCTGGTACTCATCGACCAGAATGTGGTCGTACCGTCCGCGCTCCTGCGCCAGAACCTCGGGGAAATCCCGCAAAAGGTCCTCGGTCAGGAGCAGAATGTCGTCGAAATCGACCGCGCCGCACGCCTTGAGCGCCGTCTGGTAGCGCCCGTAAATGCACGCCGCGGCGTACTCGTGGTCATTCTCCGCGTGCCGGTCCGCTTCATTTGGCCGGATCGACTGGGTTTTCCACTTGCTTACGATGTTCAGAAAGTCGCTCGGCCGGAGTTTCCCGTTCGGCATGGCGTCCTTGATGACGCGCCCCGCGAGGCTTTCCTGGTCGCTGCGGTCGTAAATGGCAAACTGTTCCGGAAAGCCGAGTTTCGTGATGTGGCGGTGCAGGATCTGGACGCACAGAGCGTGGAACGTCGCGACGAACGGCTTGGGGACCCCCTGCGGTACGCTCTGCCCTGGGTAGAGGATCTGCATGACGCGCTCGCGCATCTCGGCCGCCGCTTTGTTCGTGAACGTGACGGCCAGGATCCGGTCCGGCGCGACCCCGTTCCGGATCAGCTCGGCGATCCGCATCGTCACGACGCGAGTCTTCCCCGACCCCGCCCCGGCCAGCACGAGCAAAGGCCCGCTAAGCGTATGCACTGCCGCAGATTGTTCCGGATTCAACCCCATGAGTTTTTCCCTGTAAACCACCAATGAATATTAAAAACGAATAACGAGCGGCGGGATTTCTCGCGTTTCGTTATTCGTCGTTCAAATTTTCATTAATTTACCACATTCTCCCAAAAAGGGAAGGGGGTAAAAAACGTTTACGCCAAAAAAAAGCGCAAACCTTTTCCGTCCCGGCTCGCGCATTTTCCCCATCTTGCGGAGATTAAAAGAACCCCATCACTTTCATCCATTCCAGCCCGCGGCTGCGCCAGGTTTTCGTATTCTTCGCGTCGTTCCAGAACATGAACCCGTGCACCGCGTCGGCAAAAATGTGCAGCTCGCACGGAATGTTATGCTTCCTCAGCTCGGCGTACACTTTGACCGACCCCATCGGCGAGTAAATGTCTTTGTCGCCGTGCAGGAGGCACATCGGCGGCGTTTTCGCGTCGAAATTCAGCCCCGCGGCAAAATCGGCCTCGTTCCCCTTGGCCGTGTTGGGCCCCTCCGCGCCGTCCTCAAGCACGTACGCCGGATAAACGGGCATCGCGAAGTTGACGTGGCACGGGATTTCGTCCAGTGCGTCGATCGGCTCGTACGCCCGCGTCTGGCTGTTGCACGCGGTCAGAAGCGTCAGATGGCCCCCCGCGGAGTACCCCTGAACGCCGATTTTCTCGGGATTCAGGCCCCATTCTTTCGCCCTGGAGCGCAGGATCCTCACCGCCCGCTGCGCGTCCTGCCACGCCGGAGTAAAGATCGGCTTCCCGACGGGCCGCGGGACCCGGTAAACCAGCACGGCCGCCGTGACGCCCTGTTCGTTCCACCACTGCGCGTTCGGGATCCCCTCATTATAATAGAAGCACGTGCTGTACCCACCGCCCGGCAAAATGAGCATCAGCGCGTCCGTCTTGACCTCTTTGGCCCGATAAACGAGCAAGAACGGCGTCGTGACCCGCGTCGCCCGATTCCCGTCCGGCTCGACGTTCGGCTCGCGGACCGACTCGCCCGGCGCCAGACCCGGCCAAAGCTCGATTTTCTCCTGCGCGGGCAGGGCAGATGTGAGGAAGAAAAGGACGGCAAATAATATTAAGGTGCGTTTCATAAAAACCTCTTGGGTTAAATTTTAAGGGACGATGGGAGGCGGTAATGGAGCGCGGAGCGCGGAATTACGCGCTTTTTTCTCTACCTCGTTTTTCCGCCGGTGAACAAAATCCTCAGCGGCGCGGTCAGCGGGCTGGACATAAAACACGTGATGGCCCGGTAAAAAACGGTCGGAATGAAAACCACCCGATGACAGAAACGTCTCTGAGCGGCCCGAATCGACTTCCGCACGACGCGCGGCGCCGAGTCCCACAAAAAGCCGGGGACCTGCTCTTTTAGCGGGCTGCTCTTCATTGTTTCCGAGTCGTGAAAACCCGTCCGGACGAACCCCGGGCAGAACGCCTGCACCAGCACGCCCGTCCCGACGCAATCGCACTGGAGGGAGCGCGAAAACGTGATGAGAAACGCCTTGGTGGCGGAGTAATCGACGGCCCCCCGCGAAGCGAGAAATCCCGCGACGGACGCCACATTAATGATGAACCCGCGGTGATTCTCCCGCATCGGAACGAGCGCAGCCCGGCAGAACCGCATCGGGGCCATGTTGTGCACCATGAGCATCGCGGTTTCGAGCTCAACGTTCACGTCCGGGAAAGCGCCTTCGCCCGCCCCGAAACCCGCGCAGTTCACCATCCAGAGGAGATTTCGGGCCGACTCGATTTTTTGCTCGATCTTCTGAATGTCCTCAAACCTCGAAAGATCGGCGGGAACGACCTCGACGCAAACGCCGAAATTCGCTTCCAGCTCGGTTTTCAGCTCGTTAAGCCGGGCCTCCCGGCGGGCGATGATCCACAGATCGCACCCCATTTCGGCCAGAGCGCGGGCGAATTCGCGTCCCATTCCATCGGAAGCCCCCGTCACGACGGCCAGCGGGCGTTTGGTCATGGTTTTCTCCTCGTTCATTAAAGACATTTCCGGTCAAATCTTCCTTCAATGATGTATTATAAAAAATTGTGGAAATTTTTCCACCACCCCCCTTGAAAGATTTTTTAAATGTGCTAGAATACACGTCCACTTGAGTGAAATAAAGTCACCAGGTTTTATCTTTGACAAGAAGCAAAACAATTTGGATAAGTGACATCTTAAAAGATTATAATTTTTTAAGAGAGCGCGAAGACGAGCATAAAACGTTACACTTTGGTACTTTTATGATTTAACGCTGCGAAGCATTAAAATCATGCGATAAAGTTACTAAGGGCATACGGGGGATGTCTTGGCATTAGCAGGCGATGAAGGGCGCGGCAATCTGCGAAAAGCCTCGGGTAGC
>JAFSMO010000077.1 GCA_017447865.1 Thermoguttaceae bacterium
ACGTCCGTGACGATTCCCGATAGTATAAAGGAAATCGAAAGTGGAGTGTTCGCGGGTTGTATGTCCTTGAAGGAATGGCCGATTTCCTCTGAGCATCCTTATTTTAAAACTGATGGAACCGGCTTGCTGACCAAAGACGGGAAAATACTGATCGCCTGTCTCACGTCGGTAACGGAATACCGGATTCCCGAAGGCGTGACGGGGATTGGAAGCTGGGCGTTCGAGGGTTGTAAATCCTTAACGTTCGTGGTGATTCCCGAAGGTGTGACGGCGATTGGAGACTGTGCGTTCGAGGACTGTAGTTCCTTAACGTCCGTCATCATTCCCGAAAGTGTGAAGTATATTGGACGCGGTGCGCTCGAGGGCTGTAGTTCCTTAACGTCCGTGGTGATTCCCGAAGGCGTGACGGAGATTGGAAGCAATGCGTTCGATAATTGCCCGAAACTGACGATCCACGCGCCGGCGGGGTCGAAGGCGGAAGAATACGCCAAAGAACACAAAATTACCTTTGAAGCGGAATAAACACGGGAAAATCTTAAACGTCACGGGGGCGGCTCTGGTCCGGCTCTCTCATTACTGCCCCCCCTTGAAACTTTCTGAATTATCGTTTATCATAAAACAGTTCACGTATATATTTATTTTATAAGGTGTTTAAAATGTCGGACGATCAGAGAACCGTACAGTTTGATTATTCCAATTATACCCCTTCCAGGCCCGAGGATTTGACTCCCGGAACGCTTTTAGGCAAAGAGAAAAACTACCGGCTCGAGAAATTCCTCGGCGCGGGCGGGATGGGGCATGCCTGGCTCGCCACGGAGATGGAAGATGGAAATGAACTGAGAAAAGTCGTCTGTAAAGTCCTGCCCGCTCTGCTTCAGCACGAACAAAATGAGATGAAGAAGGTCGTCAAGACGTTCCGTCTCGTCCAGCCGCTCAGCCATCCGAACATTTGCCCGATTTACGCGCTGAAAGCCGATCCGGTGTTCGGCTATTTTTTTGTCATGGGGTATGCGGACGGCGGGACGTTTGATGACTGGATCCATGATCAGCCAAACTACGAAGAAGGCTTGCCCGTTTCTCAGGTTCTGGAAGTGCTTCGTCCGGTCGCGGACGCTCTTGACCACGCGCACGAAATGGGCGTCATTCACCGCGATGTGAAGCCGCAGAATATCCTCTTTGCAACGCGCGCAGGGCGTAAGACCCCGTGGCTTATCGACTTCGGCATCTCGGCCCAGATCCATAGCACGGTCACGCAGACCCTCTGTGCGCGGGGCAGCAGCGGTACGCCGGCGTATATGGCTCCTGAGCAGTGCCAGAACATGGCGCAGGACGGCCGCACGGACCAGTACGCGTTTGGGGTCATGGTGTATCAGTGTCTTACGGGCCATCTCCCTTTTACCGCGAACAATCCGGTCGCGCTGTGGCGAGCGATCGTCTATAATTCCGCCCCGCCGTTGTCAAACGTCAGCCCCGCGGTCAACAAGGTGGTGCTTCGGGCTCTGTCGAAAGAACGAAAAGACCGCTTTGAGTCGTGCACGGAGTTTATGAACGAGCTCGAAGCTGCGGACAAATCGGATTCGAAAGTCAGTTTCGTGCCGTCGCTCATGAACGCCGTCCGCCCGGCTGCGGAAGCTCTGAAAAAGCACAAGTGGGTCTGTCTTGCATGCGTTCTCGCTCTGCTGGCGGTTGGATTTCTTGTTTTCGGCACTTCCGGGAAACGGCCAGAAACCGCGGGACCGACGCTTCCCACGCCGGCAGCCGAACCGGAGCCAGACGATGAGGAGGTCTCCATCCTCGTTGCGGATGAGTCTGATTTTGAAATGGACGGCTCAACCATCGTCAAATATACAGGTCATGCGGCCCAGGTCATCATTCCCGCGGTCATCAACGGACAGGGAGTAACGAAAATCGGGGAAGAAGCGTTTAAGGACTGCGATTTTCTGACGCAGATCAGGATTCCCGAAGGTGTGGTTGAGATCGGTCGGGAGGCATTCGAGCAGTGCATTTCGCTGCAGTCGGTTGTCATTCCTTTCAGCGTGAGGAGTATCGATACTTCCGCTTTTGGGGACTGCGCTTCATTAACGTCGGTCAAGATCCCCCAAGGAGTGACGAGCATTCAGGTGTATGCATTCGGGAACTGCCCGAAGCTGACGATCCAGGCTCCGGCGGGGTCGAAGGCCGAAGAGTACGCCAAAAGCAATAAAATCTCCTTTATCGTTTGGAACGGGGAATCCCCTCAAAACACGGAAGTCTTCTCAAGAAAGCCCACGAGCCGGGACTCGTTTGAATGGGACGGGACAAAAATCAAGAAATACATCGGCAAAAAAACCGATGTCGTGATTCCCGAAGGCACGACGGCGATTGGATACATGGCATTTGCAAACAACGAGTACTTAACGTCTGTCGCCATTCCCGAAACCGTGAAGGAGATTGAAGATGGGGCGTTTATGTGGTGTTCCTCTTTAACTACGGTTGACATTCCCGAAGGCTTAACGAAAATAGGAAAAAAGGCATTCGATGGGTGCAGCGCCTTGACCTCCATCACCATTCCCGAAGGGATAAAGAAGATTGAAAAAACGTCCTTCATGAATTGTCTTGGTCTGACATCTGTTTTCATTCCCGATGGAGTGAGGGAGATTGAAGATATGGCGTTCAATAACTGTGGTTCCTTATTATCCGTGACCATTCACAAAAGTGTGACGAAGATTGGAAATGGGGCGTTCGGTCGTTGCCCGAAACTGGTGATCCACGCGCAGGCGGGGTCGGAGGCGGAAACATACGCCAAACAACGCAAGATCCCTGTAATGCCTTTTGTAATCCTGCAAGAGGATAAATCGGAACCAATACCCACGAATGAAGATGCGGCCGCGGCGGAACCCACGAGCCGGGACTCGTTTGAATGGGACGGGACAAAAATCACGAAATTCATCGGCAAAGAAACCGACGTCGTGATTCCTGAAGGCACGACGGAAATTGGTATGCAAGTGTTTTTATATCGTAATATAACATCCGTTGTTATTCCCAAAAGTGTGGAAAAGATTGGATGGAATGCTTTCCTTGGCTGTAGTTCCTTAAAGTCCGTCGTTATTTCTGAAGGAGTGAAGGAGATTTATGTCTGTGCGTTCGACGGCTGCTCTTCGTTAACGTCTGTCGTCATTCCTGACAGTGTCGAGATAATTCGAGCAGGGGCTTTCGCCCGTTGTCCAAATTTGAAAGAGTGGTCCATTTCTTCTGACCATCCCCATTTCAAGACCGATGGAATTGCCTTGCTGACAAAAGATGGCAAAACCTTGGTTGCCTGTCTGAATCCGGAAGGTGAATACCGGATCCCTGAAGGAGTGACAAAGATTGAAGGTTTGACGTTTTTTGGCTGTCGTTCCTTAACGTCCATCGTAATTCCAGAAGGGGTAACCGAGTTTGGATCCAACGTGTTCTGGGGCTGCAGCGCCTTGACGGAGATGACGATTCCTGATAGTGTACAGAAAATCGGGGCAGGAGCGTTCAGATCCTGTGAGGCCTTGAAGGAATGGCCCATTTCCCCTTCAAATCCTTATTTCAAAGTAGATGGAAATGGTTTGCTGACCGAGGACGGGAAAAAACTGGTCGCTTGCCTTGCGTCAGCCAGGGAATACCGGATTCCCGAAGGTGTGACGGAGATTGAAGACGATGTGTTCATGAACTGTAGTTTTCTGGAGTCCATCGTGATCCCCGAAAGCGTGACGAAGATCGGAATGCAGGCGTTCTATGGCTGCACTTCCTTGACGTCCGTGGTGATTCCCGAAAGTACGCTGTTCTTTGGAGAGCGTGTGTTTGGTTCCTGTCCGAACCTGACGATCATCGCGCCGACGGGGTCGAAGGCCGAAGAATACGCCAAAGAAAACAATATTTCCTTCGTAGACTTATCCCGTCCCGCCAGCCGGGAGTCGTTTGAGTGGAACGGGACCAGGATCACGAAATTCATCGGTAATGAACCCTATGTGGTGATTCCTGAAGGCGTAACGGAGATCGGAGAACGTGCGTTCCAGGACTGTCGTTCTTTAATGTCCGTGGAGATTCCCGAGGGCGTGACGGTGATTGGAAACTGGGCGTTCTCTCTCTGCAGTTCCTTAACATCCGTGAATATCCCCGAGAGTGTCAAGGAATTGGGGAAAGGAGTGTTCGAGGGATGCACGGCTTTGAAGGAATGGCCGATTTCCTCTGAGCATCCTTATTTCAAAACCGATGGCCCCGGATTGCTGACCAAAGACGGGAAAACCCTGGTCGCCTGCTTCCCCACGGCAAACGAATATCAGGTTCCCGAAGGCGTGACGGTGATTGGAGGCAGTGCGTTCGCTTACTGCGGCTCCTTAACGACCGTGGTAATTCCCGAAGGCGTGACGAAGATTGGAGATTGGGTGTTCTATTACTGCAGTTCCTTGACGTCCGTGGCGATTTCCGATAGTGTAAAGGAAATCGGAATCGGAGCGTTCGCGGGCTGTACGGCCTTGAAGGAATGGACGATTTCCTCCACGCATCCTTATCTCAAAACCGATGGCGTTGGCTTGCTGACCAAAGACGGGAAAACCCTGGTCGCATGCACTGGGGTGGCCAAGGAGTACCGGGTTCCCGACGGCGTGACAGAGATTGAAGGCGGAACGTTTAATAGCTGTAGTTCCTTAACGTCCGTAACGATTCCCGACGGCGTGACGAAATTTGGACTTAATACGTTTAGGGGTTGTAGTTCCTTATTATCCGTGACCATTCCCAAAAGTGTTACGGAGATTGGAAACAATTCATTTTTTGCCTGCCCGAGCCTGACGATCCACGCGCCGGCAGGGTCGAAGGTGGAAGAATACGCCAAAGAAAACAACATCCCCTTTGAAGCCCTGGAAGAGGGCAAGTCGGAACCAAAAACCACGAGCCGGGAGTCGTTTGAATGGGACGGGACAAAAATTACGAAATTCGTCGGCAAGGAAACCGACGTGGTGATTCCCGACGGTACGACGGAGATTAAGGGTTGCGCGTTCGACCGATGTTCTTCCCTAAAGTCCGTCGTCATCCCCGATAGCGTCGAGAAAATTGGGATAGCAGCATTCTCCCATTGTCCGAAATTGAAAAAGTGGTCCATTTCTTCGGATCATCCTTATTTCAAAACCGATGGGGTCGCCTTGCTGACCAAAGACGGCAAAACCTTGGTTGCCTGTCTGAATCCGGAAGGAGAATACCAGATCCCCGAGAGCGTGACCAGGATCGGAGGCTGTGTGTTCTATGGCTGCAGCTCTTTAACATCCGTTGTAATTCCGGAAGGTGTAACCGAGATTGGACTCTCCGCGTTTGAAGGCTGCAGCGCCTTGACGTCGGTGACGATTCCTGATAGTGTACAGGAAATCCGGGGAGGAGTGTTCAATTACTGTAAAGCCTTGAAAGAGTGGTCCATTTCCTCTGCGCACCCGTATTTCAAGAGCGATGGAAATGGTTTGCTGACCAAAGACGGGAAAAAAATGATTGCCTGTCTTGGATCGACAAAGGAATACCGGATTCCCGAAGGTGTGACGGTGATTGGAGAGGATGCGTTCGAGGGCTGTACTTCCCTGAAGTCCATCGTGATTCCCAAAGGCGTGAAGACGATCGAATGGGGGGGGTTCTATAGCTGTAGTTCTTTAACGTCCGTAGAGATTCCCGATGGCGTGGAGGAGATTGGACGAGATGTGTTCCAGTACTGCAGTTCCTTAACTTCCATCGTCATTCCTGAAAGCGTGACGGAGTTTGGAAGCAACGTGTTCCATGCTTGCCCGAACCTGACGATCCACGCGCCGGCGGGGTCGAAGGCGGAGGAATACGCCCAGAAAAACAAGATCCCTTTCGAGGCCAGGTAGATACACTTCACATCAATTACGCATTACGCATTCCTAATTACGCATTAAAAAAATGGATTGGACTCAACGAAGCAAAGAAATATTCGCGCAGGAAATTGAAGAATTGCGAAAAGTGGCCGACCGGCTCGGCGGCGAGATGGATCAGGTCGTGGACCTGATTTACGGCTCGTCCGGAAAAGTCGTGATCACCGGGATCGGTAAAACGGGGATCATCGGGCATAAACTTGCCGCTTCGCTTGCCTCCACCGGCACGCACGCGATTTTTCTCAATGCGGCCGAGGCGGTCCACGGTGATCTTGGGATGGTCTGCCGCGGCGACATCGTGATCGCCATCTCGAACAGCGGAATGTCCCGGGAGATCCTCGCCATTCTGGAGCCTCTGAAGACGCTCGAGTGCAGGCTCATCGCCATGACGGGAAACCCCAAGTCCGAGCTGGCGCAGGCGGCCGATTTCGTGCTGGACACGGGGGTGAGTTCCGAGGCCGGGGCGATCGGTCTGGCGCCGACCACGTCCACCACGGCCGCGCTGGTCATGGGGGACGCGCTGACCGTCTGCCTGATGGAAAAGCGGAATTTTCAGGCGGCCAATTTCGTCCTTTACCACCCCGGCGGCGCGCTGGGGCGGCGGCTTCTTACCCGCGTCCGGGACCGCATGGAGACGAATATTCCCCGCGTGGGGATCCACTCGGATTTTCGCGAGATCGTGTACGAGGTCAGCAGCAAACGCCTCGGAACGACCGTCGTTTTTGACGAGGAAAACCGCCCGGTCGGGATCATCACCGACGGCGACATTCGGCGCGCGATCCAGAATTTCGACGACATTCGGAAGATCGAGGCGCAGGACTTCATGACGCGGAATTTCAAGCGCATTCGCCCCGACGTGATGGTCAGCGACGCGCTGGAACTGATGGATCTGCACAAAATCACGACGCTGGCCGTCATGGACGGCGACGAGATCGTCGGGATCCTGTCGATCCACCACATTTTCGACTTCAGGAACGATAAATTATAGAAGGGACCCCAATCATGCGACCTGCCCATTTTTTTCTCGTGGTTTTTTTCTTTTTGACGCTTCCGCTCGGTGCGAAGGAAATTTTCGTCATTAATGAGGACGATTCCCATTTTTACGGCTCGAGGCGTCCGGAGCAGATGAATCTGGATGGTCTGCACGCGTTCATCGACCAGTACGCCGACACGCAGGTCTCGCATTTGTTCCTCTGCCCGAACTCGCAGTGCGCCGACTTCCGGTCCAAAACCCGAGACGCCGTGTGGGACCATCTCGACCGTGCGGAAGGGGTTTTGTGGTTTGAAAACGCCAAGCGGCTTTTTGATGCCGGGCTGGATCCTTATGCCGTCTGGATCGACCGGTGCCGGGAAAAGGGGATCTCGCCGTGGATCTCCATGCGCATGAACGACGTGCATGATGCGTTGGAGGTCGAGCACTGGATCCACTCGTCGTTCTGGCGGGACCATCCCGAGTGGTGGCGCCGGCCGAACTCGGAAACCAAAGTTTGGGTGGACCGTTCGCTGAACTATGCCGTGCCCGAGGTTTATGCGTATAATCTGGCCTTTGCCGCCGAGATCCTGGAGCGGTACGACGCGGACGGGATCGAGCTCGACTGGATGCGCTTCGGGTTTCATCTGACTCCCGGAAAGGAAGCGGAGGAGGCGCCGATCCTGACCCGATTCGTCGCGGAGGTCCACAAGCTGGCGGAGGAATGGTCCCAAAAGCGCGGGCATAAAGTTTCCGTCGCGGTCCGTGTTCCGACTCACCCCGACGCTGCGGCTGGCCTCGGCATGGACGCGGTGGACTGGGCGAAGAAAGGCCTGGTCGATTGGATCGTTCCGGCCCCGTTTTGGCGCACGACCGACTACGATATTCCGGTCGGGCTCTGGAAAGAGCGCGTGGCGGGGACCGGCGTGAAGGTGATCCCGTGCGCCGAGCACAGTACGTCCGCGTGCCACTACTTGCCCATGATGCCGAACTCGCTCCAGATGCTGGCGGGCTGGGCCGATACGATGCGCTACCGCGGCGCTGAGGGGCTTTACCTCTTTAACTGGATGGACTGCCAGACGCTTCCCGTGCTCAAGTCCGAGTACGAATTCCTCCTGAAAAACGGCCCGGCGGCGGCCGAAAACCCGGTTTACCCGCTGGCGTACCGTGATACGGTGCCGGAGGGCTTTTCGAATGGCGAGCAGCTTCCGCGTAAACTCGCGAAAGGCGCGGAGTTTACCGTCCCGCACGGCTCCGACTTGGGGGCGGTCCACGTTCTTCTGGGCGTGAGTGAGGATGAAGAAATTCCGGCGGGCGTGACTCTGAACGGAAAAGCGGCCGTGAGCGCGGAGAAAGTCCCGAACGCGCGACGGGAAAAAGTCACGCCGTTCGCCGTCCGGTACACGTTCCCGGACGACGCGGTGAAAGCGGGAGAAAACCAGATCTCCGTCCCGGCCCAGAAAGGCGCGAAGGGGGAGATCCGCTGGGTCGAGATGAATTAGTTGGTGGCGAGCGGGGGCAGTAATGCCCCCGTTTTTTTCAGTGGGTAAAAAAGCGCAGAGCTCTTTTTTTCGGGGTCATAACTGACCCCGCTCGCCTTTTACCACGGTTTCACGTGCGTCCGGATGATCTGAACGCCCTTTTCGAGCAGCGTCCGCGTCACGATCCGGGTCGCATCGTCACGGGTCATGCCGGGATTCTCCTCGCACATCGGACGGAGGAAACCTTTCCGCGAGTGACCGACCAAAACCGGGATCTCCAGCTCCTGAAACCGGTCCATCTGCTCGACCAGCGTCCAGTTATGCGCGAAGGTTTTTCCGAAACCCAGACCCGGGTCGGCGATCAGTTTTTCGCACGGGATTCCCGCATCGAGCAGGGCGTCGCGCCGGGCGGCGAGGTACGCCAAAACCTCGGCCGTTACGTCGTCGTACGTCGGGTTTTCCTGCATGGTTTTCGGAGTCCCTTTTTTGTGCATGAAGCAGATCGCGGCTCCGAAATCAACCGCGGCCTGAATCATTTCCGGATCTTCCGCTCCCGAAATGTCGTTCAGGATCTCCACGCCGTGCTCCAGCGCGAACCGGGCCGTTTCCGGGTGGTACGTATCGACCGAAAGGAGCGGCTTTTCCAGCCCCAGAGCCTCCGCGCGGGCGAAAATCCCTTCAATGACCGGCGCAATACGGCGGATCTCGACCGGGGCGGAAACCGGGTCGCAGCCCGGGCGTGTACTTTCGCCGCCGACGTCCAGAATGTCGGCCCCTTCGAGTAGCAGGGAAATGGCGTGCCCCGCCGGGTCCGGGCGGCCGCCGTCGGAAAATGAGTCGGGCGTCGCGTTGACGATCCCCATCCAAAGCGGACGGTCGAGCGGAATGGTTCGAAAAGCGGTTTGGATCTGCATTTTTAAAATGATCGCGGACCTTAATTCTATGGTGAAATAAAACTCAGAACGTCACCTGGACGCGCGTCCCGAAAATGTGCTCCCAGCCGGTCGTTCCGCTGAGGTCTGCGCCGTTTTTGCCGATTCCTTCGTACTCGACCCGTTCCAGCGAGTAGTTGAACATCCAGCGCATGTTTTCGTTCAGGTACCAGTTCAGACCGATCGTGTTGGCGAGGGCTTTCCCGTTGGTTCCCGTGTGATTGGCTTCGCAGGAGTAGCCGGAAACCAGGTCGGTCGTATCGACCCAGGAGAGCTGGTAGGCGATTTCCCACGCGCCGGGGCCGGTGAAGACGCCGACGCCGTCTTTGCATGTACGGATGAAGGGGCAGTTCGGTTTGAGCACGCCGAACGAGCCACCGTTCTTGCGGTAGTTACGGCTTTCGCCCGTCAGCGTGTACGCGAATTCGATGAAACCGGCGTTTACCGTGGCGTCACCGGCCAGATCGTCCTGCATGAAGAAGACGCTGTGCTCGACGTCCATCGAAAACGCGCCGCGGATCCAGTATAATTCAAGGCCCACGACGTTCATGTCGTGCAGGCCGGTCAGCAGTCCCGTATTCAGTACCGCCGGGCAGATTGCCGTGTCGCCGGTGAAACTGCATTGTGTACCATAATCCGCGGCTTTTGTCTGGTCGAAGTGGCGGTAGGAGTAGCTCGCGCCAAAGTGGAGCAGGAACTTCTGCCCGATGCAGTTTTCCTCGTAGAACGGCAAATAGGTCGCGCGGGTCGTGAAGGCCAAATGACCGTGCTCGCCAACGCAGCCCAGGGTTTTTTCTTTCATCGAGGACGCGAACACACCAGCGGCCCACGAGAAACGGTCCGCGTTGGTCCAGTTGCTCACCAGGATCCCGTTGTTGCGGCTTCCGCAAATCGAGCGCATGTTATTCATGTAGGACCGCTCCATGAAGAGCGTCGCCTCGGTGGCGGTGAGTTCCTCGGTGCTCCACGGCTCCTTCATGTGCCCGATTTTCAGGTCCAGCCCGCTCGGCATGTTGTACAGACCGATCCAGAGGTCCTTGATGTTCGTGTTCGCGATGTCGTACGTCATGCGGTAGTTGATCATGTCGTACCAGTTCCCGCGCAGATCGATCCAGGCCTGACGGACTTTCATGCCGTCATTGGGGACGTTTCCCGCGGCCTCGCAGTCGTCATTGAGTGAACAGATCCCGGTGTCCCACAAAATATTGCCGCCCAGTTTGTTCTGGGGTTTTGTGTACTTTTTTTTCTCCTCTTCAGCTTTTTTCAGATCGGCCTTGATTTTGTCGTCGGCGAGCTGTTTTTTTACGGCGGCTACATCCTGCTGAAGGGCGGCCCACTCCTTGGCCGAAATGGTCACCATTTCCTCATCGGGTTGGACTTCCGCTTGCGTTTCTGCCTCTGCATCTGCCTCAATATCCGCCTCAACCACGGTTTCCGCCTCCGCTTTCACGACGGGGGCCGAAGTAAGCAGGGACGTTTTTTCTTGGGCATTTAAGGCGCAAATGGCCTGAAAGGAAAAAATCAGTCCGGCTGAAATTTCCAGGGCAATTACGAATTTACTTTTGTTCATGTCAGAATCCCTTCATTTATGAACGTATGTTTATACTTCTCTGCTCTTTTTTCGGTCGATACAAAACAAATTTTCAGTGAAATTGATTTTACCGTTACAGATTGCGCCGTTTTCGTATTTTAAAGAGCGCTCTACAAAACTGGAACCTCTTGGACGCCCGTGAAATTTTTTCCTGACCACCTTGCGCAAAAATGGAATGTGAGTATAATATTAAGAAAGGAAAAAGATTCCTCAAATCAGGAGATGGATCATGAAGAAAATCAAATGCGGAAAATGCGGCCACGTTTCGGAAGTGGAAAACCCGGAACTGGGGACCTGCTGCCAGAGCTGCGGGGCCGAGATCATTTCAAAAAACGCCAAAATCACCGATAAATGCGCGTTTTGCGGTGAGGAGATCCGCCCTCACGAGGCCGAAATATTTTGTCCCGGCTGCGGCACGGAGTACCACGCTGACTGCTGGCTCGACCACGATGGCTGCGGCACGGATGGGTGCGAGTACGTGGACTACCTCGCGCCGATGGAGATCCCAACCACGTCGAAGACCCCATCTCCGGTCGTGAAAGAAATGCCGGCGGCGAAGTCCGAAGAGGTTGAACCGGCTAATCAAAATCTGAAGGCGGGGGAGGATTTTTTCGAGATCAAAAACGCTCCGGCCAATCCAGCCAGAAACAAAACCGACGAGGCGAAACTCATCCGCGAGAGCAAGGAAAAATTCGAGAAGCGCAACGAAATGCCGGAGCAGCCGAAAATCAGTTTCGCCGACATGAAGTCGTGGTTCAACACGCCGCGCGACACGAAATATGACTTTGACGGAAAATGGTATAAGGACCCGTACCTCTTCCAGAAGGCCAAAAACTACGTGATTTTCCTCTTTGGAGGAATCATCGGCGGCGCGATCCTTGGCGTTTCGCTCGCGGTGATCATGCTCATGTTCAAGTACATGTTTTTCCACACGGGCCTGAGTTACGCCACGCTGTGCTTCTTTTTCTTCGTCGGCCTGATTGCGGGAATCGTCTGCGCCTTGTACGTTGCGTACCGGACGATGGCGACGCTGATCGATAATTGATTGACTGGGTTTTCAGAGGAGACCGATCCATGAAAGAACACGAAGTTACGGATTCCACTTTTGACGGCGTGAGTGCGGATCGTTCCGCCAAAGCCCGACTGCGGCTCTGCTCCCGGATGGAGGTCATTCCGGGAAACAGTCTGGAGGAAAAATTTGCAAAAATGAAGGCCTGGGGGCTTGAAGGGGCCGAGGTCAACGTTCCGCTTTACGGGAAAGAGGACGAAATTCGCACTGCGCTGGCAAACGCCGGCCTGGTCGCCGCCATGACGAATTTTGGAGCCAACCCGGGGAATATTATTTCCGCCGATCCAGAAGAGCAGAGACTCGGCATCGAATCGATGAAGCGGAAGCTCGAGGCGGCCGCGAAGGTCGGCTGCAAGGGAATGCTCTACGTGCCGCTTTTCGGGACTCCGAAGGCTCCTGAGACGAACCAGTCGATCCGCGCGCGTCTGGTGGACGTTCTTCACCCGCTGGCCGAATTTGCCCACGAGCTGGGGACCTGCATCGTGCTGGAGCCGCTTTGCCGGATGGAATCGACGTTCCTCTCCCGGGTCTCGGACGGCGCGGCCATTTGCCGGGACGTGGACTCGGAAGGGATGAAAGTGATGGGCGATTTCTACCACATGAGCATCGAGGAGACCGACATGATGGGCGCGTTCATCTCCGGCGGAAAATACCTGGCGCACGTCCATCTCGCCGGCGGTCTTTCCGACCCGAAACGGTCCATCCCGGGCCAGAATCAGAGCCGGTTCGTCGAGGGTTTCCGCGGGCTGAAGTACATCGGTTATGACCGCTTCTGCTCGTTCGAGTGCGGAGTCCGCGGCGACCGTGAGGTGGAAATTCCGAAAGCCATCGCCTTCCTGAAACGGGAGTGGGAACTGGCCGTCGTGTGAGTCCCGCCTTAATTCATCATTCATCATTTTTAATTCTTATTCATAATTAATTGAAAATGCGTTTTTCACTCATTTTAGCGTTTTGCTGTGTGTTTGCGGCTTTAACTCAGGCGGCGGATTGGCCCGTCGCGGGGAGCAAGGTCGGGAATTGTACGTACTACGAATTCGACCTGAACGGGAAAACCGCCAAGGTGATGGTCCCCGGCCAGCAGGCTCCGGGGAAGCCGTGGCTTTTCCGGACGGTCTATTGGCGTGCGTTCCCGAATTCCGAGGATGTGATGCTTCAGAAAGGCTGGGCGGTCGCCTGGATCCAGACGAATGACCGCTTCGGGACCCCGGCCGATAATGCGCAGAGGCTGAGCCTTTACGAGTACCTCGTCAACGAGCAGGGGTTCAGCCCCAAACCGGTCGTTTTCGGGATGAGCTACGGCGGGCTTGCCTCGCTGCGCTGGGCGATCACCAACCCGGACAAAATTTGCGGGATCTACATCGACGCGCCGGTCTGTAACTTCGTGGAGTGGAAGACGAAGCACGCCGACTGCTGGAACGCCGCGCTGAACGAGTACGGCCTGACCGAGGACGAGCTCCTCAACGGCGACGGGAACCCGTGCATTGCGGTGCGCAAGCTGGCGGAGCGGAAGATCCCGATGCTGCTGATCTGCGGTGACGCGGACCAGACGGTCATTTTCGCGGAGCACGGTCAGAAACTGGCGGAAAACTTCCGCGCGGCGGGCGGCGACCTGGAAATGCACGTCAAACCCGGCTGCGACCACCATCCGCACGGCCTGGCCGACCCCACGCCAGTGGTCGAGTTTTACGAAAAATGCTGGAAGAACGCGCAGTGATTCCGGCGGATTTTCAGTCGGGCGGCGGGTGAAAGACTGCCGCCCGATGGAAGGTTGAACTACGAATAAAAACGCTGGTTTTTGCTCTTGGGCTTTTCCGGGAGCGTCATTTTCAGGGCGCCTTTTGCCAGGAGCGGCTCGAGGATCTTCTTGACGTACGAAATCGTCTGAATCCCCAGAAAATCCGCGATTTCCTGCCGGGACCGCGGTATTTGGCAGAATTTCAAAAGCTCTTTTTCCAGTCTCGTTTCCTCTCGCGATTGGGCGGACGTTTCCGCGTTGAAAAAAGTCACGCAAAATTCATTCCGGGAATCCTCAAAAACCGCCTCGTCCAGTCCGGCTTCGCGCATTTCCCTCTGAATGGTCGGGATCCCTGAGTACCGGTTTTCCGTGATTTTGAACGTTTCCAAAGCGCGGGCCAGTGTGGGGTTTCGCGTGTCGGGCTGGACTTTTCCCAAACGGCTCAGTGTCAGTCGTCCGTACAGACCGCCCGGGTTTCGGATTTCCAGCCGGTCCTGGAAAAACGTCATTTCGATCGGCATCGCTTCGGTGTGTACGCTGTAATCCCGATGGATCAGCGCGTTTAAAATCGCTTCGCGCACGGCGGTCAACGGGTACTCCAGCCGGTCCATCCGTTTCCCGGTTTGCGGGTCGATGATCGTTCGGCTTTTCATGTTCCGGACCGCGAATTTCAGCGCTTTTTCCAGTATTTCGACCAGCGTTCCTTCGATCCGCTGATTATCGAGGAAGCGTAAGCCTTCTTTCGTCGCGTCCCCTCGCTGCGTGCCGGGGATCACCGTCGCGTTGATCGTGTACTGCGGGTAAAAAAGCTGGGGGAAGAACGAAAAAAGGAGCGTACAGAGGAGCGTCGGGTGGTCGTTTTTCACGAGGCCCGTGAATTTCAGAACGGTTTCTTCCGGGAGTTTGGCCAAATTTGGTGTATTCTCTTTGACCAGCCCCAAATATTCATTCATTTTTTTCAGGTCGATCGTTTCGAGCGTCGCCTTTTCGTTCTCCCGCACGTCATCTTCGTACTTTTTCCGGAATGCTTCGTAACTGTAAATTTCGTAGTCCGTCATCGGTTCGTCCGAATCGCCCACCCGGACGAATGAGCCTTTGATCTTTCCTTTTCCGCTGTAGCAGCACGGACGTTCCGAAACGTCCACCGCAGGAATTTCGGCCGAAACGACGGTTTTCCCATCGACGAGCGCCGAACAGAAAACGGGCCGAACGACCGGAAGCATTTGCTTGCACTGCTCGTTGACCTTTTTCTGAAGGTCCTGCGCATCGTAAACTCCGCAGACTTTCCAGTCGGCGTCTTCATCGATCCCGAAAAGCAAAATCCCACCATCGTCCTGATTCGCGAAAGCGGAAATCGAGTCGTAGAGTTTCGTCGGGCATCCGCTTGCTGCGGCTTTGAGTTCCAGCGTCTGCGATTCCGTTTTCTCCGTCAAAACTTTCCGAACGAGTTCAAGGAGTTGAGTTTCAGTCATTTTGATCCTCTTGAATCTTCATAAAATTGAGTTTCTTTTTAGAATTATACGCCAAAATTTGAGTAAATGCAAGTAGATTTCGCTAAAATTTGAGATTTTTGAGAAATTTTTGCTAAAATTTCACTCTTTTAAGAAGTTTTTCGCTAATTTGATGATTTTTTCACTAAAATTTCACTAAATTGCATGAGATTTCACTAAATTTTACTTTTTCTGAGAAATTTTCACTAATTTAAGAGGCCTTTCCCTAAAAACTCCCTCAAAGTTTTTTTCGGAACTGGTTGACAAAACAAAAACCCCGCGTATAATGAATTAATCGTATGTGCGAGGGGGCCTTTTCAGCGAGTCCCTCCCGCTTTTTGCTTTTTTTCCTCTCATTCAAGGACCCCGTTTTATGAGCACCGCGCCGGAGACCTGGACCGTTCTGCGCCTTCTCAAGTGGACGACCGATTTTCTGAAGCGGTACGACGTGCCCTCGCCGCGGCTCGACGCCGAGATTTTGCTCGCCGAGGCGCTGGACTGCACCCGCGTGGACCTTTACACGCGGTTCGAGTACGAGCCGACGCCGCAGGAGCGCGAGACGTTCAAGGCCGCCATTCGCAAGCGGTCTGAGGGCGTGCCGGTCGCGTATCTGGTCGGGCACAAGGAGTTTTACTCGCTCGATTTTCTCGTCGATCCGGGCGTCCTGATCCCACGGCCCGAGACGGAGTTTCTGATCGTCGGCCTGTTCGACCTGGTGAAAGAACGTTTCGGCTCGATGGACGCGGAAATGACCATCTGCGACGTCGGGACCGGCTCGGGGATCCTCCCGATCACGGCGGCTTTGAATCTGAAAAACGCCCGCGTCCTTGGCGTGGACATTTCGCCGGAAGCGCTGGCCGTGGCGCAGAAAAACGTCGAAAAGTACGCCGATCGCCTCGGCGGGCGCGTGGTTCTGGGTGAGAGCGACCTTTTCAGCCGGGTTTCCGACGCGACCCGGTTCGATTTCATCATTTCCAACCCGCCGTACGTCGGCCGGCATGAGATCGACGCGGAGCTGGAAACCAACGTTTACCGCTACGAGCCGCACGTGGCCCTTTTCGGCGGCGAGGTCGGCACGGATCTGATCGCGCGCCTTTTGCCCGACGTTCCGAAGCACCTGAAAGACGGCGGCTTCTTCCTGATGGAGCTCAGCCCGATGATCCACGCCGCGGTGGTGGAGCTGATCGCCCAGACGCCGGGCCTGGAGTACGTGAAGACGATCAAAGACCTGGACCAGCAGGAACGAATCGTCGTGGCGAAGAAAAGTCCGTGATGATGAAGCGGACCCGATTTTTTGAGACGAAACCTTAAATTTGGCCTTCAAACCCAGTTTTCCCGGAGACCAAAACCATGAAAAACCTTTCCATTTTCCTTTTCGTTGTTTTCGCTGCCTCAGTGTTTGCCGCGATTGCCGTGGCGTCGGACTACATTCCGGAGCCGCAGCCGGTCAAGAGCGCGGTGGAGCTTTCCGCCCTCTATTACCCCGGGACCGAGCAGATGTCCGAGTGGGACATGGTCGAGCAGACCCTCCCCGGGATCAAGCCCTTGCTCGGCTGGTACGATGAAGGAAACCCCGAGGTCATCGACTGGCAGATCAAATGGGCCGTCGAGCACGGGATCAGTTCCTTCTGCGTGGACTGGTACTGGAATCAGGGCGTTCAGCGCCTCGATCACTGGGTGAAGGGCTACTACCAGGCCCGGTTCCGCAAATACCTCAAGTGGTACATCATGTGGGCGAACCATAACGAGCCGGGCGCACACTCCACGGCCGACATGATCCGCGTGACCAATTTCTGGATCGAGAATTACTTCAAAACCCCCGAATACTACACGCGGGACGGCAAGCCCGTGGTTTGCATCTGGGAGACGCGGAACATCGACCGCGACTTCATCGCCGAGGCGGCCGCAAAGGGCGAGACGCTCCACGAGGGCGAGGGCCTGAAACGCGCGCTGGCGCTCATCGAGAAGCAGGTCCAGGACGCCGGGCTTCCGGGCGTTTTGTTCATTCAGATGAACCCGACCTCTAAAGGAAAATTCGCGGAACTGGCTCGCGACGCCGGCTGCGTTTACGGGATGGACTACAATTTCAACGGTCAGGCGTTTTCGCGCGCCAAGAGCCTGGGCCTCCTCGGTCCGAACGATACGGTCGAGAATTTCTCCTACGAGCTGATGGTCCAGACGGTCGAGCAGTACTGGCGCGACAGCTGGAACGCTCCGTGCCCGGTCTGGCCGTGCATTCCGTGCGGGTGGAACGACCTTCCGCGTTCGTTCCAGAAAGCCTACATCGTCCGCGAGCGCACCCCGGAACGGTTCAGCAAGATCTGCGTCATGGCCCGTAAATTTGCCGAGGAAAACCACGTGCCGATGGTCGTGATCTCGCCGATCAACGAGTGGCAGGAAGGGACCTACATCGAGCCGAACCACGAGTACGGCTTCCAGATGTACGACGCGCTGCGGGACGCTTTCTGCGAAAAACCCGCCGGGGGCTGGCCGAAAAATCTCGTGCCGTCCGACGTCGGCCGCGGACCGTACGACTACCCGAAAATGGAGCGCTCGACCCGCACGGAGTGGACGTTCGACCAGGACCCCCAGGGCTGGTACCGTCAACCCTACGGGGCGGGCATGATCCGCGTTTTTGACGGCGCGCTGCACATCGTGCGCACTCGTTCCGACTGGTACGCGATGCGTATCCGCATGGCGGGCCTCGATACGCAGAAGTTCAAGAGCCTGAAAGTCCGGATGAAGATTTCTCCCTCGAAAGGTTTCGAGCCGAAGGGGACCGAAGTCATGCGCCTGAACTGGGGAACGCCCGAGCACCCGATTTTTGACCGCGACCTGAAAATGACCGAGTACGGCGTTGCCACGCTCCCGATCATACCCGACGGTGAGTGGCATGAGTATACGCTTCCGCTTTCCACTTCAGACCATTGGACCGGCACGGTGAACGAGCTGTGGTTTGACCCGATCACGCTCTGGCACGCCGTGGTGGACGTGGACTGGATGAAATTTGAGTGACCGCCTTTTCCCATCAGTTTTAACCTTTTTCCCTTCAAAATGACGATGAGCACCAATCCTTTCCCCGACTATAACCAGCCGCAGTACATGACGCTTTCCCCGGAGTGGTCAGCCCTTTTGAAAATCGGCCGCGCGTACCGGCTTTTGTTCCAGTTCAACCTGATCTGGATCCTTCTCACCGTGGGCTTTTTCGTTGCGACGGTGGCCCTCGCCGTGATGCGTTACGAAGACGTGGAGAAAATATTCTACGATTTTAAGGCCGCGGTCGAGGAGGAAATCCGCTCGGAAATGAAAGTGGAGCTGGAATCCCCCCTAAACCCGGAAGCGGCTTTGGAAACCCAGTCCACCGAACTGGCCAATCCTTCCGAGGAATCGAAACCACATTTCCCGATTTTTGATGAAGAAAAATTTCTGGAATCTTTGGGCGAGACGCCCTTGATGGTCTTGGGACTTTTCTTTTTCGTGTTCCTGATCATGGCGTTTGTTTGTTTCGTGATCCAGATCATCGTTCTGGTCCGGTTCGCGAACTGCCCGAACTCGATCGTTCCTGGCGGGCACGGCATAGGGGTGGCCTATGCGATTTGCATGGGGCTTACGCTTCTGCTGGGAATCTTTTTAGGCGGCGCGGCAGGGCCCCTGAATCTTGCCACGCTCATTCTGTTCCTGGTATTCTCGGGCAAAGTCGCGTCTGCCGTTCAGTCGCAGAGCGGCCGACGCTGGCTGACGATCCTGATCGTGGCGATTTGCGGTCTCTTCGTTACGATCATTCTTGGCGGATTCGCGGCATTTGCTCTTGCGGTGTGCGAGACCCCGGAATTGATCGTTTGGGGGATCCTGGCGATGGTGCTGGTTTTGCTCGCGGACAGTTTCCTGGTTTGGCTCTCGTTCCTGATGCTTTATCACCATTTGGGACGTGACGTCCCGCGTTTTATTGAGGCGGCGATGGCGCACTATTCGGGCCGGATGAACCAGCAATTTTAAAAGTCGGCGCCGTTCCTTTTTCGTTATTCCTGAAAATTTCCCTTCAACGCGACGATGAGTACAAACCCGCTTCCTGACACTCCGCAGCCGCAGTACGTTACGCTTTCCCCGGACTGGTCGGCCCTTTTGAAAATTGGCCGGGCGTACCAGCTTTTGTACCAGTTCAACCTGATTTGGCTCCTTCTCACCGCGGGTTTTTGTGTCGTGATGGCGGTCCTCGCCGTGACGCACTTTGCGGATCTGGAGAAAAAATATCAGGACTTCCGGGTGACGGTCGAGGAGAAAATGAAAGCGGGTATGAAGGTGGAACTGGAATTCAGCCCTGCCCCCGAAGCGGCCATCGAATTCCAATCCACCGAACTGGCCGATCCCGCGGAGGAATCGGAACCGCCTTTTTCGGTTTTCAAGGAAGAAAAATTTTTGGAATCTTTGGACGAGCCGCTCTTGATGGTTCTGTGCCTGTTCTTTCTCGTCTCCCTGGTGATGTTTTTATGCCAGATCGCCATTCAGATCGTCGTTCTAGTCCGGTTTGCGAACTGTCCGAACTCGATCGTCCCCGGCGGGCACGGCGTCGGGGTGGCCTATGCGATTTGCACGGGGCTTGCGCTTCTTCTTGGAGCCGTCAGTGCCGTGCAGGTTCTGTTCTCGGATGAGATTCCTTGTCTGCTGGGGCTTGCCGCGCTTATTTTGTTCCTGTTTTTTTCGCGAAAAATCGCGGTGGCGGTGCACTCGTGGCGCAGCAGACTCTGGCTGGTGGTCCTGATCCTGTCGATTTTCAGTTTTTTCGTTGTTCTGGTGATTGCCGGAATCCTGGAACTTGTTTTCGTTGTGGCGAAGATCCCGGAATTTCTCATTTGGGGAACCGTGGTGGTTGGGATCGTTTCATTCCTGGCGGGCGCCCTGATTTGGTTCTCATTCCTGATGCTTTGCCGCAGTTTGGGGCGTGACGTGCCGCTTTTTATCGAGGCGGCGATGGCGGACTATTCGGGCCGGATGAACGAACAACGATGAACAGGCTCCGCTCATTATTCATTTTGTTTTAGCGTTTTCCCTTCAAAATTACGATGAGTACAAACCCGCTTCCTGACGCTCCGCAGCAACACGTTACGCTTTCTCCGGACTGGTCGGCCCTTTTGAAAATCGGCCGCGCGTATCGGCTTTTGTTTTGGTTAAACCTGATTTGGATCCTTTTGTCGGTAGTGTATATTGAGTTGATGGCCGTCTTCATCGTGTTTATAAATTATGATTTAGATAAAAGTTTCCATAATTCCCGACCCATTGTCGAGGGGAATGTTAAAGCTGAAACGGAATCCTCTCTTGAACCGGAAGCGGACAATGAGTTTCAGTCCACCGAGCTGGCTGATCCGGCAGAGAAGTGGGAACCTCGTATTCCGGTATTTAAAGGTGATACGCCTATGCTGATCCTGCTTGGGGTCTTTTCTGTGTTTCTGTTTACAATTATATTTCAGTTTGTCGTTCAGGTCCTCGTGATGTTCCGGTTCGCGAACTGCCCAAGCTCGCTCGTCCCCGGCGGGCACGGCGTTGGGTTGGCCTATGCGATTTGCACGGGGCTTTTTCTGCTTTTTATGGTAATTTCCATTATATTTGTCGAAGATGAAACTTCTTTGGTTTGGGGGTTGGTTCCCCCGTTGTATCTGATCGCATTCATTTTGTTTCTGTCTTTTGCACATAAAATCGCCGTGGCTGTTCGGTCACAGAGTGGTCAGCGCTGGCTGACGATCCTGATTGTGTCGATCTGTAGTTTTTTCATCACTTTTTTTATTGCCTGTCTTCTGTTGGATGTCCCTGAATTGTATTTTTTGGGAGTCTTGGCTTTTGTGTTGCTTGTAATCGGAGACTGGTGCCTGATTGGGTTTTCTTTCCTGAAACTTTATCAGCATTTGGGGCGTGACGTGCCGCTTTTTATCGAGGCGGCGATGGCGCAATATTCGGGCCAATGACAAGCAGTCACCCCCCATTATTCGTTATTCGTTCTTCATTATTCATTTTTTTTGGAAAAATTGTTCCTGCCCCCCTTGATTTAATTTCTGGATGTGCTATACTATTGCCCATCTTGAGTGAAGTCATCACCAAGGTTTATCTTTGACAAGAAGCAAACAATTTGGATAAGTGACATCTTAAAAGATTATAATTTTTTAAGAGAGCGCGAAGACGAGCATAGAACGTTACACTTTGGTACTTTTATGATTTAACGCTGCGAAGCATTAAAATCATGCGATAAAGTTACTAAGGGCA
>JAFSMO010000078.1 GCA_017447865.1 Thermoguttaceae bacterium
CCGCCGGTCAAGTTAATAAAGGGGGTTAAATCTCTAACTTGACCGGCGGGACGCCGGCCCTCCGGATCTTTCCATTTCAAAGAATAAACCGGCTCAAATCCTCATCCTGCGTTACGTCTTCCAGGCGCTTTTTCACGTACGCCGCGGTGATTCGGATCTGCTTCTTCGGCGACTCGGCCGCTTCAAAACTCACGTCTTCCAGAAGGCGTTCCAGAATCGTGTAGAGCCGGCGCGCGCCGATGTTTTGTGAGGTCTGATTCACCCGCCACGCGTAATCGGCCAGCGCATCCACCGCCTCGGGGAGGAATTTGATCTCCACCCCTTCCGTTTTCAGAAGGGCCTGGTACTGGCTCAGAAGCGCGTTTTCCGGCTCCTTCAGGATGCGGCAGAAATCCTCTTTCGTCAGGTCGTGCAGCTCCACGCGGATCGGGAAGCGGCCCTGAAGTTCCGGCATCAGGTCGCCCGGTTTGTTCTGGTGAAAGGCTCCGGCCGCGATGAACAGAATGTGGTCGGTTTTCACGTAGCCGTAGCGGGTCTGGATCGTCGTTCCTTCCACGATCGGGAGCAGGTCGCGCTGAACGCCCTGGCGGGAAACGTCCGCGCCGTGGGTCGAGTTCGAGGCCACGATTTTGTCGATCTCATCGATAAAAATGATTCCGGTGTTTTCGGCCAGTTCGACGGCTTCCGCCTGGATCTTCTCGTCGTCGAGCATCGCGTCGCACTCGGTTTCCATCAGGATCTTGCGGGCTTCCCGGATCGGGACCTTGCGCCGGACCGTTTTGCGCGGGAGCATTTTGTCGAAGACTTCAGAAAGACCGTTTTCGAGCGAGTCGGAGCCGATCGCGCCCATCATCATGAACGGCGGCGCATTCTTCTTCCGGGTCGGTATTTCCACTTCCCGGTCCTCCAGAAGACCCGCTCTCAGCTGGGAACGCAAGACTTCACGCGAGTATTTCGCCCGTTTTTTCGCTTCGGCGTCCGCCTGCCGACCGGCTTCCTCAAGCGCTTCATCCTCCTCATGCATTTTTTTGAGTTTTTCCTCGTAGTCCTTCGGCCCCTTTGATCTCCGAATGGCACGGATCTTTTTCATGATCTCTGACTTTGGAAACTCTTTCAGGATCTTTTCTTTCAGTTCTGGCGGAAAATCCTCCTCAAAATGAACTTCAAAATCGACGTCTTCCCCGTCGTCTTTCAGGAAATCCGGGAGCGGCGGCAGGTCGGGGAGTTCCTCGGAAAGCGGCTCCAGAAGGTCCAGAAGCCGTTCCTCGACCTTGGCCTCCGCGTCGGCTTTGACCCGCTCCAGCTCGCGGCTCCGGACCAGGCTCAGGCCGTTTTCGACCAGCTCGCGGATCATGCTTTCGACGTCGCGGCCGTAGTAGCCGACCTCGGTGTACTTCGTCGCCTCGACTTTCACAAACGGGGCGTTCGTGAGCTTCGCCAGCCGGCGGGCCAGCTCGGTTTTCCCGACTCCCGTCGGGCCGATCATCAGAATATTTTTCGGAGAAATTTCCTTGCGCTGATCCTCGGGAAGCTGCTGACGGCGCCAACGGTTCCGGACCGCGATCGCGACGGCACGCTTGGCGTCGGTCTGGCCCACGATGTGAGCGTCGAGCTTTTGTACAATTTCGCGCGGAGTAAGTTCCTGATGTTTTGTATTCATTGGAATATTGGGCTAAAGAAAAGGGAGTTCAAACGCATGGAATTTCTTCCACGTGAATGTTGGAATTCGTGTAAATGTCGATTTCGGCCGCGATTTCCAGCGCTTTACGGACGATTTCCGGTGCGGAGAGTTCCGTGTTCCGCAGAAGGGCACGGGCGGCGGCGACGGCAAAGTTTCCGCCGGAACCGATCCCCAGCACCGAGTCGGTCGGCTGGATCACGTCCCCGTTTCCCGTCACCAGAAGCGTGTTCTTCGCGTCAATGACGGTCATTAAGGCCTCCAGCTGGCGCATCGCGCGGTCCGTCCGCCACTCTTTGGCCAGCTCGGTCGCCGCTCGCGGGACGTTTCCGGGAAAATCTTTCAGTTTCGCTTCAAAACGTTCCATCAGCGCAAAAGCGTCGGCCGTGGTGCCGGCAAAACCGCACACGACTTTCCCGCCGGCCAGGCGCCGGATCTTCTGAACGTCGTGCTTCATGATGGTCGTTCCGACCGTTGCCTGCCCGTCGCCGCCGATGGCCGCGATTCCGTTCCGGCGAACGGTCAAAATGGTAGTTGAATGGGATTTCATGGGGAAAAAACTCCGTTTTTTTAAGTGGTCAGTGACTTTTAAGTAGTCAGTAGTCAGTAGTCAGTCGTCAGCGTTTCGGCTTCGCCGAAATATGGGATTAATTTTAATTCTGCCGTAGGCAGAACACTGACTACTGACTACTGACCACTGACTACTTTCTGCCGCAGGCAGAACGCCGACTACTCGTACGCCCGGGCCAGAATCTGGATCGGGTGCATAACAGGTTTGGTCGAGTTTTGCATCATTTGAAGTTTGCACGCACTGCATTCCGTGGCGCCGACCTGAATTTGCGGGTCACGGAGCCAAAGCTGAAGCGGGCGGCCGATTTTCAGGCTGGCCGAGTAGTGCGACGCCATCATGCCGTAAGTGCCGCCCATGCCGCAGCAGCCGTGGGGAGACTGCATGACTTCCACTCCGGGGATGAGCCCCATCAGGTGGACCGAGGGAAACCCGATCTGGAGGGCACGCAGGCGGCACGGAGCGTGGTAGCCGATTTTCAGGTTCAGCTTTTTCTCCGGCATTTTCAGGATTTGGAGCAGGTGCAGCTTGTACAGGTACTCGCTCGCATCGAAACAATGGCGGGAAATCAGCGCAATGTCCTCGTTTTCCGGGTACGTTTGCGGAAATTCCCACCGAAACGCCAGCGCGGCGGTCGGCTCTGTCACAACGACGTCGTACCCCTGGCGCACGTAATCCGCCAGAAGTGCCGCGTTTCTGTAAACCTGTACCTGCACGTAATCGCTCCGACCCAGCATCACGGCGGAAATGCCGCTTCCCTGCTGGCGTTGGGGGACGATGAGCGGAATGTGATTTTTCCGGAAAACGTCCACCGTCGCCTGCGCCACGGACGTTTCGAAGTGGTTCGCGTAAGTGTCCAGGAAGTACACGGCACGCCCCTGAATGCTCGTCGTGTTTTCGGCAAAAACGGGATTTTCGTCCACTTCCGGCACGCTTTTGTCCGGCTTGACGAGCTGCGGGTTCCGCTTGATTTTATCGAGGTACGACCGAATTTCCAGGTGCGGAAGATTTCGGCCCCGGGCCACCCCAAACATTTTTTCGAGGAACCAGCGAAGCAGTCCGGCCCGGAAGACCAGATTCACGAGGCACGGGACCCTGCAGAAACGCCTGATCCAAACGTCCAGCCGAACGAGCGACGATTCGTAAAAGTTGAGCCCGCGCGCTTTTGCCCACGCTTCTTCCGCACTGCGCACGAGGAACGGAATATCGACCCCGGACGGGCACTCGATCCGGCACGAATGGCACTGGATGCACCGGTGAATGATGTTACGAAACGATTCGTCTCCCAGTTCGGAAAGTTCGAGCGTTTCGTTCGAAAGTCCTTCCATCAAGGCGGGTTTGGCCCGGGGAGATGAGAGTTCATTGCAGTCGTGACGGAAAATCGGGCACGCCCGCCGAAGGGCTTCCGTTCCCCGGCATTTCCCGCATCCGTTGCAGCGCGAGGAGATCTGCCGGATCCGCTCGGAATCCCACTCCAGCCCCAGACTGGTAAGGGAGTTCAAAACGTCTTCCTCTTCCGGGTCTGGTTCGTTTCTGCCGGAAACGTCCTCAAGTGCGCTGCCGGGCGAAAGATCATCAAAAGCGTTTCCAATGATCGCCCGCACTTTTTCCCGAACGTAAATGGACGAGGCGTTTTCATCCTCCGTGCCGTAATCGGGTTCATCGTCGAAAACGTTCCCCTCGCCGGATTCCGTGCCAGGCGGAGAATCGGGTTTCGTCTCTGCGGGCCCCTTTCGGGTTCCGTCTTCTGCCCGGTCGGTCGGGGATTCGTTAAGCGAAAACGGTGCGTCCGGACGGAAGGAAAGCCTCCATGCGAGTTCCGGGGCCTCCGGCGGCTCTGGAAACTCCGTTCCCATTTTACCGGGCTGGAAACGGGTTTCCGGGTCAAAAACCCGCTTGATCGCGCACGTCAGTTCATACGACGGATGCTCGAAAATGGGAAACCAGTACTTCCAGTTCAGCCCCATGCCGTTTTCGGTCCCGATGGTTCCATTCATGCTGTGAACGAGCCGGTAGTAATCGGAAGCAAAGCGCAAAACCCGCGCGGCGTCCTCAGGGGAGCGAAGGTCGGCGAGCGGCTGGAGCCGAACCTGACCCTGAATCGCATGAGCGTAAAACGCGGCCGTGAGCTGGTGCTTTCGCAGAAGTTCCTGAATTTTCAGGAAGAAATCGTAAAGTTTCGACGGCGTGACTGCGGCGTCCTCCACGATCGTGATTCGGACGGGATTTCCCTCGCCGAACCGCAAAGACGGCTCGAACGAACCGGCAAGCTCCCAGAAAAAATTGGCTTCCACGTCATCCACGGAGACGATCATCTGAAACGCCAGTTCTTTCTGACGGACGATCTGCTCCGAAAGAGACCTCAAACGGCTGTGCATGCTGAACTTGGCCGAGTCGGAAAGCTCCACGAGCAGCGCCGCCTCGGTCTCGGGGGGAAACATCACGTCAAAACGCACGTCACGCTCAGACGCCAGATGCAAGTACCGCCGGTCGATCAGCTCGCACGCATTCGGGTGAAACGGCAAAAGGAACGGAACCGCGCTCATTGCTTTTTCCATGCTCGAAAAAAGCAGAATCACGGTTTTCCGAACCTCGGGAATTTCGGGAAGCTGGAGTTTCACCGCCGTGATGACTCCCAGGGTCCCTTCCGCACCAGCGATCAACCGCGCCATATTCAGCGTTTTGCCGTTCTGAATGTTGGTCCTGTACCCCATTTTATCAATGATTCGCCGTGATTGGGGCAGGCCATGCGTTCGCCGGTATTCCCGCAAAAGGGCGGCGGTTTCGTAGAGCATCCGTTTCTTTTCTTCCTCGGGAGACAGAACCGCCCCAGGCTCGGAATCTTGCGAACTTTCCAGCTCCAAAGTCCGCGCTTCTGGCACGGCTTCATTCACGAAATTTTCGTCTGGTCCCTCAAATTCCGGCAAAAGTTCTTCCGGAATCGGTTCCTGACTGGAAAACGTCACGGTATTTCCGCTGGCCGTGACCATTTCCACTTCCAGAAGCCAGTCCGACGGCCGGCCGAATGAGAGCCAGCGGCTCCCGTAGCCGTCGATGGAAAGCAGACCTCCGACTGTGTTCGGCCAGGAGTGACCCGCGCCGGGCAGAATGTGACGGTGGTAAGGACTCATCAGCTCGTTCAGCCGGGAGCACTGGATCCCCGCCTGAACGTGGAGAATATTTTCTTTGGAATCGTAGTGCAAAAGGCGGCGCATAAAGCGCGACATGTCGAGGATGATCCCCTCGCCAAGCGGCGCACCGGAGCAGTTGCTTCCCGAGCCGCGGGGATGAATGTTCAAGTCATTCTCGCGGGCATAACGTACGGTCGAAATGACGTCCCGGGTCGTTCTGGGGCAAACGACGCACAGAGGCTGGATCTCGTACAGACTGGCGTCCATTGAGTACACCTGCGTCTCTGCGGTATTCGCCAAAACATCGCCGTCGAGCAAGCCCCGTAAATCGTCCTGTATTCGTTCCGGGCGTGGGTTAAGCATAAAATGGTCCTTTTTTTCGTTGTAAAGCCTCTTTCCCCGATGAGGCCTCAAATTTCTTACTTCTAATCATACACGAAACCGGCCAAAAATGCAAGCCCCCCTCCCGAAAAAGGAGTTTGGAGTTTGGAGGGTGGAGTGTGGAGCGGGAAAAGCCTTCGGCTTTTTATAGGTTGATCTCTTTCTGGAGCCGGAGTTACGCGTCAGCGCCAACTCAACTCTCAAAACTCAACACTCCTGAAGCTTTTTTTGACTATTTTAAACTTTTTTTGCCTTTTTTGACTTTTTTCACTTGCATTTTTCAGGAGTGGTGTAAACTGTTAATTATACGAGTTTAAATATTGCAAAGGAGTTTTTCCTTATGACCGCATTTTCCAGGCATTTTTTGAGTATTGAGATGAAACAGGCTGCGCGTTTTGTTCCCCTGCATTTTAACAAAGTCACGGCATTTTGGGCCGCTTTGGTCTTTGGCTGTGCCGTGTCGGTTGGGTTCGCTGCGGAAATTACGCTCCCGGGCACCGGCAACCAGTCCACGACCACGGACCCCGCGATCTCCGGCGGCATCACGGGCGCAGATTCCGTGCTGAAGAATTCGACCGGGGAGTTTTATCTCGATTTGACGAATAACACATACACTGGCGGAACTACTATCACCGCCGGGACGCTGCGAATTAAATACAGCACTTCGGTTGGAACGGGGCCGATCAATATTGGGGCTGAGGGCACTCTTCTTGTTAATAACCAGCTTCGAAAAACGTGGAACAATCCGTTTGACCGCACAGTTACAGGGACCGGAACGATCCTGTACACCGAGCAGGTCGATATGTTTGGCGACCTTTCCGGTTTTTCCGGCACGATCGACCAGAGAAGCCAGCACTCGATTTTCTCCCCCACCTCGGGCAATGCCGCTAATGTTCTGATCAAGAACATAAATGTATTTTGCCCGGTGAACAACGCAACAAACCCCGACGACAGGATCGTCCAGATCGGGATGATCAACAGCGGCAGCGGTGAGATCCGCCCCAGCAGCGATGCGGGAACGAATGGGACCGTCATTTTGCAGGTCGGCTCGAACACCTTGGGTGACGGAACTTACGCCGGATCCATTATGGAAACGGAACCCAACAGTAAGAAGCTGGGCATCACCAAGGTCGGCTCCAACACGTGGACCCTCACGGGCGGCAATCTCTCCTATTCCGGCCCGACGACGGTCACCGCCGGTAAACTTGTGATTTCCAATACGACCGCGAATCTGGCGAACACCACCGTCACCATTACCGGCGGCGAGCTGGACAACTCCGGCAAAATCACGAACGACATTACGCTGACCGGCGGCACGCTGACCAACCGCGGCACAGTCGGGGCGGTCAACGTTACTTCTGGGACCTCAACGATCGCCAATTCCGGAACGGTGGCTGGGACCGTCACGGTCAAAAACGGTGCGACGCTGATCGGTGGAACGCTCGGTGACGTCAAAGTCGAGTCGGGAGGCGCATTCAAGCTTAATGCGGGAACCGCGGTGGTGGACCTCGATGACGCGGCTTATTATGTCTCCGGCGGGCAGGAAGTGTTCAATGCGAATTGCAAAATCACCGGCACCGGTACGATTTATGGTTCTTACCAAAATACAGGCGGCTCGATTAATTTAAAAGGTGATTTGAGCGAATTTACGGGCGACTACATCATTAATACTGCCTGGAACCGGGGAACCAACTTCCAGGATAACGCGGCCAACGCCACGGGAGTGCACGTCAAATTTGAAGGCTCTGGAACGCCACTTTTGACCCTTGTGCCCGGCTCGACGGTGAACGTTGGAATGATCTCCGGCCCGGTGGGCGAGATCCGCCCCCAGGCGGGCGGCGCCTCCTCGGACGTTGCGACGTTGATCGTGGGTAACGACACGAACTACGAAGACCACACGTACGGCGGGACCATCATCAAAAATGCGAATTCCGGAAAAGAGATCGGCATCACCAAGACCGGTACGAACACGTGGACGCTGACCAGCTCCGGTCTGACCTACGGCGGCCCGACGGCGATCAACGGCGGAACGCTGGAATTCACCTCGACCGCTGCGCTTTCCAACTCGGCCGTCACGCTGACCGGCGGAACGGCCGCGGCCCCCGCGACGCTGAAAAATGCCGGCACGATCACCAAGGCGGTCACGGTCAGCAACGCGACGAACGCCGCCATTAATAACACTGGAACGCTGACCAACGGCGTCACCCTGAGCGGCGCGTCCACGGCGCTGACCCTCGACGGGACCGTCAGCCTGAACGCCACCGCCGGGACGCTCACCACGCTGAACGTGAATTCCGGCACGACGACGCTCAATGCTCTTAAAAACAACGTCAAGCAGATTTCCACGATCAACGTCGCCAATGGCGCGGAACTTACTTTCACCGTGCAAAATGGATTGGGGTCCAACAAATTCGTCCCGAGCATCGTCCTCAATGGCGGCACGCTGAAAAGCGGGTTTGACGGTTACGCGAACCTCGGCCCCGTGACACTTAACGGCGGTGAGATCACCGATGATCCGGCAAAACGGACCACATCGGATTACCAGAATTACGGGTCCTTACTCTTCTCCTCGGCCATTAACGTGACGGACGACGCGTCGATCACGGCCGGGAAGATCATGATTCGCCACCCCGGCTCGTCGGACGGCGGCGCCGGCAAATTCACGGTCGCGGACGGCAAAACCCTGACGGTCTCCTCGGAGATCCGTTTGTCCGACTCGAACAATGTGGCCTCTTCGCTGGAAAAACTCGGCCCGGGAAATATGGTTCTGACCAAGGACGCCAAATTGACGGGGGCGCAGAACGGCTCCAAAGTCAAGGTTACCGCCGGTAAACTGACGGTCACTCAGGGCGCCAATCTGGGGACCGTCCCGATCGAGCTGAGCGGCACGACGCTGGAACTGAGCAACACTGGCTCGGGCGCGTCGAATTTCACTTTCGGCTCGACGGTTTCCGGCACCGGGACGATTTCGCATAAAAGCACCATTAATAATACGGCGTCGTATCCGACCATCACGGGAAATCTTTCTGGTTTCGACGGTACGCTCGCCCTGAACGGGACCTCGGTCGTTCTGCAGTCCGGCCAGACCATGTCGAACGTGGTCATTACGAACCCGAACGAGCTTTGCCCGGTGAACTCTCAGTCCGTCGCGCTGGTGACGGGAACTTCCGGGAGCATTCGTCCCGGCGGTGCGACGGCTTCGGTGGCTACGCTGGTCGTCGGGCGTGACGCTCCGGACGAAGTCGGCGCTTTCGGCGGCAGAATCTGGAACCACTCGAACGGCAAAACGCAGGCGATCACCAAGACCGGCACGAACAAGTGGATCCTGAACCGAAACGGTGACCTGGAATACACCGGCGCGACGCTTGTGGACGGCGGCACGCTCCAGATCGGTGACGCAACGCACGCGACGAAGCTCGCCGGCTCGGTCGTGACCGTTGCGGACGGCGGAACGCTCGTGAACTTCGGCACGATCTCGAAATCCGTGACCATTGAGGACGGCGGGACCTACATCGGCATGAAGGACAGCACCGCGCCGGGCGGGATCACGTTCGATGACGGCTCCACCCTCGGGTTCAATCTGGACTCCTGGGGGATCACGGTCAACACGCTCGACCTGACCGGCAGCACGTTCGGCGACACGACGGTTTACGTCTCCTCGGAAGCGGATCCGTCCACGATCTACGGGAAGACGTACGATTTGTTCGAGACCTCAAACGCGAACATCCTGGACAAACTGACCATCGCGTCGAATCTGCCCGGCGTGCTCTGGAACGTGACGTACGCGAACGACCTGGTGACGCTTTCCGCGGTCGATTCCGGTGCCGTCCCCGAACCCGCCACGTGGCTCCTCCTCGTGATGGGCCTGGGCGGTCTGCTCTGGTTCAGAAGGAAAAAGTAAATCAGAAGAAACTCAAAGCGCGGCCGAAAATGACCGCGCTTTTTTGTGCGCGCATACTCATTCTCTGATTCTCCGCGTCTCCGCCGCTCCGCGTGAGATTTGAAAGAGGCGCGGACGGTCTCTCTTCAGCAAGGAATTTCTCAATGCGGCCAAAATGGGCTTGCAATATTCTTTTGATTTTGCTATTAATTTTCTATGTGGAAATTTTTGAATTTAAGCCCTGTGACCGTTGAGGAAACGAACATGAATAAACGCGTGTTCCAAATGTTGGCCGCCGTGCTGATGGCACTGATGGCGAGCGTGGCGTGGGCAGACGAGATCTCCGAGCTGCAGAAAAAAGCCGAGGAGGGCGACGCCGAAGCCCAATGCAAGCTGGCTCTTGCTTACGCAAACGGCGATGGAGTTGGGAAAGACCTCACCAAAGCGGCGGAATGGTTACAGAAATCAGCCGACCAGGGAATTCCCGAGGCGCAATACACGCTGGGGCAGGTGTACCTGCTTGGTGTTGGCGTTGAAAAAGACGTCACCAAAGCGGCGGAGTGGTTCCAGAAATCGGCCGACCAGGGAATTCCCGACGCTCAATACGCTCTGGGGTATCTTTACGCGCATGGTTTCGGTGTCGAAAAAGACCTCGTCAAAGCGGCAGAATGGTTGAAGAAAGCAGCGGATCAGGAGTTTCCGGAGGCGCAATACGTTCTGGCGATTGCCTATGGAAACGGCGAAGGAGTCGGGAAAGACCCAGCCAAATCCGTCGAATTGCTCCAGAAAGCGGCAGATCAGGGATTTGAACCCGCGATCAATCTGCTTAAGGGGGCGGCTAACACTCCGGAAAAGAAAATCTCCGAATGGAAGAAAAAAGCCGAAAGCGGCGACGCCGAGGCGCAATTCAGTCTGGCTCTTGCTTATATGGACGGCATCGGGGTTGAAAAAGACCCCGTCAAAGCGATGGAATGGTACCGGAAAGCGGTGGAGCAAGGTCATGCAGGGGCGCAATTTGAGATGGGAAACTGCTATGCGAGCGGTATTGGCGGCGTCGAGAAGGATCCCGTCAAAGCGGTCGAATGGTACCGGAAAGCGGCCGGGCAGGGTCATGCCGGGGCGCAATTCAATCTGGGCGGGTGCTACGCGAGGGGGTACGGCGTCCCGAAAGACCAGGCCAAGGCGATGGAATGGTACCGGAAATCGGCGGAGCACGGGCTTGTGTTAGGTCAGCACTATATGGGCCTGGCTTACGCGAAGGGTGACGGCGTTGAAAAAGACGAAGCCAAGGCGGCCGAATGGTGGCAGAAAGCGGCCGAGCAGGGTTTTGCCTATTCGCAGCTTGAGCTGGGAAACTGCTATGCGAACGGCCTGGGTGTCGAACTGGATCTCGTCAAGGCGGCGGAATGGTTCCAGAAATCGGCAGAACAGGGCTGCGACGTGGCGCAAGGCATCCTGGGGGCCTATTACGCGAACGGGATCGGCGTGAAACAGGACCCCGTCCAGGCGATAAAATGGTTCCAGAAAGCGGCCGAACAGGGAAATGCCCAGGCGCAATACAACCTGGCCCAATGCTACTGGAATGAAGAAGACTTCACCAACGCAATGAAGTGGTTCAGGAAGACGGCAGAGCAGGGAAATGCCCAATCTCAATACCATTTGGGCCAGGGGTACATGAACGGAATCGGGGTTGAGCAAGACGCTGCCGAGGCGGTAAAGTGGTGGCTGAAAGCTGCACAACAGGGACTTCCCGAGGCGCAATATGATTTGGCGATTGCTTACAACAAGGGGGTAGGAGTCAAGGAAGACCCCGCCAAAGCGAAGCAATGGCTTCAGAAATCCGCGGCTCAAGGATTCGAACTCGCAGTGGAATTTCTGAAGGAATTTGAAGCATACGAGAAAAAGTCCCGTGAAATGATGTGAGAAATCAACCCCAAAAGCCCGTCTTCACGCATTCTCCCCGGCACTTTTTACCTCACGCGGAGATGCGGAGCCGCGGAGTTTTATTTTGGGGAGGTTGAGAATTTGTGTCTCCCCATTCTCTGATTCTCCGCGGCTCCGCCGCTCCGCGTGAGATTTGAAAGAGGCGCGGACTGTCTCTCTTCAGCAAAGAAATCCTCAATGCGGCCAGTTGGGCTTGCATTATTCTTCTGATTTTGTTATAATTTTTCTATGTGGGAAATTTTTGAATTGAAGCCCTCTGACCGTTGAGGAAACGAACATGAATAAACGCGTGTTCCTGATGTTGGCCGCCGTGCTGATGGCGTTGATGGCGAGTGTGGTCTATGCGGATAAAATCTCCGATCTGCAGAAAAAAGCCGAAAGCGGCGATGCGGAGGCGCAATTTGAGTTGGGTCTTGCTTACGCGGAGGGGGCTGGAACGCGGGATTTGGCAGAAATGGGAGACGATTTGGCTCTCGCTCTCGATGGTGTCGAGCAAGACTACGTTAAAGCGGCGGAATGGTACCAGAAATCGGCGGAGCAAGGATTTGAGAAGGCGCAATGCAATCTGGCCTGGTGCTATATGACAGGCAGAGGAGTTAAACAAGACTTTCTCAAAGGGGTGGAATGGTACCAGAAAGCGGTAAAACAGGGATATGCCCCGGCACAAAACGATTTGGCGGTTTGCTATCACAACGGTATAGGGGTTACACAAGATTCTAACAAAGCAGCGGAATTATGGCAGAGAGCGGCGGAACAGGGGTGGCCTCAAGCACAATTCAATTTGGGGCAGTGTTACGCGAAGGGCTGGGGCGTCGAAAAAAATCTGATCAAAGCGATGGAATGGTACCAAAAAGCGGCGGAACAGGAATTCACTCCCGCCGTGATCTTGCTGCAGAAATTTAGTGAGTTATGAGCAAGAATGAAGTCACCCCAAAAAGCCCGTTGGAAGCGTTTCCCCCGGGCTTTTTCGGTTTGTGACGGGAATTTTAGTGCTTTCTTAGCACGAGTACCAGAACCGCCAGGTCGGCCGGGGTGATGCCGCGGATGCGGGAGGCCTGGTCGATCGTCTGCGGGCGGATCCGTGAGAGCTGCTCCTTCGCCTCCATGCGGAGCTGGTTGATGGCGAAATAGTCGAAATCGTCCGGGATGCGGATCTTCTGGAGTTTGCGCGCACGCTCCACACTCGCGTCCTGGCGGCTCAGGTAGCCGGAGTATTTGATGTCCCAGCAGACCTGCTCGGTCACGCGCAGCGAGAACTCTTTCACCTGCGGGAAGCGCTCGGCGATCTCGCTCCACTCGACCTCGGGACGGCGCAGGTATTCTTCTGCCGAAATGGTCCCCCCGGCCGGAAGACGGACGCGGGATTCCCGCAAGAAGGCGGCCAGCTGTTCGATCGCGTCCATCTTTTCGCGGAAGATCTTCCAGCGCTCCGCGTCCACCAGGCCGGCGTTCCAGCCGATCTCGGTGAGCCTCCGGTCTGCATTGTCGCCGCGCAGGCGCAGACGGTGCTCGGCCCGGCTCGTGAACATCCGGTACGGCTCATCGACCCCTTTCGTGACCAGATCATCGACCATCACGCCGAGGTACGCCTCCTCCCGGCCGAGGATCAGCGGGTCCTGACCGTTCAGCGAGCGCACCGCGTTGGCGGCGGCGAGGAGTCCCTGGCCCGCGGCTTCTTCGTAACCGGTCGTCCCGTTGATCTGGCCAGCGAAGAAAAGGCCCTCGATCGCTTTCGTCTCCAGCGACGGATGGAGCTGCTCCGGCGGGGCGAAGTCGTACTCGATGGCGTAGGCGTAGCGCATGATCTGGGCGTTTTCCAGCCCCTCGATGTTCCGGATCATCTCGCGCTGGACGTCGCACGGAAGGCTCGTGGAAAGACCGTTGACGTAAACCTCCAGCGTGTGCCGGCCCTCGGGCTCGAGGTAAAGCTGGTGGCTTTCTTTGTCGGAGAAACGCACGATCTTCGTCTCGATCGACGGGCAGTACCGCGGCCCGGTCGAGTTGATCTGGCCGGAGTACATCGGCGCGCGGTGGAGATTTTCGCGGATAATCTGATGAACTTTGGCGTTCGTTCGCGTGATCCAGCAGGGGATCTGCTCGACCTGGAGCGTCTCGTGAAGGAACGAAAACGGCACGGGATCCTCGTCCCCCACGTGCGGCGAGAGGTTCGAGTAGTCGATCGTCCGGCCGTTCAGCCGTGCGGGCGTGCCGGTTTTGAAGCGCGCCAGCCGGATCCCGGCCCGTTCGAGAGTCTGCGAGAGTTTGTTCGCCGGCATGTCGCCCGCCCGCCCGCCGGGGAACTGGTTGGGGCCGTAGTGCAGGATCCCGCGCAGGAACGTCCCGGTCGTCAGCACGACGCGCGGTGCCTCGTAGATCTCGCCGAGCATGGTCTTCACGCCCGTCACGAACGGCTTCCCGTCGGGGCGCTGTTCGACCAGAAGCTCCTCGACGAGTTCCTGGTGCAGCTCGAGATTTTCGAGGTTTTCAAGCCGTTCCTTCATAGCGAACTGGTAGGCCTTCTTGTCGGCCTGGGCGCGCGGGCCGTGCATGGCGGGGCCTTTCGAGCGGTTCAGCATGCGGAACTGGATCCCGGTCGCGTCGATGATCTCCCCCATCAGGCCGCCCAAGGCGTCCACTTCGCGGACGATCTGCCCCTTCGCCACGCCGCCGATGGCCGGGTTGCAGCTCATCTGGGAGATCGTATCGAGGTTGGAGGTCAAAAGGGCGGTTTTCGCCCCGAGCCTCGCCGCGGCCGCCGCCGCTTCCGCCCCCGCATGGCCCCCGCCGACTATGATCACATCGAATTTCATGAAAGTCAACCCCCTAAATTAATTATGAATTAAGAATTATGAATTATGAATTGGAAATCGCCTTTGGCGATTTTATTTTAGGTCAAAGGCTCCAGCGCTCTTTTAATTCATCATTCATAATTCATCATTCATAATTCTTAATTTTATTCAATGACGGTCCAGTACCGGCCGGACTGCGTGTGGACCAGTTTCAGGTCCATGTCGAACGCCCTTTTCAGGTTCGCCTCGGTCAGCACCTCGTCCCGCGTGCCGCTCACGATGATCTCGCCCTGCTTCAGAATCATTCCGTGCTGGAAAACCGGCAGAATGTCCTCGATTCGCTGCGAGATGAAAATGATCGTCAGATCCGGCCGGTCCTCGGCAAGCCGCCCGATCGTTTTCAGGAGGAATTCCCGTCCCGGCACGTCCATGAAAACCGTCGGCTCGTCCAGAATCATCAGCTCCGGGTCCGTCATCAGGGCGCGAGCGATGAGGACTTTGACCTGCTCACCCGACGAAAGCGTCCGGACGTTCTGGTGGAGCAGGGCGTCCGCGTTCAGCAGAGCGAGAAGCTGCCGCGCCTTTTCTTCATCCTCCGGCGATACTTCATCGAAATAGACCCCGAACGCCGCGTCTTTGCCCGAGACGATCAGCTCGCACGCCGTCAAGTTGGGGTTTTGGGTAAGCTGGTGAACGAACGGACTGACCCACGCGATGCGTTTTCGCAGCTCGGCGAGGCAGACCTTCCCGAATTGCTGGCCCAGAACGGAGATCTTCGCGCCGTATCGGGGCCAGATGTAACCGAGGAGCATCTTCACAAGCGTCGTTTTGCCTGCGCCGTTCGCACCGAGGATGAAGTACCGCTCCCCCTGCCGGACTGACCAGGAAATATTCTTCAGGGCGGTTTTCGTCCCGTAAATGACGCTCGCGTTTTCTATTTCGATGGAATTCATTCTTCTGATCAATAAGGAAAAAAAGGAAAACAAACCATTAATATTATATGGTTTTCCGTCGTTTTGAAAAGGGGGACCCTTTTAAAGTAGTCAGTGGTCAGTAGTCAGTAGTCAGCGTTTCGTCTGCGCCGAAAGAAGGGGGCAGTTTTCAGTTTTAACTCTGGGAGTTTCTGGGAGATTCTGGGAATTTCTGGGAACTGAATCCCATATTTCGGCGCAGACGAAACGCTGACTACTGACTACTGACCACTGACTACTAAAAAAATTTCTGACGTAATTGTTAAAATCGTTATAATCGTTAAAGTTTACCTATTTTTCTGTCGATGAATCCAAAACAGGAAATTGGTGGAAGGACTGCCACCGTATGGATTTTTTTAGTACAGGGAACGAAATCATGGCTTTTTCAATGACGAAACAGACGAAAATGAGTTGGGCGCTGGTCCTCGCATTGAGCGTGTTCTGTTTATTGAGCAGTGGCTGCCAGCGTGCGTTTTGGCGCTGCCAGGCAGACCGGGATGCTCGTCAGATCGTCCAGGAAAAAAAGTGCCAGTTCCCGTGCCTTCCCATTTCGGACTACCGGTTTGAGGCTTCCCCCAATGCACGTTTTTATCTTCCGTACGACCGTGACTTCCAGCCGCGGCCACAGGACGACCCCACCGCGCACGTGATGATGCACTGCGTTTACGGGAAAAAAGGCTGGAAAGGCTGGGACAAATACGGCGTCATTTCTTCCGTTGAAAATCCGAATTGGGTGAATTCCCTGCCGAAAGACCGGGACGGAAACGTTCTGCTGAACCGCGAAACGGCCATTCAGATCGCGCTGGTGAACTCCCCGGAATACCAGAGCGCGCTGGAAAACATTTACATGTCGGCCCTGAACGTTTCGCTGCGCCGCTACGATTTTGATATTCACTACGGTCTTGGCGGCAGAGTGTATTACGACACGGGATTCCATGGGAAAGGCAACATTTCCCTTGACTCCGATGTTTCGGCGAGCCGGTACACGGCCCTCGGCGGCACCCTGGCGGCGAGCATCGCCAACTCGGTGGTCTGGACGGTCGGCGACACGAACGGCAAGGGGATTTCGGCTACACTCCTGAACATGTCGCTCGTTCAGCCGCTTCTGAGGAGATTCGGCCGGGCGTACGCGCTGGAAAGTCTGACCTCGGCGGAGCGCGGGTTCATTTGTAACCTGCGCACGATGGAACGCTTCCGTCAGGGGTTTTACGTGAATACGATGGTCGGCGGCATGAGCCTCGGCGCCCCAGGTGCCGGCGGATCCGCTTCCATCCCGGGAGTTGAAGGGATGCTGTCCAATGCCGGGAACCTTTACGGCCTGATTTTCTCGCAGCTTCGGCTTGAGAACCAGAGGCAGAACGTCAGCGATCTCCAGTACAGTATGGATCGAATGGATGCGCTGTATATGGCGGACCGTCTTGCTCGTACTCAGGTGGACCAGACGCGTCAGTCCCTGCTGAGTGCCCAGATCAACCTGATGAACGCGGAAAACTCCTACCAGAACTCCCTCGACCAGTACAAAATGTCGATCGGGCTGCCGCCGGGACTGAAAGCGGTGGTCCGGGACGATATGCTCGAGCCGTTCATCCTGATTTCGCCGGAAATCACGCGCATGCGGAACGATTTGGCCCAGTACCAGCGCGATCTGCGCAACGGGCACCGCTCGTTTGACGATTCGGTGGAAGTACTCAGCGAACTGGTGGAAGAAATGCAGGGGTACTGCTCGGAAATTGATCAGGATTTCGTGAAACTGCGTGATGCGTACCCGAAACGTCTCGCGGCTCTCCGTCGGCTGGTGAATCGGCCGGAAGTTCGTTCCGGGAACGTGGACATGACGGCCATCGACCCGCGTATTTTCCGCGATCGCGTGAAGAAACTCGGCGAGGACTACCTCCTCTTCAAGGATCGTATGGATGAGATCCAGAGTTCGTTGGCGGAGATCAAAGCCGCTAGCAGCGAGGAAAAATTGGACCTCTGGATGGACCAGTTTAATAGCAAGCTCCTCGACATGTCGCTCCTTCAGGCCCGTGCCCGACTGGATGCCGCGACGCTTACGCCGGTCGAACTGGAAGAAGACGCCGCGCTGGAAGTGGCTCGTGAAAACCGCCTCGACTGGATGAACGCCCGCACCGCGCTGGTGGACCAGTGGCGTAAGATCGAGATCGCCGCCAACGCGCTGAAATCGAACCTGGAGCTGACCGCGAACGCCCATTCGACCCTGGAAGACATGAAGGCCAGATCGACCCTTTCGCTGGGGCTTTCCTTTGACGCGCCGCTGGATCGCCGTTCGGAACGGAACGCCTACGTGGAAACGCTCATCAGCTACGATCGCGCCCGCCGCTCGTACATCAATTACGAAGACTCCGTGCACAGAAACATTCGGATGCTTGTCCGCTCGATCGAAGTGGCGCAGCTGAACTTCGAGCTGAGACGCATTTCGGTTCTGGTCGCGATGAATCGTGTGGACCAGACCAACCTCCAGCTCCTGCAGCCGCCGAAGCCGGGGCAGAACTCCCAATTCGGTGACTCGTTCGCCCGTGACCTGATCGATGCGCTGAACTCGCTCCTTTCCGCGCAGAACAATTTCGTCGAGAGCTGGATCGGCTTCGAGGCGTGCCGGATGGGGACCGAGATCTCGCTGGGGATTTTCCAGCTTGACGGTGCCGGCGTCTGGATCGACCGCGGCGAGCTGAACCTGAACTCCACGACCGGCGTCGCCCTCCCCGGAAGCGGAAGCCTTACTGAAGCGGTGGGGAATAATCAGGAGTGAGGAGTTAGGAGTTGAGAGCCTCCCCTTTCAGGGGAGGCTTCTTGACGTTTAAAGGCCCTCCTGAAAGGGGGGCTGCCGGCGAGCGGTGGGCTTTTTGCCCACTGTAAACTGGGGGGTTCCGGCCTACCATTCCGTGGGTTTCACCCACGGCTATTAACATTCAACCGCTAATGCGGTTGGGCGCGGCCGAGCAACTCCTCACTCTTCTCCCCCTCTCTTGAAATTTCTGAAAAACGTAGTATAATAGAAAAAAGTTAAACGATTTACTTCTCTAAATCCTGAAAACCGGAAGGGCCAAATCATGTCCGATCACGTTTGCCAAAAGTGCATTGATCCCAACTGCGGCGCGACATTCAGCGTCGATGAAGTTTTGACCGCGTGCCCCAAATGCGGGAATCTGCTCGATATTTCGTACGAGTGGGACAAACTGCCTGTCCCGAAATCGCTCAAGGAAGTCGAAAAGTACTGGGCGATGCGCGACGTGCCGCAGCGTTTCAGCGGCGTGTGGAAGTTCCACGATCTGCTGCCCTTTGCCGACCTGGAGAAATGCGTGACTGTCGGCGAAGGCCAGACCATCCTGCAAAACTCCCGCGGCGTGGCGAAGTACACCGGGATGAACGAGGGGAACCTCTTCCTCCAGTACGAAGGCATGAACCCGTCCGGGTCGTTTAAGGACAATGGAATGTGCGCCGCGACGACCCACGCCAGCATGGTCGGAGCGACCCGGGCCGCCTGCGCCTCCACCGGGAACACGAGCGCCTCACTCGCGCTGTACTGCTCGTGCCTGCACACGATGAAGGCCGTGATCTTCATCGGCGACGGCAAAATCGCGTACGGGAAACTCTCCCAGGCGCTCGATTACGGCGCGCAGACCCTCCAGATCCACGGCGACTTTGACGATGCCATGGCCCGCGTGAAGGAAGTCTCGAAGAAACTCGGCATTTATCTGGTGAACAGCGTGAACCCCTTCCGGCTTGAGGGGCAGAAAACGATCATGTTCCGCGTTCTGGAGGCCCTGCGCTGGAACGTCCCGGACTGGATCGTGGTCCCGGGCGGAAACCTCGGAAACTCCAGCTCCTTCGGCAAGGCGTTCCACGAGCTTTACGAGCTGGGCCTGATCGACCGGATCCCGCGTCTGGCCGTCATCAACGCCGCCGGGGCCGATACGCTGTTCCGCGTGTTTAACGAAGAAAAGATCCGCTGGAACGGCGGAAATACGGACCGCGCGAAGATCAACGCGTTCTTCAAGCAGATGAACGACGAAGGCCGCCGTGCCAACACGATTGCCAGCGCCATCGAGATCAACCGGCCGGTGAACCTCGAAAAGTGCCTCCGCGCTCTGGAGTGGTGCAACGGCGTGGTGCGGAAGGTCTCCGACCAGCAGATCCTCGACGCGAAATCCCAGGTCGGCGCCTGCGGTTTCGGCTGCGAGCCGGCCAGCGCTGCGAGTGTGGCCGGGACGAAACTCCTCCGCGAGGAAGGCGTGATCGCGCCGACCGACCGCGTGGTCTGCATCCTGACGGGCCATCAGCTCAAGGACCCGACCGCGACCGTGGCGTACCACTGCGGCGACCCGAAGAAGTTCGACGAAGTGCTCCGTCCGCACGGCGTGACGACCTGCGCCTTCGCGAACAATCCGATCAAAGTCGAGAACGACGTGGACGACATCGTGCGGGCCATTGAGGGTTAAACCCTTTTTGAAGCGGTCAGTGGTCTGCAGAAATCAGATCACTGGCTGCCCGTATTTCGCCAGAAATTCTTCCTCAGAATAAACCGGGATCCCAAGCTCCTGCGCTTTGGTGAGCTTGCTGCCGGCGTCTTCCCCCGCGACGACGAACGACGTTTTGGCCGAAACGCTCCCCGCGGGCTTTCCGCCGAGTTTCTTGATCAGGCCCTCAATTTCCTGCCGGGTGAAGCGGACGAGCTTGCCCGTCGCGACGACCGTCTGACCGGCAAGCGGCAGGTTTTCGGCTGACTCATTTGCGGCGGCCAGCCGGCCGTTTTCGTCCACGAACTCCATCGAAACGCCCACGCCACGCAGGTCCTGGACCGTTTTTTCTCCTTCTTCCGAGTGCAGGAACGCCCAGACCGAGTCCGCGATGATCTCGCCGATCCCGTCCACCGACGCGATCTCCGGCGCCGTGGCGGTCTGCAGCGCGTCCATCGTCAGAAACTTCATCGCCAGCAGTTCGGCCGTTTCTTTTCCGAGGTGCGGGATCGAAAGCGCATTCAAAAGCCGGGCCAGACCGCGTTTTTTACTCGCCTCGATCTGCTCGCAGAGATTGGCGACCATTTTATCCCCGACCCGATCCAGTTTGGCGACCTGTGATGGCGTCAGAACGTCGGCCAGGCGGTACAGGTCCGCGTACGTGTTCACGAAACCCCGCTCGATGAGCTGCGCACCGAGTTTGGTCCCGAGGCCCTTAATATTCATCGCGTCGCGGCTTCCGTAGTACAAAACCTTCTCGCTCCATCGGGCCGGACAGTGCGCGTTCGAGCAGCGAATGTAAACTCCGCCCTCGTCCTGAACGAGCTCCGACCCGCAAACCGGGCAGACCTCCGGGAACTGGTACTCCGGAAGCTCGGTTTCCCGGCGGTGGATCTCGCTGCGGACGATGTGCGGGATGATCTTCCCGGCCTTTTCGACCACGACCCAGTCCCCGATCCGAATGTCCTTCCGGCGGATCTCCTCCGCGTTGTGCAGCGACGAGCGCGAGACGGTCGTGCCGGCCAGCTGCACCGGCTCCAGCTCGGCCACCGGCGTGATGACGCCCGTTTTTCCGACCTGCGTGTAAATGTTCAAAAGCCGCGTCACGGCTTCGTATTTCTGGAACTTCAGCGCGATAATCCAGCGGGGGAATTTCGACGTCTCGCCCAGCTCCCGACGCTGCGCGAAATCATCGACTTTCAGGACGAAACCGTCCGCCTCAAAGTCCTGGCTGAAAAGGTCTTCCTGGTGGTTTTCGCAGTAGGCGATCGCCTCCTCGACGCTCGTGAAGTGCTGCACGTTCGGCGTCGGCGTGAGGCCCCACGACCGGACGGCCTCGAGAAATTCCGAGTGCGTGCGGCACGGAAGCGTTTCCGTCACCCCCACGCTGTGACAGAACATGCGCAGCGGCCGCCGGGCGGCGATTTTCGGGTCCTTGAGCAGAATGCTCCCCGAGGCCGCGTTCCGGGGATTGGCGTAAAGTTCCTTCCCCAACTCCTTCTGGCGCTCGTTCAGGAGGCTCAACCCGCTGTTCGTCATGTAAACCTCGCCGCGGATCTCCACCTCTTCCGGCACGGGAAAACGCGGGTCCGTCTCTGTAAGCTGGAGCGGCACGTCCGGGATGGTCCGCACGTTGTGCGTCACGTCGTTTCCCTTCTCGCCGTCCCCACGTGTGACCGCCTGGACCAAAACGCCTTTCTGGTAATGCAGCGACATCGCGACGCCGTCGATCTTCAGTTCCAAAACCCACGGGATCACGGTCCCAGGCGGGAATTTTTTATACGCGTCGTCGGCGAACTTCCGCACGCCGTCCGGCTCGTAAACGTTTTCGATCGACAGCATGACGACTTTGTGCCGGACCTCCTCCAGAGAGTCGATGACGTTTCCGCCCACGCGCCGCGTCGGGCTGGTTGCGGAGGCAAGCTCAGGGTGGCGGGACTCGAGGAGTTCCAGACGCTTCATCATGAAGTCAAACTCGCCGTCGGAAACCTCGGAGACCGAATCGTCGTAGTAGCGTTTATTTAAATAGGTGAGCCGCTTGCGGAGCGCGAGAATCTCGGAAACTTCATCCTGCGAGGGCGTTTCTTCGGCGTCTTTTTCAGACGGTTCGTTCTGGGGAATTGGATCGGTTTGGGGATCGGGTTTTGGATCCGAAGTTTCAGATGTTTCAAAAATTAAAAACTGGTCGTCCATCAGGCCCTCTTTCGAAAACGTTTTAGATGGGGTTTTTACGGGTTTTTCTTTTCGGAAGCCTTGGTGGATTAAGGAGGAAAAAACGCAGACTCCTTCGTCTCCATTGACTTTTCCGACTGGGTAAATAGTAACAGAAGAAATTAAAAAAAGATAGAGTAATTTCTTAAAATCGGATAAATTCTCTTGACAAAAAATAAAAATTTGTTATACTATAGATTGAAATGGATTTCAATTAACTCAAAAGAAGTGAGACCAAAGATGAAAAAGATCGTTTCGTTTACGTTGGCCGCTTTTCTTGCGGTGACTTCCTACAGTCTGGCGGAAGAATTCGCCGACATGACCGAAGAAATCGACGCGGAACTGGCCGTGGCAATCGAAAACACGACCGAACAGCAGGCTCCGCAGGCTGAAAAAGTTCAGCCCAGACCTCTGGTAGCGCTGCAGGCTGCTGTGTCCCAGCGGAAAGCGCCGCAGAACCCTCAAGTGGTTCAGAAGGCTCCCAAGTTCCAGAAGGCGCAAGCGCCTCAGACGCAGCAAAATCCCTATGCTGACCATGTGCTTACCCGTCAGGAGATTCGCAGCATGGACATCCTGGACCGTCCGAATCGTCCGGGCCATTTCTACGGAAATACGGTCCGCCGCCGTCACGGTCGCTAATTTTAACATAACACTTCAGAAAAAGCGGTTGGCTTCTTCACCCTGCCGCTCTTTCACAGTCCGGGGGCGACTGGATTCGACTGGGCAATTGAAGTGCAGGTTGCATGTCGTGGTTGGTCAGAATGCCACGTTAAAATCCGACTAAAAAATAAACGCCAAAACTAATATGGCTCTTGCCGCCTAAGAAGAGGCGACCGTGCATGGGTTTCCCTAACAGATGGAGGCCCAATGTAGCGTAACAAAGTCTGTTTGGTCCCGTTTCACGGCAGTACGCTCGGGACGAGATTTCGTTCTGTCTGGCTTTTGATTCACCCTGTCGGTTGGGGGATGAGAGAGTGAGATTTAAAAAATCGACTAAACATGTAGACGCTTGCAGGGATATGTCGCAGGACGCGGGTTCGATACCCGCCGCCTCCAATTTGTAAAAGCCGGGGATTTGGGTCTCCGGCTTTTGTAGTTTTTCCCGGTTTACGAGTTTAACGAATTACCTCCACCCACCCGAAAGAAATGAAAAGTTTGATCAAGTCGTTCATGGTTCTGTTTTCCTTCCTGCTTCTGGCCGGCTGCGGCGACGGAATGCCCAGGTGCTACCCGGTCTCCGGGACGGTTTACGTCGATGGAAAGCCGCTTGAGGGCGAGTTCGACGGAACGATCCGGTTCGTTTCCGCCACGCCCGACGAGAAATACGGCCGGCCTGCCACGTCGCAGATCGACGCGAACGGGCAATTCGCCCTGACCTCGTTCAAAGACGGCGACGGCTGCCCGAAGGGCACGTACGGCGTGGAGCTCTACGTGTACCAGCAGAAGGGGAACAAAACGCTGCGTCTGGTCCCTTCCCGCTGCGAGTCGGCCGCGACGAGCCAAATCACCGCTGAGGTGACGGGCGCGACCAGCGAAATGAAAATCGACGTCACGTGGCTCCCGGAAGACGCCGCGGACCGCAAGCCCGTGACTTCCACCCTCAGTGCGGACTGAAATCCTCGGCGCGTTTCGTTCTTCAACTCCTAACTCCTCACTCCTAACTCCTAACTCGAGAAAATGCCCCGCCTCCTTCCTTTCAGTTTTTTTCTCGTCGTTTTTGCTCTTTTCGCCCAGGCCAATCCGCCGTTGGAGGTGGTCTCGCCCGAGTCGCTGAACCTGAACTCCGAGGCGTTCGCGCCGATCGACGGCTGGGTCCGGAAGCTGATCGAGGCCGAGAACATTCCGGGCGGGATCGTGGCGATTGGCCGGGGGGATCGGCTCGTTTACCTCCAGAAGTGGGGGAACTGCCAGCAGAATCCCGTCCCGCGGCCCGTCGAGTGGGACACGATGTGGGACATGGCATCGTGCGGGAAGGTCGAGGCCCTGGCCCCGGCGCTGGCGATGCTCGTTTCGCAGGGCAAAATCTCCTACGACGACCCGGTGACGAAGTACCTCCCCGAGCTGGCGAACCATGGCAAAGAGAAAATCAAAATCTGGCATTTGTGCACGCATACGTCCGGGATCCGCGACGGTTACAGCTGGGAGGGGACGCCCGACGACATTTGGCAGAGGATCACCCAGCTCCCGCTGAAAGCCGAGCCGGGGGAGCGGTTCGAGTACTCCTGCCTCGGCTGTATCATTCTGGGGAAGGTCGTGGAGCGCGTGACGGGCGAGACGTACGCCGACTTTACGCGGAACCACATTTTCATCCCGCTCGGAATGACCGACACGATGTTCCTCCCCGACCCGGAGCGGGTCAAGCGCTGCGCGGTGACGGAATTCATGGACGGCCGCTGGATCCAGGGCGTCCCGAACGACACGCGGGCGCGCCGCATGAAGCAGGGGACCGGGAACGGCGCCAATTTTTCGACCGTCAGCGACGTGGCGATTTTCGCCTCGGTCATGTTGAACCGCGGGGAATTCACGGCGCCGGACGGCTCGAAGCAGCGTCTTTTCTCGCCGGAGGTTTACGACAAAATGGTCAGTTTTTACCCCACGACGTCCGGCAGCCGCGGGCTGAACTGGGACCACCGAAGCGAGAAACCGAACCGCGGGATCCTCCAGTCTCCGCAGGCGATCGGCCACGGCGGCTACACGGGGACCTCGATCTGGATCGACCCGAATTTCGGGACGTTCGTCATCGTGCTTTCCAACCGGCTGAACTGGCACGGCCCGAGCCAGCCGAATATTTACCCCACGGCCGGAAAAATCGCCGACCGCGTGATCGACGCGGTGCGTGATCCGCACGACGTGGTGAAGATCCGCGAGGAGGTGAAAAACTCGGTCCTCCGTCCGGAAGACGCCGATTTCGCGTTCCTGAAAGGGAAAAAAGTCGGCCTGATCACGGAGTTTGACGCGACGTTCGAGAAAATGCGGGAGCAGGGGATCGACGTGACGCGCCTTTCGTCCGAGGGCCTGAATCAGCGGCGTTTCCGCATCCAGGACGTGCGCGGGCTGGACGTTCTGGTCTTTGACTGCCTGCCGACCAACCCGGGAAATTCGGGCAAAATCGCCGAGCTGGGGCGGGTGATGCAGAGCGCGGCCGACCTGGATCTGGAGCTGGTGGTCGTGGACCATCCAAACCCGATGGGAATGACGGACGTTTCGGACGATTTCCCGGCCCCGGGCGCCGAGACGGACGCGAATTTCCGCCGTTTGCCCGCCAGCTACGCCATGACGGTCGGCGAGCTGGCGCTTCTCTTCCGGTCCGAGTACCGCATGACCACGCTGAAGCTGAAAGTCGTGCCGTTCGAGCCGACGGAGCTCACGGTCCCGGCCGAACCGACGGTCGTGCCGACGCTTGAGCTGAAGAGTGACGTCGAGTTTTTCCGTTTCCAGCGCGGGCTTTACTTGATCTACAAACGGGTTTCTGAAGAATAAAAAAGGCCCCCTCCTTGAGTGGGCTGGCTCGCGCAGCGAGACTGGGGGAGTTGGTGACCGTGCCATTTCACTCCCCCCGGCGCTAACGCGCCACCCCCCTCAAGGAGGGGGGCTTCTTAAAGTTCCGCCTTTTTAGTGCCCCTTCTTGACATTCAGTCTGGCCCATAGTATAATACAAAAAAATGAAGCCGCCGGGCCGCGGGAGACCGCTTCCGTGACGGTTTTGGAATCGGTCAGATCATCAGAAAGGATTTAAAATGCGCGCGATTCGTTCCAGTATTCCCCTGATTTCTCTTTTTTCCCTCCTTTTCGTTTTTTGGGCCGGGACGGTCCTGGCGGAAAAGCCGCAGATCGACTGCTCCAAGCTCCGCGGGGTCTGCTACGGTCCCGGAGCGCCGGAGGAGCAGGTCCGGCGGGAACTTTCCTACGGCCAGCGCGTCGGGCTGAACGCCACCCGATTCTGGGTCAGTCAGAGAGCGTGGGAGGCCCGCGGTGACGAGTACGTCAAGCAGGTCGTAGACTTCGTACGCATTTGCGATTCCTGCGGCTACAAGTGCATGCCGATCCTTTTCAACGGGAACATGCTCAAGCCGGAGACGATCAAACCGGAGGGGTACGAAAAGGCGGACGCGTACGCCACGGCATTCGTCACGGCGCTGAAATCGGAACCGGGCCTTTTGATGATCGACGTGATGAACGAGCCGCTCTGCTCGCCGTGGATCCATCAGTCTTCCGGCGAGGAACGCAAAGGGCGCGAGCAGGAAATCTGGGCGTTTCTCCGCCGCGAGACGGAACTGGTCCGGCGCCTGGCCCCCAACACGCTCGTGACGATCGGCTACACGACGGCTTGGGAGATCGAAGAGTCCACCGCCAGTTTGTGCGACGTCATTTCCTTCCACGACTACAACGAGACGCGTGAGAAGATACGGGCGAACTTCGAGCAGGCGAAGAAATGGGGCGAGAAACTCGGGAAACCCGTCATTAATACGGAGACCGGCTGCCTCGCCCGCGCGAATCCGTACGAGCTGGTCCTTCAGTTCTGCAACGAGTACCAGATGGGCTGGTATTTGTTCGAGCTGATGATCCACGGCCGCTGCAGCGACGAGCACGGGATCTTCTACCCCGACGGAACGATCCGGGACGCCGGGACCATCGCCGCGATGTTCGGCTGCTACCGGAACCGCGGAGCGTCGATCATCCCGCCGAACCCGAACCGCGAGAGGAAGGCGGAGCGAGCGATCCAGCTCATCCGCGACGCCCTGACGGAATACCGGTCGGTGGACTTTTTCGAGTACCGCCGCAGCGACAAGAAGCAGCTTCTCGACGCGTGCGAAGTGGCCGCCAATCTGCTGGAAGCGTGCGAGCTGGTGCCGATGAGCGACCTGCCGACGGCCAAAATCGAGAAATTCCGGAACGACCCGAACGCGGACATCGTGGAGATCCGCAAATTCGCGTTTGAACTGGCCGAGCAGCTCAAGAAACTCTGCCAGATTTTGTAAAGATTTTCAATTCACCCACCCCCATAAACCAGGAAACTCACGACCATGAAAAAATCATCCCCCACCATTTTCGCCGTCCTTTTGGTGTTTCTTTCGTTCGTGCTTCCCGCTTTCCTTCAGGCGGCGGAGTGCCCAATCTTCCCGACTCCGCGCGCGGCGGAAGACCTCGGCCAGACGTTCCGCGTGGACCCGGCAAAAGTCGAGATCACGCTTTCCGACCCGGCCTCGCCCCAGCTCCAGTACGCGGCCGCGATGATCCGCCAGACCCTGAAAAACCGCTTTGGTCAAAAAGCCGGCGAGGAAAAAGCGGAAGCCGGAGTGAAAATCACGCTGGGCGTCGCCGCTCTGAAAGACGTTCCGGAAGGCGTGACGAACGCATTCCAGATCACGTGGGACCTTGCCGCGTCTGGCTCCCCCGCGGTCTCCATCAGCGGGAACGATCTCAACGGCGCGATTTACGGCGCGTACGCTTTGCTTGACCTTTTCCGCTGGAACGAGGAAAACGGGAGCGTCGAGCTGGCGGCGTTCCAGGTCACGGATTGGCCGTCGATCGCGCGCCGGGGCCGGCCGCACTTTGTGCTGCGCCAGCATCTGGTTCCGGGAGCGCTGGACGCTTTCGCCCGCGGGAGGATCAACTACGCCGACCTGCGCGACAATCCGAAGATCCCCGAGACGGTCATTTACCCGCTCTACGCTGCGCCGATGGGGTTCGTGCCGGGGCAGGAGATCGACCGCCAGTCCGTTTCGCGCGTCATTGAGGAAATGCACCGCCGCGGAATGTTCATCTACGCCGTGGTGGCGGCCGCGACGACGAAAAAGGCCGGCGGGATCATCGTCGGCTTCGATAAACTGGACGAAACTGATTTTTACGGCGACGTGAACCGCTCGTTTGAGGAGCTTTTGGCCCTCGGCGCCGACGGAATGTGGCTTTCCTTCGACGACATCGGGGTCGGGACCAACCCGAAACTTTCGATCCAGAACTTCCTGAATCTCGCGCAGAAGCACGGCCTTTCCGGCGCTCAGCTTGCCTTCACGCCCGCGGTGGGAGCGTACAACAAAGTGGACCACCCGCAAAACCACGAGCTGAGCAAGATCCCGGGCTTTGACTCGATCCAGTGGTACTTCACGACGCTGCCGTGCGCGAAGGATTCCGAGCTTTGCGCGAGCATGGGGCTGAAACTCCAGCCCGCCTGGTGGCACAATCTGATCCATCTGCGCGCCGGGTTCGAAAATAACGCGAACATTGCGGTCTCCCTGCGCCCGGGCCGGGTCGAAATGGAGGGCTGGGACCCGAAGACGCCGCTCCCCGCGTACATTGAACTCCACCAGCTTTCCGCGGGCTGGCACTCGCCGCATTACGAAAACGTCCGAGATTTCCCGAAGTTCACGCAGAACGTCATGCTTTTCTGCGTCGGCGGTGGGTTCCCGGAGGAGTACCTCGACACGCTGTTCGGCTTCTGGGCGTGGAATCCGGAAACCTTCGATCAGGCCCGCTGCGAACGTGCGATCTACGGCTGGATCTACGGTCCGGAAATGGCCCAGACCGCCAAAGAGTTCGACGCAAAACTGGTGGAGCTGAAGAGTCTTTTCGTTCTGCCGGCGCGTCATTTCCAGCCGGGAAAGGACTTCCCGCCGCGACTGAAGACGCTGGAAAACCGGGCGAAAGCCCTCGCGCTGCTCGACGAGCTGGACGCCCTTTGCGCGACGCTGAACGCCGAGGCGCCGAAGTCCTCGGCCCTGAATCGCGACCGGCTGGAGATCGTTTACCTGGAGCCGATGCGCAAGACGCTTGAAATCGCGAGATTCTGCGCCACGGCCGACTTCCCCGAGTACGGCCCGGAGTACAAATCGAACGCGCAGGCCATCTACGACCGGCTCAACCCCGAGCTGAAAGCGATGGATTCGTGGCTGAAACTCTGGAAGTAGATTCAAGATTCGGAGGGCCGGCGTCCTCGCCGGTCAAGTTCGGCGTCAGCCGAACGCTCCTTGATCTATTCCTAAAGCACCAGATCAGGTAAAGAGTTCACCCGAAAAAGGCCCCGCGGATTAGGCGGATTGGGCGGATTAAGGCGGATTTTTTTAAATAGAATAAAAAGATTTTTAAATAAAAAAATGA
>JAFSMO010000079.1 GCA_017447865.1 Thermoguttaceae bacterium
CGGTCTCGAAATGGGGGTAGAGATACCGGCTGCGTGCGCTCGGTTTATGGGGTAGAGATACCGGTCTCGAAATGGGGGTAGAGATACCGGCTGCGTGCGCTCGGTTTATGGGGGTAGAGATACCGGCTTAGTCCAGATTTTCATACGGTTATTTTGAATCGTCTCTCCTTTATTCTATTATCGATTGTTGTCCATTTTTCGTACAAGCCGCGCAACGGTCGGAGGGGTCTCTCCGGTCGTATTTGGGGTTCAAACAGCCTAAAATGGCCGATTTTGGCCGTTTCTGAGGGTTGTAGGGAATTTTCCACCTCCCCGAGTCGCGAATCCTGCCAATCGTGGCATCAGCAGCCCGCCTTCCGGCTGGGTGATCCGCGCAGCCGCCGATCGGCTGGAAAAAATTCTCAAATTTTGCCCCCGCCGGTCGTGGCGCCTGCCCCCGATGTCCCCGATTTTCGCGCGTATTCTTGCTTTACTATTTTGGAATTAATTTCCTAATTTATTTTTTAATTTTTAATTTAATTAATTTTTTCGTATATATTCCGCAATTAGAAAAAAATCGGGGACATCGGGGGCAGAAGAAAGAAATGACAGCCGTTTAAGTCCCTTTTTTACGGGCTGAAATGCCTGCCCCCTTTTTTTAATTTGTCGCAAAAAAAGGGGGCAGAATCGGGGGCACTGTCCCCGATAATCGGGGGCACAGAATCAAAGAAAATCAAAAACCGGATCGGCTCGAAAAGTGCTAATTAGAATTGTTGGGAATCTGGGGAAGGAAAAAATTCTAGTATATTTGGAGAAGGTGGAAATTCTGGGAGGTATATTTAATTTTTCTGTCCCATTTTTGTCTCCGCCTGCCCCCGATTCTGCCCCCGATTTTTTTTCTCGTGCCCCCGATTTTTTTCCCCACGATCGGCTGCATTTTGGCGGGTCTTAAAATCTGAAAGAATCGTACAAAATCAAAACCGAAAAACCGGATTTTGGGCCAGTTTCCTGCCCGCGGTGGGTGGTTTTTCCTCACGATCGGCGGGGGCTTGGCCCGCTTTCGGCTGTCGGTGCTGCCCACTTTCCATGATCGGCAGGCGCAGCTCGGCACGTTTTGGGGAAGGCTCGTATACGAAATTGCTGGACGTGGGTGCGGGTGCGGGTGATTTTTGCCGATCGTGCCGGTACGGGCTGGGGCTGCTCACCTTTCCACGATCGGCAGGGCCGTTTGGCGGGATCCGCGAAGCGCTGGGGGCGGCTGACTGCCATTTTTTCACGATCGGCAGGCGCTCGGTGGGGTGGTTTGGCGGTGAGGCTCGTATACGAAATTGAGAAAGTGCGGGCTGATCCGCGGTCTATTTAAGAAGTCTGCGGGGGCCGATCTGGTCCCCGCGTTTGTTTCCGGCGGTCATTTTTCGGGGCGAGTCGCGTATGGGCAGAGGGTCATGAACAGCTCGCTCTCTTTTTCGGCGCGTGCGTCGGCTTCTTTCAGTTCCTTTTCAAAGAAGCGCTTCAGGGCGCTGGCGATCGCGTAGTTGAAGTCCCTTTCGATCTGGATTTCCAGGGTTTCGCTGGGCAGGTAGATGAAGCCGTCATCCTCCTCGAAGAATTTCATTTCCCGGACGTTTTTGCGGGTCAGGTACATCCATTCGAGCTCGGTCCCGTCATCCGGGTCGGTGGTCCCGGTCATGATCCTGACGGGGTCGAGGGCCTGGCCGGGTTTGGCGCAGTAAATCCTGCCGTTGACGTCCAGGATGGCGGTCGGCGCATCGTCGTTCGGGAAAACCTTGGTGATGGCGATGAGGCAGTTACTTTTGGGGGTCTGTTTGGCGTCGTTCATTTTTGGCTCCTTTCCTTTGTTCCGGGTAATAAAAAAGCCCTCATTGACTGAGGGCTAGTGAATTTCGAGTTCCTGACTTCTGCGTTCGAGCAGTTCGTTGATCCCCTTGAGCACGATCGGGTATTCGTGATCCTCGAGGAATCCGAGGCGACCGGTCCGAAGGCCGACCGTGCCCCAGGTCCGGCTGCATTCCTCTGGAAGCGGCAGGCCGATGCTCCTTAAAAAGTCGGTGCTCAGGAGGATCGTCTTGCCGTGGATAAGGAAGCCGATCTCGGTGTTGATCTGGATTTTTTGGCCGAAGCGCCGGGCTTTGGTGATGTTCAGCAGTCCGACGGTGTCGAAGGTCAGGTTGGTTCTGAAGTCTTTCATTTTCGTTGCTCCTTGTTTGGTTTCGGGTGTTTGTTTGCGGGGGTTTCGTTTCCCCTTTCCTCATTCTTATTATCGTCTATTTTACTCATTTTCTTAGAAATAGCAAGGGTGAACCCGTCAAATATATGGAAAAAAGAGGAAAAAAACCTAAAAAATAATGTTTTCACACTGGATTTTCTGACGCGATCCGCGGCGGGTTTTTCTTCACGATCGGCGGGCGATGCGCCGGGTTTGCAGATCGTGGAAGCAGCGCCGGTGCGGGCGGACGTTCCTTTTCACGATCGGCTGGCAGGCTCGTATACGAAATTGAGAAACGGCTCGGGTGCGGGGGCGTTTTTCGCCGATCGTGCGGGATCCGGCTGCGGGTTCGGAAGAATGCGGGCAGAAAAAAACCTCCCTGCGGATCCGAAGACCGCAAGGAGGCGATTAAATGAGAAAATGGTCATCATCTTGACTAGATAGTCTTGCCGGCCTTCTAATCAATAATTTTTATCGGCTCCCCGTCCCTTTTCCATTAGCAAAAACCAAAAATTCCCGAAGCGTCAGCGCCGGTGCGGGTGGGCGTCCTTTTCACGATCGGCGGGGCGGGCAGGCTCGTATACGAAATTTCCGGCGGCTCCGGGCGTGCGATTAAAAAAAGCCTAGCGGGGCTGGGCGGATGCGGAGGCGGGTCTGCTACCAAACCTGGAACGCTTCGGTGCTGAGCCAGGTTTCGGTGATTTCCTGGACCAGGGCGGAGAAGCAGAAGGGGGAATCCCAAAGGTCCGGCAGGTCGGGGTGATCCAGGAGCGCCTGCCAGATTCCGGCGATGTGTTCCGGCGTGATCTGCCAGCCGTGATCGGCGGCGAGGTTCGCGGCGTGGGTGGTGCTGATCCGGGCGAGTTCTGCGTAAAAGTCGGGGGTCTGCATCAGTTTTCTCCTTTCTGCTCGAGGGCTTCCTGGCGCTTCTTTTCACGATCGGCGTACCATTCGCGGAGGGCGTCAAGGACCGGCTGGCGATCCTCGGGGCATAGTGTCATGATCTCTTTGGTCTTGATGTCAATGATTGCTCCGGCTAGGACCGGGACTTTCCATTGAACTGAATCTAAAACCTTGAAATCGACCATCAGGCCACCGTGGTAAATCGGGCCGATTTCTGTCATGAACCAATCCTGGGGCAAGGGTTCCGCGTTGGCTATGATTTCGTCGAGCGGGAAGTCACAATAAATCGGTTCTTTCATGGCGTTCACTCCTTATTTGGTTTCTGGAAAGCGGAAGAAGTTTTCGGCATCGACCAGGTCCTGCCCGAACCAATCCAGGAGGAAGGCCCGCGCCAGTTTCGGAAGTTTCGCGATGTCCGCCTGGAAGACCTCGGAGACGCTCATGCCGTCGATCGGCATCATGTAGTTCACGGTGTCGCGGTCCAGCGTGCGCGGCTCCACGTCGGTCCCATATTCACGATCGGCGGACCGGATGAGGATCGGCTGCGCGTCGTCCAGCCGCGGCTCCTCGCCGCGTTTC